>NZ_JAUTYU010000009.1:0-201247 GCF_052112105.1 Pseudomonas sp. BP11-1-1
TCCTGCAGCGTCAGCTCGCCGCCTTCCGTGTCGAGGCCGTTGATGATCACTGGATCGTCGTTGTTGTGGACTTGCAGCACCAGGTTGGCGGTGCTGGTGTCGCCGTCGGCGTCGGTCAGGGTGTAGGTGAAGGTTTCGGTGCCGTTGCCGCCGCCGTGCAACGCGACGAATTGCGGATCGCTGGTGTTCAGCGTGTAGGTGTAGGTGCCGTTGGGATTGAGGACCAGGGTCCCATAAGTGCCGGTGAAGGTGCCGCCAATGATCGGCCCGCTGTCGGGGCCGGTGGGAATTCGGTCAGCGCCCTGGTGGTCGTTGGGCAAGACATTGCCCGTGAGCGTGACAAGGGTTTCCGATGCGGTGCTGGCGTGGCTGTCGTCGATCGCCTGGGGCACGTCGTCGGTAATGTTGACGTCCAAGGTTCCGTTGGCGGTGTCGCCATCGGTGTCGACGGCCACCACAGGGAATTGCTCGCTGATGCTGTTGGCACCGTCACCCGCCGGATGGGTTTCGTTGTCGTTCAAGGTGTAGCTGTAGCTGACGACGCCAGTGGCCGGGTCATAGCCTGTGACGGTCAGGGTATTGCCCAAGGGCGAGGTGACGGATTGTGGGAAACCTGCGGGCACGCCGCCGGTAATCACATTGACACCACCGATGCTCAGGCTGCTCAGCCCGTCGGGCGCAGAAACCGTGAACGTACCGCTTTGCACCAGCGCGCCTGGATTGCTGGCGGTACCGTCGGCGAGGTTGGCTTCGTTGGCGGTCAGTTCGCCGCCGTCCACGGTCAGGCCATCCAGGGTGACAGGGTTGTCCGGGGTCTCGGGCGTTACGGGGGGGACGATGCCGTCGTTATTACTATCCGGATCGGCCGCCAATTCCAGCTGGGGAAACTCCGGAATCCCATTGAACCCCGCCGTGGGAAAGCCGATCTGCGGGTCGACTTGTCCACCGACTTCCTCCAGCAACACAAAGCTGTGACCGCCACCCAAGGCTCCCGCCGCGCTTGCGTTGCCGGGCCCCGCCGCGGTGGCTTCGCCCGCCTGGGTCGGGTCGGCGCCGGCGGCGATGGCTTGCTGCAGCTTTTGCACATCGGTCAGTTGCGCGTCGCTCGGCGCTGCGGTTTCAGGCGTGTCGACATGCGGCGCCTGGTTAGCCAGCAATTGCGGGGTCAGGGTCAGGTCGCTGCCGCGCCCCAACGTCAATTCGTGGCCGTTCTGTAAATGCACGGCCACTGCGCCTTCGGCCCCGGTGACCAAGTGCTCGCCGGCATACAAACGATCACCTTCGACCAATGGGCGTCGCACCCCACCGGCGGCCTCCGCGAAAACCTGCCCTACCACCTTGCTGACGGTACCGATGAGCGCTGCCATGTGCATTCCCTCCGTTGCCAACCCGTGGTCGGCATCTGTCTGGGTGAAGAAGTCACGCTCAAGTCGACCGTCAGAATCTGGAAAATCTGCCAGCTTTCACGGGGCCTGGCGACGCTAGCGCTTCGCCATAACGACAAAAAACCGTCACCCTGAACCGCCCCGTTTTTCAACTTTTTTGCTGTTCTTCACGTCGTTTCAAAATTTGAATGGAACTTTTTATTGACGTCTTAAAACCGTCAGAACCCTTAAATACAAAGGCTCCTGCTCTGAACAATGTGCCGGTTTTTTTTAACGACATAAGTTTTTTTCGAAATAAGCGTTATGAGAAATTCTTCTTAGGTTTTCCACAGGATGTTCTTAGCTGTGTTGTTACAAGGTTGAAACGGTTTTGATCTTTTAAACGTCAATTTTCTGGCGACAACGAAGCACAACAGACCTCAGGAGATACACCCCATGCGCGTTCTTACACCCCTCTGCAGCGCGGTTTTGCTGGCCATGGCCTGTTCTTCTCAGGCGCAGGCGATGTCGTTGACCGAAGCCATCCAGAGCACCATCGCGACGCACCCCGAATTGGCGCAACGGGTGGACAGCCGCCTGTCGGCCAATGAAGACGTCAAAGTGGCAAGAGGGGGCTTTTATCCGTCAGTGGATCTGAACGCCGGATATGGTCGCGGCTACAGCGACAACACCAATACCCGGGCGCTGGGCAACCATCACACGAACATCCTGACCTACACCCAGTCGGAGCTGCGCCTGCGGCAGATGATCTTCGACGGATTCAACACCGCCAATGAAGTCGAACGCACCCAGGGCGTGGTCAATTCCCGGGCCTATTACGCCCAGGGCACCGCGCAAGACCTGGCCCTGCGCACCATCGAGGTCTACCTGGAAGTCCTCAAGCGCCGCGAGCTGCTGACCCTGGCCAAGAACAACTTGCAGGCGCACCTGCGGGTCAACGACCAGATCGGCCTGCGCACCGAGCGCGGGGTGGGTAGCACCGCCGACTCCGATCAGTCCAATGCCCGTCGGGCCCTGGCGGAAAACAACTACGACACCGCCCAGGTCGACCTGGCCGACGCCGAGGCGAACTTCTATAGCGTGGTCGGGCGCATGCCCGATGAGTTGGAAACACCGCCGTCCACCAAAGGCGAGATCCCTGCCGAACTGCGCGAAGCCCAGCAAAGCATGGTGGATAACAACCCTTACCTGAAATCGGCCCAGGCCGACATCCAGTCCGCCGAAAGCCAATATGAAGTGGCGAAATCGCCGTTCTACCCGCGCTTCGACGCCGAGGCGGCAGTGGGCGCCAACAACAACATCGGCGGTGAAGAAGGTCACGACAACAATTGGCGGCTGGGCGTAGTAATGAACTACAACCTGTTCCGCGGCGGCAGCGACAAGGCGCGGCTGGCGTCCAACGCGCACCAGATCAACCAGGCCATGGACATCCGCAACAACGCCCTGCGCCAGCTCAACGAAGACACGCGCCTGGCCTGGAACGCCATGCTCAATGCGCGCAAACAGACCCCGACGGCCCGTGAATACGCCGACACCACCGCCCGCGTGCGCTCCGCCTACCAGGATCAATTCGGCCTCGGCCAACGGACCCTGCTCGACCTGCTCGACAGCGAAAACGAGCTGTACAACGCCAACCGTCGCTACACCGAGGTGCGCTACACCGAGGAGTTTTCGATGTACCGGGTGCTGGCGAACATGGGCCTGCTGCTGCACAAGCAACGGATCGTGCTGCCGGCCGATGCGGTCGCGCAGACCGAAGTCAAGAACCAGGCACGGCTGCCGGAACTGAAGTAATCCCGTGGGAGCGACCGACTTGACCAGCATGGAACCCACCACCCCGAGCGCCGACCCGCGCTCGAACTTCGATGATCCCTTGCTGGACGGCTTGTTGATCCTCTGCAAACTCCATGGCGCGACCGTCAGTCGCGCCAGCCTCAGCGCCGGGCTTCCTATGGCGCACCAACGCTTGAGCCTGGAACTGCTGCCGCGTGCAGCGGCCCGGGCCAGTTTGCAGGCGCGGCTGTTGCGTCGCGACCTGGCGGACATCTCGGCGCTGAATCTGCCGGTGATGCTGATCCTCGCCGGGGGCCGCTGCGCAATATTGCGGCGCTGGGGCGAGGACGGTCGCGCGCTGATCCTGCCCAGCGAGGCCGATGGCGGCGAACAATGGGTCAGCCGTGAAGAGCTGACCATCGACTACAGCGGCCAGGCCTTGTTCGCCCGGCCGCGTCACGAACTCGAAGACCTGCGCGCGCCCTTGGTGCCGCGGGTCGAAGCGTGGTTTCGCGACACCTTGAAATTGTCGCGCTGGTTGTACAGCGACGCGATCCTGGCGAGTTTCCTGATCAACCTGCTGGGCTTGATGGTGCCGCTGTTCGTCATGCAGACCTACGACCGCGTTGTGCCAAACCAGGCCACATCAACGCTGTGGGTGCTGGCCGTGGGGCTGCTGATCGGCACCGGTTTCGAACTGGTGCTACGAGTGGTGCGGGCCCATCTGCTGGACACCGCCGGCAAGAAGACCGACGTGATTCTCTCGGCGACCCTGTTCGAACGCATCACCGGCATGGCGATGAAAGCCAAGCCCGTGACCATCGGCGGCTTTGCCCAGAGCATCCATGACTTCCAGGGTCTGCGAGAATTTCTCACGGCGGTGACACTCACCAGTCTGATCGACCTGCCCTTCGCCCTGCTGATGCTGGTGGTGATCGGCCTGTTGGGTGGATGGCTGGTGGTGATTCCCGTAGTGGCGTTTCCAATCACCATTGTCTTCGCCATGATCATCCAGGCGCGGCTGCGCGACACCGTGCAGAAAAGCCTGGCCCTGGGCGCCCAGCGCCAGGCCCTGCTGATCGAAACCCTCGGCGGCCTGGAAACCCTCAAGGCCTGCAGCGCCGAAAGCGAGCGCCAGCATCAGTGGGAAAGCACCCACGGCGCCCTCACCCGCCTCGACAGCCACGCGCGCAACCTTTCGGCGCTGGCGACCAACGGCACGCTGTTCCTCCAACAACTGGCCGGCATGACGACCATTGTCGCGGGGGTCTACAGCATCATCGCCGGCAACCTCAGCGTCGGTGCGCTGGTGGCGACCTACATGCTCGGCAGCCGGGTCCTCGCGCCGCTGGGCCAGATCGCCGGGCTGATCACCCGCTACCAGCAGGCCCAGCTCACCATGCGCAGCACCGATGCCCTGATGGCTTTGCCCCAGGAGCGCGATGCCAAGCAGCGGCCCCTTGATCGCACGCAATTGCAAGGCGCGCTGGACGTGAGCGGCGTGACCTTCCACTACAACGGCCAGAACACCCCGGCACTGGCGAACGTCAGTTTTAGCCTCAAGCCGGGTGAACGGATCGGGATCATCGGCCGCAGCGGCTCGGGCAAAAGCACCCTGGCGCGGCTGGTGATGGGTTTCTATGCGCCGGAGGAAGGCCAGTTGCTGCTGGACGGCCTGGACCTGCGGCAACTGGACGTCGCCGACTTGCGCCAACAGATCGGCTACGTCGCCCATGACCTGCCGCTGCTCGCCGGCAGCCTGCGCGACAACCTCACCCTCGGTGCCCGCTACATCAGCGACGCACGCATGCTGGAAGTGGCGGAACTGACCGGTGTCACCGAACTGGCGCGCCAACATCCGCAGGGCTTTGATCGTCCGGTGGGCGAGCGCGGGCAGTTGCTGTCCGGCGGCCAGCGCCAGGCCGTGTTGCTGGCCCGGGCCTTGTTGCTCGACCCGCCGATCCTGCTGCTGGACGAACCCACCAGCGCCATGGACAACAGCAGCGAAGACGTCCTGCGGCAGAAACTTCATACCCACGTACAGGGCAAGACCGTGCTGCTGGTCACCCACCGCACCTCGATGCTCAGCCTGGTGGATCGGCTGGTGGTGCTGGATAACGGCCGGATCGTGGCGGACGGGCCGAAGGATGCGGTGATCGAGGCGTTGCGCAAGGGACGGGTGGGCTCAGCGGCGGTTTAAATACCAACACATATCCCTTGTGGCGAGGGGATTTATCCCCGCTGGGCTGCGCAGCAGTCCTAAAACCATGTGCCTCGGTGTGCCAGACAGACTGAGGCAACTGTCTTGGGGCCGCTTCGCAGCCCAGCGGGGATAAATCCCCTCGCCACAAAAGCTCGCACCGGATCTATAACAATTAACCAACGGGTACCGCCCCATGTCTGCTCAAACACCCGATTCAGCCGCCCGAAGCTACTTCGGCAGTTTCAGCAAAAGCGCCGAAAGCGAGTTCATGCCGGAAACCGCCGGCGCGACGCTGCAGGACTCGCCGCGCCGGTCGCGCGTCACCGTGTGGCTGGCCGCAGGGCTGATTATCAGCGGGCTGGTCTGGGCCAAACTGGCGGTGTTGCAGGAAGTCACCACCGGCGAAGGCAAGGCGATTCCGTCGAGCAAGATCCAGGTGATCCAGAACCTCGAAGGCGGCATCATCACCGAGATTTTCGTGCGCGAAGGCCAGATGGTGAACAAGGGCGACACCCTGCTGCGCCTGGACGACACGCGGTTCCTGTCGAACAAGGGCGAGAGCGAGGCGGATCGTTATGCGTTGATGGCACAGGTCGAACGCTTGTCGGCAGAGGCCGAAGGACGGCCCTTGCAGTTGTCCACCGAAGTGACCGGCAAGGCGCCGCAGGTGGCCGAGGACGAGCGCGCGCTCTATGAGCAACGCCAGCGACGCCTGGCCAGCGAGCAGCGGACGCTGACCGAACAGCTGCGGCAAAAAACCCAGGAACTCGCAGAGTTTCGCTCCAAGCAAGGCCAGTTCAGCTCGGCGCTGGCCTTGCTGCAAGAAGAAATGAACATGTCGGCGCCGCTGGTGCGCACCGGGGCGGTTTCACCCGTCGAAATCCTGCGGCTCAAGCGCAGCGCGGTGGAAATCCGCGGCTCGCTCAACGCCACCACACTGGCGATCCCTCGGGCCGAATCGGCGATCAACGAGATCAAGAGCAAGATCGACGAATCGGAACAGACCTTCCGCTCCGATGCCGCGAAAGACCTCAACGAGAAACGCACCGAGCTGTCAAAAATCACCGCCACGAGCATCGCCATCGACGACCGCGTGACCCGCACCACCGTGGTCTCGCCGGTGCACGGGGTGATCAAGCAATTGAAGGTCAACACCATCGGCGGCGTGGTCCAGCCTGGCAGCGACATGATCGAGATCGTGCCACTGGAAGACAATTTGCTGATCGAAGCCAAGGTCCGCCCACAGGACGTGGCATTCCTGCATCCAGGCCAGAAAGCCATGGTCAAGTTCAGTGCCTACGACTACACGATCTACGGCGGACTCAGCGCCAAGCTCGAACTGATCGGCGCCGACACCATCACCGATGACAAGGGCAACAGCTTCTATCTGATCCAGGTGCGTACCGACAAGAACCATTTGGGCAGGGATGCGAAACCGTTGCTGATCATCCCGGGGATGGTGGCGACGGTGGATATCATTACTGGGGAGAAAAGTGTGTTGGATTACTTGCTCAAGCCGGTGTTGAAAGCACGGACCGAGGCGATGCGCGAGCGGTAGGCTTTGGCTGGGATCTTCGGTGTCTGGGCTATCGCCATCGCGAGCAAGCTCGCTCCCACATTGGATTTGTGGTGACCACTAACCTTGAGTGCACTGGAGATCAACTGTGGGAGCGAGCTTGCTCGCGATGAGGCCGGCAACCACACCACCTATTTCTCAGCATGATTACGCCGAAACGTCTCCTCCCCCATCGCCGCAATCTGCCCCTCGATCAACGCCTCGAACGGCCTCAGCAGCGGCTCGAAACTCGCCGGTGCCTCCAGGACCTGCAACGCCTGGACAATCGCCTCCACCGTCGACAGCGCCCCCGGCCCTGGCGCCTTGCGCAAGCGGTAGCGGGACAGGCCGCCATCAACCAACGTCACCCTCGGCAATGCCGCCAGCAGCGGATTGAGGTGCAGAATCTTGCGCGCCTTGCGCCAGGTGCCATCGGGAACGACCAAGAGCAGCGGCTCTTCGGACGCGCCATAGGCCTGGATTGGCTGTGCATCGTCAGCGGGAAACAACAAACGCGCCCGGTAACCCGGTTGGTTGAGCAGCCGGGGCAAATCCTCGAACACCTCGCCCACGATCAACTCGGCATTCGTCAGCCCCAACGCCGCCAGCCGCGCGGTGTTCAAGGCATGGTTCACTTCGCTGGGATGCTGCAACAGCAGAACGCGGGTACGGCTGTCGAGGCTGGGGATCAACGGGCACAGGCAGTGGCTTTGCGGCCTGAGGCAACGCGGGCATTGGATTCTGGACATGGTCACGCCTGGTTCAGTTGAGCTTTGAGCAGATCACGGAAGGTCTGGATCAGCGGCTCGCGGCTGCGGCCACGGCGCACGATCATCGAGAACGGCGCCTGATAACCAAACGTCGCCGGCAACAGCACGCGCAAGTCGCCCTTGTCGACCCAGGCCTGGGCGTAATGCTCGGGCAGGTAGCCGATGTAGGCGCCTGACAGCACCAGGATCAACTGCGCCTCCATGCTCTCCACCGTCGCCGCACTGTGCTTGAAGCCATGACGGGCCAATTCGGCCTGGCTCCAGTAACCGCGCCCGACCATCCGCTGCTGGGTGATGACTTGTTCGGGAATGCGCCGTTCAGTGAACAGCGGATGGCGGTTGCTGCAATACAACCAGTGCTGCTCACGGTACAACGGCATGTAGACCAGCCCGCTCATGCGCGTGGAAAACGCGCCGATCGCCAGGTCCAGGCGGTTGTCCTGGACGCCGAGTTGCAGTTCATACGGGCTCAGGACCGACAGGTGCAGATGCACCGCCGGATGTTCCTGGCTGTACGCGCCGATGGCTTCGGCGAACGGCAAGGCCTTGTCGCTGACGGTGGAGTCGATCACCCCCAGGTTCAACGTTCCGCGCAACTCGCCCTTGAGGGCGGCGGCGTACTGCTCGAAGCCTTCGAGCTCGCCAAGCAGGCGCAAGGTTTCCTGATGGAACAACTCGCCTTTGCTGGTCAGGCTGAACCCACCCCGGCCGCGATGGCAGAGCACCAGCCCCAGGGCCGATTCGAGCTGGCTCATGTAGGTGCTGATGGCGGACGTGGAAAGGTTGAGCTCGTGCTGGGCGTTGGCGAACCCCTGGTGCCGGACCACGCTGACAAAAATGCGCAGCAGCTTCAGGTCGGGTAGAGGGTTGGCCATTGGGGGGTCTCCAAAATACTCAGGGCTTGGTAGCGCTCTTGTGGCGAGGGGATTTATCCCCGCTGGGCTGCGAAGCAGCCCCAAGAAAGTCAACTCAATCTGCCTGATACACCGGGATATCAGGGTTTAGGGCCGCTTCGCGCCCCAGCGGGGATAAATCCCCTCGCCACAGGGGGCTTTTTGCCCCAGGACTGCACAGACGCGGAGTCTATCGCCCCGCCCGCCATTAGTTTAGAAAAATCTGAACTAAGTATTTGCCGCCAGCGATTCTTCACGGCAACGGCTTTTCGCAGAATCGGCCCCTGATAAATAAAACAACGATGAGGCCCTACCCGTGGACAAGATTCTTCACCAACCACTGGGCGGCAACGAAATGCCGCGCTTCGGCGGCATCGCCACCATGATGCGACTCCCCCATTTGCAAACCGCCGCCGGCCTCGACGCGGCCTTCGTCGGCGTGCCGCTGGACATCGGCACCTCCCTGCGCGCCGGCACCCGTTTCGGCCCCCGCGAGATCCGCGCCGAATCCGTGATGATCCGCCCCTACAACATGGCCACCGGTGCCGCGCCGTTCGACTCGCTGTCGGTGGCGGACATCGGTGACGTGGCGATCAACACCTTCAACCTGCTGGACGCGGTACGGATCATCGAAGAGTCGTATCACAAGATCCTCGAACACAATGTCATCCCGCTGACCCTGGGCGGTGACCACACCATCACCCTGCCGATCCTGCGGGCGATCCACAAGAAACACGGCAAAGTCGGCCTCGTGCACATCGACGCCCATGCCGATGTCAACGACCACATGTTCGGCGAGAAAATCGCCCACGGCACCACCTTCCGCCGCGCCGTGGAGGAAGGCCTGCTCGATTGCGACCGCGTGGTGCAGATCGGCCTGCGCGCCCAAGGCTACACCGCCGAGGATTTCAATTGGAGCCGCAACCAGGGCTTCCGCGTGGTCCAGGCTGAAGAGTGCTGGCACAAATCCCTGGCCCCACTGATGGCTGAAGTGCGTGAAAAAGTCGGCGGCGGCCCGGTGTACCTGAGCTTCGACATCGACGGCATCGACCCGGCCTGGGCGCCAGGCACCGGCACCCCGGAAATCGGTGGATTGACCACTATCCAGGCAATCGAAATCGTCCGTGGCTGCCAGGGCCTCGACCTGGTCGGTTGCGATCTGGTAGAAGTTTCGCCGCCCTACGACACCACCGGCAACACCTCGCTGCTGGGCGCCAACCTGCTGTACGAGATGCTCTGCGTACTGCCCGGCGTGGTTCATCGCTGAGGCGCGGCCATGAACGATCGAGACCAAGTCCTCAAGGCCGCCGCAAAATTGGTGTCGGCCTTCGCCCGCAATGACCGCGACGCCTATTTCGGTGCGTTCACGGTCGATGCGAGTTTCGTGTTCCACACCCTCGAACAGCCCCTGCTGTCCCGCGATGCCTACCAGGCGTTGTGGGATCGCTGGCGGTCCGAGGATGGCTTCGAGGTGTTGAGCTGCACCTCGAGCAACGCCTTCGTCAGCCTGCTAGGGGACGTGGCGATTTTCATCCATGACGTGGCCACTGAGCTGCGCATGCAAGGGGAGCTTCACTTTAGCCAGGAGCGCGAAACCATTGTGTTTCGCCAAGAACAACAAGGCCTATGGCTGGCCTGTCATGAACATTTGTCCGCAATGCCGGAAGGGCTGCCACCCCCTTAGCCAAGCAGGCGACGTTCACGCACGATGAACGCGCCTCGATGATCGGAGCAGATCATGCATAACAATAACGATAAAAGCCTTACGCAGATTGAAACCAACGGGGTCGAGCAGATCCCGGACCATGAACGAACCGCCGGCCCGGGCGATCTGTTTCGACTGATCTTCGGCGGCGCCAACACCTTTGCCACCGCCGTGCTCGGCAGTTTCCCGGTGCTGTTCGGCCTATCCTTCCAGGCCGGGGTCTGGGCGATCGTCCTGGGCGTGTTGGTCGGTTCGATCATCCTCGCGCCGATGGGCCTGTTCGGTCCGCTCAACGGCACCAACAACGCGGTGTCTTCCGGTGCGCATTTCGGCGTGCACGGGCGAATCGTCGGCTCGTTCCTGTCGCTGCTGACCGCCGTCGCGTTCTTCTCGCTGTCGGTATGGAGCTCGGGCGATGCGCTGATCGGCGGCGCCAAGCGGCTGGTCGGCGTGCCGGAAACCGACCTGAGCCTGGGCCTGGCCTACGGCCTGTTCGCCCTGTTGGTGCTGACCGTTTGCATCTACGGCTTCCGCTTCATGCTGTGGGTCAACCGCATCGCCGTGTGGGCCGCCAGCCTGTTGTTCCTGCTGGGCATCTTCGCCTTTGCACCGAGCTTCGACAGCCAGTTTGCCGGCACGGTCGCCCTCGGCCAACCGGGCTTCTACGCCGCCTTCATCGGCGCGGCGCTGGTCGCAATGAGCAACCCGATTTCCTTCGGGGCCTTCCTGGGTGACTGGTCGCGCTACATTCCGCGAAACACGCCCAAGCCGCACATCATGCTGGCGGTGATCGCCGCGCAGTTGGCGACGCTGATCCCGTTCCTGTTCGGCCTCTCCACTGCCACCATCGTGGCGATCAAGGCGCCGGACTACATCGCGGCCAACAACTACGTGGGCGGGCTGCTGGCGGTGTCGCCGGGCTGGTTCTTCCTGCCGGTGTGCCTGATCGCGGTGATTGGCGGCATGTCCACCGGCACCACGTCGCTGTATGGCACCGGGCTGGACATGTCCAGCGTGTTCCCACGGCTGCTGTCGCGGGTCAAGGCGACGCTGCTGATCGGCGTGCTGTCGATTGCCTTCATCTTCATCGGTCGCTTCGCGGCGAACCTGGTGCAAAGCGTGTCGACCTTCGCCGTGCTGATCATCACCTGCACCACGCCGTGGATGGTGATCATGATCATCGGCCTGCTGGTGCGCCGTGGCTTCTACTGTCCGGACGACCTGCAGGTGTTCACCCGCGGCGAAACCGGCGGGCGCTACTGGTTCAGCCATGGCTGGAACTGGCGCGGATTGGGCGCGTGGATTCCCAGCGCATTGGTCGGCCTGTGCTTCGTCAACCTGCCTGGGCAATTCGTCGGCCCGCTAGGGGAATTGGCCGGTGGGATCGACATCAGCCTGCCGGTGACCCTGGGGCTGGCGTCGGTGGTGTACCTGGCGTTGCTGGGGCTGTTTCCGGAACCTGCGGCGGTGTATGGGCCGCAGGATCCGCGGAGCAAGGATGCTGTCTCGCCGAGCGCTGGACCTGTGGCGAGGGGATTTATCCCCGCTGGAGCGCGCAGCGGTCCCAAACCCTGACATCTCGGTGTGCCTGATAGATTGAGTTGGCTGTTTTGGGGCTGCTTCGCAGCCCAGCGGGGCGGTGCGACGTTTCGCTAAATCCCCTCGCCACAACTCCATCTGTCCATGGCGCCATCTCGACTTCCTATAAAAAAGACAAATCGGAGACACGCCATCATGGCCTTGGATTTAATCGTCGTTCTCATCTACGCCACCGGCATGATCGCCCTCGGCTGGTACGGCATGCGCCGCGCCAAGACCCGTGACGACTACCTCGTCGCCGGGCGTAACCTCGGCCCGGGCTTTTACCTGGGCACCATGGCCGCCACCGTGCTCGGCGGCGCCTCGACCATCGGCACCGTGCGCCTGGGCTATGTCCATGGCATTTCCGGATTCTGGCTGTGCGGCGCCATCGGCCTGGGCATCGTCGGGCTGAGCCTGTTCCTCGCCAAGCCGTTGCTCAAGCTCAAGATCTACACCGTGACCCAGGTGCTGGAGCGCCGCTACAACCCGGCCGCGCGCCACGCCAGCGCACTGATCATGCTGGTCTACGCGCTGATGATCGGCGCCACGTCGACCATCGCCATCGGCACGGTCATGCAGGTGCTGTTCGGCCTGCCCTTCTGGGTGTCGATCCTGGTGGGCGGCGGCGTGGTGGTGCTGTATTCCACCATCGGCGGCATGTGGTCGCTGACCCTGACCGACATCGTGCAGTTCCTGATCATGACCATCGGCCTGGTGTTCTTGCTGATGCCGATGTCCATCAGTGACGCCGGTGGCTGGGACGCGATGGTGGCGGCCTTGCCGGCGCGCTATTTCGATTTCACCGCGATTGGCTGGGACACCATCGTCACGTACTTCCTGATCTACTTTTTCGGCATCTTCATCGGCCAGGACATCTGGCAGCGGGTATTCACCGCCCGCAGCGAAGGCGTGGCCAAAGTCGCCGGCACCGCCGCCGGCCTGTACTGCGTGCTCTACGGCCTGGCCGGTGCGCTGATCGGCATGGCGGCCAAGGTGTTGCTGCCGGACCTGGAAAACGTCAACAACGCCTTCGCCAGCGTGGTGCAACACAGCTTGCCCAACGGGATCCGCGGCCTCGTCATCGCCGCTGCCCTCGCGGCGCTGATGTCCACCGCGGCGGCGGGACTGCTGGCGGCCTCCACCACCGTCGTCCAGGATCTCCTGCCGCGTCTGCGCCAAGGTCGTGAAAGCGGTAACGGCGACGTCCATGAAAACCGCATCGCGACCTTGCTGTTGGGCGGGGTTGTCCTGGCGATCGCCCTGGTGGTCAGCGATGTGATCAGCGCCCTGACGCTGGCGTACAACCTGCTGGTGGGCGGCATGCTGATCCCGCTGATCGGTGCCATCTACTGGAAACGCGCGACCACCGCAGGCGCGATCAGCAGCATGTCGCTGGGCTTCGTGACGGCGTTGTTCTTCATGTTCAAGGATGGTTTGGATGCGAACACGCCGATCTATTACAGCCTGAGCGTGGCGTTGGTGAGTTTCGTGCTGGTGAGTTTGCTATCGCCAAGGTCGAATGTGGTGGCCAAGGCCGCTTGATCGAAACTGAATCGAGCCGAACACACTTGTGGCGAGGGGATTTATCCCCGCAGGGCTGCGATATAGGTAGTCCGTTCCTTCCTCTTCCATACTGATGTTCGCTGGAATTCGGTTGTCGGCGAGGAAGGAACATGCACCTGCGGGCTACGAATAGGGCTGCAACGCATTTCGATGATTACCGCTTCACCTTCGAGCCCAGCAGGTGCGCTTGCGCCCTCTAACGAACACTCAGGGAAAGCCGGCCACGGCTCTCTATATCGCCTTCGCTGGACGCAAGCATGCATGTTCCTGCATGTACTTTAGCGTCTGTGGAGGTGTGCCATGCAAACGCTGTTGTCTCAAAAATTCACTGCTTATATCGGAATTGATTGGGCCGATACCAAACATGACGTCTGCTTGCAGGTTGCTGGGCAAGCCCAGCGGTCCTTCTCGGTGATCCGACACACCCCCGAAGCCATCGATCAATGGGCTCATGGGCTGTACCAGCGCTATGGCGGCCCTATTGCCATTGCCGTGGAGTTGGATAAAGGCCCCCTGATCGCGGCTCTGCAAAAATATGATTTCTTTTGTCTGTTCCCAATCAATCCCGCCACCTTAGCCAAACACCGCAAAGCCTTCGTCCCCAGCGGTGCGAAGGACGATCCGAGCGATGCCCAGTGGGCACTTGAGCTGCTGCTCAAGCATCCCGACAGATTTCCCCAGCAAGAGAAACAAAGTCCTGCCATACGCCATCTGGCTAGCTTGACCGAACATCGGCGAACCTTGGTTGATGAGCGAGTAAGAATCAGCAATCGGTTGGTTTGCATGCTCAAGCAGTACTATCCGTTGGTGCTGGAGTTGTTCCACGACCATGACACGCTGGTGTTTTGTAATTTCCTGGAGCGCTGGTCGACGTTGGAAGCACTTAAACGTGCTCGGCCTACCAGCGTTTTGAAATTTCTTAACGCGCATAATGTTCGCCATGCAGAACTCAATCAGGAGCGTCTGGCCTTGATCCTCAAGGCCACGCCACTGACAGAGGATCCGGGGATTGTTAACCCTTCAGCGCTGTATGTACGGACCCTGGCATCGCAGTTGAGCGGGATGCTGGTGGCGATCAAGCAGTTTGATGCGGCGATTGAAGAAACGGCCAATACCCTGGCCGATTACAGCCTCTTCAAATCCTTGCCTGGGGCCGGGCCACAGCTTGCACCCCGGCTGATGGTGGCTTTTGGTGAGCAACGTGATCGCTTCAAGAATGCTGGTGCGGTGCAGCGATATGCCGGGATCGCCCCGGTTACCGAGCGCAGTGGCAAGAAGAAAATCGTCCGCTGGCGCTATCTATGTTCAACCTTTTTGCGTCAGACGTTTGTGGAGTGGGCTGCCCACAGCATCAATCAATCGGCATGGGCAGGGGCATACTATCGTCAGCAGAAGGCCAAGGGCTGCTCTCATCAAGCAGCCCTGAGGGCACTGGCTTTTAAATGGATCAGGATCGTTTATCGGTGCTGGAAGGCCAGAGTCCCGTACGACGAAAGCATCTATCTACAAGCCCTGACCCGCCACAACTCGCCTTTGATGACAACACCGGAGACAACGAAAGCATGTTGACGGAAGAGCTCAGGGCGTGAAGCTGCCCTGTTTAAGCCTTTCCTATCTTTCAGAAGATACTCTTGACCCTGTTTGCGACTGCTGCGCAGTCGAGCGGGGATAAATCCCCTCGCCACAGGTGTTCGCGCCGCCAATAAAAAGATCGCAGTTCCGGGCCATCTCGATTGAAATGGTCCGGAACTGCGATCTCTCCAAATTCCTGGTGGGTTTACCGGCGGCGCGGCTGGCGGCGACGTTGCTCGTCGTCAGTGCGGATCGGTATCGGCTGCATGGGCGGCTCGATCAGGCCAAGCGCGACACCCAGGTCATGAAGCCAGTTCTGGATTTTCTCTTTCATCGTGGTGCCCCCTCAGGTGGTGCGAGCGGCAGATTTCTGTGGCCCCTTCGCACTGATAATAGTCCGAAGTCCTGTTCAATGCTCGTTACAGATTGCAATGATCTGTTACTGAATTGATCCAAATCCCAGGTGGTGAGTTCAAGCCGATTGCGCCGGGATCATTGGCGCACGCGGCCAGGCTTGTTGTTGCAATTCAATCCAGGCGTTCAGGTTGGCGCCGACCATGCCTTTGCGCCACATCAACCACGTCGTCGCACTGGCAAACGGCTCGGCCAGCGGATGCACCATGACACGTTCGCGCCCCGGCAGGCTGGCGAGCATCGACTCGGACATCAGCGCCACCCCGGAGCCGGCAATCACACAGGCCAGCATTCCCTGGTATGACTCGATCTCCATCGCCCGGCCCATGGTTGCATGGTCGTGGGCGAACCAGGCTTCCAGGCGCATCCGATAGGAACAGCCACGCCGGAAAGTGAACACCGCACGGCCCTGCACATCCAGCGCACTGCGCACCGGCAGATGATCGGTCTCAGTGATCAACACCAACCGCTCGTCGCACAACGGCACGCCATCCAACCCCGCCAGCTCCAGCGGGCCGTCCACCAGCGCCGCATCGAGGCGATTGGTGAGCAGGCCTTCAAGCAACTCCCCACTCGGTCCCGATTGCACTTGCAGGTTCACCGCCGGATAAGCCCGGTGATAAGCCGCCAGCAGGTCCGGCAAATGCGTCGCCGCCGTGCTGTACATCGTGCCCAGGACAAAATCCCCGGCCGGCTGGCCGCCCTGCACCGCCGCGTGGGCTTCGTCGTGCAAGGCGAACAGCTTGGTCGCATAGTCCAACAGGACTTTTCCCGCAGGCGACAACTGCAATCGCTGACGCTCCCTTAGGAAAAGATCCACGCCCAACTGCTCTTCCAGCTGCTTGAGCCGGGTCGACAGGTTCGACGGCACCCGGTGCAGACGCTCGGCGGCCCGAGTGATGGAACCCTCTTCGGCCACCGCTTGGAAAATACGTAACTGGCTGAACTCCACGGCCTTCTCCAAAAACGAACAAGTTGCTCACTATTATTCATTTTTAATGAAAGTCAATCGGTCCTAGCCTGACGGTCAATCACCTCGACGCCGGAGATCGACCATGTCGCCCTTGATTCGCCTGCTCGCCAGCTTCATTGCCCTGATGATGGCCATGGGCATTGGCCGCTTCGCCCTCACACCGCAGTTACCTCATTTGATCGGCGAAGGTCAGGTGGACTTGACCGCCGCCGGTCTGATCGCCGCTGCCAACTACCTCGGTTATCTGCTCGGCGCGCTCGACGCCATGTTCGCCCGCCGTCCGGAACAGGTGCAGCGACGGTTGCTCGGCGGCCTGTGGTTGTGCGTGCTGTTAACCCTGGCGTCGTTCTGGGCCTGGGGCTTCTGGCCGCACCTGGCGTTGCGCTTCGGCACGGGCGTGGCGAGCGCCTGGGTGATGGTGATGATTACCGCCCTGAGCCAACCCTTGGCTGCGGCGACGGGGCGACCACGGCTGGGCGCACTGGTATTCGCCGGACCTGGCTTGGGAATTTTTCTGACAGGCTTGTTGGCCCTTGGCTCGAACCTGTTGGGCCAGACATCCGACATCTTGTGGCTGGTATACGCCGGGGCGGCGCTGTTGATGTTGCTGGTGATCCTGCCGGCCCTGCCGAAACCCGTGCCTACGGCCACTGTTGCAGCGCCAACCACCGTGGCCAACCACCGCGGCATCGCCCGGCTCTGCGTGGTTTATGCCTTGTATGGCGTTGGCTATATCATTCCGGCGACCTTCCTGTCGCAGATGGCTTCCGCACAGTTCCACGGGCAATGGCAGGCAGACCTGTTCTGGCCTTGCTTCGGCCTGGCCGCAGCCATCGGCGTGCTGTTGGTGAGCCTGCGCCGGCCCAACCCGAACACCACCAGCCGCTGGTTGATGGCGACCTTGTGGCTGCAAGCTGCTGGCGTGTTTGCCTGCCTGCTGGGCAGCGGCGCGGGATTGGCGCTGGGCGTGATCCTGTGTGGCACGCCGTTCCTGGCTTGCATGCAATTGATGGTGTTGCGTTCCCGAGAACTGGCGCCCCATGCCATCCAGCGCAACATCGGTCTGCTGACCGCGTGTTTCGCCATCGGCCAGCTCAGCGGACCGTTGCTGGCGGCGCTGAGCAGCCATTTCAGCGGCGGCTTGCAACCCGCGCTGATCATTGCCGGCAGCGGCCTGGTGCTGGCGGGCGGCCTGTTGCTGCGGCCCGCCAACCGAAGCGCGGTCGAACGCTGCGCCCAGACCGTCCTGCGGTGATCAGGCCTGGCCGGCCGGGTTCAGCGATGTGTTCAGCTGTGGGAAAGGTTCGCGTCGCGCCAAGGCGAAATACAACACACCGCCGAGGAAGCAGCCAGTGAACCAGGCAAAGTTGGCCATCGGTTGGAGAAACGGCGTGAACGTGATTGCGACGCCCATCAGCGTCGCCGGGATCAACGCCTTCACCGCTGTCCAGTTGATCCCCCCGCTGTAGTAATAACGTCCAGTCGGGCCGTCGTTGAACAGCGCATCGACGTCGATCTGCTGCTTCTTGATCAGGTAGTAATCCACCAGCAGGATGCCAAACAACGGGCCGATAAACGCCGCCAGCACGTCCAGGGTGTAGTGGATCACTTCAGGGTTGTTGAACAGATTCCACGGCGTGATGAAAATCGAAGCCACCGCCGCAATCATGCCGCCGGCGCGCCAACTGATCTTGCTCGGCGCGACGTTGGCAAAGTCGAACGCCGGGGACACGAAGTTGGCGACGATGTTGATGCCGATGGTCGCGGTGACGAAGGCAAAGGCGCCCAGCAGGACGGCGACGTTGTTGTCGATGCGCGCCACGGTGGCGATCGGGTCGTGGAGCATTTCTCCAAACACCGGCAACGTGCCGGAAACAATCACCACGGTCACCAGGGAGAACGCCAGGAAATTCACCGGCAGGCCCCAGAAATTTCCACGACGTACGTCGGACATGCTCCGGCAGTACCGACTGAAATCGCCGAAATTCAAGGTCGGACCCGAAAAGTAGGACACCACCAGGGCCGTCGCCACGATCACTTGGCCGAATGCCTGCCAACCGGATAGGGACTTTTCCGCCAGGGTAAAACTGATGTTGCTCCAACCAGCCTTCCAGACAATCCAACCGGCCAACAGGAACATCACGGCATACACCACCGGCCCAGCCCAATCGATGAAACGACGGATCGACTCCATGCCGGTCCAGAACACCAATGCCTGGACGAACCACAGGCTGAGGAAACCGAACCAGCCCAGGTAGGACAAGCCGGCAAAATGAGGTGTCGCGTAGGCTTCCATCGAAGGAAAAAACCGCAGGACTACGATGATCAGCGCACTTGACGCCAGGTACGTCTGGATCCCATACCAGGCCACCGCGATCAGCCCGCGAATCACCGCCGGGATATTCGCCCCGAACACGCCAAATGCCAGCCTGCAAATGACCGGATAAGGCACCGCCGCCTGTTGACTCGGCTTCGCGACCAGATTGGCGATCAATTGCACGATGCAAATCCCGCCGAGCAACGCGATCAGCACCTGCCAACTCGCCAGGCCCAAGGCGAACAGGCTGGCGGCAAACACATAGCCGCCGACGCTGTGCACATCACTCATCCAGAACGCGAAGATGTTGTACCAATTCCATTTCTGCGGCAGCGGGCCCAGGTCTTCGTTATAGAGACGGGGGCTGTAGCCGTTGGGCAATTGCTCGGACATTGCGGGGCTCCTTTTGGGTGCCGCCGTGCCCCCGAGTTTGATTGTCCACCACACTGCGCACGGGAGCCGGCGTGGTTTGTATACGGGTTGCTACGCAGAATGCGTGCCATAGGCGCTGGATGCGAGACAAACCGCGCTTTTCAGCGCAGGTAAAAACCGAACGAGCACAACAGAACGCCCACGAACGGGGCGCGGGTGCATGGTTAAGGTGCAAGGAGTTTTGTATACAGCGAAAATTTGTGGCGAGGGGATTTATCCCCGCTGGGCTGCGGAGCAGCCCCAAAAATAACCACTCAATCTGGCAGGTACACCGAGGCGTTCGAATCAGGGCTGCTTCGCAGCCCAGCGGGGATAAATCCCCTCGCCACAGGATGACCTAGCCAACGGTGGTTTGCTCGGCCTAACGATCAAGTCAGCTCAATACGATCAGCATGAATGACAATCTGCCCGTTCTTGTACAGCGCACCAATGGCCTTCTTGAAGTTGCCCTTGCTCACGCCAAACAGACTGCTGATCAACACCGGGTCGCTCTTGTCGCTGACCGGCAGCGTGCCGTTGTTTTCACGCAACTTGGCGAGGATCTTCGCGTTGAGGCTGGTGGCCGCTTCCTGACCCACCGGCTGCAAACTCAAGCTGATCTTGCCGTCCGGACGGATCTCCTTGATGAAACCCTTTTCCTGTTTGCCGGCGCGCATGAACTTGAAGATTTCGTTCTTGTGGATCAAGCCCCAGTGCTTGTTATTGATGATCGCCTTGAAGCCCATGTCGGTAGCTTCGGCAACCAGCAAATCAACTTCCTGCCCAGCCGTGTAGTTGGCCGGGGTCTTGTCCAGATAACGATCCAACCGCGCGGTGGCGGTGATGCGGCGGGTGTGCTTGTCGAGGTAGACGTGCACCACGCAGTACTCGCCCGCCGTCAGCTGGCGTTTTTCTTCGGAATACGGCAGCAGCAGATCCTTCGGCAGGCCCCAGTCCAGGAACACGCCAATGCTGTTGACTTCAACCACTTTCAGGCTGGCGAATTCCCCAACCTGGACTTTCGGTTTTTCCGTGGTGGCGATCAGTTTGTCGTCGCTGTCCAGATAAATGAAAACATTGAGCCAGTCTTCATCTTCACTGGGAATATCCTTGGGGATATAACGGTTGGGCAGGAGGATTTCACCGTCCGCACCGCCGTCCAGGTATAAACCGAAGTTGGTGTGTTTAACCACTTGCAAACTGTTGTAGCGCCCGACTAAAGCCATTTCCAAATACCCTCATTGCGTGGGCGGCATTCTACCCGGTTTTGCGGTGCGATTCGTGACGTTGAAGGATCTGACCGCGTAGGCCTTGATTTTCAAGGGTTTTCGCCCTTGACAAAGCCACTCGTCAGACGGCGAAGGGCTCGAGCCGTGCCGCTTCAGCTTTGAATAAAAGGCACGGTTGTTATTTAAAAACAGTGGCTTAGCGGTAATAAACAGGCATGAATCGGTCAATATTCAGGCCTTGCCGAAAATAATCAAAGGGGATATTTGCCAAGCAATTGTCAAGTATTTCCTGTACGATGCCTGGCCCAATTAATTATCCATAGGTTAATGGCCGTCATGCGCGTAAAAGCATCCAACAGCAAAGCAAAGCCAGCTCCAGCCGTTGAAACCAGCGAGTCGATCAACGACCAGATCGCTGCGTTCCTCAAGTCCGGCGGTGAAATCCAGCAGATTGCCAAAGGTGTCAGCGGCCAGACCTTCGGTCCGTCCAAGCAGATCAGCCTGGGCAAGAAGTAATCCCCCGCGTCACCTGGTCCCAAAGCGCTTTGAATCCCGAAGCGCTTGGGCTGGAACCCCTCTCCTTAAATCCATTCCCGCAGAAATCGACGAACGGCCATCGCTGCCGAACATTCGCCGGTATGCTTGCACCTCTCTAGCTCAAGCGTTCCAGCTTGGTTACGGTTCCCTGCTCCTCGCTATTGATGGAGTGAAGCATGCGCATTCCTGTTGTCCTGCTGACGTTCAGCTTGCTCGCTTGCCCCTTTGCCTATGGGCAGGTATTCCAGCGCGAGCTCGGTGACTTCGACCTCAAGCTCGGCACCACCCCCAGCCGCAGCATGGCCCAAGGCCTGGTCACACCGTCGAGCACCGGCTCGTTCCACGGCGGCCTGGACCTGAGCCACGACAGTGGCTGGTACGTCGGACAATGGTCTCCCAGTGCCGGCTACTCCGCCGACCTTGAAGTCGATTCCTACATGGGCTTCAAACACCCTTTCGACCAGACCCTGGGCTACGAAGTCGGCCTGATCCACTACAGCTACCCCACCGTCGACACCCTCGACAGCCAGGAATTCTACGGCGGCCTGACCATCCTCGGCAGCCGCTTCGGTGCGGCCCTGAGCAACGATCCGGACAAGCAGAACAGCACCCTGTTTGCCGACCTCGGTGGCAACGTGCCCTTCGGCATCGGCATCAGCGCCAAATACACCACCCACCAACTCAATACTCCAGTCTCGGTGGAAGATGGTTATGTAGGCAGTTTCAGCGACTGGTCGTTGAAAATCTCCCGACCGTGGCGGGGCATCGACCTGGACCTGATCTACAGCGACTCAAGCCTCAGCGGTAGCAGCTGCTCGGCGTACTCCGGCCACAACAGCGAATGCGATAGCCTGCTGACCCTGAAGATGGCCCATCCTTTTTACTAAGCGTTACTTATTCAATCGGCTGAACTGCCGCGCGCCTGCCATGCTCAAACAAAGCACCTCCGCTTTCGCAAGGACTCGCTCATGTCGCGCTGGTTAGTACGCACCGCCATGTTCATCGCCCTGCTGCTGACACTCACCGCTTGCAGCCGTGTTGGCCTGGCCTACCGCAACCTCGACCTGATCATTCCCTGGACACTCAACGATTACCTGGAGATCAACGGTCAGCAAAAAGACTGGTTCGACGATCGCCTCAAGGAGCACTTGAGCTGGCATTGCACCACGCAACTGCCCGGCTACCTGGATTGGCTCGATCGCCTGAAGACCATGGTGCAGACCAACCAGGTGACTGATGAAGCCTTGCAGCAGCGCACCCGCGAGGCCAAGGCCGCGATCGCCGAGACCGCCCGGGAGATCACACCTTCGGCCATCGAGTTATTGCAGGGCCTGAGCAACGAGCAGGTCGCCGACATGGACGCCGCGTTCGTCAAGGACCAGCGCAAGCGGCAGCGTGAATACCTCAAGCCGACTTTAGAACAACAGATCAAGGAGCGCGCCGAGCGCATGGAGAAACGCCTCGACGACTGGATCGGCCCGATCAACGACGCACAGCGCCAGCGGGTGATGGCTTGGTCCACCGCCCTGGGCGACCAGAACCAGCAATGGATCGCCAACCGCGCCCACTGGCAAAACCAGTTCAGCGAAGCCGTCGCCCAGCGCCACAGCCCGGACTTCCCGAAACGCATCGAACAACTGTTGGTCAACCGCGAGAGCCTATGGACGCCCGCTTACCGCGAGGCCTACAACAAAACCGAAGCCCAGGCCCGCAGCCTGCTGGTGGACCTGATGGCCAACAGCACCCCGGCGCAGCGTGAACGGTTGTTGCAGAAAATTGATGGGGTGAAGAAGGATTTCAGTGATCTGAAATGCTTGAAGGCGGCGCGCTCGTAAAACCACTGTAGATCCAATGTGGGAGCGAGCTTGCTCGCGATAGTGGCTGAACAGGCAACACATCAGTTGAATGTCAGACCGCTATCGCGAGCAAGCTCGCTCCCACAGGGTTCAGCGCAGACCATCAGGCAATCTGCGCCTTCGAAGCCAGATCATCAAAGGTAAACTCATCCAGCGCATCTTCCTGCTCATCCAGCACCTGGCGCGGATGATCATTGCCCGGAATGCTGCTGTCGATCAGGCTCAACAACCGCGAGCCGCGTGGTGTCAGCACAAAATTCTCGCCGTTGCCGCCCTCCTCCTCTGGCCGGGGCTCGATATACCCACGCTCCAGCAGTAATTTTTCGTACTCCCCAGCGACCGCTTTCAGATGATCGAGGTTCTCGATTTCCTCGCCCTGAGCCGCCTTTTCCGCCGCGTGCTGCTCCGCATAAGGCCGAGGAGTAAAACTGTGGCCGGCGCCGTTCTGCACTTCGTGGAGCAACCGTTCGATCAAGTCCCAGTTATAAGTCGTCATCCTGGTCCATCCTCTAAAGCTTGAGAGAGAGATGCCTACCTAACGTGTGACCGAAGCGGTTCAGCGCCGTTCAGCCGGGTTTTCGACCGCCCATATCCACAAGCCGACCAACGGTTTGTCGAATCCGCCGCCAGCCAAACGACTAACTTTTGCAATCGTCGGTATATCCATCCCTGAGGAGAAGCCCCATGAACATCGAGCACCATCAGGTCGTCTCGCGTGAAGAATGGCTCGCCGCCCGCCGCGAACACCTGGCCCACGAAAAAGCCTTCACCCGCGAACGAGACAAACTCAGCGCCGAACGCCGCGCCCTGCCCTGGGTAAAAATCGACAAACCCTACCGCTTCCAAGGCCTCCACGGCGAACTGAGCCTCGCCGACCTGTTCGGCGGCCGCAGCCAACTGATCATCTACCACTTCATGTTCGGCCCCGGCTGGACCGAAGGCTGCCAAGGCTGCTCGTTCCTGTCCGACCACATCGACGGCGCCAACCAACACCTGGCCCACCACGACGTCGCCGTGGTGGCCGTGTCCCGCGCGCCCTTCGCTGAATTCCAACCCTTCAAGCGTCGCATGGGCTGGGCCTTCGACTGGGTTTCATCGCATGGCTGCGACTTCAACTATGACTTCGGTGTCAGCTTTAAAACCGAAGACACCGCCGCTGGAATAGCCACCTACAACTACGAAAAAACCGACACCACCGAAGGCGAACTCCCAGGCCTGAGCGTCTTCTATCGCAACGAAGCCGGCGACATCTTCCACACCTACTCCACCTACGCCCGCGGCCTCGACATCCTGGTCGGCACCTACAACTACCTCGACCTCACGCCCAAGGGCCGCAACGAAGACGAAATCATGGACTGGGTACGGCATCACGATAAATACGAAGAGGCCAAGCCCCACAGTTGCTGCCACAGCTGATGCGCCAAGCAACCCAGTCGAGCGCGATCTCGTGGCGAGGGAGCTTGCTCCCGCTCGGCTGCGTAGCAGTCGCCAGTTTTGCCTTAACCACAGCGCTACGCGAGAGGATTGATCGAATCGGAAGACCTGCGAGCGCCGCTAACAGAATCAATGACAACGGGCGACTTCTCAGTCGCCCGTTGTCATTGATTTGCTCACCGACGATGGCCCTGCTGAGCCTGCATGTATTGCCGAAGAAGCTGATTGATGCGTGTTTGATAACCCGCACCCTGCCCCTTGAACCACTCAACCACATCGGCATCAAGGCGAATAGTCACCGCCTGTTTTACCGGCACACGCAGCTCGGCGCGACGGAAGAAGTTCTCATCCAATTCGGGGATATCGCTGGTATCGATGTCCGCATCATCCAACTTGGCCAAGCGCTCCCAGTCAGTTTTCGATGTTTTCGACATAACGTATGCCTCCTATTTCGTAGCTATCGGGCGGAGGCATGCGGATCTCATCGCCTCGCCGTTCGGTGTAGCCAACCGCGCCAGCCACATACTGATCCGGCCAATGGTTCGACGCGGCGCACCTCTGACCAAAGAGACTACTGTCGAAACCGTCCTTCTGAAATCAGACGCGTCCCCTATAGAAGTACGAAGGATCTCGCTCGAAGGTTGAAACTTCCTACAAATAGACAGATGACAAAACAGCTCGTAGTGGAAGAAACGAGGACTTATCCACATCCCAACGGACACTAAGAGGCCAACCCCTGCGGCTAACGATGCGGATAAGCACAATCTTCAAGCCGAGCACCGCCCCGTGGCGAGGGAGCTTGCCCCCGCTCGACTGCGTAGCAGTCGCTTGCTTTAAGCCGACAAATGCCAGGCCAAACGTCCTACACGAAGCTCGGAAAGCGGTGTCTTGTGGCACTGGACCGGGCCAGCCTATAGTCCCTCGTCGCTCAAAAAGACGACCGGGTTTGGCGACTCGCATCAACAGAGAGGCTCATCAACTTCCGAGGCTCTTGCTATGACCAGATACATGCCCATCACTGGCGTCGACTGCACGCCTGCCACCCTCCTCATCGAAACCGACGCCCCACTCGACGTACTCTTTGAAACCGCCGACTACCGCATCCGCACCGTGACCCAGCTGCTGGAAAACATCGCGTTCCGTTCGGACATCAGCTCCGATACGGTTGTGCTTTCTGATTTTTGCAAGCTGCTGACGATATCGCTGCGCGATGGGTGTGATGTGTTGGATGTGATTGGGAGACGGCTGCGAGCGCAAGCTGCTGAATAACGAAAACGGGCGACCTTCGGGTCGCCGTTTTTCACATGCGCGGAAAGCAAAATGGACTCTGGGTACAGACCAGGTTCTACAAGCACAGCATCAACAGTTGAGCCGTGCGCTATAAAACGAAGACCCAAGCCTTACCCCATACTGATGAAAAGACGTCGATCACCAGGACCGAAGTCAGGAAGAATGGATACCCGAAGAAGGATAAGTAGTTGCCATTCAAATCTGTTCCCTTTTTGCTTGAACGTTGTAGCAGCAGCCGGACTTTGCTTAATCATGCCAGACACGGTCGGGAGAATAGAGGGGGTTGCAGTTGGGAAACGTTGGCCTGTACGAGGCAGTAGTGATCGCCGCCGTTGCATTCTTTGCATCCCTGATCGGAGGCGTTTCAGGCTTCGGGACGGGATTGATCCTGCCCATCGCACTGGTGCCTATTGTTGGCGTTGAGAACGTGATCCCCCTAATGGCGGTCGGCATGGTCCTGACTAACGGTAGCCGAGCCTGGGCGTTTTGGCGGGCTATCGAGTGGGTACACGTCAAAAGACTGCTGTGCGCGGGCTTGCCTTGTTGCGCCTTGGGTGCTTACAGCTACACCCTGCTGTCCTCACGATGGATTTGCGTCCTGCTCAGCGGGGTCATGTTTTGCAGCATCTTGTTCCGACGGTTGCGTTCGTCATCCAACCACGCTCTTGGAAGCCTGGGAGAAGGCGTTTGCGGCGCGGGGTTTGGCCTCGTCAATGGGGCAATGACTGGAACTGGTCCAGTACTCAGCACCATCCTCTTGTCGTCGGGGCTATACGGCGCTCCTCTCATTGCAACCGATGCGGTCATCTCTTTGACGATGGGACTGGTCAAGGTAGCCGTATTCGGAGGGTTCCAGCAGCTCGACGCCAAACTGGTGCTGGGCGGGCTTTTGATCGGATTGGCAACCGTACCCGGGGCGTTTGTCGCCCGCCGTTTATTACGCTATGTGACACCGGGCGGGCATTCACTTTTAATGGAGGGCGTGGTTTTCATCGGTGCGGTTATGCTGCTGGTGCGAGGCTTCTACTGATAGGTTTATCGAAGGGATGCGCTTCTCGACTCGCCTGCTGCCGGCGGACAGGCAAAGAAACTGCTGGCGCAACAAGCCAAAAGCGGGATTTTCTAAATGGTAAATCAATGAACTTTCCACCCGCCCCCAGCCTCAACCGGATATCCGCCCAACAAAGGAATACGAGGCCCGAGCCATGAAAACCCTCATCAAACTCACCCTCGCCGCCACCCTCGCCTGCGCCCTGCCCGCCTGGGCCACCTGCACGCCTGAAGAAGCCACCCTCAAGCGCGAGCAACTGGCGGATAAGGTTGCCAAGCTCACCGAGCAGGACCCGTCCAAGGCCAAGGAAATGAATGACGAACTGCAAGCCATGGATCTGGGGACTTCCAGCAAGGATCTGCCGGACAAGTGCCAGTTGATCGACAAGCGTCTGCAGGAGTTGGAAGAGGCGCAGAAGAAGGCGGAGTGATCGCTGAGTCAGGCATGACCAGCTTTTGTGGCGAGGGGATTTATCCCCGCTGGGCTGAAGCGGCCCTCCCGATTAATCTGACATACCGGGTTGCCAGATTTAGGGCCGCTTCGCGCCCCAGCGGGGATAAATCCCCTCGCCACGGGCGTCGTGTCAGATTCATCTGTGCATAAAAAAACCGGACCCAAGGTCCGGTTTTTTCATGAAGCGCTAACGCCAACTCACTCAGCCGCCGGCGCCTCTGGCTTGCGGCGCTTGAGCGGGGCCATGCCGTCCTTGCTGACCAGCGACGGGGCGTCGGTCTTCGGGCGGTTGGCGGTCTTGCGCTTGGTCGGGGCCTTGGCGCCGGTTTTTTTCTTGTCGCCCTTGCCGTCGACCTTTTTCTTCTTCACGCCAACGGCCTTGCCCGACGCCTTGACCTTTTTCGGTCCGCCGTAGGTGCCTTTGACTTCCTTGATGGTGCGGCGCTCGAAGCTCTGCTTGAGGTAGCGCTCGATGCTCGACATCAGGTTCCAGTCGCCGTGGCAGATCAGCGAGATCGCTAGGCCGTCGTTGCCGGCACGACCGGTACGACCGATGCGGTGCACGTATTCGTCGCCGCTGCGGGGCATGTCGAAGTTGATGACCATGTCCAGGCCATCCACGTCCAGGCCACGGGCAGCGACGTCGGTGGCGACGAGGATTTTCACGCCGCCCTGCTTCAGGCGGTCGATGGCCAGCTTGCGGTCCTTCTGGTCTTTCTCGCCGTGCAGCACGAACGCCTTGTATTCCTGGGCAACGAGGCGACCGTAGATGCGGTCGGCCATGGCCCGGGTGTTGGTGAAGACGATGGCTTTTTCGTAGGTCTCGTTGGCCAGCAACCAGTTCACAATTTGCTCTTTGTGCTGGTTGTGGTCAGCGGTGATGATCTGCTGGCGGGTGGTGGAGTTCAGTTGGCTGACCGCGTTGAGCTGCAAATGCTCAGGGTTATTCAGCACCTTGGCGATCATCTCGCGCAAGCCCGAACCGCCGGTGGTGGCAGAGAACAGCATGGTCTGCTGGCGATTGACGCATTCGTCCACCAGGCGCTGCACGTCTTCGGCAAAGCCCATGTCCAGCATGCGGTCGGCTTCGTCCAGCACCAGCACTTCGACTTCCTTGAGGTCGAGGTTGCCGGCGTTCAATTGCTCGATCATCCGCCCCGGGGTGCCGATCAGGATGTCCGGCACCTTGCGCAGCATGGCGGCCTGGACCTTGAAGTCTTCGCCGCCGGTGATCAGGCCGGACTTGATGAAGGTGAACTGCGAGAAGCGCTCCACTTCCTTCAAGGTCTGCTGGGCCAGTTCACGGGTCGGCAGCAGGATCAGGGTCTTGATGCTGACGCGGACCTTGGCCGGGCCGATCAGGCGGTTGAGGATCGGCAGCACGAACGCGGCGGTCTTGCCGCTGCCGGTTTGCGCCGTCACCCGCAGGTCACGCCCTTGGAGCGCGAGCGGAATAGCCGCTGCCTGCACCGGCGTTGGCTCGACAAATTTAAGCTCGGCCACGGCTTTGAGCAGGCGTTCGTGCAGGGCGAATTGGGAAAACACGGGTGCTACCTCGAAGAAATGCAAAAAAACAGCTGCATAGGGTAACGGTTTCGAGCGCGAAGGCCGAGTTTCTTTGTGCAAACGGCAGCAAATCAGCGTGTTTTGATCATAGGATTGACGATCAACGGTCACTTCGCGGCGCTTAAATGCTCTAATTCGCCCCATCGCGCTCACAGAAGACCGTCTCACCCATGGATATCAAACAACTCTGGCTCAACCTCCAGGATTTCTGGGGCGCCCTGGATCAACATCCGCTGCTGCATTCCGGCCTTGCGCTGGCGCTGCTGGTGACGATCGCATTGGTGCTCGGGCGCGTGGCGCGCTACCTGATCCTGCACGGCGCCAAGCTGATCGGCCGGCAACCGGCCCTGCACTGGGTCAACGACCTGCGCCAGAACAAAGTCTTTCATCGCCTGGCGCAGACGACGCCGTCGCTGATCATTCAGTCCGGCCTGCATCTGGTGCCTGGCTTGAGCAAGACCAGCACGGTTTTCCTCGGTAATGTCGCGCTGTCCTTCACCATCCTGTTCATGTTGCTCGCCATCAGCGCCCTGCTCAGCGCCCTGCTGGACGTCTACGCCCGCACCGAACACGCACGCACCCGCTCGATCAAGGGCTATGTGCAACTGACGAAAATGGTGCTGTATGTGTTCGGCGCGATCATCATCGTCGCCACGCTGATCGATCGTTCGCCGCTGTTGCTGCTGTCGGGCCTGGGTGCGATGTCGGCGGTGATCCTCTTGGTCTACAAGGACACGCTGCTGTCGTTCGTTGCCAGCGTGCAGTTGACCAGCAACGACATGCTGCGGGTCGGCGACTGGATCGAGATGCCGCAGGTGGGCGCCGACGGCGATGTGGTGGACATCACGCTGCACACGGTCAAGGTGCAGAACTTCGACAAGACCATCGTCTCGATCCCGACCTGGCGGTTGATGTCCGAGTCGTTCAAGAACTGGCGCGGCATGCAGCAATCCGGCGGACGAAGGATCAAGCGCAGCCTGTTCATCGATGCCAGCGGCGTGCGTTTCCTGCATGACGACGAAGAGCAGCGCCTGTCCCAGGTTCGCCTGCTGACCGACTACATGGGCCGCAAACAGGCCGAACTCAAGGCCTGGAACGAAGCCCAGGGCAACGTCGCGGCGATGGCGGCCAACCGTCGGCGGATGACCAACCTGGGCACCTTTCGCGCCTATGCCCTGGCCTATTTGAAAAGCCACCCGGAGATCCAGCCGAACATGACCTGCATGGTGCGCCAGCTACAGACCACCGCACAGGGCATCCCGCTGGAAATCTACTGCTTCACCGGCACCACCGTGTGGGCCGACTACGAGCGCATCCAGGGGGATATCTTCGATTACCTGCTGGCGGTGATGCCGGAGTTCGGGCTGGGCCTGTACCAGCAGCCGAGCGGCACGGATCTGCGGGCGGGGTTGCTGCCGGCGGTGCTGGGGGCGAGTCACCTGCCGGAGGCGCAGAAGCAGGTGGTCTGAAGCCAACCCGATTCCCCTGTGTGGGAGCTTGCTCGCGATAGCGGTGTGTCAGAAACATAGATGCTGACTGATAGTGCGCCATCGCGAGCAAGCTCGCTCCCACAGGGGTTAGGGTGAAGGCTGAGGTTGTCGTACCCCCAACCGACTGATCCACACCGCCGCCAGTATCACCGACCCACCCAGCAGCAACCGCCCCAGCGCCTCGTGCTGGTTCCAGATCAGCAGGTTCACCAGCAGCCCCACCGGCACGTGCAGGTTGTTCATCACCGCCAGCGTGCCGCCGTTGACCAGGCAGGCACCTTTGTTCCACCAGTACAGCCCCAACGCGGTGGAGACCAGCCCGAGGAAGACCAGCACGCCCCATTGCAACGGCGCCTCCGGCCAGAAATCAGCCTTGCCGAACAGCAGGAACGCCGGCAACGCCACCATCAGCGCGCCGAGGTAGAAATAACCGAAACGCCGATAATGCGGCAGGTCGCTTGGGTGACGCGCCACCAAGCGCTTGTACAACACCTGCCCGGCCGCATAGGTGAAGTTGGCGAGTTGCAGCAGCAAGAAGCCCATGAAGAAATCCGGGTTGATCCGGTCGTAGCGAATCACCGCCGCGCCGGCCACTGCCACCAGCGCCGCGATCAAGGCCCAGGGATTGAAGCGACGATTGAGGGCGTCTTCGATCAAGGTCACGTGCAGCGGCGTAAGGATGGTAAACAGCAGCACTTCCGGCACGGTCAGCACTCGGAAACTCAGATAGAGGCAGACGTAGGTCACGCCAAACTGCAGAGCGCCAATCAACAGCATCCCGCGCATGAACGATGGCTCGACCTGACGCCAGCGCGTCAGGGGAATGAACACCAGTCCCGCCAGCACGACGCGCACCAGCACCGCGAAATAACTGTCGACATGCCCCGCCAGGTATTCGCCGATCAGGCTGAAGGAAAATGCCTGGATCAAGGTCACAAAAAGTAGATAGCCCATACCGCTCCTCGTTTTGAATGGCGGCGAAGATAGCGGGTTTTGGTGGTTGTCGCTAATTACCTCTCTACACAGACCCTGTGGGAGCGAGCTTGCTCGCGAAAGCGGAGTATCAGGCAGCTAATGCATCGACTGACACGACGCCTTCGCGAGCAAGCTCGCTCCCACATGGGCATTCAGCGAATGGAAAATTGCACGCAAAAAAAAAGCCCGATCTCGCTAAAGCGTTCAATCGGGCTGATGCACTCAGGAGCAATAAGTGCAAAGGGAGGTTCGATGCGCAAAACGGTTTGAAGGGAAGCGCCGAGTCACTAGACCACTCGGCGATTACCCGAGGATTAACGGCTCAGGCGACCTGGGAAAGCTTGGCGTTGGCCTGGTTCAAACCCTTCTCCTGGAAGTCGCCGCCCAGGTTCATGCCCTCGGCATGGATGAAGGCCACGTCATGGATACCGATGAAACCCATGACCTGGCGCAGGTACGGTTCCTGGTGATCGGAGGCGCCGCCGGCGTGAATGCCGCCGCGTGCGGTGAGCACAAAGGCGCGTTTACCGGTCAACAAACCCTGGGGGCCGGTGGGGGTGTACTTGAAGGTCACACCGGCACGCAGCACGTGGTCGAGCCAGGCTTTCAAGGTGCTGGGAATCGCGAAGTTGTACATCGGCGCCGCCATCACCAGTACGTCGGCGGCCAGCAGTTCGTCGGTCAGTTGGTTGGAGCGCTCCAGCGAAGCATTCTCGATGTCGTTGCGCTGCTCTGCCGGTTTCATCCAGCCGCCCAGGAGGTTGGCATCCAGGTGCGGCACCGGATTGACGGCCAGGTCGCGAACGGTGATTTCATCGGACGAATGCGCAGCTTTCCATTGGCTGATGAAGGTCTGGGTCAGTTGACGGGAAACAGAATCTTGCTGGCGGGCACTGCTTTCGATGATCAGGACGCGGGACATGGCTTGTAGGCTCCATCTGAAAATGTTGTCAGTCGATGGAGTGAAGGTTAAGCGCGATCATATCGATGAAAAAGCGCAAATAATTGCTGCAACACATCGATATTTTCGTTTATAAGCGGAGCAAGCTTTATGGCGCTGCCCCGCCGCCGGCTATTTCGGCTTGCAGGTCAGCTCGATGCGCAGCTTGATGATGTTGCGGTTGAACTTGGCGGTGGCGTTCTTGAACTTGCCGGCGGCGACTTCGATGTTGCGGGTGCGCGGCGCTTCCGGGCCGTTGCGAAACACCACCTTGCAGGCCGCATCGGTGCTGCCGTAGTTGTTGACCTGGATCGAGCCGATGTCGGCATCGGTGTCGTAGGCGTTGTAGTCGATGCTCAGGCCGTTGAGGTGTTTTTCCACGTCGATCGGGTAGGCAAAGGCGGTCAGCGGCAACAGGGCCAGCAGCGCACAACAGATTTTTTTCATTCGGCAGTCTCCACCAAGGGACCGCCAGCTTAGGACAAGAGGAGCTCAATATGAAAGCGCCCCGCGTGACCCTTGATCAATGGCGAACGTTGCAGGCGGTGGTGGACCACGGTGGTTTCGCCCAGGCCGCCGAAGTGCTGCACCGCTCCCAATCCTCGGTGAGCTACACCGTGGCCCGCATGCAGGACCAGCTCGGCGTGCCGCTGCTGCGCATCGATGGACGCAAGGCCGTGCTGACCGAGGCCGGCGGCGTATTGTTGCGCCGCTCGCGGCAACTGGTGAAGCAGGCGAGCCAACTGGAAGACCTGGCCCACCACATGGAGCAAGGTTGGGAAGCGGAGGTGCGCCTGGTGGTCGACGCGGCCTACCCCAGCGCCCGCCTCGTCCGGGCGCTGACGGCATTTATGCCGCAGAGCCGAGGCTGCCGGGTGCGGCTGCGTGAGGAAGTGTTGTCCGGCGTCGAGGAAGTGCTGCTCGAAGGCGTGGCCGACCTGGCCATCAGCGGCTTCAGCATTCCCGGTTACCTGGGCGCGGAGTTGAGCGACGTCGAATTCATCGCAGTGGCCCATCCCGAGCACCCCCTGCACCGCCTCAACCGCGAGCTGAACTTCCAGGACCTGGAAAGCCATCTGCAAGTGGTCATCCGCGACTCCGGCCGCCAACAGCCCAGGGACGTCGGCTGGCTTGGTGCCGAACAACGCTGGACCGTCGGCAGCCTCGCCACTGCCGCGACGTTTGTCGGCAGCGGCCTGGGATTCGCCTGGTTGCCCCGGCACATGATCGAACGAGAACTCAAGGAAGGCTTGCTCAAGCGTCTACCCTTGGAACAGGGAGGCAGCCGCAATTCGACCTTCTATCTGTTCTCCAACAAGGAAAAACCCCTGGGCCCGGCCACGCAAATCCTCATCGAACTGCTGCGCACCTTTGACACGGCGCCGCTGGATGCACCGTTCGCCGCCCCTGAACAAGCCTGACAAGGACTTCGCCGATGGCCTATTTTGCGCACGAAGGTTGCAACCTGCACTACGAGGAATATGGCCAAGGCGCGCCCCTGGTTTTGGTCCACGGGCTGGGTTCCAGCACACGGGACTGGGAAAAGCAGATCCCGGTGCTGTCCGCCCGCTATCGCCTGATCGTGCTGGATGTGCGTGGCCACGGTCGCTCCGACAAGCCACGCGAGCGCTACAGCATCGGCGGTTTCAGCGCAGACCTGGGCGCGCTGATCGATCACCTCGACCTGGGCGCCGTGCACCTGGTGGGCTGGTCCATGGGCGGCATGATCTGTTTCCAACTGGCCGTCGACGAACCCGCGCGGGTCAAGAGTTTGTGCATCGTCAACAGTGCCCCCGAGGTCAAGGTCCGCACGCCCGATGATTGCTGGCAATGGTTCAAGCGCTGGAGCCTGATGCGCCTGCTCAGCCTGGAAACCATCGGCAAGGCCCTCGGCGCCAAGCTGTTTCCCAAGCCCGAACAGACCGAGCTGCGCCTGGAAATGGCCCGGCGCTGGGCAACGAACGACAAACGTGCTTATCTCGCCAGCTTCGACGCCATTGTCGGCTGGGGCGTACAGGAACGCCTGGCGCAAGTTGCCTGTCCAACCCTCATTATTTGCGCCGATCACGACTACACCCCGGTGGCGCTGAAAGAGGCTTATGTAAAGCTATTGCCTGACGCACGACTGGCAGTCATCACCGATTCACGGCACGCTACGCCGCTGGATCAACCTGAACGCTTCAACCAGACCCTGCTCGAATTCTTGACCGCTATCGATTCCACTACCCAGGATCATTGAACCCATGCTGAAAAAACTCGCCCTCGCCGCCGGCACCATCCTTTTTGCTGCCAACCTGATGGCCGCGCCTGCGCCGCATGTCTTGCTGGACACCACCAACGGCCAGATCGAAATCGAACTGGACCCGGTGAAGGCCCCTATCAGTACCAAGAACTTCCTTGAGTACGTCGACAGCGGCTTCTACAACAACACGATTTTCCACCGTGTGATCCCGGGCTTCATGGCCCAGGGCGGCGGTTTTACCCAGCAGATGCAACAGAAAGACACCAAGGCGCCGATCAAGAACGAAGCCAGCAACGGGCTGCATAACGTGCGCGGCACCTTGTCGATGGCCCGCACCTCCAACCCGGATTCGGCCACCAGCCAGTTCTTCATCAACGTGGCCGACAACGCCTTCCTCGACCCAGGCCGCGACGCCGGCTACGCAGTGTTCGCCAAGGTGGTCAAGGGCATGGACGTGGTGGACATCATCGTCAACTCCCAGACCACCACCAAACAAGGCATGCAAAACGTGCCGATCGACCCTGTGATCATCAAGTCGGCCAAGCGCATCGACTAAACCCGCAGGGCAAGCCTGGGCGGCGTCGGCGATCCCGCGCCGCCCACAGCAAATAAGGAGAGCCCTGCCCGGGCTATGTAACCCATGGTTTATCGCCGTTTCGAAAAACTGATCGACATCTTTCGCGACGCCCCGACATCGGCCCCGCCGAACCGCGTCCTGCCCTTCTACACCTATTACCTGAAACAAGTCTGGCCCAGCTTCGCCGCGCTATTGGTGGTTGGCCTGATCGGCGCGCTGATCGAAGTGGCACTGTTCAGCTACCTGAGCCGCATCATCGACCTGACCCAGGCCACGCCCAGCGCCGACTTCTTCAAGGTCCACGGCCTTGAACTGGCGTGGATGGCCGTGGTTGCGCTGGTGTTCAGGCCGATCTTCGTGGCCCTGCATGACCTGCTGGTCCACCAGACCCTAAGCCCGAGCATGACCAGCCTGATCCGCTGGCAGAACCACAGCTACGTGCTCAAGCAGAGCCTCAACTTCTTCCAGAACGACTTCGCCGGGCGCATCGCCCAGCGCATCATGCAGACCGGCAACTCCCTGCGGGACTCGGCGGTGCAGGCCGTGGATGCGTTGTGGCACGTGCTGATCTATGCCATCAGTTCCCTGGTGCTGTTCGCCGAAGCCGATTGGCGCCTGATGATCCCGCTGTTGATGTGGATCGCCGCCTACATCGGCGCGCTGTATTACTTCGTACCGCGGGTCAAGGAACGCTCGGTGGTGTCGTCCGATGCCCGCTCCAAGCTCATGGGGCGGATCGTCGATGGCTACACCAACATCACCACGCTGAAGCTGTTCGCCCACACCAACTTCGAACAGCAATACGCCCGCGAAGCCATCGAGGAGCAAACCGAAAAAGCCCAGCTGGCCGGCCGCGTGGTGACCAGCATGGACGTGGTCATCACCAGCATGAACGGCCTGCTGATCGTGGGCACCACGGCCCTGGCGCTGTGGTTGTGGACCCAATCGCTGATCAGCGTCGGTGCGATTGCGCTGGCCACCGGCCTGGTGATCCGCATCGTCAACATGTCCGGCTGGATCATGTGGGTGGTCACCGGCATCTTCGAAAACATCGGCATGGTCCAGGACGGCCTGCAGACGATCTCCCAGCCCGTCAGCGTCACTGACCGCGAGCAGGCCAAGCCACTGGCGGTGGCCCAGGGCGAAGTGCGTTTCGAGCATGTGGATTTCCACTACGGCAAGAAAAGCGGCGTGATCGGCGACCTGAACCTGGTGATCAAGCCAGGCGAGAAAATCGGCCTGATCGGGCCATCCGGCGCAGGTAAATCGACGCTGGTGAACCTGCTGTTGCGTCTTTATGACGTCCAGGGCGGGCGCATCCTCATCGATGGCCAGGACATTGCTCACGTCAGCCAGGAAAGCCTGCGCGCGCGCATCGGCATGATCACCCAGGACACGTCGCTGCTGCACCGTTCGATCCGCGACAACCTGCTTTATGGCAAGCCTGACGCCACCGACGCGCAACTCTGGGAAGCGGTTCACAAGGCCCGGGCGGATGAGTTCATCCCATTGCTCTCGGACGCCGAAGGCCGCACCGGTTTCGATGCCCACGTCGGCGAGCGCGGCGTGAAGCTCTCCGGCGGCCAGCGCCAGCGCATCGCTATTGCCCGGGTGCTGCTCAAGGACGCGCCGATCCTGATCATGGACGAAGCGACCTCAGCGCTGGACTCGGAAGTCGAGGCAGCCATCCAGGAAAGCCTCGAGACGCTGATGCAAGGCAAGACCGTGATCGCCATCGCCCACCGCCTCTCCACCATCGCCCGGATGGATCGGCTGGTGGTGCTGGAGAAAGGTCGGATCGCCGAGACCGGCAGCCATGCCGAGCTGTTGGCCCAGGGTGGGTTGTATGCGCGGCTGTGGCAGCATCAGACGGGTGGATTTGTCGGGATCGATTGAACCCTGGTTAAGCACAAAACCCCGTGGCGAGGGAGCTTGCTCCCGCTGGGTTGCGTAGCAGCCCCAAACTGTATCTGGCACTGCGATGTGTCAGATACACCGCAGGGGCCTGCTGCGCAGTCCAGCGGGAGCAAGCTCCCTCGCCACGGGATTTCATAACATCCTCAGCACTGCCGATAAGGCAGTGCCGTCCTGGCCTCTTCGGCATACGCCATCACGCCCTCATGCTCGCGTGCGAGAAAATCCGCCACCGCCGCTTTCAGGCCTGGATGACGCAGGTAGTGCCACGAGCGCGTGATCACCGGTTCGAACCCGCGAATCAACTTGTGCTCCCCCTGGGCCCCGGCGTCAAAACGCTGCAGGCCATTGGCAATCGCATAGTCCATGCCCTGGTAGAAACACGTCTCGAAATGCAGGCGATCGAATTCCGCCAGGCATCCCCAGTAACGTCCGTAGAAACTGTCGCCGCCCACCAGGCTGAACGCCATCGCCACGGGCCGTGAACCTTGCTTGGCCAGCACCACGCGAATGGCCTCGGGCATGCGCTCGGCCAGCAGGCTGAAGAACGCACGGGTCAGATAAGGCGCCTGCCGACGCACCGCGTAGGTGTTGGCGTAACAGGCGTAGACGAAATCCCACTGCGCCTCGTCCAACTGACGGCCTTCCAGCCATTCGAAATCAATGCCCTGCCCCGCCACTTGCTCGCGTTCCTTGCGCATCTGCTTGCGCTTGCGGGAACTGAGCGCATCGAGGAAATCCTGGAAGTCCCGATAGCCGCGATTCTGCCAGTGGTATTGGCAGCCGATCCGCTGCAACCAGCCCTCCTGCCCGGCCAGAGCAGCATCGGTAGAGGCATCGGTGAAATTAATGTGGGCACTGGAAAGCCCTTCGATCTCCAGATAGCCCGGCAAGCTGCCCAGCAACTCCAGGCCATCCTCAGCACGCGCCGTCAACAGTCGCGGGCCACTCACCGGACTGAACGGCACCGCCGTCAGCAGCTTGGGGTAATAGTCGATGCCGGCCCGGGCGCAAGCGTCGGCCCAGCCGTGATCGAACACATACTCGCCATAGGAGTGCCATTTGCGATAGCTGGGCAACGCCGCCAGCATCCGCCCCTCCTCGAGGTGCAGCAGATGCTCGGGCTGCCACCCGGTATGCGAGCCCAGGCTGGCACTGTCTTCCAGGGCGGTGAGAAAAGCGTGGCGCAGGAAGGGTTGGTTGACGGGCACCAGCGCGTCCCACTCGTGTGGCGCGATGGCGGACAGGCTGTCCAAGACGTGAAGCGGCATGCGGTTCCCCGGGATCCAGACGACGGATCAGGCGAGTATCGCCGATCCTGAGCGGACGGGGATAAAAAAACCCCGCCAGAGGCGGGGTTCAAAGGAGCTGTAACGGATGAAGATGTAGCGGTGTATCAGGTCAGCGATTTAGAACACGTACTGGGCGCGCATGACAAAGCCGTCGCCGTCGTCATCACCGTTGACGTTGGTGACCTTGTCGGTCTTGGCCTTGACGTAGGCGGCCGAGATTTTCACCGCTTCGTTGGCGTACCAGTTCACACCCAGGTTGTGCACCTTGGCTTCGGCATCACCCACTTCGCGGGTGGCGCTTGCAGTGGTGATGTTGTCGTCTTCAACGGTCATGCTGTCGAAGCGGTAGAACACTTCCCAGGCGCCGATGGACTTGTTCTGCGGCTTGATCGCATCAAACTTGCCAACTTTATAGCCACGGGACTCGCCAGTAATGGTGTAGGCACCCTGAACGTAGAAACCGTGGCCCTTGATGTCTTCGAAACCGTCGGCGTCAGCCTTGGTCTTGCGGGTGATGTATTCACCTTGGATCGACGCCGGGCCCATGGCGAAAGCGGCTTCCAGGCCGAACGCGGTGTCGCGGTCGTACGAGCCGGCCGGGGAGTTGTTGGCGCCGCCCAGTACCGGACGGTTGCCGTTTGGACCGGCGTCATTGCCGCCCAGGGTTTCAACGCCACGCATGCCCAGGCGGGAGCGGTAGCGTGCATCGAACACGGTGTCGGACACGTCACGGGAAGCCACGTTCAGGCCGAAGTGCAGCACGTTGCCGGCGTCGTGCATCGGTGCGAACACGAAGCGACCGTTGACCTGCTTGACGCTGTCGCCGTCGGTGTCGTCGGTGTCTTTGCTGAACACGCCAGCCGAGGCGTAGAACGAATCGGCGAAAGTGCTCGACGCCTGGATGCCCAGGCCGTTCTGGTGGCTGTTGGCCCAGTCGATCAGGTCGTAGGCGGCGTTACGCTCTGGCGCGGTCACCCACTTGGAGCTGGTGGCTTTTTCCAGGCCGAAGTCGGGGTCGAAACGGCCAACCTTGATCGAAACAGGCTTGAAGCCGTTGTAGGCCAAGGACGCTTCGTCGAAGTAACCGTTGTCGGAGTCACCACTGTTGTGGGACATGTCGTAGTTGATGGTATAGGCCCAGTCCGTGTACAGCACGCCGGAAAGTTCCAGAAAGGCACGGCGGATGTAAGCGGCGTCTGCCGAGTTGCCGTTGTCAGTGTAGATACCATCAAACTGGCTGTAGTCAGCCTGCAAACGACCGCCGAGCTTGAAGCTGAACTCTTTGTCAGTGGTAGCGACCTCCAGGCCGCCCTTGGTCTTGACCACGATATCGGCGCCGTCAGTGGTCACGGTGCCGGCGAAAGCCTGGGCGGTTACTGCCATTGCCAGTGCGCTGGCGGCAACACCTGCGAAGTGCTTACGGATCATCGAAGAATTCCCCTAGTTGGTAGTCTATGCGTTAGAAAACACGCGGAACTGGGCCCGCTGGTGTTGGGAGGGGATCTTGGCGATGGGTTATGTCAGGCGAGTTGCTATCACATAAAGATTTTATGACAGCGGAACTTTTTACTTCGAAAGGGAATAAAAAAAGAGCAGCTTCGAGCGGGGAGCTACGAGCGGCAAGCTAGAGCGGTGAAGAGCTGATCAGGCTGCTTTTTGTGGCGAGGGAGCTTGCTCCCTCGCCACAGGAAATCGAGCAGGGGCAGATCAACGCTTGCGCAGGATCACGCTGCCGATCGAATAGCCGGCGCCAAACGAACTGAGCACCGCGACCGAACCGCTGGGCAAGTCGTCCTGATACATGTGGAATGAAATCACCGAACCGGCCGAGCTGGTGTTGGCGTAGCGGTCGAGGATCACCGGGGCTTCCTCTTCGGTGGCTTCGCGTCCCAGCAGCTTGCGCACGATCAGCTGGTTCATGCTCAGGTTGGCCTGGTGCAGCCAGAATCGCTTCACTTCGCCGACGTTCAGCTGGTTTTCTGCCAAATGAGCGCCGATCAGCTCCGCCACCATTGGGCAGACATCACGGAACACCTTGCGGCCTTCCTGGACGAACAGTTTGTCCCGCGTGCCGATGCCCTCTTCCGCCGCGCGGTTGAGGAAGCCGAAGTTGTTGCGGATGTTGTTGGAGAACTTGGTGAGCAGCTTGGTGCTGACCACGTCGAACTGGTACGGCGAGGTCGCCCGGTCCGCGCGCTCGATGATCACAGCCGTGGCCGCGTCACCGAAGATGAAATGGCTGTCGCGGTCACGAAAATTCAGGTGGCCGGTGCACACTTCCGGGTTGACCATCAGGATCGCCCGGGCCTGGCCCAGCTGCACGCTGTTGGCGGCGGCCTGGATGCCGAACGTCGCCGAGGAACAGGCCACGTTCATGTCGAAACCAAAACCTTCGATGCCCAGGGCTTCCTGGACTTCGATGGCGATGGCCGGGTATGGACGCTGCAGGTTGGAGCAGGCAACGATCACGCCGTCGATGTCGGCGGCGGTACGGCCGGCGCGCTCAAGGGCTTGTTTCGCGGCGCCGACGGCCATTTCGCAAAGCACCGACCACTCGTCGTTGGAGCGCTCGGGCAGGCGTGGGGTCATGCGTTGTGGATCGAGGATACCGTCCTTGTCCATGACAAAGCGGCTCTTGATGCCCGACGCCTTTTCGATGAACGCCGCATTGGATTCGGTCAATGCTTCCACTTCGCCGCGCTCGATGGCCTCGGCGTTATCGGCGTTGAACTGCGCGACATAGGTATTGAAAGATTGCACTAGCTCTTCGTTGGAGATGCTGTTGGCCGGGGTGTACAGGCCGGTGCCGCTGATGACGACGTTATGCATGGTCGTGTCTCTGATCTGTTCAGGCAGAAAATATTGGCACCGACGTACCAACACACAAAGGGACTTTTCCCATCCGGGGAAGCAGCCCAGGCATCGCTTTATTCCGATCCGCCCGTGAGATTGAAGCGCAAAACCACGGGACCGGCATTTATAGCCGCGAAGTTTGCCATAAAGGCTGGCGTTTGGCCCATGTTCCCTTACTGACGACACAAAATCCTGTGGGAGCGAGCCTGCTCGCGAAGGCGGTGTATCAGGCAAGATCAATGCAACTGAACCACGGCTTTCGCGAGCAGCCTCGCTCCCACAGGGGATGGCAGGTGTTGTCAAACTATCTGATCAAGCCTCCACCAACCCCCACTGCTTGCCCAGACGCTTGTCGGAAATCGGCACCTTGGTCCCCAATTGCTGGGCAAACAGCGAAACGCGGTATTCCTCCAGCCACCAACGGTACAGCTCCAATTGCGGATCGCGCTTGCCTTCCTGGGCGTGTTTGCTGGCGCGGGCCTGGTATTGCGCCCAGAGGTTGGACAGCTCGCCGCTCCAGACCCGGTCCTTCTGCACCTGGCTGCCCAGCTTCTCGAAGCGTTGCTCGATGGCCTTGAGGTAGCGCGGCAGCTCCTTGAGCCATTGGTGCGGGGTTTCCCGCACGAAGCCCGGGTACACCAGGTGGCTAAGCTGTTGCTTGATATCATTCAGCGCCACGGCCTGGGCCAGGTCGATCTTGCCCTTGAAACGCTTTTGCAGGCCGTGCCAGAGCTTGAGGATGTCCAGGGTCAGCTTCGCCAGGCGTTCTGCGTGCTCGGTCCAGCCGCCGCGCTTGCGTTCGGCCAGGGCCGCCAGTGCGGCACCGTCACGGGGCAGGCTCGGCTCGCCTTCGAGGATGCAGCTGTCGAGGCTGGCCAGCAGGATGTCTTCCACTAGACTGTCGACGCGTCCCAAATCGCGATAAAGCAGGCCCAACTCCGTCAATCCCGGCAGCTTGCCACGGAGGAACTTCGCCGTTTCGGCCAATTGCTGCATGAGCAAGCGCTGCAACGCGCGACGATGCTGGAACTCGGCTTCGGCCGGGGTCGGGAAGCGTCCTTCCTTGACCACCCCGCCCTCTTCCACCAATGCCGGGTAGACCGTCATCGACAACCCGGCAATCTTCTGCTGGGTTTTCTCGGCCACCGGCGCGAAGACTTTCGCTTCCACCGGTTCCTGGCTCTTGGCCGTTTGCGGCACGGCCAACGCGGCCTGGCTGGCTTCGGCAAACCGCGCGGTCAGTTCGGCCAGGTCTCGCCCTTCGCCGAGAAACTTGCCCTGGCCATCGACGATTTCCAGGTTCATGCGCAAATGACTGTCCACCTGCTGTGCCGCTTCGGCCCAGGCTTCGTCACTGACCCGCGCGCCGGTCATGCGCAGCAGCTCACGCCCCAACGACTGTGGCAACGAGCCCTCGGCAAACGTAATGCGCTGCAGCGCCGCCTTGACGAAGTCCGGCACCGGCACGAAATTCTTGCGCAAAGCCTTGGGCAGGTTACGCACCAGGGCGATGCACTTGGCTTCGATCATCCCTGGCACCAGCCAGTCCAGACGCTCCGGCGGGAGCATCGGCAGCAGCGGCGCCGGCACCCGCAAGGTCACACCGTCGCGGGGATGGTTGGGTTCGAAGTGATAGCTCAACGGCAAGGTCAGGTCGCCGACACGCAAGGTGTCGGGGTACTGGTTGGCCGTCACCTCGCTCGCCTCGCGGGCCAGCACGTCTTCCTCACGCATGATCAGCAGCTGCGGGTCTTTCTGGCTGTTGATCCGGTACCAGCTATCGAACGTCGCCGTCTGGTGGATCTCGGCGGGCAGGCGCGCATCGTAGAAGGCAAACAGGGTTTCCTCGTCCGCGAGGATGTCACGGCGACGGGCCTTGGCTTCGAGCTCGTCGAGTTGTTCCAGCAAGCGCGTGTTGGCGCTCAGGCACTTGGCCTTCGACTGGATCTCGCCGCGTACCAGCGCCTCGCGGATGAACAACTCACGGGACACCACCGGATCCACCGGCCCGTAGTGCACCGGCCTGCGACCGACGACGATGAGGCCGAACAAGGTGATTTGCTCATAGGCCACCACTTGCCCGCGCTTCTTCTCCCAATGGGGCTCGAAGTGGTTTTTCTTGATCAGGTGCCCGGCCAGCGGTTCGATCCAGTCCGGCTCGATCTTCGCCACCATGCGTGCGTACAACTTGGTGGTTTCCACCAGCTCGGCGGTCATCAGCCACTGCGGGCGTTTCTTGCCCAGGCCCGACGAGGGGTGGACCCAGAAGCGCCGCTGGCGAGCACCGAGGTAATCGCCGTCTTCGGTCTTCTGGCCGATCTGGCTCAACAGGCCCGACAGTACGGCCTTGTGCAGTTTCGGGTAGTCGGCCGGGTCCTTGTTGAGGCTCAGCTGCATGTCGCGGCAGATCAGGCTCAACTGGCGATGGGAATCGCGCCATTCGCGCAGGCGCAGATAATTCAGGAAGTTCTTGCGGCACCAGTTGCGCAGCGGGCTGGCGGTCAAGGCCTGGCGCTGCTCTTCAAAACCGCGCCACAGATTGACCAGCCCGGCAAAGTCCGAATCCGCGTCCTTCCATTGGGCGTGGGCCTGGTCGGCGGCCTGTTGGCGCTCGGGCGGACGCTCGCGCGGGTCCTGGATCGACATGGCGCTGGCAACGATCAGCACTTCCTGGAGGCTGCCCAATTTCGCCGCTTCCAACAACATGCGGCCCATGCGTGGGTCCACCGGCAGGCGCGCCAATTGCCGACCCAACGGCGTCAACTGGCTGTTGCGGTCCACCGCCGAGAGTTCTTGCAGCAGGTTGAAACCGTCGCTGATAGCCTTGCCGTCCGGCGGCTCGATGAACGGGAAATCGGTGATTTCGCCGAGGCGCAGGTGCAGCATCTGCAGGATCACCGCCGCCAGGTTGGTGCGCAGGATTTCCGGATCGGTGAACTCGGGACGGCTGAGGAAATCTTCCTCGCTGTACAGGCGCACGCAAATCCCCGGCTCGACCCGTCCGCAGCGGCCCTTGCGCTGGTTGGCGCTGGCCTGGGAAATGGCTTCGATGGGCAAGCGCTGGACCTTGGCGCGATAGCTGTAGCGGCTGATGCGCGCGGTGCCGCTGTCGATCACGTAGCGGATGCCCGGCACGGTCAGCGAGGTCTCGGCGACGTTGGTCGCCAGCACCACGCGACGGCCCGGGTGGGACTGGAAGATCCGTTGTTGTTCGGCCGGCGACAAGCGTGCATACAGCGGCAGGATTTCAGTGTGCTTGAGCTGGGCCTTGCGCAGCATCTCCGCGGCGTCGCGAATCTCCCGCTCGCCCGGCAGGAACACCAGCACGTCACCGGGGCTGCGCCGTTCGCTGCGCTCGTAGGCGGCGATTTCGTCGAGGGTGGCGAGGATCGCCTGGTCGACGGTCAAGTCGTCCTCGACCCGGTTGCCCTCCTCGTCCTGCTCCAGCGTCAGCGGGCGATACCAGGTTTCCACCGGGAAGGTGCGGCCCGAGACTTCAACGATTGGCGCGTCATCGAAATGCTTGGAGAAGCGCTCCAGGTCGATGGTCGCCGAGGTGATGATGACTTTCAGGTCCGGACGACGCGGCAGCAGGGTCTTGAGGTAGCCGAGCAGGAAGTCGATGTTCAGGCTGCGCTCGTGGGCTTCGTCGACGATGATCGTGTCGTAGCGTTCGAGGTAACGGTCGTTCTGGGTTTCGGCCAGCAGGATACCGTCGGTCATCAGCTTGATCAGGGTGTTGGCGTCGCTCTGGTCCTCGAACCGCACCTGATAACCCACCAGCGCGCCCAGCGGCGTGGCCAGCTCATCGGCGACCCGGCTCGCCACGCTGCGGGCCGCGATGCGGCGCGGCTGGGTGTGGCCGATCAAGCCCTGCTGGCCGCGGCCGATTTCCAGGCAGATCTTCGGCAACTGCGTGGTTTTGCCCGAGCCGGTTTCGCCGGCAATGATCAACACCTGATGCTTGAGCAACGCCTCCTTGATTTCGTCGCGCTTGGCGGCGATCGGCAAGTTGTCGTCGTAGCGTATCGACGGCACGCTCGCCTTGCGCGCCAGCACCTGGTCGCACGACGCCTGCATGCGCGTCACCCACTGGGCCAGCTTGGCTTCGTCGGGTTTCTTGCGCAGCTCGAGCAACTGCCGCCGCAACCGGTGCCGGTCGGCGAGCATGGCGTGATCGAGGTTTTTCAGCAGTTTGTCGATTGTAGGGGCTTGGTCGGTCATCAGGTACGCAGGGGAGTAGGAGCAGCGGCAAGTTTCAAGCTGCAAGCGACAAGTTGCAAGCGGCACCGGCCTGAAACCCGAAACTTGAAGCTTGAAGCTTGAAGCTTGAAGCTGCTTCTACCCCTTACGCCGATACGGGAACACATCGATCACCTTCCCCGCCCGGATAGCCTCTTGCAGGCCTTTCCAGTAGTCAGCGTTGTACAGCTCGCCGTGCAGTTGATCGAAGAGCTTGCGCTGGCCGGCATCGGCGAACAGGAACGGCGGGAATTCTTCCGGGAAGACGTCCAGCGGGCCGATGGAATACCAGGGCTCGGACGCCATTTCGTCTTCCGGCGTGCGCGGCTGGGGGATGTGACGGAAGTTGGCTTCGGTGAGGAAGCAGATTTCATCGTAGTCGTAGAACACCACGCGGCCGTGGCGGGTCACGCCGAAGTTCTTGAGCAGCATGTCGCCGGGGAAGATATTGGCCGCCGCCAGCTGTTTGATCGCCAGGCCATAATCTTCCAGCGCCTCGCGCACCTGGGCTTCGTTGGCGTTTTCCAGATAGAGGTTCAGGGGCGTCATCCGGCGTTCGGTCCAGCAGTGGCGAATCAGCACGGTGTCGCCTTCTACCGAGACCGTGGACGGCGCCACTTCCAGCAGTTCCTCCAGGCAGGCCGGCTCGAACTTGCCCAGGGGGAAGCGGAAGTCGGCGAACTCCTGGGTGTCGGCCATGCGCCCGACCCGGTCGACGCTTTTCACCAGTCGGTACTTCTCGATGACCGTGGCCCGGTCGACGTTTTTCGACGGTGAGAAACGGTCCTTGATGATCTTGAACACCGTGTTGAAGCCCGGCAGGGTAAACACGCTCATGACCATGCCGCGCACGCCCGGAGCCATGATGAATTGGTCGTCGGTGTTCGCCAGGTGGTTGATCAATGCGCGGTAGAACTCCGACTTGCCGTGCTTGTAGAAACCAATCGAGGTGTACAACTCGGCGATGTGCTTGCCCGGCAGGATGCGCTTGAGAAAACCGATGAATTCCGCCGGCACCGGCACGTCGACCATGAAGTACGAACGGGTGAACGAGAAGATGATCGACACCTGCGCCTCGTCGGTGATCAGCGCGTCGATCTGGATACCGCGACCTTCGCGGTGCAGCAGCGGGATCACCAGCGGCCATTGGTCGTCGCGGGTGTAGATGCGGCCCACCAGGTAGGCGCCCTTGTTGCGATAGAGCACCGAGGAAAACAGTTCGACCGTCAGTTCCGGGTCCTTGCAGACCCAGTCCGGCAGGTTCTCGCGCAATTGGCTTTCGAGGCGTTGCAGGTCGCCAGGCAGGTCGGCGTACTCCTCGCTGAAGCGATAATCGGCGAAGATCGCCACCAGCATCTTGTCCAGTTGCCCTTGGGGCTTGTAGCTACGGGTCTGGGCCGCGCGGGCACGGCGCAGGCTTGGCCGCGTCGTGTGGATGAACATGGTGCCGTCGCTGATCAGGTCATGACTGAACAGGCCGCAGAAGATCGAGTTGTACCAGGTCTCCGACAATTCGTCGTCAAAGCGCAGGTCGATCAGGCTGATGTAGGCGCTTTTCACCAGCGGCCAGCAGCCGACATCCATCAAGGTTTCGGCAGCGAAGGCGTCGCGCAACCTGCCGACGGTTTCGAAAACTTTTTCTTCATACAGATTGATGCGTGCCGCCGATGCCGCCTGCGCCTCCAGCCATTGGGCCTGCTCGAACCGGGCGCGGGCGCCATCGGTGATCTGCCGGAAATGCTCGCGATAATCGTCGAAGCCGTCGAGGATCGAACGGGCGATATCGGTGGCGGGCCATGGCTGCGGCATAGGGTAAACCTCGGCGGGTCATGCTTGTTATTGGCGATTGAGCTTAGAGGTCAATTGCTCGGCAACGCAACCATTGCCATCGGTGTTTGGCGGGGCGACACTTGCGGCCCGATCAAGGAAGGACAGATTCGTGAACCTCGTCGATATCCTGCGTTTGCTGTCATTGGCCGCCATCTGGGGCGCGAGCTTTTTGTTCATGCGCATCATCGCCCCGGTCCTTGGCACGATTCCTACGGCCTTCTTCCGCGTTTCCATTGCCTTCGTCGGCCTGCTGGTCATCCTCGCGCTGATGCGTGTCGACTGGAATTTTCGCGGCAAGCTGAAAGCCGTGATGGTACTGGGCTTGATCAACTCGGGTATTCCGGCAACGTTCTACTCCCTGGCAGCGCAAGTGTTGCCGGCCGGTTATTCGGCGATCTTCAACGCGACGACACCGCTGATGGGCGTGTTGATCGGTGGGCTGTTTTTCCGCGAGCCACTCACGGCGGCGAAGGTCAGCGGGGTCTTTCTCGGCCTGATGGGCGTCGCGATCCTCACCCGGGCCGGCCCGGTGGCGTTCGACCTGCAACTGCTGATGGGCGCCCTCGCCTGCCTGCTCGCAACCACCTGCTACGGCTTTGCCGGCTTCCTTACCCGGCGCTGGCTCGATCATCAAGGCGGCCTGGACAGTCGCCTGTCCGCCCTGGGCAGCATGTTCGGCGCCACGCTCTTCCTGTTGCCGCTGTTTGGCTACAGCGTGATCACCCAACCGCCGGCCAGTTGGGGTGGCTGGAGCGTCTGGCTGTCACTGCTGGGCCTGGGCCTGGTGTGTACGGCATTTGCCTATATTCTTTATTTCCGGCTGCTGAGCTCCATCGGCCCGGTCAAGTCCATGACCACGACCTTTCTGATCCCGCCGTTCGGGGTGTTGTGGGGCGCGTTGCTGCTGGATGAGCCGCTGGGCATGGCGCATGTGTATGGCGGGGTGTTGATTGCGGCAGCGTTGTGGTTGGTGTTGAAGCCTGGGGTGTCTAGTCGGTAGTTCATTGGGATGGCCGAAAAGCTTCGCGAGCAAGCCCGCTCCCACAGGGATTGCGCGTAACCTGTGGGAGCGAGCCTGCTCGCGAAAGCGATGGTGCTGCCAGCGATTAGCTATCGGCTCTTACGAAACACAAACACCAACCCGACAATGATCAACGCCATCCCCAGCAAGCTCAACAACGCCAACCGGTTGCCGAACACCAGGTAGTCCATGATCGCCGTCACCGCCGGCACCAGGTAGAACAGGCTGGTGACGTTCACCAGGTTACCCCGGGCGATCAGCCGGTACAGCAACAACGTCGCCAGCACCGACACCACCAGCCCCATCCACAACACCGGCACGATGAAACCCGCGCCGTGCTCGAAGTGGAACGGTTGGAACGGAACGAACACCGCGCACAACACGAGCCCGGCCAGGTACTGCACCGGCAGCGTGCCCAGCGGATTATCGGTGATGCGCTTCTGCATGATGGACCCCGCCGTCATGCTCACCAGCGCCAACAACCCGCACAGCATGCCCGCCAGTGACATGCCGGCCAGGCCGATGCCCTGATACACCACCATGATCAAGCCCACCAATCCCAGCGCCAGGCCGAACATCCGCTGCCAGGAACGCTGGCGCTCCATGAGCACCACGGTAAGGATCGGCTGCACACCCATCAGCGTGGCCATCACCCCGGGGGTGACGTTCAGTTGCAGCGCCAACAGATAGAAAATCTGGTAGGCGCCCAATAACACCAGGCCGGTCGCCGCCGCGTACCACATCGGCTTGCCGGACCTGGGCAACTTGAACTTCAACATGGGTATCAACAGCACCAACGCACACAGTGCGATAGCAAAACGGATCAGCAGGAAGGCGAAAGGTGACGCGTGGGCCAAGCCCAGTTTGGAAAAGATCGCCCCGCTGCTCCACAGCAGAACGAACAGGCTCGTGGAAGCCGTCGCCAATAAGGCGTTTTTGGAAAGGAAAAACATGAATACCACCTGTAGTCAGGCAAGAAGCCAACTCAGCCGAAGCTGAAATCCAGTCGTTTTTTCAGGCGGGCACAGGGAACGGCAACCGTTGCCGATCAGCCCTGAACACCAACACCCGGCGGTGATACGCAGGCGTATACCGGTGAGCGACTGACAGGTGGAGGGTATTGACCGATCTGCTCAGGCGACCGATTCCCGCACGGCACGACGCCAGCGTTGAACGCTGGAACCACGACCGCGGTGAAAGGGAATGCAGGCATGAGCCGATCTCTTGGGGGATGGGTCGAAAACCGAGCGCCGACTATAACCAGCGCTCTATGTGTAACGCAATATCTAGACAAACAACCAGTAGCCCAGCGCCGTGAATACGGCTACGGCCAGGACGGGACGCATGACCCGATAGGCCTTGGGGTGCTTGCGCTTGAATTGCTTGACCTTGCCGCTGATGCCGTCGCTGAACGACTTGCTCCAGGCATAGGCCCGGTTGATACCGCCGACACGTTCGTCATCAAGGTTCTGCGGTGCGGTGGCCCGCCCGAGGAAGGCGCTGATGGCGCGGTTGAGCCGGGTCATCAACCGGTTGCTCAACGGCCGTTCGACATCGCAGAACAGAATCACACGCGTCTGCGATGTTTCATTCTTGACCCAATGCACATAGGTTTCATCGAACATCACGTCTTCACCGTCGCGCCAGGCGTAGATCTGCCCGTCGACGAAGATCCGGCAATCATCGGAATTGGGTGTGGACAGCCCCAGGTGGTAACGCAGGGACCCGGCGAAGGGATCGCGATGGGGGTTCAGGTGACTGCCCCCCGGCAACAAGGCAAACATCGCGCCTCGCACATTGGGGATCTGGCTGACCAGCTCGACGGTCCGGGGGCACAGCAACTCGGCAGACGGCAGCGGTTTGTCGTACCACTTGAGGTAGAAGCGCTTCCAGCCCTTCTTGAAGAACGAGCCAAAGCCGGCATCGTTGTCTTTCTCGGCGGCGCGAATGTAACCCTCGTCGAACAGATGCATCGCTTCGTCGCGGATCACTTGCCAGTTCTCCTTGAGCACGTCCAGTTCGGGGAACTTGCTGCGATCGAGGTAAGGCTTGGAGGGCACGCCGGAAAACAGGTACATCAAGGCGTTGTAAGGGGCGAACAATGCCGAATGGTTGACGAACTGGCGCAGCACCGGCAAACGCGCCTTGCCACGCAAGTGCACATACAGCGTACTGCCCAGGAAAAGCAGCAGCACCGAGGCCTTCGCGACAAACGAAACGGTCATTCTTTTTAACTCCTTGTCTGGAACCATTTACGCAACGTCATCAGCCCGACGCGGCGGCCGGCCATGTTAAACGTCCCTTTGCCGGTTAAACATCGCCGGGCGCAACATTCACTGTTGAGGATTACGCAACAAAGCCCTTGTTAACATGCGTCGCCTGAACCTTGGCTGACACCAAATCAATCTTCAGAGCAACTAAACCTATTTGTGGCGAGGGGATTTATCCCCGCTGGGTCGCGAAGCGACCCCAACAAGGCCAAACAGATCCTGCAATTGATCGCAATGGGGGCTGCTCGCAGCCCAGCGGGGATAAATCCCCTCGCCACAGAAAACCCCTCGCCACTCCCTGCCTGTGGTTACTGCTGAATCTCCTGCTCGGTAAACAAATCGCTGAACAGCATGCTCGACAGGTACCGTTCGCCCGAATCCGGCAGAATCACGACGATGGTCTTGCCCTGCATTTCCGGCTTCTCCGCCAGGCGCGCCGCCACGACCATGGCCGCACCGCAGGAAATGCCGCAAAGGATGCCTTCTTCTTGCATCAAGCGCAGGGCCATGGCCTTGGATTCGTCATCCGTGACCCGCTCGACCTGGTCCACGATCGACAGATCGAGGTTCTTCGGTACGAAACCTGCGCCGATCCCCTGGATCTTGTGGGGGCTGGGCTTGATCTCCTGTCCCGCCAGTGCCTGGGTGATTACCGGCGAAGCCTCGGGCTCCACCGCCACCGACAGGATCGGCTTGCCACAGGTGTTCTTGATATACCGCGAAACCCCCGTAATGGTTCCGCCGGTGCCTACCCCAGCGACCAGCACGTCTACCGCGCCATCGGTGTCGTTCCAGATTTCCGGGCCGGTGGTTTTTTCGTGGATCGCCGGGTTCGCCGGATTATCGAACTGCTGCGGCATGAAATATTTCGACGGGTCACTGGCCATGATCTCGGCGGCTTTCTCGATGGCGCCTTTCATGCCCTTGGCCGGTTCGGTGAGCACCAGCTCCGCGCCCAGGGCCTTGAGCACTTTGCGCCGCTCGATACTCATCGAGGCGGGCATGGTCAGCGTCAGCTTGTAGCCACGGGCGGCGGCCACGAACGCCAGGCCGATGCCGGTATTGCCTGAGGTCGGCTCGACAATGGTCATGCCGGGCTTGAGTTTGCCGGAGCTTTCCGCGTCCCAGATCATGTTCGCGCCGATCCGGCATTTGACCGAGTAACCCGGGTTACGCCCTTCGATTTTCGCCAGGATGGTCACGCCGCGCGGGGCGATGCGATTGATCTGCACCAATGGCGTATTGCCAATGGAATGGGCGTTGTCAGCGTATATACGACTCATGGCCGGGTCCTTAATACAGAGAAAATTTAGCGTTTAAAGGTAAGCCTGTTGCCGAAGGCCGTCCAGTTGCACCGAACGTTCCCGTTGTTGCAACAGTCAATGGCATTAACAACGGAGACTACTCTTATGAAGCGTCGATACAGCTGGCCACTGTGGACATTCGTCGCCATCGTTGCGTTGCTGGTGGCCGTGCATTTCGCCTTGCCTTATTTGGTGCGCGATTACCTGAACGACAAACTGGCCAACATGGGCGATTACCACGGCCAAGTCACGGACGTCGATCTGGCCCTCTGGCGCGGCGCCTATCGGATCAATGGCCTGAAGATCACCAAGGTCGACGGCAAGGTCCCGGTGCCGTTCGTCGATGCTCCATTGGTCGACTTGTCCGTAAGCTGGCACTCGCTGTGGTATGACCATGCGGTCGTCGCCGAAGTGGAGTTCGCCCATCCGGAAGTCAACTTCGTCGACGGCGGGGCCAACCGCGAGAATTCCCAGACAGGCCGGGGCACCAACTGGCGAGAACAACTGAGCAAGCTGATGCCCATCACACTCAACGAGGTGCGTATCAATGACGGCAAGCTCACCTTTCGCAACTTCAACTCCAAGCCGCCGGTGAACCTGCGGGCCACCAACGTCAACGCCAGCTTTTATAACCTGACCAACGTCGTGGACACCGAAGGCAAGCGCGACGCCCGTTTCGAAGGCAAGGCCCTGGTGGCGGAACACGCACCATTGGAAGTCCAGGCGACCTTCGACCCCTTGAGCAACTTCGAGGACTTCGACTTCCGCTTGCGCGCCACCAACATCGAGCTCAAGCGCCTGAACGATTTCGCCGCGGCCTATGGAAAATTCGACTTCAACGCCGGCCACGGCGACCTGGTGATCGAGGCCGAAGCCGACAACGCCCGGCTCAGCGGCTACATCAAGCCACTGCTGCGTGACGTGGACGTATTCGACTGGCAGCAAGACGTGGAGAACCAGAACAAAAACATCTTCCGCTCGGTCTGGGAAGCGTTGGTCGGCACAAGCGAAACCGCTCTGAAAAACCAGCGCAAGAACCAGTTTGCTACCCGGGTCGAGCTCAGTGGCAATGTGCATCAGCAGGACATCAGTGCCTTCGAAGCCTTCCTGCAGATTCTGCGCAACGGTTTCGTCCAGGCCTTCAATGCCCGCTACGAGCAACCGCCACCTTCGAAGGATTAAGTTTTGGGCGTTACGCGATAGCGACCTTTTTGCTCAGCCACTGCTCGGCCCGCTCCGCTTTGCAGCGAGTCCCAGCCCAGGCACGCCAGGGCAAGCGATCGCGGCACAGCCTCCCGACCGCTGCTGTAGCGACTGATGCTACGGGCGCTCACGCCCAGCGCTTCGGCCGCCTTGTTCAGTGGCAAACCGGTGCGGGCGCGCCAGTCGATGAAAATGCGAGTGTTTTCATCCACGGCATTCTGCGCCAGCGCATCGAAATACAAGGTATCAGCGCCGATCTGGATATCCAGATAGGGCCATTCCACGCTCCAGCCATCATCGCCAAGGGCTGCACCCGCAAACGCACCCTTTTCCAGCAAGGGTTTCAGGCCAGGGTAACGTTGCACGTCGGCGGTCAAATCCAGCGTCAATCGCTGGCCGTCGATAAACGTCAACTCGAGACTGAACGGTAATGAAGGCTGCACGGCCAATAACCGCGGCCTTTTCATGGGTAGCATCGTTGCCATTCCTCCAGCAATTGCGCCTGATGGGACCTTACCCAGTCCAGCGCTTCCTTGATAATCAATGGCGGTGCCCGGCCCATCATAACTTCGACGGTTTCCAGGCTAAGGACTACATCAACCCCACCTCCGGTGAGATGGACATGGGGCGGCGGATGGTCCCTTTCGCGCAATTGAATGCGGTACGTATTCTTGAATCGATATTTAGTGGACATGCCAGTGAATGTATCGCCAATTTGGCGATACGCAATACTGGCAAGCCGCCGAGACTGAGTCAACATGTGACGACCCATTCAGAGACTGAATACAGCGTCTGCGTTCACAGTCGGCGGGGCCTCGCGGTATAGTCGGGCACGACATTTATTTCGCGCGCCCCGCCTCGCCGGGCCGGCGACACCGTTCGAGGAGTTGCAGATGAAGTTCGAAGGCACCAGCGCCTACGTGGCCACCGATGACCTGAAACTGGCCGTCAACGCCGCCATCACCCTGGAGCGACCGTTGCTGGTCAAGGGCGAGCCGGGCACCGGCAAGACAATGCTGGCCGAACAATTGGCGGAGTCCTTCGGCGCGCGCTTGATCACCTGGCACATCAAGTCCACCACCAAGGCCCACCAGGGCTTGTATGAGTACGACGCGGTCAGCCGCCTGCGCGATTCCCAGTTGGGCGTGGACAAGGTCCACGACGTGCGCAACTACCTGAAGAAGGGCAAGCTCTGGGAAGCGTTCGAGTCCGAGGAGCGAGTCATTCTGCTGATCGACGAAATCGACAAGGCCGACATCGAATTCCCCAACGACCTGCTGCAAGAACTCGACAAGATGGAGTTCTATGTCTACGAGACCGACGAAACCATCAAGGCCAAGCAGCGCCCGATCATCATCATTACCTCCAACAACGAGAAGGAACTGCCGGACGCCTTCCTGCGCCGCTGTTTCTTCCACTACATCGCGTTCCCTGACCGCGCCACCCTGCAGAAAATCGTCGATGTGCACTACCCGGACATCAAGAAGGACCTGGTCAGCGAAGCGCTGGACGTGTTCTTCGACGTGCGCAAGGTGCCAGGCCTGAAGAAAAAACCTTCCACCTCCGAATTGGTTGACTGGCTCAAGCTGCTGATGGCCGACAATATCGGCGAAGCAGTGCTGCGCGAGCGCGATCCGACCAAGGCGATTCCGCCGCTGGCCGGCGCCCTGGTCAAGAACGAACAGGACGTGCAATTGCTTGAGCGCCTGGCGTTCATGAGCCGTCGCGGCACGCGCTGATCCTCTTCGTCCAACAAGAGCGAGGGCGATTGCCATGCTGCTTAACCTGTTCAATGAGATGCGCGCCGCCAAGGTGCCCGTGTCGGTGCGCGAACTGCTGGACCTGATCAACGCGCTGAAACAGCGGGTGATCTTCGCCGACATGGACGAGTTCTATTACCTGTCCCGGGCGATCCTGGTGAAGGATGAACGGCATTTCGACAAGTTCGACCGGGCGTTCGCCGCGTACTTCAACGGCCTGGAAAAACTCGACGATCACCTCCAGGCGCTGATTCCCGAAGACTGGTTGCGCAAGGAATTCGAGCGCTCGCTGACCGACGAGGAACGGGCGCAGATCCAATCCCTGGGCGGCCTGGACAAGCTGATCGAAGAATTCAAGAAACGCCTGGAAGAACAGAAGGAACGCCATGCCGGTGGTAACAAGTGGATCGGCACTGGCGGTACCAGCCCGTTCGGCTCCGGCGGCTTCAACCCGGAAGGCATTCGGGTCGGCGACGCTGGCAAGCGCCAGGGCAAGGCCGTCAAGGTCTGGGACCAGCGCGAGTACAAGAACCTCGACGATCAAGTGGAGTTGGGCACTCGCAACATCAAGATCGCCCTGCGCCGCCTGCGTAAGTTCGCTCGCCAGGGCGCGGCCGAAGAACTGGACATCGACGGCACCATCGACCACACCGCCCGGGACGCCGGCCTGCTGAATATCCAGATGCGCCCGGAGCGCCGCAACACCGTGAAGTTGCTGCTGCTGTTCGACATCGGGGGCTCGATGGATGCCCACGTGAAAATCTGCGAAGAACTGTTCTCGGCCTGCAAGACCGAGTTCAAGCATCTGGAGTACTTTTACTTCCACAACTTCGTCTATGAATCGGTGTGGAAGAACAACCTGCGCCGCACCTCGGAGCGCACCTCGACCCAGGATCTGCTGCACAAATACGGCGCCGACTACAAAGTCATCTTCATTGGTGACGCGGCCATGGCGCCCTATGAAATCACCCAGGCCGGCGGCAGCGTCGAGCACTGGAATGAAGAAGCCGGTTACGTGTGGATGCAGCGCTTCATGGAGAAATACAAGAAGCTCATCTGGATCAACCCGTACCCCAAGGACACCTGGGGCTATACCGCCTCGACCAACATCGTGCGCGAGTTGGTGGAAGACCGGATGTACCCGCTGACGTTGCGGGGGTTGGAGGAAGGGATGCGGTTTCTTTCCAAGTAGGATTTTTGGTTGCCTGTACAGGCCTCATCGCGAGCAAGCTCGCTCCCACAGAGATCTTCGTCACACCTGAGATCCCTTGTGGGAGCGAGCTTGCTCCGGGCGGCGATCCGACGATGCTTCTAGCCTTTCAAAAACACCTGCAAATACTCAACCTGCTGCCGATGCGCAACCGCCTGCACCACCGGCCGCAACCGCACCTGCGTCCCGGGCAGGCATTGCGTCAGCCGGGCCAGGGACAGCGGGGTCAAGGCGCCCAGGCGCGGATAACCGCCGATGGTTTGCCGATCGTTGAGCAGCACGATCGGCTGGCCGTCCGGCGGCACCTGCACGGCGCCCAGCGGAATACCTTCGGAAATCATCGCCGGCCCCTGGTATTCCAGCGCCGCGCCCAACAACCGCATGCCCATGCGGTCGGCGCGACTGTCCAGCGTCCAATCGGTATTGAACGCATCAAACAGGCTACGCCCACTGAACGCACCGTTCTGCGCGCCGAGGATCAGGTCCAGCGGCTGCACCTGCTGGAAATCCGGAATCCGCGTGTACGGCATTGGGCGCGGCGTCGCCGGGCCCGAATAGCTCAAGCGCTCACCGCGACCCAGCGCTCGCCCTCGCCCATCCAGACCGCCGAGCTCTTCACGTACAACCGTCGAGCGACTGCCCAGGACGTGCGGTGCGTCGAACCCGCCAGGCGCCGCCAGGTAGGCCCGGGCGCCAAGCACGGGCTGAGTGAGCGCCAACACTTGGCCTTTGCGCAAACTGAAGAAGCGCCACGACGCCACGCCCTGGCCGTCAATGCGCGCGCCCAGGTCCGCCCCGGCCAACGCCAGCACGCAATCGTCTTCGGCCAACACCGTGAAGCCGCCAAGGGTGATCTCCACCACCGCCGCGTCCGGCGCATTGCCGAGCATCCAATTGGCCCAGCTCATCGACAGCCAGTCCGCCGCGCCGCCCTGGGTCACGCCCAGGTGCCTCACGCCGAACCGGCCGGCGTCCTGCAACAGGCACAGCGGGGTGCTGGCCTCGATCAACAAACGGCTCATGCCTGGGCCTCCAGCGGTGTGTCGTCACCGCCCAGGGCGATGAATTCAGCGTGATCGACGGCGGCGAAACGCACCGTGTCACCGGGCTGCATCAGGCTGTAGCCGTCGCGCTCGCGGTCGAATAACTTGGCCGGGGTTCGACCGATCAGATTCCAGCCGCCAGGTGACACCACCGGATACGCCGCAGTCTGGCGCTCGGCAATGCCAACGCTGCCCGCCGCCACGCGCTTGCGCGGGGTGTCGAGGCGCGGTGCGGCCAGTGCTTCGTCCACCAATCCCATGAATGCAAAACCTGGCGCAAAGCCCAGGGCAAACACCTGGTATTCGCGCTCGCTGTGGCGACGGATCACCTGCTCCACCGTCAGCCCGCTGCGACTCGCCAGCAAGCCCAACTCGGGTCCGACGCTGGGGTCGTACCACACCGGCAGCACATGGCATCGGCCAGCAGACCGGGCATCCGGGGAAAGGTTGTTCAGCGCTTCCCCGATCAAATCGCGCGCCTGGGCCGGTGTCAGGCCAAGCAAATCGTAATGCACCATCAAGGTCGTATAGGACGGCACCAGATCGATCAGATCGTCGGCGAAAACCTGGCGCAGGCGCTCGCTGGCAGCGAGCATCCACGGCATGTTGGCCTCGGCGATTTCGTCGAACAGGCGCACCATCAGGCAATCCACCGCCACCACTTCCACGCGTGGTTTCATGGCGCGCTCTGCCGGACCAGGGCTTCGCGGATGCGTTGCACGGCGGCCACCGAACTGGCGTTGTCGCCGTGCACGCACAAGGTGTTGGCCTTCAGGTGCAAGGCGCTGCCGTCGTTGGCAGTCAACGCATCGCCGCGAGCGATCGTCAGGGCCTGCCCAATGATGGTTTCGGGATCGTGATGCACCGCGCCCGGCGCTTGCCGCGAGACCAGGCGGCCGGCGTTATCGTAGGCCCGGTCGGCAAACGCTTCGAACCACAGGGTCACGCCGTACTCGTCGCCCAGGGCCTGGGCGGCGCCGTTGTCACGGGTCGCCATCAGCATCAGCGGCAATTGGCGGTCATAGGCGGCGACGGCCTGGATCACGGCGCGCAGTTGCGCCGGGTTGGCCATCATGTCGTTGTACATTGCGCCGTGGGGCTTGACGTAGCTGACGCGCCCACCCTGGGCACGGCAGATGCCGTCGAGGGCGCCGATCTGATAATGCAGCAGATCCTGCAGTTCCTGGGCGCCATAGGCCATGGAACGTCGGCCGAAGCCCGCCAGGTCCTGATAGGCCGGGTGCGCGCCGATCCGCACGCCGTGGCTCAGGGCCAGGCTGACGGTCTTGCGCATGATGCTCGGGTCGCCGGCATGGAAGCCGCAGGCGATGTTGGCGCAATCGATGAAGGGCATCACCTCGGCGTCCAGACCCATGGTCCAGCTGCCGAAGCTTTCGCCGATATCGCAATTCAATAGCAGGCGGTTCACGGTGAACGCTCCTGTAGGCTCTTTCTTCTTTGACCGTGGGATTTGCATCCCACAGGTTATCAGTTACTCGGCTTCCAACTGCTTGCCTTGGGTTTCCGGCAGGCTCAGGGCCGCCAGGATCACCACGCCGTAGGACACCGCCGCGAACGCCCCGATGCCGACACTCAACGGCACCTTCTGGCTCAGGATACCGATCAACAACGGGAACAACGCCGCCACTGCCCGGCCGATGTTGTAGCAGAACCCCTGCCCTGAACCCCGGATGCGGGTCGGAAACAGTTCGGTGAGGAACGAGCCCATGCCGCTGAACATCCCCGAGGCGAAGAAGCCCAGGGGAAAGCCCAGCCAAAGCATCACGTTGTTGCTCACCGGCACTTGGGTGTACAGCAATACGATGGTGAACGAACCCACGGCGAACAGGACGAAGTTTTTCTTGCGACCGAGGATGTCGCTCAAGTACGCGCTGATCACGTAACCCACGTAAGAACCGACGATGACCATCGCCAGGTAGCCACCGGTACTCAGGACGCTCAGGCCACGCTCGTTCTTGAGGAAGGTCGGCAACCAGGACGTGATGGCATAGTAGCCGCCCAGGGCACCGGTGGTCAGCAGCGAAGCACGAAGGGTGGTGAAGAGGATGCCGGGGGCAAAGATCTCGTAGAACTTCGCCGGATTTTCTGGCGTCAGGCGGGCCTTGGTCTGGTTGTAGACTTCCGGATCCTTGACCAACCGGCGAACGAAAATCACGAACACGGCCGGCACGATGCCCAGGATGAACAAGGCACGCCAGGCGTCTTCCGGTGGCAACACCGAGAACAGCAGCGCATACAGAATCGCCGTCATGCCCCAGCCCAGCGCCCAACCCGACTGCACCATGCCCACCGCCTTGCCGCGGTCCTTGGCACGGATCACCTCGCCCATCAACACCGCGCCAGCGGTCCATTCGCCGCCGAAACCGAAGCCCATCAAGGTGCGGGCGATCAGCAGCTGTTCATAGTTCTGGGCAAAGCCGCACAGGAAGGTAAAGAAGGCGAACCACAGCACCGTCAGTTGCAACGTGCGCACCCGACCGATGCGGTCCGAAAGAATGCCGGCGACCCAGCCGCCCAGGGCCGAGGCGATCAGGGTGCTGGTGTGGATCAACCCGGCCTGTCCGGTGGTGATACCCCACATCGCAATCAGGGTCGGCACCACGAAGCTGAGCATTTGCGTGTCCATGCCGTCCAGGGCGTAACCGATCTTGCAGCTCCAGAAGGTGCGACGTTCCTGCTGGTTGATGTTGCGGTACCAATCGAACGGACCGGAACGGGCCTGGGGTTGGGGGACGCCGAGCGTGTCGGGTGCACTCATGGTGGTTCTCCACGGTTTTATTGTTGTGAGTCTCGACGACGCAGACGTGGAGACCGTTGCCCCGATTCTTGAGCGCGCAGCTGATCGCGTCCAACGAATAAAACCTTGGCCGGGTCATAAGAAAAATTTGATTGGGTGGGCAGAGAGCGCAGGAAATGACACTGCCAGAACTGAATAAACACAGTTGTGGCGAGGGGATTTATCCCCGCTGGGCTGCGAAGCGGCCCCATTTGGTAGTCCTGCTTGATACAGGAGGTGGCCTTGTTGGGGCCGCTTCGCGACCCAGCGGGGATAAATCCCCTCGCCACAAAAAGCCCGCGGCGGCGCTATAGCCCGCGCAGGTCACGCTCTTCGATCGGCCGGCTCTGGCGCAAGCGCTTGCCGCCCAGCACCACCCAGTCGATCAGGCGGAACAGGCATTCCAGGCCGAACGACAGCAACATCGCGCCGCTGATGCCCCAGATCATCGCTTCGGGAGTCAGCAGGATCTGGTAGCTGTAGCCGTTCCAGGTTTCCTTGCGAATATCCGGATCGGCCGCCAGCGCCACCTGCAACAAGCGGATGTACCACGGGCCTTGCATCGCCTGGAACTGCTTGTCCAAGGCCTGCTGGCGCACGAGCAAGGTGTTCAGGCTGTCGGCGTCGCTGCGAAATATCGGGTCTTCGCTGGCGCGGTAATGGGCCACCAAGGCCTGCATGTCACCCTTGAAGAATTGATTGGCGGTGCCCTGGAAACCTTGCAGGCCGGTTTGCGCCTCGATCAGGTGCGCCTCGACCCGCTTGGCGTAATCATTGATGAAGCCCGGCACCTGGACCCCGACCAGCAGGCCCACCGCGAACAACACCAGCCGTAGATAACTGAGCAACATAACGTGACGTCCTTATTCGGTGCGGCCATGGCTGACGCATTCACCGCGTCGCCACAGGCTCCATTGACCCGGTTCGTAGCGGGTCCAGGTTTCATTTTCGGTCAAGGGTTCGGTGGCGATCACCGTGACCACATCGTTGGGGGTGGTTTCAGCCTGGAAATCCACGATGACGTCGACGTCCTTGAGCCGCGCCGGGCCAAACGGCGCGCGCCGGGTGATCTGGGCCAGTTTGGTCGAGCAATAGCAGAACAGCCAGTCGCCATCGCTGAGCAGGCAATTGAAAACACCCTTGCTACGGTATTCGCTGCAAGCGGCGATCAACGAAGGCAACAATTGCTCCACTTCCACTGGCTCGGGAAAGGCCTGGCGCACGCGGTTGAGCAAATCACAGAACGCCGCTTCGCTGTCAGTATCGCCCACCGGGCGGTAGAAGCTCACGCCCGGCTGGAAATCGGCGAGTTGGCCGTTGTGGGCGAAACACCAGTTGCGGCCCCACAATTCGCGCACGAACGGGTGTGTATTGGACAGGCAGACCTTGCCGACGTTGGCCTGGCGGATGTGCCCGATGACCACTTCGCTCTTGATCGGATAACGCTGCACCAGGTTCGCCACTTCCGACTCGCTGCTCGCGGCCGGGTCCTGGAACAGGCGCAGGCCACGGCCTTCATAGAACGCGATGCCCCAGCCGTCACGGTGCGGCCCGGTCTTGCCGCCCCGCTGCATCAGCCCGGTGAAGCTGAACACGATGTCGGTCGGCACATTGGCGCTCATGCCCAATAACTCACACATGCTCGAACCCTCGATTGATTGGGCAGCCCGGCTACAGGCGTGGTTCGATTCGCGAACGCTGGGGATTGCTCGGCACGGGTGGCCGACCGTAACGGTCGTCACCGGCCACACCGAACGGTGGCTCGTCATCAGGCTCCGCAGCGGCGGCGGCTTTCGCGGCGGCCGCCCGCTCTCTGCGAGCGTTGGCAGCGCGCTCGATGGGGAAGCGGATCAGCACGAAAATCAGATAAAGGCCGAAGGCGATCATGCCGTACATGAGCAGATCGGACGCCGCGCGCCAGACGTTGTTACCAACCTTGAACAACACGTCCAGGGCGGCGATGGCCAGCGCCGGGGCAAATTTTTCCTTCACCGGGTCCACGATAGTGGGGCTGAACAGCAGCACCGCCATCAGCAGCCGCAGCGGCTCGCGCAACCAGCGCCACATGAAGCGGGTCATGCGCATCCAAACCAGGAGGCAGCCCAGGGCGGCAAAGGCGTACAAGCCCCAGGCAATCAGATAGTCGTTCTCGGTCATGGTGTCCATGGCAAGGCAGGCAAAGAGGCGCTTATAGTAACGGCTTTTCGCTCGTCAGGCTGCCCCGGCTTCTGCAGCAGACTGATGCGGTCAAATTTCCAGCTCGGCGACCGAACCGACCCAGCAGGCCACTTGTCCCTTTTCGTATCACGCTCGAGAGTTTTTCCATGCCCCTATCTGCCCAAATTTGCGATGCCCCGATTGCCCGCAAGGACCCCGGCGTCGACCCGTATGCCTGGCTGCAGGAGCGCGACACCGATGCCGTGCTCGAATACCTCAAGGCTGAAAACAGCTATCAGGAAGCAGCGCTCGCCGACCAGGCCGAACTGCGCGAAACGCTGTTCCAGGAAATCAAGGGACGGATCCTCGAGACTGACCTGTCCTTGCCCTCCCCCTGGGGCCCGTACCTGTATTACACCCGCACCACGGCCGGCGACGAATATCCGCGCCACTACCGCTGCCCGCGTCCGGCCGATGACAGCCTGACCGTCGATGAAAGCCGCGAACAGTTGCTGCTGGACCCGAACGCCCTGGCCGGCGGCGGATTCTTCGCCCTGGGCGCGTTCAGCATCAGCCCCGATCACCAGCGCCTGGCCTACAGCCTGGACACCACGGGCGATGAGATCTACACGCTGTTCGTCAAGGAATTGTCCAACGACAAGGTCAGCGAACTGTCCTTCGAAAACTGCGACGGCAGCATGACCTGGGCCAACGACAGCCTGACGCTGTTCTTTGGCGAACTGGACGAGACCCATCGCCCCCATAAGCTGTTCCGTTATCGCTTGGACGGCACCGCCGCCGAAGAGGTGTTCCACGAGCCGGACGGGCGTTTTTTCCTGCATTGCTACCGTTCAAGCTCGGAGCGCCAACTGATCCTGTCCCTGGGCAGCAAGACCACCAGCGAAGTCTGGGTGCTCGACGCGACGCAACCGCAGCAGCCGTTTACCTGCGTGGCGCCACGGGTAGAGGACCATGAATACGACGTCGATCACGGCTTGCTCGACGGCGAATGGACCTGGTTCATCCGCAGCAACCGCGACGGCATCAACTTCGCGTTGTACCAGGCGGCCGACACAGGTGAGGCGCCGATCGAGGCTGACTGGCAAAACCTGATCCCCCACAGCGACACGGTGATGATCGACGGCCTGAGCCTGAACGCCACGGCCATGACCTTGAGCCTGCGCGAAGGCGGCCTGCCGATCATCGAAGTTCACCCACAAGGTGTGCCGAAATATCGGGTGCAATTGCCAGACGCGGCCTACAGCCTACACGTACAGAACAGCCTGGAGTTTGTCAGTGAGCGCATCCGCCTGCGCTACGAGGCACTGAATCGCCCGGCGCAGATCCGCCAATTGGACTTGGCCAGCGGCGATCAGGTCGTGCTCAAGCAAACCCCGGTGCTGGGTCCGTTCGATGCCGATGCCTATGTCAGCCAACGACTCTGGGCCACCGCGCCGGACGGCACGCAGGTGCCCATCAGCCTGGTGGTCAAGCGAGAATCCCTCGGCAAACCCGTGCCGCTGTACCTGTACGGCTACGGCGCCTATGGCGAAAGCCTCGACCCGTGGTTTTCCCATTCGCGGCTGAGCCTGCTGGACCGCGGCGTGGCGTTTGCCATCGCCCATGTGCGTGGTGGCGGTGAACTGGGTGAAGCCTGGTATCGCGCCGGTAAGCAAGAGCACAAGCACAACACTTTCAGCGACTTCATTGCCTGCGCCGAGCACTTGATCGCCAAAGGCTTGACCACCGCCGACCAGTTGGCGATCAGCGGCGGCAGTGCCGGCGGGTTGTTGATTGGCGCGGTGCTCAACCAGCGCCCGGAACTGTTCAAGGTCGCGATCGCAGAAGTGCCGTTCGTCGATGTGCTCAACACCATGCTCGATCCCGAGCTGCCATTGACCGTGACCGAATACGACGAATGGGGCAATCCGGAAGAGCCGGACGTCTATGATCGGATCAGGGCCTACGCCCCGTACGAAAACGTCCGCGCCCAGGCGTACCCGGCCATGCTGGTGATCGCCGGCTACAACGACAGCCGCGTGCAGTACTGGGAGGCGGCCAAGTGGGTCGCGAAGCTACGGGCCACCAAGACCGACGACAATCCCCTGCTGCTCAAGACCGAACTGGGCGCCGGCCATGGCGGCATGAGCGGTCGTTACCAGGGATTGCGTGACGTAGCACTCGAATATGCGTTTGTATTGAAGGTTTTGGGTGTGGCCTGAGGAACTCTGTGGGATGGCTGGGTCTTAGCTGCATGCACTCGGCCCCGGATGCAACACAATCCCCTGTGGGAGCGAGCTTGCTCCCACAGGGGATTGCCTTATACCCAGGCACTATGAAACCGCAACAAACACAAGAAAAGACCGTGACGACATGTCAGAACCGACCTTACTGAACAAAGAAATCCGCGACTGGCTGATGGACTGCGGTCTGTTCGACCAATTGCTGCCCGTCGACTTTGCCGCCGCGTCGGGTTACTTCAGCATCAGCACCATCGCCCAGGGCGAGGCGATTTTCCGTGAAGGTGATGCCGGCAGCTTCATGTGCATCCTTCATACCGGCCAAGTGGCCGTGCAGAAGACCGGCCCCGACGGCCAGCCAGTGACCATCGCCACGCTGCGCAGCGGCCGGGCCTTCGGCGAAATGGCCGTGCTCGACGGCGAACGACGCTCGGCCAGTTGCATCGCCGCCACCGATTGCCAACTGCTGAACCTGGGCAAGGATTCCCTGGAGAAAATGCTCAACGACGCGCCCAAGATCGCCGCCAAGATCATCCGCGCCCTCGCCGTCTCCCTGTCCAAGCGCCTGCGCATGGCGGATGGGCAGCTGTTGTCGCAGCAGGTCTGACCACCATTAAACCTAGCCGGAGCCCTCTGTGGGAGCGAGCTTGCTCGCGATAGCGTCAGTTCAGCCAGTATCAATGTTGACTGATACACCGCTATCGCGAGCAAGCTCGCTCCCACAGGTTATTGCATTGTGTGGGCGTCCTACCCCCCCGGCGGCTTGACCTTCGGCGGCTTCGGCTCCATACCCGGTATCGGCTGGTCCTTCGGCGGCCTGGGCATTTCGATGGGCGGTAACAGGGGCGGGCCGTTTCCGGGTGCCACCTTGGGCACTCCGCTAGGCGTCACCGGCGGATACGGCATGGGCGTGGCGGTGCCCGGCGACCCCGGGATGCTGGGCGGGCTGACCGGAATGGTCGGCTGCTGGGCCTGGGCGCAACTTATCGAGAGCGCCGCCAGGGCAATGGCCGTTAGAATGATGCACTTCATCAATGGCTCCGTGGCTATTGTCTGCTTTCAGGCTAGCCCCTGCCGGGCCGGTCTGCTCCTTCCCCATGAGATTTCCATGAAACGTTTTGTTCTGCTCGACACCACGCCTATCCCTGACAACGGCGGCGCCCTGTGCCTGTTCGAGTACGGCGAAGATTTCGTGATCAAGATCCAGGGCGGCGACGGCGGGCAACTGATGAACACCCGCATGCACGGTTCCGAAGACGCCCTGGCCGAGATCCCCTGCCGCAAAGTCGCCGGTCGCCCCGGCTCGCGCGTGTTGATCGGCGGACTCGGCATGGGTTTCACCCTCGCCTCCGCCCTCAAGCACCTGGGTAAGAGCGCCGAAGTGGTAGTGGCCGAACTCGTGCCAGGCGTGGTGGAGTGGAATCGCGGCCCCTTGGGTGAAAAGGCCGGACGCCCCCTGTCGGACCCGCGCACGGTGATCCGCATGGAAGACGTGGCCAAGGTGCTGCAAGCCGAACCCCAGGGGTTCGACGCGATCATGCTGGACGTCGATAACGGCCCGGAAGGCCTGACCCAGAAAGCCAACAGTTGGCTGTATTCGGCAGGAGGCCTGGCGGCGTGCGCCAAGGCCCTGCGGCCTAAAGGCGTCCTGGCGGTGTGGTCGGCCAGCGCCGACCGGCAGTTTTCCGACAAGTTGAAGAAGGCCGGCTTCAAGGCCGAAGAGGTGCAAGTGTTCGCCCATGGCAACAAAGGCACCCGCCACACCATCTGGATTGCCGAGAAACTCAAGGGCTGAGCTAAACTCTGTCCAACCGTCATCTGTCTTTTCTACAAAGGTGAACCCATGAGTTCGTCCACCCCACCGTCCAACACCGCCAAGCTGGACCGCATCCTCGCCGACGCCCAGCGCGACCGGGAGATGGGCTACCGCGACAAAGCCCTGAAAATGTACCCCCACGTCTGCGGCCGCTGCGCCCGTGAGTTTTCCGGCAAGCGCCTGAGCGAACTGACCGTTCACCACCGCGACCACAACCACGACAACAACCCACAGGACGGCTCCAACTGGGAGCTGCTGTGCTTGTATTGCCACGACAATGAGCACTCGCGCTATACCGACCAGCAATATTTTGGCGACGGTTCCCTGAGCACGCCGAAGATCGCCAAGGCGACCCACAACCCGTTCGCCGCGTTGGCGGGGTTGATGAAAAAAGACGAGTAGTGCCGCCCAGTCCAGTCCGCGGCCAGGAAAACGCCTTTCCAGCCACGGCTCCCGCCCCATCCATGTCGCTTTTCTGTCGCCCGACCTGACAAAACTGCAATTCGTGCGTCAGGTCGCTGACAGCTTCACGCCTTTAGCATGCCGCTACTTGTCTTTTTCCGGGCCAAGCAAACCAAACCTGACGGACGCCAATCCTCCGGCTCACGCTTTATCCATTCTCCAATGACAGGTCGCGGCGACTCGCCAGGCCGATAGGAGCATTCCATGAACGACCACGAGCATCCAAGCGACGGTCCAAGGCCCTTCTGGAAGAACAAGACCGGCGTTGTCTTGATCATGTTATTGGCGATCGGCCTGTTCTATCTGGTGCGGGAGCACTTTGGTCACATTTCGGCCAACTGGCCTTACTTGATCCTTCTGGCATGCCCATTGATGCACGTGTTTGGACACAATCATGGCAGGCATGGGCAACACAGCGAGTCGCCGCATAAACCAAGGGATCCGCAGGGGCGCTAGCCATGCCACACACCACCGATCATACACACCACCGCATCTCAGTAGCCGAAGGCATCACAACCGAATACACCTGTCCCATGCACCCCGAAATACGCCAGCCTGGTCCAGGCAGTTGTCCCAAGTGCGGCATGACGCTGGAGCCTGTGCTGCCGATAGAGGGGGAAGAGGACAATGCCGAACTCAAGCAACTGAGCCGGCGCTTCTGGTGGAGCCTGCCACTGACGGTGATCGTGACCGTGCTCGCCATGGCCGGCCATTCCTTTTCACTGTTTCATGCCAACACTCAGAATCTTGTCGAATTCCTGTTGGGCACCCCAGTGGTGCTGTGGGCGGGTTGGCCGTTCTTCAGCCGGGGATTGGCGTCGGTTCGCCAACGCAACCCGAACATGTGGACGCTTATCAGCCTGGGCACTTCAGCAGCCTATCTGTACAGCGTTTGCGCAACGTTTTGGCCTGGCATGTTTCCCTCCACATTCATGAAGGAAGGACGTATCGGCGTTTACTTCGAAGCCGCCGCGGTCATCATTTCCCTTACTTTGCTCGGGCAAATGCTTGAACTCAAGGCACGCTCACAAACGAGCGCCGCCATCAAATCGCTGCTCGGCCTTTCACCCAAGACCGCCCGCCGGATCAGCGCCGATGGCCAAGAGCATGACGTCCCCCTCGCCCACGTGCACCAGGGCGATCGGCTGAGAATCAGACCGGGTGAAAAAGTGCCGGTAGATGGTTCAGTGCTCGAAGGCGAAAGCGCCGTAGACGAATCCATGCTCACGGGCGAACCGGTACCGGTGAGCAAGCACGTCGGTGACAGCCTGATCGGTGCGACGATCAATACCCATGGCAGCCTGGTAATGATCGCGCAGAAAGTCGGCGCCGAAACCGTGTTATCGCAGATAGTCCAGATGGTAGCCCAGGCCCAGCGCTCCAAGGCCCCTCTGCAGCGATTGGCGGATGTAATCGCGGGTTATTTCGTGATGGCGGTAATCGCCGTCGCCGCACTGACATTTGTCGGCTGGGGATTGTCAGGCATGGAGCGCGGTTGGATCTTTGGCCTGATCAATGCCGTTGCCGTGCTGATTATTGCTTGCCCTTGCGCGTTGGGGCTCGCTACCCCGATGTCTATCATGGTGTCCACCGGCAAGGCGGCCGGCATGGGGGTGTTATTCCGCGACGCCGGCGCCATCGAGAATCTGTGCAAGATCGACACGCTGATCGTCGACAAGACCGGCACCCTGACAGAAGGGCGCCCGGTGTTTCACAGTGTCCAGACCACTCAAGGCTTCGACACTCGCCAAGTATTACTCTGGGCAGCGAGCCTTGATCAGGGCAGTGAACATCCCCTGGCCCAGGCCATCGTCGAACAGGCCCGGAAAGAAAACCTTGACCTGATCAAGCCCGACGCATTTGACTCCGGCAGCGGCATTGGTGTCAGTGGCCTGGTGGATGGCAAACGGCTGCATTTGGGCAACAGTGTCCTGATGAGAACGGCCCATGTGGGTGTCACGTCGCTGCAGCAACAAGCCGAACAGTTGCGCTCGCAAGGCATCAGTATCGTTTATCTCGCGGTCGACGGTGCGCTGGCCGGATTGCTGGCCGTATCGGACCCGATCAAGCCAACCGCCGGGGAGGCAATCCGCCAGCTCAAGGCCCACGGCATTAAAATCATCATGGCCACGGGCGACGGCCTCACCACCGCACGCGCCGTGGCCAAGGAGCTGGACATCGAAGAGGTGCATGGGGAAGTCAAGCCCGAAGACAAGGAGCGTTTGGTGGCGGATCTTCAGCAATATGGCCGTCAAGTCGCGATGGTTGGCGATGGCATCAACGACGCCCCCGCCCTGGCCCGTGCACACGTTGGGATTGCGATGGGCACCGGCACCGACGTCGCGATGAACAGCGCTCAGCTGACATTGGTAAAAGGCGACTTGATGGGCATTTTGCGGGCCCGCACCCTGTCGGTGGCAACCGTCAGGAACATGCGCCAGAACCTCGGGTTTGCCTTTGTTTATAACGCGATGGGCATTCCCTTGGCTGCCGGCCTGCTGTATCCATTGACCGGTCATTTGCTCTCACCGATGGTCGCCGCCGTCGCCATGAGCATCAGTTCGGCATCGGTGGTGTTCAATGCGCTGAGGTTGCGTAACGCACCGGCGTAATAATTCGAAGAATAAAAACAGGCGCCACCAGGGCGCCTGACCGTCTCAAGACCAAAGGAGAGCAAACGAGACGGTAATCAGCCACCATTCGGGCAGTTTTCACCCAGGAGCCTGTACTCCACGGTATTGAGCTTGCCGTTCGAGTCTTCGTAAGTCATGCGCGACGGCCCGACGCCGCAGCCTTTATTGGCCGGAGTCATACTCACCACTTTTTTTACGTCGAGCTTCATGCCGTATTCGTAATGAACGATCTCGGCGGCGGCTTTTCCGTTTTCGGCGGCGTATCGCGCCATGGCGTTTTCGTTGTTCCGAATCATCTGGCCATAAACCCGGTCGCCCCCTCCTTCGGCGAAGGCAAGGGAAGAAACGGACAGGATCGAAACGGCGAGCAAGGCATCAAGGATTTTCATGAGGAACTCCGGCAGTTATTTGTCAGGCCAACCTTATCGACCGGGGCCTTTCACAACGCTGGCGGGGACGTTACCAATCGGTCAGGTTAGTGACAGGCTGCCGACCATCAGCCACCCAGGAATCCAATGTGGGATCGAACTCACTCGTGATGGCGATCAACCAGACACCACACATCTCGAACCTGACCACCCTCCTCCATTCACCGTATAATCGCGCCTTTTCCCCAAAGGCACCCCGTCCGTGGCCAACAAACGCTACAGCTGCATCGGTCTGTTCAACCCCAAGTCGCCGGAAAACGTCGGTTCGGTCATGCGTGCCGCCGGCTGTTACGGCGTGGCGTCGGTGTTCTACACCGGCAAGCGCTATGAACGCGCCGCCGACTTCGTCACCGACACCAAGAAGGTCCATTACGACATTCCGCTGATCGGCATCGACGACTTGAAGAAGATCCTGCCCCTGGGCTGCGTGCCGGTGGCCGTCGAGCTCGTGGAAGGCGCCCGCCCGCTGCCCGAATACACCCACCCGGACCGAGCGCTGTATATCTTCGGCCCCGAGGACGGTTCGCTGGACAAAGACATCCGCGACTGGTGCGAAGACGTGATCTACATCCCCACCAACGGCTGCATGAACCTGGCGGCCACGGTCAATGTCGTGTTGTACGACCGCATGGCCAAAGGCAACAACACGCGCTCGGGTCCGCAATTCCGCTGACCGGCGGGAAATTCCATGGAACGACGGATTCGCTCTGGCAGTCAGCTTTATACAATTCCCCACACTGGAGACAGATCATGAGCGATAACAATCCGTTCGGGCCGGTGGATACCACCCCTTTCCAATCCCGCAGCCCGCAGAACGTGCACGGCTGGGAGCGCATCGGTTCATTGGCCGGTGGGGTCCTGATGATGGGCAAGGGCTTGCGCCGTGGCGGTGTGATCGGCCTGGCGCAACTGGCAATCGGTGGCATGGCCCTGGCACGCGGCATCACCGGGCATTGTTCGGCGAAAAGCCTGCTGGAAAAAAATCGCCAACATCTGCATGACGCCCGCGCCCGCATCGAGCAGGCCGGCGACGAACTGAGCCGCATGAAGGCCAATGCCGAGGCGGCGACTGGCACGGCTACGGTGACGGGGAATGATTCGTTGAGTTCACCTAGGGCTGGGCTCTGATTTTTGCAGTGCCGCTGATGCCCTCATCGCAAGCAAGCTCGCTCCCACATTGGATTTGTGGTGTTCACAAGAGCCCTGTGGGAGCGAGTTTGCTCCGGGCGGCGTTCCGACGATAGCGGTATTACTGAAGTAACCGGGTATCCAACACGGTAGAGCCCTCACCCAGGATACTTTCGCTGAGCTGCACAAACTCAGGGGTGTCCACCGTCTCCAGGCGCATCGCCCCTTGCAGCACGTCATCGAGGGAGCGCTTGTTGCGGGTCTTCAGACGAATCTCCCGGTCCAGTTCCTGCAGCAACAGCACCGCCTTGGCGACCATCGCCGGGCTCACCTGGTCGCCGCGCAAGGTCGTGACACCCTTGCTGTCCCGGCCGAGACGAGCATTCAGGGCCTGATAGCGCTCGTCGCTCATGCCGCCGGCGCGGCGCAACAGTTCGATGGCGTAGTACTCATTCAATCCTTCGCTGATCCAGTCACTGCGATCTTGATCGTTGATGCGCACCAGCATCTGCATCAACTCCCGCAACAACGGACTGCTGCCCCGTTCGCTGACCAACGGCGGGCGGCTGTGCAGGTAGATCGATTCGTGGCCCGCCTGGACGCCACGCCACATCGGATCCCCGGCACCGACAATCAGCAATTTGGCCGGATGACGCGGCACCACTGCCTGCACCTGCGGCCAGACAAAAGTCAGCAGCGTCAGCACATCCATCCGCCGCATCCCCTGGCCCAGGGGCGAAGCCACTGTCACCTCGGTCTCGCCCAGGCGCGTGCGGCGACTGCCGAGTTTGCCGGCGAGCATCCAGCCCGTGGGGCGATCGAACAAGCGCGAGGGGTTATCGATGCGAAAGCGTTGCTTGCCGATACGCGGCCAAGGCGTCTCGATGCTTTTCCAGCCGTTGGGCAGTTCGAACGCCAGGCGAGAGACCAACTCGATGCCGTCCTGCTGGTCCAGCTTCGCCGGTGGCACCAGGTCATCGCCGCGCAGCAGCGCCCAGCTCGGCGTCATGCGGGTTTCGAAAGAGCCGTTCTTGCGCGATTCGCTGATGCGCACGCGATAAGTCAGGCTCGCCTTGTCGGCGGCGGGATGCCAAACACCCCGCGATGCCTTGCCAGGCGTGAGCTGCCATTGGCCGTCCGCCTTGAAATCGCTGTAGCGGCCTTCATCGCCCAGGTCAAAGTCCAGACTGCGCACCGCCGAGCCCCGCGCGAGGGTCAGGCGCACTTCAGCCTGGTCGCTCTGCGGCAACAGGTGAACGTGGTAATCCAGATCGACTTTCTGTGCTGCCCACAGCGGCCCGCACACCGCCAGCAGCCCCGCCGCCAGCAACCGTTTCAATCCTGCAGCCATGGGCGCTCCCTGGTGATGCGATGCCTTGTGTTCAGCCCGCGCGAAAGATCAGGTGATCTTCCCAGTCTTCTTCGGCCACGCTGCCTTCGGCCAGCATGCGCCCGGATTGGGAAATGCGTTCGTGGTGCACGGCGTCGCGATCACCACAGACCAGGTGGTGCCACAGCGGCAGGTCCTTGCCCTCGCTGACCAGGCGATAGCCGCAGGTCGGCGGCAGCCATTTGAACTGATCGGCCTTGCCCGGCGTGAGCTGGATGCAGTCGGGGACGAAGTCGCGGCGATGGGCGTAGTCGGTGCACTGGCAGGTTTTCAGGTCCAGCAGTTTGCAGGCGATACGCGTGTAATAGACGGTGTTGTCGTCTTCATCCTCGAGCTTTTGCAGGCAGCACAGGCCGCAGCCGTCGCACAGCGATTCCCACTCTTGTGGATCGAGCTGATCGAGGGTTTTGCGTATCCAGAACGGTTCGACTTTGGCGGCCATGGCTCAAGCATCAACATCATGTGGTGAAAAGGCCGACAGTCTAGTGCCGCGACCTCCCGAGGCCAAGCATTGGCGACTGTCGGTAGAAGGGACTTGTCAGGCCGGACGCCGGGACGTAGGTTGCTTGATCACGTTTCCGAACCCAGCCAAGGTGAGCCCATGAGCGCCAATTCCCGCATCGCCGATTACACCATCCATCCTCAATTCATCGAGCGCTGGTCGCCGCGCGCCTTCACTGGCGAGAGCATTGCCGAAGAAACCTTGCTGAGCTTTTTCGAAGCCGCGCGCTGGGCTCCTTCGGCGTACAACTCGCAACCGTGGCGCTTCCTGTACGCCCGTCGCGACACGCCGAACTGGGAGCGTTACCTGGGCCTGCTCAACGAGTTCAACCGTGGCTGGGCCCAACACGCCTCGGCGCTGGTGATCATCGCCTCGAAAACCACCTTCGCGGTGCCCGGCGCCACGGAAGAAACCCCGGCCCAGTGCCACACCTTCGACACGGGCGCGGCCTGGGGTCACCTGGCGTTGCAAGCGAGCCTCAGCGGCTGGCATACCCATGGCATGGCCGGCTTCGACCAGGAACTGACCCGCAAGGAACTGAAGATCCCGGACGGCTACGCCCTGCACGCGGCCGTGGCGATCGGCAAGCTGGGAGACAAATCGACGCTGGCCGACTATCTCCAGGCCCGCGAAGTCCCAAGCCCGCGCCGGCCGTTGAGTGAGTTGGTGGCCGAGGGTGATTTCACCCTGTAAAGCAGAGCTACGGTGCCTACTTAAGTGTGAAACCGAACCCGTGGCGAGGGAGCTTGCTCCCGCTCGGCTGCGCAGCAGTCGTAAAAATTCAGCCGTTGCCTGATGCATCTTGTTGAATGGTTTTGGGGCTGCTGCGCAGCCCAGCGGGAGCAAGCTCCCTCGCCACAATGGCTCATAAGCCTTTAGGAAAGTTGGGCTTCAGTAACCTCGGGCGAAATCCACTTCCCCACGCAGCGCTTCACCAGCCTGGTAGGCGCGCAGGTTTTCCAGGAACAACTGCACCATCATCGGCGGCGAGGTTGGTGCCGAGCTGTGGCCGGTCAACAGCAGGCCCCAGGCCGTCCAGAACGGATGACGCTGCGGCAACGGCTCCTGGCGACACACGTCGATCACCGCGCCGGCCAGATGCCCTTCCTTCAAGGCTTGCACCAGGTCCGCGTCCACAACCGCCACGCCACGGCCGACGTTGATGAACAACCCGCTGGGCTTGAATTGCTTGAACAGCGCCGCGTCGTAGATGTCATGGGTATCCGGCGTATTCGGCAGCAGGTTGATCACGTAGTCCGCTTCGCCCACCAGGCGCGGCAAGTCCTTCAGCGCCCCCACCTCGATAAACGGCGCCAACTCACGGGCTTCACTGGCGATGCCGTACAACTGCACGCCAAACGGCACCAGGAACTGCGCCACCCGCTGGCCGATATCGCCAGTGCCGACGATCAACACCTTGCGCCCCGCCAGGCTTTGCCCTTGGCGGTTGTCCCACTTGCGCTCCACCTGGCTGACCAACCGCGCCAGGACTTCGCGTTCATGCCCCAACATGTAGGTGAGCACATATTCGGCCATCACCTGGCCGAATATGCCGACTGCGCGGGTCAAGCGATAATCGCGCGTCAGGCCCTCGGCCAGCAGCGGCGTGATGCCCGCCCAGGTCGATTGCAACCAACGGGGCCGGTGACCTTGACGCAACAGGGTCGCCAACAGGTCAGGCTGGCCGAGCCAGACCGGGCAGTCAGTGGCTAGCCGCGACAGCTCGGCGGAATCGCCGCTGGTCAGCACCTCGATGTCGGGTGCAGCCTGACGCAAGAGCTGGGCATAGACCGCGTGGTCGTGTTCGGCAATCAGAACGCGCATGAATCAAACCTTTCCAAACAGTGCAGACGGCCGCTGACAGAGTGTTGCTCCATCCATGCGGCCCATCGCCAATAATCATTTCAATATTCAAGAGGCCCCAGGACGGGCGCCCCGAAGTATCAGACCGGGTCGTTGCGTCGCAGCAACTCTTCGGGCAGATGCTCGATGTACTCGTCTTCAGCCGGAGGCATCTGCAAGTGATAGCCCTGGGTGTCGAGGTTTTCCAGCACCTTGTTGATGTCCTCCCGGGACAGTTGCCGCTCCGGGCTCAATACCAGGTCGAAGGCATGGATGGCCTTGCCGAACGCGGCCATCAACGGCTCGGGCACGCGGGCCAATGCCTCGCTCTTGAGCACGTAGAGGTACATTTCGTTTTTCTTCGAGCTGCGGTAGATGGAGCAGATACGTTTCAAGGCTGTTCTCCGGCGGTGGCCAGGCTGTCGAGCAATGCCTGGCCCATCAACTCGCGGCGCCAGCCACGCAGCGAATCGGGCAATTGGTAAGGCCCCTCGGGAAAGCCGCTCTTGATCAGGGCCTCGAGGGTTTTCTTGCGCAGCATCAGTTCCGGGGCAATGCCCAGGCGCTCGGCTTCAGCCTGCCCCAGCGCCTTGAGCCGCTTGACCAGCGCCGAGGCCTCGATCGGCAGCGGTTCGGGCACTGCGGCCGGCCATTGTTCAGGTGGCACGCTGCCCGCGCGCTTGATCAGGTCGAGCAGGAACTCACCGTCCTGGCGTACGGTACGCGGGTGCATGTCTTCGATCTTCGCCAGCGCACCGAGGTTATCCGGCTGCGTGCGGGCCAGGGGCCATAGCGAATGCTCGCGAATGATGCGGTTGCGCGGCAGGTCACGGGCGCGCGCCTCGCGCTCACGCCAGGCGCACAGCTCGCGCAGTACGGCCAATTGCGCCCGGGACAACTTCCAAGCCAGCTTGGCCTCGCGGTACACCTCGTACGGGTCGACCTCGCGGCGCAGGTTGGCCACCAGTTCGGCGCCATCCTCCAGGACCCAGCTGTATTTTTCGTCGGACAGCTTCGGCCGCAGTTGTACGAAAACTTCCGCAAGATGCACGGCATCCTCGGCGGCATAGCTGATCTGGGTTTCGGACAAGGGCCGCTGCAACCAGTCGGAACGGGTCTCGCCCTTGGGCAATTCGATGCCCAGCACTTCCTGCACCAACCGCGAATAACCCATGGAGAAACCCAGGTTCAGGTAGGCGGCGGCCAATTGCGTGTCGAACAGCGGCGCGGGCAAGCTGCCTGTCAGGCGCAGCAAGACTTCAAGGTCTTCGCTGCAGGCGTGCAAGACCTTGAGCACCGCCGGGTTTTCCAGCAGCGCGGCCAAGGGTTTCCAATCGTCGATGGTCAAGGGGTCGATCAGGTACGCACTTTTGCCATCACCGATCTGCAGCAGGCCGGCAATGGGATAAAAGGTGTCGACCCGCATGAATTCGGTGTCGAGGGCGACGAACGGCAACTGTTGCCATTCGGCGCAAAACCGACCGAGGCTATCGTTGTCGCGAATCCAATGAATATCGATGGCCACACGGCTCTCCCTTGAAGAATGGCGCGCAGTATATATCGCCGTCGGCGATTGCGAGCATCTACGGAGCAAGAGCTTGAGAGAAATCGCCTGCGCAAACGCAAGAATAGTCCTACATCTGCAGTTATCCGGCCTTACGTAATACATACACCCGTTTAAACGCCAGGCCGGGCAGGAAATCCTGATGCCACACCACACTGAAACCGGCCGCGAGAAACTCGGCTTCGACGCAGGCCTTGTCGGTGAGGTTTCGTTGTGAGGCGTGGCCGAGCTTGAGGCGTCCCTCGACCTGCACTGACACGATCACCGTGTCCCGGCTGACCCGGTGGAATTCCCGCAGCAAAGCCAGGCGATGTTCGCTGGCCTGGATGTGCATAAACAATTGCAGACAGAAAATGCAATCCACCGCGTTCGCCGACAGCCCAAGGGTGAACGCCGAGCTGGGAAAAGTCTTGATCCGCTGGAGCAGCGCACCGCCATGGTGGCTGCGGGCATGATCGAGCGTATCCGGCGACGGGTCCGCCGCCAGGATCACCCGGTTGGCATGTTCGCCCAACACCGGCCAGAACCGCCCCGCCCCACACGCGACGTCCAGTACCAACCCAGGCTCACCGGCCACCTTCAAGGCGTTGCGTACCAGTTGCTCATCACGCCAGAAAGTCAGCCGCAGCCGCCGAGGCGTCGGCTGACAGCAGATTTGCGCATGCTCCTGGTCATGCTGCCTGGCGAACTCAAGCTCGACGGTGGAGGGGGATTGCCCGGGCATACTCTCGGCTCACGGAAAAGGTTGGACGACAGGTTAAACAGGGCTACGTGAAAAAAAGGTGTAGGAAGATTATTCCCTGGCCAACACCCCATCGATCACTGCGCTGCGGCAACTGGCGAACATGTCCAAGTCCTGGTTGTAGACCTTGCTGTTGACTTCCAGCAGCCCGAGCATCGAATGAAACAGGTTGTCCTGGCTCAAGGGTTTGTCCCGACTCATTTGCAGGCAATGCGTATCGACCGAGAAGGACTTCTGATAACTGTCGGAAAACCAGGCCAGCATTGCCACATGCTTCTGCTGCTCAGGGGCCAGCATGTAGGGCGTGCCATGGAGGAACAGGTTGTATTCGCCCAGGGACTCGCCGTGGTCCGACAGGTACAGCATGGCGGTGTCGACCTTGTCCTGGTTGGCTCGCAGCAAATCGATCAACATCGACAGCACGTGATCGGTGTAAACCAGCGTGTTGTCGTAGCCGTTGACGATGCTCTCGCGGCTGCAATTGTTCAGCGCATTGCTTTCGCACACCGGGGTGAAATGCTCGTATTCCTTCGGGTAGCGCTTGAAATATTCCGGCCCATGACTGCCCATCTGGTGCAACACCAGCACGGTGTCCTTATCGAGGGTGTCGATGAAATGTTGCAAGCCCTGGAGCAGGATTTCGTCGCGGCACTCGCTATTGGCGCACAGGGACGGATCCTTGAGATTACTGACGTCCTGCAACGTGACCCGATCGCAGGTGCCTTTGCAGCCGGACTGATTGTCCCGCCAGATCACTTCCAGCCCGGCGCGCTTGAGCACGTCCAGCAGCCCCTCTTCATTCTTGGCCTTGCTGGCGTCGTAGTTCTTGCGGCCCATGTTGGAAAACATGCACGGCACTGACACGGCCGTCTCGGTCCCGCAGGAATGCACGTCGGTGAAAGCGATCAGGCCGGCCTCTTTGTCCAGTTGCGGGGTGGTATCACGGTTGTAGCCAAGAATGCCGAAGTTCTCGGCACGCGCGCTTTCGCCGACCACCAGGACAGTGAGTGATTTTCGTGCATGGGTTTGCCAGGCCGGGTTGCGGCTAGCATCCTCGCCCAACGTGATGAACGGCTGCTTGGCCGACGCGACTTGCTCGCGCAAATAACCGAACGACGCCCCGATGTAGTTGCTCGGCACCACCATCAGATGCAGTTCATGGTGGTTGCGAAACAACGAAGACAGCCCTTGATAATTGATCATGGCCACCGCGCCGAGCACCGCAACCGAGGCCACGCCGACCAGCAACTTGCTCAACAACTCCCTCGGCCAGCGGCGATAACTAATCGGCGTCTTGAACAATAACCAGGAAGGCAAGACACCTAACAAACCAATGTAGACGAACAACTTCAACGACAATAGATCGCGAACTTCCGTGGCATTGGTTTCGGCGAAATTTCGCAACATGCCGGCATCCATCAAGACCCCGTACTGGGCCATGAAATACGCCACGCCCGCGCTGATCATGAATAACAACATTAACAACGGCTTGAGCACCGGGCGGAACGCCAACAACGTCAACACCAGGTTGAACGCGCAGAACACGATTACGGCAAATGCCAGGCACAGCAGCAGGCCGCGGCCATCCGCCGCAGTAATCACAAGCAGGTGTTGCCAGAGAATAAAGTTGAAGCCCACTAACAAAAAGGCACTGGCGACCAGCGTCACCCACTCGGGGCGCACGGCTTTAATAGTCAGCATGATGGTTGGAGGCTTCCTGAAGTTGCTCTTTTAAAAGAAAGTGCCGCAGGCAAATGTGAAAAATTCATTTCCTACGGCAACACAAACTTTAGGCAGCCCACCATCAATTTTTCGTGAAAAAGTTGCCAGTAAATAATTATTTAAAGAACCTTTTCAAAACCGTCGTCAGGCTTGGTTCAGGTACCAGCGCCAGTCCTGCTCACCTACTTCCCCCATGAATTGACGATATTCGGCGCGTTTGACCGCCAGATAGACACCGAGAAACTCGCTGCCAAACGCTTCTCGTGCCCATGGCGAGGCCTCAAGCGCATTCAAGGCTGTAAGCCAGTCGGTGGGCAGCAACTCGGTCGCCTGGGCGTAACCATTGCCTTCGACTGGCGCGCCGGGATCACGCTGTTGCCGTATGCCGCGGTGAATCCCAGCCAATATCGCGGCGGCGGCCAGATAAGGGTTGGCATCGGCGCCGCAGACGCGGTGCTCGATGTGTCGCGAGAACGCCGGGCCGCCAGGCACCCTCAGGCTGACGGTGCGATTGTCCACGCCCCAGGTCGGTGCCAGTGGCGCATAGCTGTTGCTCTGGAATCGACGGTAGGAGTTGGCGTTCGGGCAGAACATCAAGAGCGAATCCAGCAAGGTATCGAGCATCCCCCCTACCGCGTGACGCAGCAGCGGCGTGCCGTCGGCAGCTTCGCTGGCAAACAGGTTGCGTCCGTCCCGGTCCGCCAGGCTGACGTGCATGTGCATGCCGGAGCCCGCCAGATGCTCGAATGGCTTGGCCATGAAACACGCCGCCATGCCATGTTTATGCGCCACGCCCTTGACCAGGCGCTTGTAGCGCACCGCCTCGTCCATGGCTTGCAGGGCATCGGCACGGTGCTCGAGGGTGATTTCGACCTGCCCCGGTGCGTATTCCGAAATAGCGGTTCGGGCCGGAATGCCTTGCTGTTTGCAGGCGGCATACAGGTCGGCCAGGAACGGCTCGATCTGCTCCAGCTCGCGCAAACCATAGACTTGTGTGGCCCGTGGCCTGCCACCGTCAGCGTCACGCGCCGGTTGCGGCCGGCCTTGGCTGTCGCGCTGGGCATCCAACAGGTAAAACTCCAGCTCCGCCGCCATCACCGGGTAATAACCGTCGGCCTGCAAGGCGTCGATCACCCGGCTGAGCAGAAGGCGCGGGTCGGCGACTGCCGCAGGCATTCCTTCCTCGGGATGCATGCCGACCTGCACGGCGGCGGTGGGAATCAGCCGCCACGGCATGCGTTGCAAGCTGCCGCTTAGGGGATAGGCACGACAATCGATGTCGCCGACATCCCACACCAACCCGGAGTTTTCGACGTCGTCGCCATTGAGGGTCAGCCCGAGCATCGTGCTGGGCAGCGGTCGACCGTTTTCGTAGACCGCCAGCAGCTCGTCCCGGTGCAATAACTTGCCCCGTGGCACGCCGTTGTTATCAAGGATGAACAGTTCGAAGAGCTCGACATCAGGGTTCTGATCGAGAAACGCCCGGGCGTGTTGCACGGGCGCGAATGCATTTTTGGCAAGGCTCATGAGAAGGCTCGTATTTCCATGTCGGACGGACGACCAGGCGCCGTCGGTCTGCGCTCGTCGGCGACGAACACAGTGTTTGATCAACAGGAAATACGGGAATCCGGAGGACGCGCGTGACGACAATGCCACAGGGCCCAGAAGGCCAGCTCGGACGGCAGTGCACTGAGGGACGGAGGCATGGCAGGCGTGGACCTGCCGAGCGGATTGACCGCGGCGGATGAAAGGTATCGGAGCACCAAGGGCCAACCGTTCATGAGCGCATCACAGGGACAGTATCCGGCAAGCGTCCCACGGCCCCCACGGACCATTAAACCTGGATTTGATGGAGCTTGGATCAGGGCGAGCTAAACATAAGCAAACGAATGACGCCGTGGGCAACATTCTCCTCTTCCTCTCGTTCCGCTAGGATCATCCGCCTGGTTTGCGCAAGACCGCGCAAGAGCACTGCGAGACAGAACGGATGCTGAACAGTAACGCCCTCAGAAAACTCGACATGCAGGACCTCATGGTGTTTAGCGCCGTGTATGAACAGGGCAGCGTCACCGGCGTGTCCGAAGCACTGTGTGTCAGTCAGTCGACCGTCAGTTATTGCCTGAAGAAACTGCGTGCCTGTTTCGAAGATGAACTGTTTATCAACAGCCGTACCGGCATGCGCCCGACCTATAAAGCCGAGGGGATGTACGAGCATGTGCGCGCCATCCTGCAGCGAATCAACCAGTGTCATGCCGGGTCGCCAACCTTCGATCCAAGGCGTCAGGCCATCACCTTCGATATTTGCGCACCCGAATACTTCGAACAGCTGATCCTGCCGCGACTGCTGCGGGGTTTCGATCACGCCGAGTTGCCGGTGACGGTGAACGTGAGCAAGCTCGAAACGGACATTCCCGTCGAAGCCCTGCGCAATGGCAGCCTGGACCTGGTGATCTGCTTCGGCCCGAATTTCCACAGCAATCATGCCGATCTGAAATCCAGGCCACTGCTGGACGACGATCTGGTCTGTGTCGTGGATAAACGGGCCGCACCGCCGCTGAATCTAGAGACATTCCTACAGCGTCGGCACGTTTTTCCGACACCCTGGGCTTCGTCCAGCAACATGATCGACGGCTGGCTGGCGATGCAGGCGCAGCAACGCCAGATCGCGGCGCGCGCCAACAGTTACGGCGCGGCGCTGAAGATGATCGCGGGTACCGATTTCATCCTCACCCTGCCCCGCCGCATCCAGCAACTGCTCGCCATTGACGCGGGTTTTCATCACTACGACGCGCCTGAAGGCTTGCCTGGTTTTACCCTGGACATGCAATGGAGCCTGGGCGCCGATCAGGACAGCGCCAACATCTGGTTGCGTGAGCAGGTCATCGAGGCTTGCCTTGGGCACTGAAGCTTAAAGACCGATGGCAGCCTTGGCATAAGGGCCACGATCAATGTCGAGGAGTTCCACGCACAACTGCACACTGACACCGGCGGGCCAAGGTCCCAGATCCTGGAGCACCGCCAGCAGATTGTCGGCCAACTGTTTCTTGATCTCCGCCGAGCGGCCACTGAGCAAGGCCAGTTTCAAATGCACGAACCCGCGCTCGCCGATGCCGGTGCCGACCCGAAATGTATCGATCTTCACCGCACGGCTCTTGATGTCGTGCTCAGCCGCGAACTGACCGGAGGCCACCAGCGCGTTGTTCAGGCGCAGCAGTGCGACATCGGCGTTCAGCTCGGTCAGGTTGGCGGTGTATTCCATGTGCAGGTGAGGCATGTGTTTCGACTCCGATTCGAAAAAGCGAGGGTGGGGTGACAGCTGTCGCAACGATACCTCGACTGGCTCAGGTCAGGCAGGTTTTGTTTCGCCTGCCAGCGGCATCCGTTCGCTCATGAACGCCTCCAACCGCGACCTCAGCCACCGCTCGGCCGGGTCATTGTCGACGTGGCTCAACCAAACCATGGACAAATCCACCGTCGGCGTCTCGAAGGGAAAAGGTTCACAGAACAATTGGCCGGACGCGGCCATGGCCGTGGCGGTGTAGTCCGGCAGGCTGGCGATCAGATCAGTGCCGGCCAGCAACGCCGGCAAGGCGCTGTACTGTGGCACCGACAGCACCACGTGGCGCTTGCGGCCGATTTCGGCCAGCCATTCGTCAGCCAGGCCGGCAATGTTGGCCGTATGGGAAACCAGCACCTGGGGCCGCGCGCAGTATTCATCCAGGGTCAGCGGTGTATCCGAGGCATCGGCCCGCAGCACGCGGGCCCGGATGTGCCGCAGCAGCTTGCGTTTGGCATTGGCCGGCAGCCCCCGAGTCTGGCTGATGCCGACGGTGATGTCGCCTGAGGCAAGCAAGTCGGGAATGCGCCAGTAATCGACGTGCTGCACCACGAACACGACGTTGGGTGCTTCCTGGCGCAGGCTGCGCAACAGCGGCGGTAGCAGGCCGAATTCCACGTCGTCCGACAGGCCGATGCGGAATGTCATGGTGCTGTTGGCGGGGTCGAAATCATGGGACAGACTCAGCGCCACCGACAGTGAGTCCAGAGCCGGCGACAGGTGCTGGATGATTTCCTCGGCCCGCGCCGTCGGCTCCATGCGGTGCCCGACGCGGATGAACAACGGGTCGTTGAACATCGCCCTGAGGCGATTGAGGGCCGAGCTGATGGTCGGTTGGCCAAGGAACAGTTTTTCCGCAGCCCGCGTCACGTTACGCTCGAGCATCAGCGTTTCAAAAACCACCATTAGGTTGATGTCGGCCTTGCGCAATTCGTTGCGGTTCATCCATTGCTCCTGGTTCCAGTCGGTGAGGCAGGCGCTGCAATTTTCTGAAATATCTCACAATCATTGGAAACGTATTCCCATTAGCGAAAATTATCAGCTTGGCTAGGCTTGCGACGACATGTACAGAACATGTCCTGAACGAATAAATCGCATGGAGCGAACCGATGTATTTTGAAATCTATCGACAGACCCGAGGAACCCCAAGCACCGGACAAGGCCAGTGGCGCTGGCGCTTGAGGGCCGGCAATCATGAAACCCTCGCCAGCGGTGAATCCTACGTGAACAAGGCTGACTGCCTGCACGTCATCGGGTTGATCAAGAGCGCGCACGGCGAGACACCTGTAAAAGAAATCTGAAGCCGTCCACGGGCCGACCATCCTGAAGTATCGTATGCAGCGAACAGCGAGAGGTCGCGCCCATGGCTCAATCGAATAACCGTAGCGACTGGCTGGTGCGTGCGCCTGAATCGGGGAAACTGGAGCGCATCGAGGCCTATTTCAGTGGTCACGGCTACAGCGCCCACCGGCATGACACCTACGCCATCGGCTTCACCCTGTCCGGCGTCCAGAGCTTCAACTACCGGCACAGTAAACGTCATAGCCAGCCTGGTGGAACCATCGTGCTGCACCCCGATGAGGTTCATGACGGCGAAGCAGGCACCAGCGACGGCTTTCATTACCGGATGTCCTACATCGAACCGTCCCTGATCCAACAAGTGCTCGGCGGCAGGCCATTGCCCTTTATCGAGGGCGGGCTGTCGAACGATCCCCGGCTCAACATCGCGACCCGCAGATTGCTGAATACGCTGGAGCATCGTCTCGATCCGCTGGAAGAAGACGACGCCATCTATGATGTGGCCCAGGCGCTCGCTGTCGCGGCGGGTCGTCGACGCGGACGCCGGTTGCTGGACTACCCCGCCGCGGAGCGTGCGCGCCTGTTTATCCATGACGCCCTTGGCCAACCCATCACCCTGGACGATCTGGTCGAGGCCAGCGGTCGGGATCGGTGGAGCCTGTCACGGGATTTCCGCGCCCTGTACGGCACCAGCCCCTATCGCTACATCACCCAACGTCGCTTGAACGAAGCCCGGCGCCTGGTATTGCAGGGCCTGCCATTGAGCGAAGCAGCCCTTGCCTGCGGTTTTTTCGACCAAAGCCACATGACCCGGCTGCACACCCAGGCCTTTGGCATTTCACCGGCGCGCTGGCTGAAAATGCTGCGCTGAAGCCCCTGGGTCACCCTGCAAAAGCTGCACGATCATCCAATACCCGCCCTGCCCCAGGCCGTAACGTAGTGCTCATCTTTTCCAGTTGAGGAGCATGCCCCGATGAATCAGTACTCCCCCATTAACTTCGCTCAGAAATACGCGCTGTTCGCCGAGCAATGGGCGCCCAAAGTCATCGCCGAAATGAACGACTACCAGTTCAAGATCGCCCGGCTCGAAGGCGATTTCATCTGGCACACCCACGCCGATACCGATGAAACCTTCATCGTGCTGGACGGTGAGCTGCGTATCGATTTTCGCGACGGCGCCGTCATGATTGGCCCGGGCGAGATGTATGTCGTCAAGAAAGGCGTCGAGCACAAACCGAGTGCCGAGCGGGAAGTGAAACTCTTGTTGATCGAGCCTCGCGGCGTCATCAATACCGGTGAAGAAACCAACGAGCGAACGGCGGTCAATGACGTCTGGATCTGACCGGGCCTGGCTCAGTCGTACTCCGCCTCCTGATGATCACCGAGCAGCCGCCGCTGGCGAGGCGTCGCGGCGGCGAGCACGACGGGATTGAACTGCCAGTGCAGATAGGGCGAGAACTTTTGCGCGACCATCCGTCGACCGTAATGCACCTGGAGCATGTACCGTGTGCGGTCGACGGTCCGGTTGTCGCTGCCGGCGTGCCATAACTCGCTGCGCAGTACCAGAACATCGCCCGCCCGACACAACACTGGCTGCGCCGGACGCCCATGCCACTGCGTCTCACCCGCCGCTGGTGCACGGCCCGCCTTGTGGCTGCCGGGAATCACCTGTGTCGGGCTCAGGTCAGCGTCGATGTCATCGAGGTAAAACTGCGCGGTGAACACCTGCATCGGCAGTTCAAAACCGGGATCAGCCAACAGGGCCGGCGGCAGCTCCATCGGCAGGTAATCCAGATGCAATGGCGCGCCGACAAAACCGGGATGGCAGCGCCAGGCCGTCTGGCCGATGATGTGGCAATCGTCGCCCAAAGCCGCTTCGGCGAGTTCGATCACCCCGCTCACTTCCAAATACGGCAACCAGAACGGATCCCGATTGAACACGCATTTGTAATGATCGATGACGCCGCTGTAATCCCAATGTTGGGGTTTCAGCTGGTCGATAGTACGACGCACGTCAGCGACTTGCGCGGCATCCAACACGCCGGGCATCAGGACAAAACCGTCCTGATGCAGGGCTCGCAGGAGGTCGTCAGTCGACACGACACCACCTGCTTCAGGTGCGGAAGCGGCCGGTCAGCTCTGCGAGGTTTCTCGACAGGCTGGAAAGCTGCTGGCTGGCGTGCATGCTCTGGGCGGAATTGGCCGCCGCTTCGTTGGACAGATCACGGATGTCGGAAATATTGCGGGCTATTTCCTCGGTGACGCTGCTTTGCTCTTCACAGGCGTTGGCGATTTGCGCGGCCATGTCGTTGATTCGCTGGATCGAACCACCTGTGCCGCTGAGGACCTGGTCGACACCCGCGGCGCGCTCAACACTGTCGCGAGCCTTGCTACTGCCGACCTGCATCGCTTGCACAGCCTTGGCGACACCGCTCTGCAACCGCTCGATGCGAACCTGGATGTCCTTGGTCGAGTCCTGGGTACGAGCCGCGAGCGCCCTCACCTCATCGGCCACAACGGCAAACCCACGGCCCTGCTCACCGGCCCGTGCGGCTTCGATTGCAGCGTTCAGTGCCAACAGGTTGGTCTGCTCGGCAATGCCACGAATCACTTCGAGCACAGCACCGATGCTGGAAGTTTCCTGGGCCAACGCCTCGATCGTGCCCGAGGCGCTTTCGACTTCCTGGGCCAACTGGCGGATCGAATCGATGGTGCTGCTGACGACTGCGGTGCCGTCGCGAGACTGACTGCTCGCCTGTTGCGCGGCGTCCGAGGCGCTTACTGCATTATGCGCAACCTCATGCACGGCGGCGCTCATCTGGGTGGCAGCGGTACTGACTTGATCCAGTGCCGCGTGTTCGCTGCTGATCAGCCGATCATTCGTCGCAGCCATATCGGCCATGGCGCGCGCAGCGGCATCGACCTCCCCGGTCACTCGGCCCACTTCGGCAATCAGCGGTTGCAGCTTGTCGAGAAAACGGTTGAACGCACTGCCGAGCTGGCCCAACTCATCAGCCGAACGGACTTCGAGACGGCCTTTCAGATCGCCGCCGCCCTCGGCGATCTGTTCGACCCGGTGCAGCAAGCGACGCATCGGACGCAACACCACCATCGGCAAAGTCACGATCAGCAGGACGCAACCGAGCAGACCGACCAACAGAATCCCTCCCTGCTGCAGGCCCACGGCTTGTCCGTGATCGATCGCCGCCTGGCCTTCCCGTTGCGATGCCTCATCTTCCAGCTCACCGAGTTTGTCGATGGCATCGCGCATGGTGTTGAACTTGCTCTCGCCATCACCAAAACTCAGCGCACTGGCCGCCTGCGGATTGCTCGCGGCTTGCTCAACGATCTGCCGCGAAATTTGCGACCACTGGGCAAAGCGGTCATTGAACTGACCGACCAGCTCCTGCGCCTCGGCACCCGGCTGCATCGCCGCGTATTTTTGCACGCGGTCGTATGCTTGCTTCAGATTGTCCCTGTGGCTGGCCCGCAGCGCCTCGACATGAGTCCCCGCCCCGTCGCCCAGCAAGCTCCGTTCGGCAACGAACGCCTGGTACAGGTCGCGATCCGCATTGAGCAACAGGCTGATGGCCGGCAGATAACGCTTGGTCAACTGCGTGCTGGACTCCGTCACCTGGCCGATCCCACGCATGCCCGCGCCCCCCATCAGCACCAGCAATACAGCCAGGAACACCATCGGGAGGGTGATTTTCCAGCGAAAGCCCAAGTCGGCGAAGAACCGCAGCATGGTGTCATTCCTTACACAGGGGGATTACCTGCCTATCGGCAGCCTTGTCTTGAGCTATAGACCATTAGTCCAATTGTTACAAAGCTTTGGGTATGGGGAAGACTGTGGTTAGGCAGGTCGCGGAGGGATTGGACCGGGTGAAAATGATCGGAGGGACATCAGTGTTTTGGGGAAATTTTCTGACATTTTCCGCCCACATAATTCTAGGAATGTTCTTACGCATCGTCTGATTGATGATTTTAACGGTAAGCCTTTATAGTCCGAGGCGTCGTTCGTAAGAGCGGCTTGGGTTTGGCGACTCGATTACAAATGGTAAGAAGGCCTTCAATCAAACGGAGTTTGAAATGAGCAGATACATGGCTCTTACTTAGTAACGCCGACGATCAACCCCTTTTAGTCGATACCTCCGCACCGTTGCACATCTTGCTCGACACGGCGGGCTATAGAATCCGCGCTGTCACCCAGCTTTTAGAGAACCTCGCAATGCGAGGGGACATTCCGAGCGACTCAGTGGTCCTCCAGGACTTTGCACAGCTGTGCTGCATCTCCTTGAGGGATGGTTGCGACGTGCTCGATGTCATTGCCCGACGCTTGGATGCAGAGCCTGCTAGTTCAAAGGGCTCTCACGGGTAACACCAATTAGAAAGTGGATGCCACGAGGAAACACACAAACCGTGGCGAGGGAGCTTGCTCCCGCTGGGCGCGAAGCGGCCCTGTTTTTGGCGCTGCTACGCAGCCCAGCGGGAGCAAGCTCCTCGCCACAGGATGATTACCCGGCTTTATATCGCTTAACTGACTGGCATTACTCTCACGGGGCCCATCTCGTCGAAACGAGCATGGCTCGATGAACCGGAACCCTCCGCTTTGCCCGGACTTGATTAATCACACGAGCTGATCAGCATGAATACACACACCCCGGAGGCTTCGATGGCTACCAAAAAAGTCAAGAAAACGCGCAGGAAAGTCACTCACGAAGAGCTGACTTTTCTTGACGTTCGACAAGCTGCGCGTGATGGTCAGAACGTGTTCGATAAATTTGTGATCACTAGCAAGCTTGCTACTAAAAAGTAGTTCTGGATGCCAACCGTTAAATTCGCGCCCCTTTTGAAGAAGCGAGAGCCGTAAATTTTGCCGCACACCTTTATAACTACGAAGTGTACGGCGAGATACCGGTCATCTTTGACAACAAAATCGTGATCTATCCCCCACGGCGCATCATAGGTCAGACAATCCCTGCCCCGAAACTCACGCTCGCGGTACTATCGCGTAATCCATAACGCTACGCTCCCGTACGCCACAAAACCCCAGAAACGAAAAAGCCCAGCGGATACGCCGGGCTTTTATGGGGAACGGATGATTTTATTTTTCCTCCGTTCCTGTCGTAGAATTTCCATATTCCAAGACGTCGCAAGCCGCGATGAGGTCGGTGTAGGAATTAGGCATTTTTCCGTTTAGGAGCATTGCGGTAAAAACTGCATACACATCATTTTTATCACCATCCTTCCTCAACGTTCTCTCATCATTGAGCCACGCATAGATGATGGTCATCGGCGCCTCGGATCTGAACTGAAAAAACAGGCGATACCGTGGAGGTATCCCTTGCTTCTTCACTCGAAACCAATGCTTAAAGTCACGCCCTAGCGTATTCCCCTGACGATAGCAGGGGTGGGTCGGATCGGACGGAACATTGATTAGGATATTCGCGCTCACCGCATCGAAAAGCTTGTAGACCGGAAGATGGTGAAAGCCTTCCGGGTCCTTAGCCATCGCCCTCTCAACAGCGGCAGTGATTTCTTCGAGGCGCGCAATAAATAACGGGTGAGCATAAAGTGCCCACCCGTTTTCGATATGAATCGTGCTTTCAGTCACGCTTAGCCTTCTTGAAGCTCGCGACGACGATTATCGTCCGCCTGATTGCGAATTGCTTGAATTCGCTGCAGCAGGCCGCGAGGGATAGGCTGGATACCTTCAGGATTTTCCTTGATATCCCTGTCAAGCAGATCAAGGAACTCGATACCTGCTTGAATCTCCGCCTTTCTGTCGGTAAACGAGACGACATTGCCTTTAGACATGACCTCTCTCCATTGCAAATTTTCCTGCACTTTCAACAGGACATGGCCTGAACGCTTCATGGCGAGCATGGCCTAACGGGGCATTTCCGTGCCCTCTGTAGGATCACTGTAGATCACTATGGTTCACGAGGAGTGCATTTAACACCATCAAAGCCGAATAAAGGAAGCCTGATGATGTAACAGATGGCGAAGCCCGTTCGAATGACCAGACAAGGCGAAAATGTCATATCAGACGTCGACTTGCGTGCCTCTGTGCCGCAAGACAAGTCTCGCACGATCAAGCCGTGGCCCATCGAATACACTTGTTTTCTGACGGGCGGCTATACCACCTGTGCAACAGAAAAGACCAAGGCGGTGTCTGGGCGGAGTCGAGGAAGATTCCAGCATGGTTGGGAATGACATCCACCCTCATTCCCCCAAATACAAAAAACCCCGAGGCGATTAAGCGCTCGGGGCCTTTAAATATGGCGGAGAGATAGGGATTTGAACCCTAGGTACTGTCGCCAGTACAACGGATTTCGAATCCGTCCCGTTCGGCCACTCCGGCATCTCTCCAGTGGCGCGCATCATACCAGCACATTCGCCGGAAGCGAACCCCCGAGCGAAATTTTTTCCGTGCTATCAGATGCTTGCGTCGATTACAGCGGTACACCCAGGCGTTGGGCGACTTCTTCGTAGGCTTCGATGACGTCACCGAGGCCTTGGCGGAAGCGGTCCTTGTCCATCTTCTTCTTGGTGGCCTTGTCCCAGAGGCGGCAGCCGTCCGGGCTGAACTCGTCGCCCAGGACGATGGAGCCGTCGCTGAACACACCGAACTCAAGCTTGAAGTCCACCAGCAGCAGGCCGGCGTCGTCGAACAGCTTGGTCAGCACGTCGTTGACCTTGAGGGACAGTTCCTTCATGCGCGCCAGTTGCTCGGCGGTGCCCCAACCGAACGCCACGACGTGGGACTCGTTGATGAACGGATCGCCCTTGGCGTCGTCCTTCAGGAACAGCTCGAAGGTGTAGGGGTTGAGTTTCATGCCCTCTTCCACGCCCAGGCGCTTGACCAAGCTGCCGGCGGCGTAGTTACGCACGACGCACTCGACCGGGATCATGTCCAGCTTCTTGACCAGGCATTCGTTGTCGCCCAGCAGCTTGTCGAACTGGGTCGGTACGCCGGCGGCTTCGAGCTTTTGCATGATGAAGGCGTTGAACTTGTTGTTCACCATGCCCTTGCGGTCCAGCTGTTCGATGCGCTTGCCGTCGAACGCCGAGGTGTCGTTGCGAAACAGCAGGATCAAGCGGTCAGCGTCGTCGGTCTTGTAAACCGACTTGGCTTTGCCGCGGTAGAGTTCTTCACGTTTTTCCATGATGGGCTCCGCTTGCTAAGTAGATGGGCTAGGCGATATGTCGCCAGTCGAGCCCTGAATCTTGATCGGCCAGTTGCAGCCAGTCCGGGTCGCACCCGAGGGTGTCGACAAAACATTGCCGGGCCAGCTGCGGCAGGTTGTTCTTGCTGCTCAGATGGGCCAGGACCAGGTGTTGCAGGCCTTGCCAGCCCAACTCGGCCACCAGGTACGCCGCCTGGTGGTTGTTCAAATGTCCGTGTTCCCCGCCTACCCGCTGCTTGAGAAAGTAGGGGTAGAACCCACGCGCCAGCATGTCCCGGCAGTGGTTGGACTCGATCATCAATGCATCGAGGTCACGGTAACTGTCCATCACCCTGTCGCAATACGACCCCAGGTCGGTGAGCAATCCGAAGCGTCGCTCGCCATCGCTGAAGACATACTGCGTCGGCTCCCGGGCATCGTGGGCCACGCTGACCACATTGATATCCAGCCCGCCGATACGCAGTTGCTCGCCACCAGCCACGAAACCGGCTGGCTCGATGGGCTTGCGCAGGCCTTCCAGCGTGCCACGACTCAAGTACACCGGCAGATTGTAGCGCCGAGACAGCAAACCCACGCCATGCACGTGGTCGGCATGCTCGTGGGTCACCAATATCGCGCTCAGTTGCGCTGGGTGCACGCCCAGGCGCAACAGGCGCTTCTCGGTTTCCCGCAGGGAGAAACCACAATCGACCAGCACGTACGTACCAGCACTGGCTATCAGCGTGCCGTTCCCCTGGCTACCGCTGCCGAGAACGGCAAAACGCATCGGATCAGCCCAGGTTGTCCTGAATCACGCCCAACACCTTGCGAGCCACGTCGGCCGGCGCCACGGTGTTGATGTTCTTTTCGACGGTGACCTGGACGTTGTCGCCGACCTTGCTCAGGCGAACCTGGTAACGCTCGGCACGGGCTTCGATTTCTTCCTTGTCCGGCTTGCTGCCGAACAGGCCACTGAAGAAGCCAGGTTTCTCGTCTTTCTTCTCGGCTTTTTCGGCGAGGTTGATGTAGTACAGGCCCAGGCTGCGGTTGATGTCTTCAACGCGCCATTCACCCTGTTCCAGCGCACGACCCACGCTCGACCAGGCACGGTCGAGGTCGGAGCCGACATTGAGCACCGGGTTGCCGCTGCCGTCTTCGCTCAGGCTGACGCGACTTGGCGTGTCGTAGTCGCGGGTGGCGAGCATCGACACCGAGCCGCCCTGCTCAGCGGTACGGCTCATGCTCGCGAGCATGTCGTCCACCAGCGCTGCGTCGAGGCCGGTGTTGACCGAACGGTTGGTGAAGGCCACGTCGGCAGTGCTGCCGGCGGGACGCTCGGCGCTGACCACGTAGATTTCACTGGTGTTGCGCTGCACGCCTGGCTCGATCCGCACACGCACGCGGGTTTCGCTGTCGGCTGCAACACCGGCGGCACTCAGGCGCTTGGCCATGGCGGCGGACAGCTCATCGGAACGCTGCCAGGTGGTGGTGAATTCGCCTGTCTGTGGGCGCTGTTCGTCCAGGCGGAAACCGTTGTCCTGGAAGAACTGGATTGCCACGGGCCAGACTTCGGCCGGTGGATGCTGGCCCATGACCCAGCTGGAATCACCGCTCTTCTGCAGGGTGTAGTCGCTGGCATCGGCCACGGCCGACAGCGGCTGTGGACGCGGGACAACGTATTCGCCCTTGACGCTGTCGTCGGCGACGTTGCGCGGGATCGGCAGCAGCGGATCCAGGCGCTTGGCGACGCTGACGTCCGGCGGCAGTTGCATCGGTGCAGTCTGTTGCGCTTGCAGGTAATCGCTACCACGGTCGCGGAAGTAACCTTCCGGCCCCCAGATCCATCCGCAGCCACTGGTGCTGGAGATAATCAAGGCAAGTGCGGAAAGTCCGGCCATTCGCTTCATGCGTTGTACTTCCTCAATTAAACCAGGACGCCGGACTGGCGCATGGCCTGCCGCAGCGTTTCGTGACAAGGGGTGCTCAGCCAGGTCAGTGGCAGGCGGATGCCTTCATGCATCAGGCCCATTTCGACCAGGGCAAACTTCACCGGGATCGGGTTGGCTTCGATGAACAGGTCCCTGTGCAGCGGCATCAGTTTTTCGTTCAGTGCCCGAGCGGTCTCGGCGTCGCCGTTCAGCGCAGCCTCGCAGAGGTCGGCCATTTCGCGCGGGGCAACGTTGGCGGTGACGGAAATGTTGCCCTTGCCACCCATCAGGATCAGCTCGACGGCGGTCGGATCATCACCGGACAGCACGAGGAAATCCTTGTCCACGCCATCGAGGATGGCCTTGGCGCGCTTCAGGTCGCCGGTGGCTTCCTTGATGCCGATGATGTTCGGCACGGTGGACAGGCGGATCACAGTCTCGGCCTGCATGTCGCAGGAGGTGCGGCCGGGAACGTTATAGAGGATCTGCGGGATGTCGACGGCGTCGGCAATGTGCTTGAAGTGCTGGTACAAGCCTTCCTGGGTCGGCTTGTTGTAGTACGGAACGACCAGCAGGCAGGCATCGGCCCCGGCTTCCTTGGCGTTGCGGGTCAGCTCGACGGCTTCGCGGGTCGAGTTGGCGCCCGTGCCGGCGATGACCGGAATGCGCCCGGCAACCTGTTTGACCACGGCTTTGATCACGGCGATGTGTTCTTCAACATCAAGGGTTGCCGACTCGCCGGTAGTACCGACTGCGACGATGGCATGGGTGCCGTTCTTGAGGTGGAAGTCCACGAGTTTGCTGAGGCTGTCCCAGTCAAGACGCCCTTGTGCATCCATGGGAGTGACCAGTGCCACCATACTGCCCGCAATCATGAAACCGCTCCTGCCGGAAAAAGAGAGCGGTAATGGTACTGGCGCCAAGATGCTTGTACAAGCGAACTCCCATTCCCCTTGGCGATGGTTTTCGCTACCCTTCAGGCTTTGATCGGTACTGATAAGCTCATACGCCGGTTTCCAGCTTCCGTTTCCGTCGCTCCAAGCCCCGATCCTGCGTTTGTCCCGGGGGTATTTGTGTTGCCCTGCAACGCATTGTCCCCTCCAGGCACAGGGCTTGAACCGTTCGGTTTCCCAGGGCTGTCACCGCGCCGAGCTGAAACGTATCGACCGCTCATCGCTTTAGGAATGCTGCATGTCCACCCCCACAGTCCGCGAACAATTCCTTGTCATCAGTGCCCTTGGCGCCAACCCCATGGAGCTGACTAACGTCCTGTGCCGCGCCAGCCATGAGAATCGCTGTGCCGTCGTGACGTCACGCCTGACTCGCCATGGCGAATGCAGCGCGCTCGTGCTGGAAATCTCCGGCAGCTGGGACGCCCTGGCCCGCCTGGAGGGCAGCCTGCCCTTGCTGGCCAAGAAGCATGCGTTCACCGTCAACGTGGTCCGCAGCGCAGCGTTGGAGAATCGTCCCCAGGCCCTGCCCTATGTGGCCTACGTGAGTTCGGCCTATCGCCCGGACATCATCAACGAGCTGTGCCAGTTCTTCATGGACCATCACGTCGAGCTGGAGAACCTGACCTGCGACACCTACCAGGCTCCGCAGACCGGCGGCACCATGCTCAACGCTACGTTCACCGTGACACTGCCGGCCGGCACCCAGATCAGTTGGCTGCGCGATCAGTTCCTGGATTTCGCCGACGCGATGAACCTGGATGCCCTGATCGAACCGTGGCGCCCACAAAACCCAATGTAAGGAAGCGTTCATGGCCGTTGCCGTCGACCAGCCGGTTACCGATTTCCAAGCGCCCGCCACCAGCGGGCAGACCGTCAGCCTCGCGGCCCTGAAAGGCAAGCAGGTGGTCATTTACTTCTACCCGAAAGACAGCACCCCGGGTTGCACCACCGAAGGCCAAGGGTTCCGCGATCAGTACGCGCAATTCCAGGCCGCCAACACCGAAGTGTTCGGCGTCTCCCGGGACAGCCTCAAGTCCCACGAAAACTTCAAGTGCAAGCAGGAATTCCCCTTCGAGCTGATCAGCGACAAGGACGAAGCGGTTTGCCAGTTGTTCGACGTGATCAAGTTGAAGAAGCTATACGGCAAGGAATACCTGGGCGTTGACCGCAGCACATTCCTGATCGACAAGGATGGTGTGCTGCGCCAGGAATGGCGCGGCGTGAAGGTACCGGGGCATGTGGATGCGGTGTTGGCGGCGGCTCAGGTGCTTAACAAGGCCTGAAATCTCGTTGCCTGTACTGGCGCTATCGCGAGCAAGCTCGCTCCCACACTGGATTTGTGTCGTTAAATCAAATCCCTGTGGGAGCGAGCTTGCTCGCGATGAGGCCTTAAGCATTACTTCATATTCAAGTCACAACAACGGCGCCACCACCGGTTCCTTGCTCGGCCACGCATCCAGCACCGCCTTGAACAGCGTCGCCAGGGGAATCGCGAAGAACACCCCCCAGAACCCCCACAAGCCGCCAAACAACAGCACCGCACAGATGATCGCCACCGGATGCAGGTTCACCGCCTCGGAAAACAGCAGCGGTACCAGCACGTTGCCGTCCAGCGTCTGGATGATTCCGTAGACCGCCATCAGGTAGATGAACTGATCGCTCCAGCCCCACTGGAACAGTGCAATCAGCGCCACCGGCACCGTCACGACCACGGTGCCGACGTAAGGCACCACCACGGAAATACCCACCAGCAAGGCCAGCAACGCTGCGTAGTTGAGGCCCAGGGCAACGAAGCCGATGTAGGTCACGCCGCCACAGATGAAAATCTCGATGACCTTGCCGCGGATGTAATTGGCGATCTGCCGGTTCATTTCCTGGGCAACCCGAGTGATCAGCGCTCGTTCGCGCGGCAGATAACCGCGGACCCAGCGCCCGATCATTTCCCGGTCCTTGAGAAAGAAAAACACCAGGATCGGCACCAGCACGAGGTAGATCATGATGTTTACCAGCAGCGGCAAGCTGGACAGGGAAAACGTCAGCGCCCACTGGCCGAACTTGCCGATCTCACCGCGCACCACTTCGATCGTCTGCAGCACCTGTTCATCCGAAACCAGGTGGGGATAGCGTTCAGGCAGTAACAGCAGCAGCGATTGCCACTTGGCGAGCATTCCTGGGAGTTCGTTGAACAGCGTCACCAACTGATGCCAGAGCAAGGGCACGATCACCACCAGGAACACCACCAGCAGCCCCATGAACAAGGCGAACACCAGCCCCACCGCCAAGGAACCCGGCAGCCGCATACGCTCCAGCGTGGTGACCAGGCCTTGCATCAGGTACGCCAGCACCATCCCCGCCAACACGGGTGCGAGCATGCCGCCCAGTGTCAGGACCGCGGTGAATCCGAGGAACAGCAGCACCGCCAACACCACGGCTTCTTCATCCGAGAAGTAGCGCTGGATCCAGTCGCGTAACACTTTGAACATTAAAAATCCTTATGGGAGGGCTGTCGGCTTTCAGGCCTTTTGCAACCAGTAACGGTAGACGCCGTTCTCGTCCTCTTCGCGCAGCAGCGTATGACCGGCCAATCGGGCAAAGGTGCGGAAATCACGTTGGGAGCCCGCGTCCGTGGCGGTTACCTTGAGCACGGCGCCGCTGGCTAGGCGATTGAGTTCCAACTTGGCCTTGAGCAACGGCAACGGGCAATTCAGGCCGCTGGCGTCCAGTTCGGCATCGTGGGCTACATCATCGGTCATTGCTTCACTCCGCAACAGGTCGTCGAGCCGCCTAGAATATCTGGTCCCGGACACGCTGTCCGGCTACAGTAAGGTCTTTGTCGACTAAGGCCCCGTGCATGACATTTCTGCGCCCCACCCTGCTGACGCTCGCTTGCCTGCTCGCCTCACCGGGCTTCGCCGACGACCTGCCGTCACTTGGCGATGCCAGTTCTGCCATCGTCTCGCCGGAACAGGAACACCAATTGGGTCGCGCCTGGCTGGCCCTGCTGCGTAGCCAGGTCTCGCAACTCAACGACCCGCAGCTCAAGGATTACGTCGAAACCAGCGTCTACAAGCTGGTGGAAACCAGCCAGGTCAATGACCGGCGCCTCGAATTCATTCTGATCAACAGCCCACAGCTCAACGCCTTCGCCGCACCCGGCGGGATCGTCGGGGTCAACGGCGGCTTGTTCCTCAACGCGCAAACCGAAGGCGAATACGCCTCGGTCATGGCCCACGAACTGGCGCACTTGTCGCAACGCCACTTCGCCCGTGGCGTGGAAGCCCAACAGCGTATGCAAGTGCCAATGATGGCGGCGCTGCTGGCTGGCATCGTGGTCGCCGCCGCTGGCGGGGGCGATGCCGGGATTGCCGCCATCGCCGGGACCCAGGCCGCCGCCATCCAGGAACAACGGCGCTTCTCGCGCCAGAACGAGCAGGAGGCCGACCGCATCGGCATCCAGAATCTGGAAAAGGCCGGCTATGATCCACGGTCGATGCCGACCATGTTCGAACGGCTGATGCGCCAGTACCGGTTTGACGCCCGTCCCCCGGAGTTCCTGCTGACTCACCCGGTTACCGAGTCGCGTATCGCCGACACCCGCAACCGTGCCGAACAGGCCAAGCCGGGGGGCATCGAGGACAGCATGCGCTATCAACTGATCCGCGCGCGGGTCCAGTTGACGTATGAAGAAACCCCGGGACTGGCCGCCAAGCGCTTCCGCGCGCTGCTCGACGAAAACCCGAAGAACGACGTGGCTCGCTATGGCCTGGCAATTGCCCAGGTCAAGGGCGGCCAGTTGAATGAGGCCCGTGAAAACCTCAAGCCGCTGCTGGCCAAATCACCCAACGAGATCATCTATAACCTGGCCCAGGTCGATCTGGACATCACCAGCAACAAGCTGCCAGACGCTCAATCTCGCGTCGACCGGCTGCTGGCCCAGTACCCGGGCAATTACCCGCTCAACCAGGTCCGTGTCGACCTGCTGCTCAAGCAGAATCGTCCCGCCGATGCGGAAAAAGCGCTGGAGACCCTGCTCAAGAGTCGTCCGGACGATCCGGACGTCTGGTACATGGTGGCGGAGACGCGTGGCTTGTCGGGCAATATCATCGGTTTGCACCAGGCCCGCGCCGAGTACTTCGCGCTGGTCGGAGACTATCGTCAGGCCATCCAACAACTGGACTTCGCCAAACGACGCGCGGGGAGCAATTTCCCGTTGTCATCGCGCATCGATGCCCGGCAGCGAGAGCTCATGGAACAAGAGCGGATGGTCAAGGACATGATGGGTTGAATATCCATCAGGCATAAAAAAACCGCCTCGATTCGAGGCGGTTTTTTTTCAGCTCGGCTTATTCGGCCAGCTTGAAGGTGATGAAGCTTGCACGCCCCTGACGCAGGACACGCATCGACACCGAGCGGTTCTTCGGCAGCGCCTTGGCGATGTCGGTGAACTCCTTGGCGGAGCCGATGGCCTGGTTGTTCAGGTGCGTAATGATGTCGCCTGGTTGCAGGCCAATCAGGGCAGCAGGACCGTCCTGCACTTCCTTGATCACCACACCACCTTGCAACTCCAGGGTGCGCTTCTGCTCTTCAGTCAGCTCGACCACCGCAACACCGAGGCGATTGCTGCTGCGCTCGACGCCGGACTTGGGCTGCGATTCGAGTTCTTTACCCTCTTCCGGGATCGCGCCGACAGTCAGCTCGACATTCTTGCGCTTGCCTTCGCGGATCACTTCCAGGTTGGCCTTGGCGCCAGCCTTGAGCGCGCCCACCAGATGTGGCAAGTCGGCGGACATGATGATTGGCTGGCCATTGAGGCTGAGGATCACGTCACCCACCTGCAAGCCACCCTTGGCGGCCGGGCCACCTTCTTGAATTTGCGCAACCAACGCACCGGCGGGTTTCTCCAGCCCGAACGACTCAGCCAGATCCTTGTTCACTTCCTGGATGACCACGCCCAACCAACCCCGGCTGACCTTGCCCTCGCTTTTCAGTTGGTTGGATACATCCATCGCGACATCGATCGGAATGGCGAACGAAACGCCCATGAAACCGCCCGAACGGGTATAGATCTGAGAGTTGATGCCCACCACTTCACCGTTGAGGTTGAACAACGGGCCACCGGAATTGCCTGGGTTGATCGGCACGTCGGTCTGGATGAAAGGCACATAGTTTTCGTTCGGCAGGCTACGCCCGATAGCACTGACAATCCCTTGGGTCACAGTGTGGTCGAAACCGAACGGCGAACCGATGGCGACGACCCACTGGCCAGCCTTCAGATCCTGGGATTTGCCCAGCTTGAGCACCGGCAGGTCCTTGCCGTCGATTTTCAGAAGCGCCACATCGGAGCGCGGGTCGGTGCCGATCAGCTTGGCCTTCAGCTCGCTGCGATCGGCCAGGCGCACCAGGATCTCATCGGCATCGGCGATCACATGGTTGTTGGTCAGGATGTAGCCGTCAGGCGAAATGATGAAGCCCGATCCAAGGGACTGGGCTTCACGCTGGCGACCGCCGCCCGGCGAACGCGGTTGCTGCGGCATCCCACGCTCGAAGAACTCGCGCAGCATCGGCGGCAGGCCTTCCAGGTCTGGCATCTGCTGGTCCGAGACACGGCGATCCGGCAACTTCTGTGTGGTACTGATGTTCACGACAGCGGGCGAAGCCTGTTCGACCAGTTGTGTGAAGTCCGGTAATTCCACTGCCACGGCAGGAACGGCCTGACCGAGGACCAGCACGGTGGCAAATATGGAAAGATAGGTTTTCAAGCGTGGTATCGACATACGGCTCCCGTTACGACGAGCATGGTTAAGCGATATGGAGCAAGGACTACCGGAGAACGATACGCCGGTATTATTGTTCCGCAAACAGACAAGGCCAGAGCCGAGCGGCTCTGACCTAATAGAAAAAAATTGGTTTTTTTGCAAATGAAAATGCTGACAGGAAGTTTCGGCATTTCGATCAAGCCTTGGCGTCATCGGCCTCTTGCGCAATCGAGCCACCTGAGCACTGTGCTATTGGGCTGCCGCGACATCGGAGCGCATGGACAGCGCGATCCGTTCCGCCGTGCCAATGGGAATCTCACCTACCACCGTGACCATCATCTCGCCTTGGGGCGTGGTGAGCCGACGAGAAACAGCAGCCGTCGGACCCAGCTGGGTACGAGTGTCGGTTGCGGTGGCGCCATTCAGCGGTTCCAGGAATACCGAGAAACGAGCGAGCCCGTCGTCGTACATGAGACTATTGACCTGGATCTTGGTGTCCGGATCATTGCGTGCCACGCTGCTGGTCAGTTCAAAGCCAGGCGGAAGCCAGTCTGAATGCCAGGTAGTCTTCACGGCGGTAGCTTTATTCGAATCCTGAACGACAGCCTTGCACTCGGCACTGGCCTGCAGGTCACCTTCCGAAGGTTCGGAGGTGTTCAGTCGAGTGAACTGAAAGCGCTCCAGCAATTGGCCCTTGTCATTGAGCAACAGGGACTTGAGCGGTAAACCGGTCTCTTTGTCCAGATGCAGCTCGAAGCCATAGCGATGCTGGTCTTTAGGGGTCAGGGCGACAATGACAGCCTGACGCCCGGCCACGCGCGACTTGCCAATGACGGCAAGGTCGTACCAATTCTTGAGTTTTTGCGGATCGAGCGCACGTGCAGTGCCATCAGGCGTGTTTCCCAGCCCGGCGATCAAGGTGCCGCTGACGCATTGAGTATGTCCATCAATGCGCATGACCTCCTGTGCCGAACCGTCGAGCTGGAGCAACCGCTCGCGGACTTTGCCATCCTGGACGCGATGCCAGATGTTATGGGTAGAAAAACTACCGTTACGCTCGTAAACGAAAGTGCCCTGGAAGCTCTGCTGTTGCTCGGCCTGACTCAGACGATTGAGCCAGTCCTGAGCTTCACCGGCATAGGCTGGAGCCACACACCAGCCACCGAGCAGAAGCGAAACGAGAGGTATGGCGCGCATGGTCCTCCTTAACGGTTTTCCAGACTGGCCGCACGAGCATATGGCAGAGCGCTTTCAGTACCTTTCAACGCAGCTTGCTGAGCATGCTGGCGCAGATAGTTGGGCAGACGCTGATCGTGCCAACCTGGCTGTCCTTGCAGAACCCCGTTAGTCATGGGACCTGCGGCTTCAGAACTTTCGCTGTAGCCGGCCAGAACCGCAGGACCTTTGACCTGTGGCGTCGCCAGGCTTGGCTGGTTGGACTGCTGCGCCATTTGCACGCCAGCGATCTCATCCTGGTTGTACAGACGCACACCCGCCAGCACAGCAACGGTGACCGAAGCGGCAACAGCCAGTCGGCCCAGGCTGCGCCATGGTCCGCGGGAGGCTTTCGCCGGTACGGCTTCATCCGCCAGTGCAGCAGAAACCGCCGCAGCGATGTCCAGACGCGGAAGCAGCAGATCCTTGTGCATGACAGCCCGGGCGATCTGGTAACGAGCCCAGGTCTCACGGGTTTCAACATCGTCAAAGGCATTCAATACCCGACGCAATTCCAATTCGTCCGCTTCGTTATCCATCACTGCGGACAGCGATTCCTGCAGGGCTTCACGACTCATGGCGTTCCTCTCTTGGCTGTCGCCGCTGTCTCAGTTTTCCTGCAACAACGGTTGCAGGGCTTTATCGATGGCCTCCCGAGCGCGGAAGATCCGGGAGCGCACGGTACCCACCGGACACTGCATGACGCTCGCAATGTCCTCGTAACTCAGACCGTCGAATTCACGTAAAGTTAAAGCCGTACGCAAATCTTCAGGCAGTTGCTGGATGGTTCGATGGACGGTGCCTTCAATCTCATCCCGCAGCAATGCACGTTCAGGTGACTCGAGGTCCTTGAGGCCATGATCGCCATCGTAGAACTCGGCATCCTCGGAACTCACATCGCTATCCGGCGGCCGGCGGCCGCGTGAAACCAGATAGTTTTTCGCCGTGTTAATGGCGATGCGGTAAAGCCACGTGTAAAACGCGCTATCCCCGCGAAAATTTCCAAGTGCGCGGTAGGCCTTGATGAAGGCTTCCTGGGCAACATCCTGGGCTTCATGGGTGTCGTGCACGAAACGCACGATCAACCCGAGAATTTTGTGCTGGTATTTCAGCACTAGCAGATCGAAAGCTCGCTTGTCGCCGCGCTGAACGCGTTCGACCAGCTGCTGATCCTCTTCCTGGGTTAGCATGAACACTCCTCGATGAGCTCGAAGGAGGCTTGCATTACCAATTGACCGGGCTTGCAAACATAGACTCGGGCTTTTCGCAAAAGTTCTCCCCCTTCAAAGCAAGTTTCCGGCGCGCTCTGATCCGGCACGCACGAAAAACGCAGCACGAGATTCCCCGGCCGCGCGAATAATCTGTCGCCGGGCCTGTCGGACGAGGATTCAGATGAATCCCTGCACCAACCCGACGCTGTTCCCTTCTGCAGACAACCGTCTATTGAACGTATGCGCTTGGCAAAAGTTCCCACTATTTATCGCTCTTCAACGCGAAGATTTGGCGACCATGACGAGATAAACAGCGTTCTGTCCTCGAAAAGGCCGCGTTGTCGCACATTCATCGAAACCTTGACCCGACGAAGCGCATCGCTTTCCTGTCACCCTGGTTTCACATTGCCATGAACGCCCGGCTATTGTGCCGATCCCCCCCTCTATATACTAGTGGGCTGCGTGGCTGCCTGACCCGTCGAAGCGGTGTCTGGCGCTAACCCCGACCCGGGTCGCTTCAAGCGGAAACCATTCGAATGAGCCAACAGTTCCAACATGATGTTCTGGTAATCGGCAGCGGCGCCGCCGGGTTGAGCCTGGCCTTGACCCTGCCTGCACATTTGCGCATCGCCGTGCTGAGCAAGGGAGACCTGGCCAACGGTTCGACGTTCTGGGCCCAGGGCGGCGTGGCGGCCGTGCTGGATGACGCCGATACCGTCCAATCCCACGTCGATGACACACTTAACGCGGGCGGCGGGCTGTGCAATCAGGAAGCGGTGCGCTTCACCGTCGAGCACAGCAAGGAAGCCATCCAGTGGCTCATCGACCAAGGCGTGCCATTCACTCGCGATGAACAGTCCGGCACCGAAGATGGCGGCTTCGAGTTCCACCTGACCCGCGAGGGCGGGCACAGCCATCGGCGAATCATCCATGCCGCCGATGCAACCGGCGCGGCCATTTTCAAGACGCTGTTGGCCCAGGCCCGGCAGCGCTCCAACATCGAATTGCTGGAGCAACGGGTCGCGATCGACCTGATTACCGAGAAGCGCCTGGGCCTGGAGGGGGATCGCTGCCTGGGCGCCTATGTGCTCAACCGCGGCACGGGAGAAGTGGACACCTACGGTGCGCGCTTCGTTATCCTGGCCTCCGGTGGCGCGGCAAAAGTCTATCTCTATACCAGCAACCCCGACGGAGCCTGTGGTGACGGCATTGCCATGGCCTGGCGCTCGGGCTGCCGGGTGGCGAACCTGGAATTCAACCAATTCCACCCTACCTGCCTGTATCACCCGCAGGCCAAGAGCTTCCTGGTGACCGAAGCCCTGCGTGGCGAAGGTGCTCATCTGAAGCTCCCCAACGGGGAGCGCTTCATGCAGCGCTTCGATCCTCGCGCCGAATTGGCACCCCGGGACATCGTCGCGCGGGCCATCGACCATGAAATGAAGCGCCTGGGCATCGACTGTGTCTATCTGGACATCAGCCATAAACCCGAGGCGTTCATCAAGAGCCATTTCCCGACGGTCTACGAGCGCTGCCTGGAATTCTCCATCGACATCACCAAGCAGCCGATCCCGGTGGTACCGGCAGCGCACTATACCTGTGGCGGGGTGATGGTTGACCAGCATGGCCGCACGGACGTGCCTGGCCTGTATGCCATCGGCGAAACCAGCTTCACCGGACTGCACGGCGCCAACCGCATGGCCAGCAACTCGCTACTGGAATGTTTCGTCTATGCCCGCTCGGCGGCGGCTGACATTCTCGAGCAATTACCCCAGATCGCCATCCCGGTCGCCCTGCCCTCGTGGGACGCCAGCCAGGTCACCGACTCGGACGAAGACGTGATCATCGCGCACAACTGGGACGAACTGCGGCGCTTCATGTGGGACTACGTCGGCATCGTACGCACCAACAAGCGCCTGCAACGGGCGCAGCACCGGGTGCGCCTGCTGCTCGACGAGATCGATGAGTTCTACAGCAACTATAAAGTCAGCCGCGACCTGATTGAACTGCGCAACCTGGCGCAGGTGGCCGAACTGATGATTCGCTCGGCCATGGAGCGCAAGGAAAGCCGAGGCCTGCATTACACGCTTGATTATCCGAACCTGCTGCCCGAGGCGCTGGATACTATCCTGGTGCCGCCCACCTACGCCGGCTGAACCGCAGCCGTACCCGCAGGCGCCGGTGGACATCCGGCGCCAGCGCGTCGCGGAGCACGCACAACGAGCGGATCCGCCACTCGCCCTTAAGGCGGAAGCGCAGCACCACGATCATCGGTAATGCGAGGCTGTCAGGTCGCAACTGCACCGGCTGCCAGCCGCCATCGACGCGCCAGAGCTGCCAACCATCGGCATCGCGACGCAAGCCACGGAAGGCCTGTCGATGGGTCAGCAGCAAATGTCGCGGCAACACCCAGGCGCCATGGCCCAGGCACAGCATGACGCCAACGGCTGCGAAGCCGGACGGGACAGCCAGGAGCAGCAACGAGCCCAGGGCGAACGCCTGGGCCACGAGGTACGCCGCCAGCAATTGCCCGGAGGCCTGCCAGCGGCATTCGAAGCGATTACTTGGGTTGGACACGATCCAGAATCATCCGGACCATGCGTTGCAGTTCCGGGTCTTCGGATTCACTGCGCTCCATGAACCAGCCGAACATGTCCTGATCCTCGCACTCGAGCAGACGGACGTAGCAGGCACGATCGACCTCGTTAAGGTGGGGGTAGACCTCTTTCACGAACGGCACCAGCAGCACGTCAAGCTCAAGCATGCCGCGGCGGCTATGCCAGTAGAGGCGATTCAGTTCAACATCTTCGACCATGGAGCGCTCCTCAAATAGAGCGCAAGTATACAGGCCCCGCCGTGGCGTGACAGACGGCTTTGGTCGGGCGCCGTCAATCCTTTGTGAACTACCCATTTCATGGGCGCCCCCTTATGATGTCTACCAGACTTTTTACCCTGCGATGACCCATGGCTGATTCCGCATTTTTCTGCACCCTGTCCCACGAAGGCGTACTCGCGGTCCGCGGCGTGGATGCCGGCAAATTCCTGCAAGGCCAATTGACCTGCAACCTCAACTACCTCAGCGACAGCCAGGCCAGCCTGGGCGCCCGTTGCACCCAGAAAGGCCGGATGCAATCGAGCTTTCGTATCGTCCTCGAAGGCGACGGCATACTGATGGCCATGGCCACGGAGCTTCTGGAGCCGCAACTGGCGGACCTGAAGAAATACGCGGTGTTCTCCAAATCCAAACTCACCGATGAAAGCCCGGCATGGGTTCGCTTCGGATTGGAAAACGCGGACACCGTGCTGAGCGGGCTGGGCCTCGACCTGCCGGCCGAAACCGACAGTGTGGTTCGCCAGCCATCGCTGATCGCTATTCGCGTCTCCCCCGGCCGCGCTGAACTCTGGGTTCGCGCCGAACAGGCCGATACGCTGCTGACGCAGCTGCGCGAGCAACTGCCCGAAGGCGACTTGAACCGCTGGCTGCTGGGTCAGGTCCGCGCGGGAATCGGCCAGGTCATGGCGGCCACGCGCGAGTTGTTCATTCCGCAGATGCTCAACCTGCAAGCCGTTGGCGGCGTGAGCTTCAAGAAAGGTTGCTACACCGGCCAGGAAATCGTCGCGCGCATGCAGTACCTCGGCAAACTCAAGCGTCGCCTGTATCGCCTGGAACTGGACGCCGCTGAATTGCCGGAGCCTGGCACCCCGCTGTTTTCCCCTATGCATGGCAGCTCGATCGGCGAGGTCGTCATTGCCGCCTGTGCCGAGCGAAACATTGAACTGCTGGCAGTATTGCAGGCCGAAGCGGCAGAAGATGGCAATTTGCACCTCGGTGCTTTGGAAGGACCCGCGCTACAATTGCTGGACTTGCCTTACGAACTGGACCGCGACCGCGAAATCCAGCGTTGATCGCAACATTTTGTCGCAACACCCTAGAGAACCGAAATGAGCGATTTGGCGGATAAGGTCCAGCGGGATTTGGTGGCGGCCATCGATAATGATGACCTGGTCTTGCCAACATTACCGGAAGTGGCCATGCAGATTCGCCGGGCCGCCGAAGACCCGGAAATCAGCGTCAGCAACCTGAGCAAAGTGATTGGCCGTGACACCGCCCTCTCGGCGCGCCTGATAAAAGTCGTCAACAGCCCGTTGCTGCGCGCCACGCAGGAAGTGACGGACCTGCACACGGCAATCACTCGGCTGGGCGTCAACTACAGCAGCAACCTGGCGATTGGCCTGGTCATGGAGCAGATTTTCCATGCCCGCTCCGAGGTCGTGGAACAGAAAATGCGCGAAGTCTGGCGCAAGAGCCTGGAAATAGCGGGTGTCAGCTACGCCCTCTGCCGCAGCTACACGCACCTCAAGCCTGATCAGGCGGCCTTGGGCGGATTGGTCCATCAGATCGGCGTCCTGCCGATCCTGACGTATGCCGAAGACAATAATGAATTGCTGTCGGACCCCATCAGCCTCAACCACGTCATCGAGACGATTCACCCGGTGCTGGGCGACAAGCTGCTCAGTGTCTGGGAATTTCCGGAAAGGTTGGTGAAGCTGCCGGGGTTGTACCTGGATTTCACCCGAGACTCCAAACAACTCGATTATGTCGACCTGGTGCAAGTCGCCGCGCTGTATTGCTACAAGGACACCGACCACCCGCTGAGCCGGATCGACGCGGTTGGAGTGCCGGCAATCAAGAAGCTGGGCATCGACCTCGACGATAAGGATCGGTGCGCGGACATTGAAGAAGCACGGACGATGTTTTACTGAACAGCCCGGACATCGAACCTGAACCTCGTAAGGGGCGCTTCGCGCCCAGCGGGGCGGTGCGACGTTTCGCTAAATCCCCTCGCCACAAATCAGTATCCCGCCACGACAGCATTCAGCGCGGGCTTATTCTGAGCCAGGGATGAAACTCACCCGTACCTTCAGCCCACCGTCCTGACCGTCGTGAAGGCTGATCTGCGCCAGATGCGCACGGCAGATTTCCCCGACGATCGCCAGCCCGAGGCCCGAGCCGGCCACTTGCTGGTTTCGCCGGTAGAAGCGCTGGAACACTCGTTCCCGTTCAGTCTCAGGAATACCGGGACCGTCATCCTCGACTTCCAGCACCGCCGGCGCGACGACCCGCAGGATGACGTTGCCACCCGACGGTGTATGGGCCAGCGCGTTATCCACCAGATTGCTCAACAGCTCGTTCAATAAGGTCGGCTCGCCCCGCAACCAGACCGGCTCGTCGGCCTCCAGGGCCAACGCGACACCACGGGCATGTGCCAGCGGGGCCATGGCCATGCCCAGCTCACGGGCCAATTGGCTCAGGTCGAGCAATTGCGCACCGCCCTCGGCAATCGCCCGGGCGCCGTTTTCCACTCGCGCCAGTGACAGCAACTGGTTCGCCAGATGGGTCAAGCGGTCGGTGCCCTGGGCCGCGGTTTCCAGGGTTTCACGCCAAGTCGCCGGTTCGCTGGCACGCAAGCCCAGCTCCAGGCGTGCCTTGAGGGCGGCCAGTGGCGTGCGCAGTTCATGGGCGGCATCGGCGATGAATTGCGCCTGCCGTTCGAATTGGCCACGCAGGCGCTCGGTGAAATGGTTGAGCGCCCGGACAAGGGGCCACAACTCATGCTGGACCTCCACCAATGGCAGCGGCCGCAAATCGTCTGGCTGACGCTCTTCCACCGCCGTACGCAGGCGCTCCAGCGGACGCAAAGCGGCGCTGACCGCGAACCACACCAGCAATAATGCACCGACGGCCAGCATGCCCAACCGCAATAGCGTGTCGGCCATCAGGCCCCGGGCCATGCTGATCCGCGCTTCTTCGGTTTCCGCCACGCGGATCTCCGCCATGCCGTTCATTTCCGGCTCGCTCACGGCCTTCAGCAGGCTGACCACGCGCACGTCCTGGCCCTGGTAACGCGCGTTGTAGAAACGTGCCAATGCCGGATAATCGTCAGTGCGCGGCGTGCCGGGCGGCGGACCCGGGAGATTTTCGTAACCGGAAATCAGCTGTTGGTGGATGTCGTTGACCTGGTAGTAGATACGTCCGGCGCTGTCATAGGCGAAGGTGTCCAAGGCCACGTAAGGCACGTCCGCGCTGAGCGTACCGTCTCGCTGCGAAAGACCGGCGGCGATGGTCCGGGCCGAGGCCAGCAGCGTCCGGTCATAGGCGGTATCGGCGGCTTCGCGACCATTCCAGTAGGCGCTCAGGCCGCTGGCGAGCATCAGCACCACCAGCAGCAACGCCAGGTTCCAGAGCAGCCGCCAGCGCAGGCTGTCGGGCTTATGCATTGCGGTTTTCCAGCAGGTAGCCCAAGCCGCGGAACGTCACGATCGCGACCGCATGGCCGTCGAGCTTCTTGCGCAGACGATGAACGTAGATTTCGATGGCGTCGGGGCTGGCCTCTTCGTCCAGGCCAAACACCTGGGCCGCCAGTTGCTCCTTGCTCATCACCCGCCCCGGCCGGGCAATCAAGGCTTCCAGCACGGCTTGCTCGCGGGAGGTCAGGGTCAGCAATTCGTCGTCGAGGGTAAAGCGACGGGTGTCCAGGTCATAGACCAGCCCGCCACAACGCTGCTGGCGTTCGCCGCCCAGTACGCTGCGGCGCAACAGGGCCTTGACCCGGGCCTCCAGTTCAGTGAGTTCGAATGGCTTGGCCAGGTAATCGTCCGCACCGAGGTTGAGGCCATGGACGCGGTCCTTGACGTCGCTGCGGGCGGTCAACATCAGCACTGGCAACGTCTTGCCCCGGGCCCGCAAACGCGCCAGCACCTCGAAACCGTCCATGCGCGGCAGCCCGACATCGAGCACCGCCACAGCGTATTCCTCGCTGCTCAAGGCCAGGTCGGCCGCAACGCCGTCGTGCAGCACGTCCACGGTCAAACCGGTGCTCTTGAGCGCTTGGGCAACGCTTTCGGCGAGCTGCAGATGGTCTTCGACGAGCAGAACACGCATGGGTTATTCCTCGATTCAGGGATGGTCGACGCCATTCTTTGGCGCGGAGTTTACAGCCGCACCCGCCACTGTGAAGCCAAAAAACACGTTGAAAGCTTTTGAAAGGTGAGCGAAAGGTTGGGCCGTTAGAGTCCTCCCACGGACGGTTTCGGCTGCCCGTCGCGACGCACATCGCGAACGAAAAACGCCTCGAAGCGTTTTCGCCGAATAAAAACAATAAAAGCGGAGTACCCACATGCTGTCTCTACAGCTCCAGGCCCCAGTGCCCGCCCGCCTTTCCCGCTTCAATCAGACCACCCTGGCCAGCGCCATCACGCCTCGGTCTGGTGTTCTCCCGCGCCTTCAATCCCGATACGTTCGACAACAACCTGCGCCCACCATCCGCGATGCGAGGGCCGGGGGCCAGCAATACCGAATTTACACCACACACAACAACAACTCCTGTGGAGACAATAATGAACCTATCACTGCGTAAAGTAGCCTTGGCCGCCGGATGCCTGATGTTCGCCGGGCAGTTGCTCGCCGCTGATCCATCCAAAGAACCCAAGCGCCCCGAATGCATCGCCCCGGCGTCCCCGGGCGGCGGTTTCGACCTGACGTGCAAGCTGGCGCAAAGCGCGCTGGTCAACCAGAAGCTGCTGACCAAGCCGATGCGCGTCACCTACATGCCCGGCGGTGTCGGCGCGGTGGCCTACAACGCAGTGGTCGCCCAGCGCCCGGCCGACGCCGGCACCCTGGTGGCCTGGTCCAGCGGTTCGCTATTGAACCTGGCCCAGGGCAAGTTCGGTCGTTTCGATGAAAGCGCCGTGCGCTGGCTGGCTGCCGTTGGCACCAGCTATGGTGCCATTGCGGTGAAGAGCGACTCGCCCTACAAGAACCTCGACGACCTGGTACAGGCCCTGAAGAAAGATCCAGGCTCGGTGGTGATCGGCTCCGGCGGCACCGTGGGTAGCCAGGACTGGATGCAGACCGCCCTCATCGCCAAGGCCGCCGGTATCAACCCCCGCGACCTGCGCTACGTGGCCCTCGAAGGCGGCGGCGAAATCGCCACCGCATTGCTCGGTGGGCACATCCAGGTCGGCAGTACGGATATTTCCGACTCCATGCCGCACATCCAGAGCGGCGACATGCGCCTGCTCGCCGTGTTTGCCGAGAAACGCATCGACGAGCCGGAAATGAAAGACATTCCGACCGCCAAGGAACAAGGCTACGACATCGTCTGGCCGGTGGTTCGCGGCTTCTACCTCGGGCCGAAGGTCAGCGATGAAGACTACGCCTGGTGGAAAGATGCCTTCGACAAACTGCTGGCTTCCGAAGAGTTCGCCAAGCTGCGTGACCAGCGCGAGCTGTTCCCGTTCGCCATGACCGGGCCGGAACTGGACACCTACGTGAAGAAGCAAGTGGCTGATTACAAGGTGCTGGCCAAAGAGTTCGGCCTGATCCAGTAACCGTCTCTGTTCTCGCGGCGGCGTTGGCACTGCCGGCGCCGCCCAGGAGTTAGTCATGCTCACCATCCAACGTATTTTTGCCGCGGTGCTGCTGCTGGTCTGTATCGGCCTGGCGCTGATGGCTTGGCCGTATCAGGCCGCCTTTTCCTACGAACCGGTCGGCCCGCGAGCCTTCCCCTTGCTGATCCTCGCGCTCATGGGCGTGGCGCTGCTGTACATGCTGTTTCGCCCCACTCCTATCGTGCACAGCGACGATGAACCTCGACTGGACCGAGAGACGTTGCAAAAAATCGCCATGTGCGTGGGGCTTCTGCTGATATTTGCCGGGACCTTCGAACCCCTGGGCTTCATCCTGGCCAGCACCTTGATCGGCGTACCGATGGCGCGCCTGTATGGCGGGCGCTGGGTACCCAGCATTCTGATCAGCACACTGATGGCCATCGCGCTTTACGTGCTGTTCGACAAAGTAATGGACGTGCCACTGCCCCTTGGCCTGCTCGATATCCTGGAGAATTGATATGGATACCCTCAGTTATCTCAGCCAGGGATTTGGCGTTGCACTGACCCCCTACAACTTGTTCACCGCGCTGTGCGGCACCCTGATCGGCACTGTGGTCGGCCTGTTGCCGGGCCTGGGCCCGATCAACGGCGTAGCACTGCTGATCCCGATTGCCTTTGCCTTGGGCCTGCCACCGGAATCGGCACTGATCCTGTTGGCTGCCGTGTACCTGGGTTGCGAGTATGGCGGGCGCATCAGCTCGATCCTGCTCAACATTCCTGGCGAAGCTTCTACTGTAATGACCGCGCTCGATGGCTACCCAATGGCCCGTCAAGGCCTGGCCGGCGTGGCCCTTTCGCTGTCGGCATGGAGTTCCTTCATCGGTGCGTTCATCGCCACTTGCGGCATGGTGTTGTTCGCTCCGATCCTGGCGAAATGGGCGGTGGCCTTCGGACCGGCAGAGTATTTCGGGCTGATGGTTTTCGCCATTGTCTGCCTCGGCGGCATGGCCGGTGATCGACCGCTCAAGACATTCATTGCGGCGCTGATCGGGCTGTTTCTGTCCGCCGTGGGGATCGATGCCAACAGCGGCGTGTATCGCTTCACCGGCGACAACGTCCATCTGGCCGACGGCATCCAGTTTGTCGTGCTGGTGCTGGGCCTGTTTTCGGTCAGCGAGATCCTGTTGCTCCTGGAAAAAACTCACCACGGCCAGGAGGCGGTGAAGGCCACCGGGCGGATGATGTTCAACTTCAAGGAAGCGGCTTCGGTGTTCGCTGTGAATCTGCGCTGCGGCGTGCTGGGTTTCTTCATGGGCGTATTGCCCGGTGCCGGCGCGACCCTCGCCAGCGCCGTGGCCTATATGACCGAGAAACGCATCGCCGGGGCCAGCGGCACGTTCGGCCAAGGTGACAAGCGCGGCCTCGCCGCCCCGGAAACCGCCATCGGTGGCGAAGCCTGTGGTGCGCTGGTACCGATGCTGACACTGGGTGTTCCCGGCTCTGGCACCACGGCCGTGATGATCGGCGCGCTGTCGCTGTACAACATCACGCCGGGCCCGCTGTTGTTCCAACAACAGCCAGACATTGTCTGGGGCCTGATCGCCTCGTTGTTCATCGCCAACATCATGCTGGTGATCCTCAACATTCCGATGATCCGTATCTTCACCCGCATCCTGTCGGTGCCGAACTGGGCGCTGGTGCCGTTCATCGCCATCATCACCGGGATCGGCGTCTACGCGGTGCACGCCACGACGTTCGATCTGTTCCTGATGGTCGGCATCGGTATCTTCGGCTACATCCTGCGCAAACTGGACTTCCCGTTGTCGCCGATCCTGCTGGGTTTCATCCTGGGTGGGCTGATGGAGCAGAACCTGCGTCGTGCTCTGTCGATTTCCAACGGTGCGCTGGACATCCTCTGGTCGAGCCCAATCACCTTGGGTTGCTGGGCGCTGACGGCCGTCATGCTGGTCTTGCCATTGCTGCGGATCTGGCGTCGCCGCGCCGCACAACGTCGCGCCCTGGCCAATGTCTGAGGCGACCTTCAGGCAATGGTGGGCAACACCGCTGGTCGGCCTGGCCGGTGGTTACCTGGCCAGCCTGATCGGCTGGCCGTTGCCCTGGATGGTCGGCTCGTTGCTGGCGATCATCCTGGTGCGCTGTCTTACGCCGTGGCAACTGATGGAAATCCCCGGCGGCCGTAAATGCGGCCAATGGGTGGTGGGCATCGGCATCGGCCTGCACTTCACTCCCGTGGTGATGGAGCAGGTCCTGAGCCATTTTGGCCTGATCTTCTTCGGTGCGCTGATCACCAGCGTGTCCAGCGTGGTCAGTGTCTGGCTGATGCGTCGCACCGGCGAGGACCGTGCCACCGCGTTTTTCTCGAGCATGCCGGGCGGCTCCGGCGAAATGGTCAACCTCGGCGCCCGCAACGGCGCGGACCTCAGCCGTGTCGCGGCGGGCCAGAGCCTGCGGGTGCTGGTGGTGGTGCTGTGCGTGCCGGCGGCCTTCAAATACCTGCTGGGCGCAGGGGCGCCGGTGCAACACGCCACGACGGTGGACTGGCTGTGGCTGGCGCTCCTGTTTCCGGCGGGCGCCCTGCTCGCCTGGGTCTGGGAACGCTTGCGCCAACCCAATCCCTGGTTGTTCGGGCCGTTGCTGGTGAGCGCGGCGGTGAGCGTCGGTTGGGACCTGCACATTGGCCTGCCCAACGGCGCCAGCCAGATCGGCCAATGGCTGATCGGCAGCGGACTGGGTTGTCATTTCAACCGGCAGTTCTTTCGTCGGGCACCGTCGTTCATGGGCCGCACGTTGGTTGGCACGGTGTTGACGATGCTGATCGCCACGCTTGCAGCCCTTGGCTTGAGCACCTTGACCCATCTGGATCTGCGTTCGGTGACACTGGGCATGATGCCCGGCGGCATCGCGGAAATGAGCCTGACGGCGGAGACGCTGCAACTGTCGGTGCCCTTGGTGACGGCGTTGCAGGTGATGCGGTTGCTGTTCGTGCTGTTTCTGGCGGAGCCGTTGTTCAGGTATTGGGCGAGCAGGCCGGGTTCAAATTCGTAACCCAGTTGCCTTCATCGCGAGCAAGCTCGCTCCCACAGGGGATTTGTGTTGCCCTAGAACCCTGTGGGAGCGAGCTTGCTCGCGATGGGGCCCTCACAGCCAACCATTCAAACCGGCGGCAACCGCCAATCGATCGGCTTCTCGCCCTGCTGCTGGAGAAACTTGTTGGTCCGGCTGAAATGCCCGCAACCGATGAAACCTCGGTGGGCCGACAGCGGTGACGGATGGACCGAGGTCAACACCAAATGCTTGGTCGCATCGATCAGCTTCTGCTTGCTCTGGGCATGGGCGCCCCACAGCAGGAACACCAAGTGCGGCTGGTGTTCGCTGACGACTTCAATGATCCTGTCGGTAAAGTGCTGCCAACCTTTTTTGGCGTGGGCGTTGGCATTGGCGCGCTCCACGGTCAGGGTCGTGTTGAGCAGTAACACACCCTGGTCGGCCCAGCTTTGCAGGTAGCCGTGATTCGGAATGTCGATGTTCAGATCGCGCTTCAATTCCTTATAGATGTTCACCAGCGACGGCGGAGTCGGCACGCCCGGCTGCACCGAGAAACACAAGCCATGGGCCTGGCCTGGACCGTGGTAAGGGTCCTGGCCGAGAATCACCACCTTGACCTTATCCAGCGGCGTGGAATTGAGGGCGTTGAAAATCAACGATGCCGGTGGGTAAATCTCCTTGCCGGCGGCGTATTCCCGACGCAGGAATTCGCGCAACTCTGCCATGTAGGGCTGGTCGAACTCGGCACGCAGTGCCTGCTTCCAGCTCGGTTCGAGTTTGATACGGTCGTCAGCAGTCATGGTTGCATCCGGTAAAAACAATGGGCGCACCCTAGGAAAGCCTACAGGGCTTGTCAATTGATCTGACGCAGAACCGGCACTTTCCTACGTAGCGGTCATACTGAACATTCAAATTTCTGATCGAGGTCACGATGAATCTGCACTTCGAAGAACTTACGGGTATCAATGGTGCGCGGCTCGGCATCGCCACCCTGGATGCGGAAAAATCCCTGAATGCCCTGACGCTGCCGATGATCAATGCCCTGCAGGATCGCCTGGATGCCTGGGCCAGGGAGCCGCAGGTCGTCTGTGTCCTGCTGCGCGGCAACGGCGCCAAGGCGTTCTGTGCCGGTGGTGAAGTGCGCAGCCTGGTGGAGGCTTGCCGGGCTCATCCCGGTGAGGTGCCACCGCTGGCCGCGCAATTCTTCGCGGCGGAGTACCGCCTGGATTTCAACCTGCACACCTACCCCAAACCGCTGCTGTGCTGGGGCCACGGCTATGTGCTGGGCGGCGGCATGGGTTTGCTGCAAGGCGTAAGCACGCGGATCGTCACGCCGAGCAGTCGCCTGGCAATGCCGGAGATCAGCATCGGCCTGTATCCGGATGTCGGCGCCAGTTGGTTCCTGTCGCGCCTGCCGGGCAAGCTCGGGCTGTTCCTCGGCCTGACCGGCGCCCACATGAATGCCCGCGACGCCATCGACCTTGGCCTGGCCGACCGTTTCCTGCTCGATGGTCAACAGGACGATTTGATCGAGGGCCTGCTGCAGCTTAACTGGCAGGAGCAGACCGAGATGCAGCTCAACAGCCTGCTCAAGGCCTTGCAGCAAGAAGCCCTCCCCCAACTGCCCGAAGCCCAATGGCTGCCCCGCCGGGAGAAGATCGACGAATGGCTGGATGTCAGCGATGTGCGCTGCGCCTGGAAAGCCCTGAGCTTGCTGGTGAACCATCCCAATCCGCTGATCGCCCGGGCAGCCAAGACCATGGCCGAAGGCTCACCGCTGACGGCGCACCTGGTCTGGGAGCAAATCGCCCGAGCGCGGCATTTGTCCTTGGCCGGTGTGTTCCGCATGGAATACACCCTGAGCCTCAACTGCTGCCGCCATCCGGAGTTCAGCGAAGGCGTGCGGGCACGGTTGATCGACAAGGACCACAAGCCTCGTTGGCACTGGCCGGACATCAATCATGTGCCCGAAGCGGCAGTGGAGGCGCATTTCCACAAGGTGTGGGAGGGGCGGCATCCGTTGGCGGATTTGTCCAATGAATAGCCGAGCTAGAAGATTCCTGTGGGAGCGAGCTTGCTCGCGATAGAGGCATGCCAGACACATCGATGTTGGCTGACCCGACGCCATCGCGAGCAAGCTCGCTCCCACAGGGCGGGTTTATGCCAGGCACAAAAAAGCGGCGCTCAATGCGCCGCTTTTTTGTTGCCCTGGGATCAACGGTGGTTGCCCCGTCCATCGCGACCACCATGTCCGCGAGCACGATCGCCGTGTCCCCAATGATCTCGCCCGCCTCGACCGCCCCGGTCGTCGTTCCAACCACCCCGGTCACGGCCACCCCAGCCGCCACGATCCGGATAAGACCGGTATGCACGCGGCGGCGAGTAATAGCGTGGGCCTTGCTGGTAGTAACGCGGTGCCGAGTAATAGCGTGGCGCCGGTTGGTAATACCGCGGTGCGTAATAGCCACGCGGTGCCGAATAATATCCTCCGCTGTAATAGGCCGGCCCTGGCGAGGTGTAGACCTCTGAACGGTAATAGCTCGAGTCTCCGTCGTAGTAAGGCACGCATGCCGAAAGAGTCAGACCAAGAAATGCAATGAGGAGCAGTCGTCGATACATGGCGGCCTCCTGGACCGCGAATGGGCCGCATCAGCGACGCTGATGGGCGGCAGTCAACGTTGTGTGACTGACGAATATTCAGACAGCAAAATCGGAATCTGGTGCGACATGGCAACAACTGGAAACATGTCACTCGTCGCCCTCTTCCGGTGCGCCATGGCACCACAAGCAAGCACGAATCTGCCCTCAATCATCCCTCTCCGACGCTCGCCCGCTCTGGTATGGGCCTTTGCCTGAATTGGCACGGCTCTCGCTTTAACAATCCCCGTGCAGGAGTCATCACAGGTTCGCGGCACCACAATTTGCAATGGCTGACTAGGGTTCCGGCTCGCCTCTGGCGAGTGGCTGGTCCGAGAGTTGGCGACCTCCAGTTGAGGTTACACGGCGGGACAAAAGCCCGGGAGACAAGCCACCGTTCGCGGTGCCGCGTTGCTCCTGTCCGCCCTTGATCAACTGGAGAACCACCATGTTCAAGCTTCGTCTGTCCGCCCTGCTCCTCGCCGCGCTCTCGGCCCTCATGAGCTTCTCGTCCGCCGCCGCGCAAAAAGATCACTTCAGCGTGTGCTGGACCATTTACGCCGGCTGGATGCCCTGGGAATACGCCGGCAGCCAAGGCATCGTCGACAAATGGGCGAAAAAATACGGCATCACCATCGATGTCGTGCAGCTCAACGATTACGTCGAATCCATCAACCAGTACACCGCCGGTCAGTTCGACGGCTGCACCATGACCAACATGGACGCCCTGACCATTCCCGCCGCCGGTGGCGTGGACAGCACAGCGCTGATCGTCAGTGATTTCTCCAACGGCAACGACGGCATCGTCCTCAAGGGCGACGGCAAGAAAGTCGCCGACCTCAAGGGCATGGACGTCAATCTCGTGGAGCTGTCGGTGTCTCATTACCTGCTGGCCCGCGCGCTGGATTCGGTCGGCCTCGCCGAGAAAGACCTGAAAGTCGTCAACACCTCCGATGCCGACATTTCCGCCGCCTTCAACACCGACCAGGTCAAGGCCGTCACCACCTGGAACCCAATGCTCTCGGACATCAAGGCGCAACCAGGCGTGAGCGAAGTGTTCAACTCCAGCCAGGTGCCTGGCGAGATCATGGACATGATGGTGGTCAACACCCAGACCCTCCAGGACAACCCAGCCCTGGGCAAGGCCTTGACCGGCGCCTGGTTCGAAGTGGTGGCGCTGATGAACGCCAGGAACGCCGCCGCCAATGCCGCGCTGGAACACATGGCCAAGGCCTCGGGTACCGACCTCAAGGGTTTCCAGGCGCAACTGGACACCACCAAGCTATTCGCCACGCCCCAGGAAGCGCTGGGCTTCGCCACCAGCGATCAACTGCCCGCCACCATGGGCAAGGTGGCCGATTTCTCGTTCAAGCACGGCTTGCTGGGCGAAGGCGCCAAGGACACGAACGCGGTCGGCATGGCATTCGCCAATGGCGTGACCCGCGGCGACAAGGCCAACCTCAAGCTGCGCTTCGACCCCACCTACGTACAGCTGGCCGCCGACGCCAAGCTGTAGACCGGAGGACCTGGCATGCGCCTGATCAACCGCTACCCGGATCGCCCCAGCCGCTTGCTGCTGGTCATCCTGCCATTCGCGCTGGTGCTGTTCGCCTATTTCATGGGCTCGGCCGAACGACTGACAGAAAACCCCAACGACAAGCTGCTGCCCAGTGCCGGGCAGATGATCGATGCAGTGAAACGCCTGGCCTTCACCGCCGATGCCCGCAGTGGCGACTACCTGCTCTGGCAAGACACCGCGTCGAGCCTACGCCGGTTGGCCATTGGCCTGGGCATCAGCGCCCTGGCCGGGCTGTGCCTGGGCATCGCCGCCGGCACGCTACCGCTGTTCGGCGCGCCGTTGTCGCCGTTGCTTACCGTGGTCTCGATGGTGCCGCCCCTGGCGATCCTGCCGATCCTGTTCATCGTCTTCGGCTTGGGGGAACTGTCGAAAGTGATGCTCATCGTGATCGGCATCACGCCGTGCCTGGCGCGGGATCTGGAACAGCGCGCCCGGGAGATCCCGTCCGAACTGCTGATCAAGGCCCAGACCCTCGGCGCCTCGACCTGGACGCTGATGCTGCGCGTGGTGCTGCCGCAACTGCTGCCACGCTTGCTGATCTCGCTGAGATTGATGCTGGGTTCGGCCTGGCTGTTCCTGATTGCCGCCGAAGCCATCGCCTCCACCGATGGGCTCGGGTATCGGATTTTCCTCGTGCGTCGTTACCTGGCGATGGACGTGATCCTGCCGTACGTGGTGTGGATCACGCTGCTCGCCTGGCTGATGGACTGGGGGCTCAAGCGCCTGACCCTTCGAGCGTTCCCTTGGTACGAGGGGGCGAGAGCATGAGCTTCATCAAGGTAAACAACGTCTGGCAGCAATACGACGATCAGGTCGTGCTGGAACGCTTGAACCTGAACGTCGCCGAGGGTGAGTTCTGCACACTGGTGGGCGCGTCGGGTTGCGGCAAGTCGACCTTCTTGCGCTTGTTGCTCGGCCAGGAGCGCACCAGTCGCGGACAAATCCTGCTGGATGGCGAACCCTTGGCCGGCGAACCAGACGCCAGCCGGGGCGTGGTGTTCCAGCGCTACTCGGTGTTCCCACACCTCACGGTGCTGGACAACGTCGCCCTGGGCCTGGAGTTGCCGCGTTCACCGTTGCTGGGCCGTCTGTTCGGCAGTGCCAAGCGCCAGGCTCGCGAAGAGGCTGCGCAATTGTTGGACAAGGTCGGCCTGGGCCACGCGTTGGACAAATACCCGGCGCAGCTTTCCGGCGGCATGCAGCAGCGATTGGCGATTGCCCAGGCGCTGATCATGAAGCCCCGAGTCCTGCTGCTGGATGAGCCCTTCGGCGCCCTCGACCCGGGTATCCGCAAAGACATGCATGCCTTGTTGCTGGCGCTGTGGCGCGAGACCCAACTGACGGTGTTCATGGTCACCCATGACCTGTCCGAAGGCTTCAGCCTCGGCACGCGCCTGCTGGTGTTCGACAAGGTGCGCGTCGATCCCCACGCACCTGGCGCCTACGGTGCACGCATCACCTACGACATTCCATTGAACAGCGACCGCCGCACCGCCCGTGCCGCCGTCGACGCCCTGCCCGCCGAATTGGCCGGCACGTTGCGTATCGCTTGAAAGGAGTTTTTCCATGACCGATTCGATCCAGCTGTTCCCCCCCTTCGCCGAAGAACTGCTGCCCGGTGGCGGCCATCGCTCGTTCGTGCTCAAGCGCGGCCAACTGCTGCGCCTGACCGATCTGCGCGGTGGCGCCAACGTGAGCCTGACACTGCTCAACGCCAACGAAAAAACCGAACGCCTGAACCTGCCCGACAGCCTCAAATGCCAACACACCGCCAAGCTCACCGCCGGCCATTGCCTGTATTCGGACATGGGGCGAGTGCTGGCGGCGATCACCGCTGACACCTGTGGTTGGAGCGACAGTTTTGGCGGTGTGCTCTGCGCCGAAGAGGTCGCTGAGAAATACGGTCAGGGTCGTTATCAGGAGCTGCGCAACGGCTTCTTTCGCAACGGCACCGACAACCTGCTGGTGGAGCTGGGCAAATGGGGGTTGGGCCTGTCCGACCTGCTGATGACCCTCAACTTGTTCAGCCGGGTCGACGTCGACGCGGCCGGCCATTTTCACTTCGTGGAGGGCAATTCCAAAGCTGGCGATTACATCGAGCTGTACGCGCCGATGGACACCTTGGTAGTGCTGACCGCGCTACAACACCCGATGGACCCGAACCCGCAATACGCCCCGCAACCGCTCAAGCTCAGTTGGATGAACGCCACCCCCAGCGTCGCCGAACACTGCCGCCAATCGCGCCCGGAAAACCAGCGCGGCTTCATCAACACCGACCGCCTGTTCGCCTGAGGATCGTCGCCATGTCACTCGCCATCGCCACTGCACACAAACAACCCGAGACCGCCATCTACCGCGCCACGATTCCTGCCGGCGAACCTTGGCTGACCGAAGTCAAGGCCGGCCAGACCTTGCGCATCCTCGACCTGGAGGGCAACCAGGCGGTCGATACGCTGTTCTACAGCCTGGCCAACCCCAGGGAACGCTATGACGTGCAGCGCACCTTGCGCCGGCAGAACAGCGTCTACCTGGGCACCGGGAGCGTGCTGTATTCCAACCTCGGCCGGCCGATGCTGACCATCGTCGAAGACACCTGCGGGCGTCACGACACCCTCGGCGGCGCCTGCGCCCAGGAAAGCAACACCGTGCGCTACGCCCTGGAAAAACGCCACATGCACAGCTGCCGCGACAACTACCTGCGGGCCTGCGCCCACGACGGTCGGCTGGGCAAGGGCGACATCGGGCCGAACATCAACTTCTTCATGAACGTGCCGGTCACCGCCGATGGCGGCCTGACGTTCGAAGACGGGATCTCGGCGCCGGGCAAATACGTCGACCTGCGGGCCGAGATGGACGTGATCGTCTTGATCTCCAACTGCCCGCAGTTGAATAACCCGTGCAACGCCTACAACCCCACGCCAGCGGAGCTTCTGATATGGAACTGAAATTCGTGCGCCTGCGCCGCTGGTTGTTCGCGTTGTGCCAGAGCCGGTCGGGGCAGTGCATCAAATAACACTGACACCAACAACCTCATGTGGGAGCGGGCTTGCTCGCGAAGGCGGTCCGACAGTGACATTGATGTTGACTGACACAGCGCTTTCGCGAGCAAGCCCGCTCCCACAGGGTCTAGCGGTGTTCTGAAGGTTGATTATTTCGCTATCGGGGACGACCCCGTTGGCCATCGAAAACTGCGGGACGGCCCGCATCCCAGTTCAGGCAGCACGTATGCCTGAGGGGGCAATGCCATGTTCGAAAAAATCCTCATCGCCAACCGTGGCGCCATCGCCTGCCGCATCCTGCGGACGTTGCGCGAATTGAATGTCCAGGGCGTCGCGGTGTACTCCCAAGCCGACGCTGCCAGCCTGCACATCCTCCAGGCCGACGAAGCCCACTGCCTGGGCGAAGGCGCGGCGGCCGGTACGTACCTGGCGGTGGATAAGCTGCTGGCGATCGCCAAGAGCAGCGGCGCGACGGCGATTCATCCCGGCTACGGCTTCCTCTCGGAAAACGCCGCTTTCGCCGAAGCCTGCGAGGCCGCGAATATTGCCTTCATCGGGCCGACACCGGAGCAACTGCGCGTGTTCGGTCTCAAGCACACCGCACGAGACCTCGCCCGCCAGCACGGCGTGCCGCTGCTTGAAGGCACTGAGTTGCTCGACAGCCTCGACGTCGCGCTGCTGGCCGGAACGCAGGTCGGTTATCCGGTCATGCTCAAAAGCACGGCGGGCGGCGGCGGAATCGGCATGCGCGTGTGCCGTAGCGCCGCCGAGTTGAGCGAATCCTTCGAAGCGGTCAAACGCCTCGGGCAGAACAACTTCAGCGACGCCGGCGTGTTCATCGAGAAGTACATCGAACGGGCTCGTCACCTGGAGGTGCAAGTTTTCGGCGACGGCCAGGGCCAAGTGATCGCCCTGGGCGTGCGCGATTGCTCGGTGCAACGGCGCAACCAGAAAGTCCTTGAGGAAACCCCGGCACCCAACCTGCCCGAAGGCATGGCCGAGGAACTCTGCGCGGCGGCGATCAAACTGGCCCGGGCGGTGAACTACCGCAGCGCGGGCACCGTGGAGTTCGTCTACGACAGTGACGCCGGGCGCTTCTACTTCCTGGAGGTGAACACGCGGCTGCAAGTTGAGCATGGCGTCACCGAGCAGGTCTGGGACGTCGACCTGGTGCGCTGGATGGTGCAATTGGCCGCCGGTGAGCTGCCGCCACTGAGCGAACTGAGCCTGGGTTTGAAAGCCTGCGGCCACGCGATCCAGGCGCGCCTGTATGCCGAGGATCCGGGTCGGGATTTCCAGCCAAGCCCAGGGCTGCTCACGGCGGTGGCGTTTCCTCAGGCCGACGGCAAGGCACTGCGCATCGACACGTGGGTCGAGGCAGGCTGTCAGATCCCGCCCTACTTCGATCCGATGATCGCCAAGGTGATTCGCTGGGCCCCGACCCGCGAGCAGGCGCGCAAGGGCCTGCATCAAGCGTTGGAAGACTGTCTGCTATACGGCGTCGAAACCAACCGCACCTACTTGCAGCAGATTCTCCTCTACGCGCCCTTCGCAACCGGCCAGCCCTGGACGCGTTGCCTGGAGACCCTGGCCTACCGCGCCAACACGTTCGAGGTGCTCAGCCCCGGCACCCAGACCAGCGTCCAGGATTACCCTGGCCGCCTCGGCTATTGGGCGGTGGGCGTACCGCCGTCGGGACCGATGGACAGCCGCTCGCTCCGCTTGGGCAATCGACTACTGGGCAATGACGAAGGTGCGGCGGCGCTGGAGATCACCATGAGCGGACCTTTGCTGCGCTTCAACTGCAACGCCCGGGTGACGGTGACCGGTGCGCAAATTGCCCTGGCCCTGGACGGCGAAGCGGTGCCGATGAACACCCCGTTGTCGATCACTGCCGGGTCAACACTGGCCCTGGGCACCATCAGCGGCGCCGGGGCGCGCAGCTATTTGTGCGTGCAAGGTGGCTTGCAAGTGCCGGACTACCTCGGCAGCAAAAGCACCTTCACCCTCGGCCAATTCGGTGGCCATGGCGGACGCGCGCTGTGCACCGGCGACGTGCTGCACCTGGCTGCGCTGGATGAGCGCGCCGTGTGGCCGATGGTGGACGAGCCGCCTCTGCTCTTGCCAGCCGTGCGGCAGATCCGCGTGATCTACGGCCCGCATGGCGCGCCGGAATATTTCACCGAACGCTACATCCAGACGTTTTTCGACACCTCATGGGAGGTGCATTTCAACTCCAGCCGAACCGGCGTGCGCCTGATCGGGCCGAAGCCGGAATGGGTCCGGGCCGACGGCGGCGAAGCAGGCCTGCACCCGTCCAACATCCATGACAATCCCTACGCCATCGGTGCCGTGGATTTCACCGGCGACATGCCCGTCATCCTCGGCCCCGACGGCCCCAGCCTGGGAGGCTTCGTCTGCCCGGTGACGGTGATCGAGGCGGACCTGTGGCAGTTGGGGCAGCTCAAGGCGGGGGACAAGGTGCGGTTTGTGCCGGTGGACTTGGAGACCGCGCGCGCACTGGCAATGGATTTCCCCTGTGGCGAGGGAGCTTGCTCCCGCTCGAGTGCGCAGCGCTCGCCGGACAACACGCTTACCGGTGAAAAGTCGGGGCCGCTGCGCGACCCAGCGGGAGCAAGCTCCCTCGCCACAGGTTTTGGGGATACACAAACATTGGTGTCACCCGTGGTGTTGGATATCGGCCAGGACGATACCCGCCTGGTCGCTCGCCTGGCTGGCGACACCCACCTGCTGCTGGAAATCGGCGCCCCCGAACTGGACCTGGTGCTGCGTTTCCGCGCCCACGCCTTGATGCAGGCCCTGGAACAAAAGCACCTGCACGGTGTGATCGACCTGACGCCGGGCATTCGCTCGCTGCAAGTGCACTACCAGCCCGAGCAACTGCCGCTGGCCGATTTGTTGGCTATCGTCGCCGGTGAGTGGGATGCCGTGTGCGCCGCGCAAGACCTGCAAGTGCCTTCGCGCATCGTCCACCTGCCGCTGTCCTGGGACGACCCGGCCTGCCAATTGGCCATCGAAAAATACATGACCACCGTGCGCAAGGACGCCCCTTGGTGCCCAAGCAATCTGGAGTTTATCCGGCGCATCAACGACCTGCCCAACCTCGACGAAGTGCAACGCACGGTATTCGACGCGAGCTATCTGGTGATGGGCCTGGGGGACGTCTACCTCGGGGCGCCAGTCGCCACGCCGCTCGACCCACGGCATCGGCTGGTGACCACCAAATACAACCCGGCCCGGACCTGGACCGCGGAAAACTCGGTGGGCATCGGCGGCGCCTATATGTGCGTGTACGGCATGGAAGGTCCGGGCGGCTATCAGTTCGTCGGGCGCACGTTGCAGATGTGGAATCGTTATCGGGATGTTGCCGCGTTTGACGGCAAGCCTTGGCTGCTGCGGTTCTTCGACCAGATCCGCTTCTATCCGGTCAGCGCCGATGAACTGTTGCGCATCCGGCGGGATTTCCCCTTGGGCCGCTTCGACCTGAACATCGAATACAGCCAGCTCAACCTCGCCGACTATCAGGGTTTCCTGGCCCGGGAAGCGGACAGCATCGCCGCGTTTCGTCAGCAGCAACAACAAGCCTTCAAGGCCGAGCGCGAGCGTTGGATCGCCAGCGGCCAGGCGCATTTCGACAGCGAGGAACCGACACCCGCGCCGAGCGAAGAGACGTTGCTGGGCGAGGACCAATTGAGCGTCGACAGCCACATCGCCGGCAATCTCTGGCAAGTCCAGATAGAAGTGGGCACGCGGGTCGCCGCCGGTGACGTGTTGGTGATCCTGGAGTCCATGAAGATGGAGATCCCGGTGCTTGCGCCGATGGCCGGCGTGGTTCGCGAGGTGCGCGTCCAACCCGGTTCGGCGGTGCGCGCCGGACAGCGTGTCGTGGTGCTGGAACGTGACTGAACTCAATCAAGGGATTAATGCGATGAACCTCTCTCTGCGTCTGGACAACCTGCGCGACGCCTACCGCAACGGCAATATCACACCGCGCAAACTGCTGCTTGCCCTGCGGGAAAAAGCCGCTGCGCTCAACCCGGACTATCACCTGTTCATCCACCTGCTGTCGCCCGAGGAGCTGGAACCCTTCCTGACAGCATTGGAAGGCGCCGACCCGGAAAGCCTGCCGCTGTATGGCGTGCCGTTTGCGATCAAGGACAACATTGACCTGGCCGGCATTCCCACCACCGCCGCCTGCCCGGCGTTTGCCTACGTGCCAAAACGTTCGGCGACGGTGGTCGAGCAGTTGCTGGCGCTGGGGGCTGTTCCCCTGGGCAAGACCAACCTCGATCAATTCGCCACCGGGCTCAACGGCACCCGCACCCCCTACGGTGCCTGTCGCAACAGCGTGCTGGCGGATTATCCGTCGGGTGGCTCGAGTGCCGGCTCGCCGCTGGCGGTGGCCCTGGGTCTGACAAGTTTTGCCTTGGGCACCGACACCGCAGGCTCCGGTCGGGTGCCTGCGGCGTTGAACAATCTGGTCGGACTGAAAGCCACCAAAGGTTTGATTTCCACCGCAGGCGTAGTGCCGGCCTGCCGAACGCTGGATTGCGTGACCACGTTCACCGCGACGGCGAGGGAAGCCAGCCAGCTATTGGCACTGACTGCGCACCTCGACCCGCGCGACGAATACAGCCGCCGCAACCCGCAATGGAACGACGGCTCGGCGTTCGGCGCGCCACGACGCTTTCGCTTCGGCGTGCCCCGTTGGCAAGACCTCGATTTTTTCGGCTGTGACGAAGGCCCACGGTTGTTCCGCGAAGCCATCGAGCGCCTCGAACGCCTGGGCGGCGAAGCCGTCGAGCTGGACATGTCGCCCTTCCTCGAAGCCGCACGCTTGCTCTACGAGGGGCCCTGGGTCGCCGAACGCTACAGCATCGCCGGCGAATTGATCGAGCGCGAACCCGACGCGGTGTTGCCGGTGATCCGCGCCGTCTTGGCGAAAGCGCCTACGGTGACGGGTGTCGAAACCTTCCGCGCCCAGTACCGCCTGCAAGCGCTCAAGGCCCGATGCGACCGTGCGATGGAAGCCCTCGATTGCGTGCTCACCCCGACCATCGGGCGCCCGGTGACGCTCGCCGAACTCGCTGCCGAACCGCTGCTGCGCAACGCGGAGCTGGGTTACTACACCAACTTCATGAACCTGCTGGACTACGCCGCCGTGGCCGTGCCCAGCGCTTTCATGGCCAATGGTCTGCCTTGGGGCGTCACGCTGTTCGGCCGGGCTTTCACCGATCAATACCTGCTGGGCGTGGCTGACGCCTTGCAACGCCAGCAACTGCCTGGCCTGCCAACACCCGCCCATCCGGCGCGCCATGATCGGGCTCGATTGGTGGTGTGCGGCGCGCATCTGGATGGGTTGGCACTGAACGGGCAACTCAAGCAGCGTGGCGCGCATCTGATCGAGACGACCCTCAGCTCGCCGGATTACCGCCTCTATGCCCTGGCCGGCGGCCCACCATTGCGTCCCGGCATGCTTCGCGTCGGCGAGGGTGGCGTGGCGATTGAAGTGGAAGTCTGGGAACTGCCGAGCAGTGAATTGGGCTCGTTCCTGACTGGTATTCCCGCGCCGCTTGGGCTGGGCAAGGTGCAACTGGCCGACGGCCGCTGGGAAAGCGGGTTCATTTGCGAGCCGTATGGCCTGGACGGCGCGCAGGACATCAGTCACCTGGGAGGTTGGCGAACTTACCTGCGCAGTCAGAAATAGCGGTGAACCTGTGGTGGGAGAGCACACTCGCTCACCACAGCGTCCACAAACTGCAAATCCAGATACCTTTTTCCGCAAGGCCACTAAACTGATTCCATTGGGTCACTTCAAGGGAATCGCCATGTCGCTTCGCTCGCCGTTGTATTCCCCTCGCTCACCATTGCTGCTGTTGACCATTTTGCTCTGTGCCGGCTTCCTGGTGACTTCATTGCTGGGCTATTACGCCGCCAACACCTCGCTGCGGGACAATGCCCTCAAGGCGTTTTACCTCAATCTGCTGATCGGCGTGCTGGTGACAGCGGCCGCCCTCGTGGTGCTCTATCGGTTGATTGCCAGCTACCAGCGCCGGATCGACGCCCAAGCCATTCTCGACGGCCTGACCGAACTGCCGAATCGCCGGGGTTTCGACCTGCTGGCGGTGCAAGCCCTGCACGAAGCCCAGCGCGAGCCCAAGCCCTTGAGCGCCCTGTTGCTGGAGGTGGACAACTTCAAGCAACTGGACACCACCCATGGCCACATCGCCAGCGATCAATTGTTGACCGGCCTCGCCCGTGACCTGACCGATAACCTGCGACATTCGGACATTATCTGCCGCTGGAGCACCGATGCTTTCGCCCTGCTGCTCAAGGACACCGACGGCCAGAACGGTCTGAAGATCGCCGAGAAGATTCGCCAGCGCATCGAGCAGCAGCGCTATTTTTGCAGCGGAAAACAATTGCGAGTCACCATCAGCATCGGCGTCACCACCCTGCAGGATCAAGACACCTTGCACAGCCTGCTGTCCCGGGCCGATCATGCGCTGCAGCGCGCCCGACAGACCGGGAGCAATCGAACCTGCGTGGAAATGCCTCACTCCAGCTATGAATAAACTTGACCTCTGTCCGGCCTGCGGTGCCGTCAATGACTGCGCCCTCGCCGACCCGGAAACCGCCGATCGCGCCTGCTGGTGCTACGGCGTGAGCATCGACCCGGCGGTGCTCCAGGCATTGCCGGCCGAGCTGCGCGACAAATCCTGCCTGTGCCCACGGTGCGCCCGCGTGGATGACCAACTGCGCGCCAAGCCCCGACCGATCGCGTAAGATGCCGGCCCTCCGCCTCCTAGCCCGTACTGCCCATGCGCGTTGACCGCTTCCTCAGCAATCTGCCGCGTTTCAACCGCCAACAGGTCCGCCTCTTGTTAGTGGAGCGTCGCGTACGGATCGACGGCCAGACCGTGATCGATCCACAGGCACACGTGCGTGAATTCAGCCGCGTCGAGGTGGATGACGAAGTGCTCCAAGCAGGGCGACCGGCGCGGTATTTCATGCTGCACAAGCCGCCCGGCTGCGTCAGCGCCACACGCGATCCGCAGCACCGTACCGTGCTCGACTTGCTCGACGAACCAGACAAGGATGACCTGCACATCGCCGGTCGCCTGGATTTCAACACCACCGGGCTGATGCTGATCACCAATGACGGCAGTTGGTCGCGGCGCCTGACCCAACCGCAGACCAAGCTGCCGAAGGTCTACTACGTCGAGACCGAGCAAACCATCACCGCCGAGTACGCCGTCACCTTCGCCCAAGGCCTGTACTTCGCGTTCGAGGACCTCACCACCCAACCGGCGGAACTAACGCTGCTAGGGCCAACGTCCGCACGGTTGAGCATCGTTGAAGGGCGCTATCACCAAGTCAAGCGCATGTTCGGTCACTTCAACAATAAAGTGCTGCGCCTGCATCGCGAACGGATGGGCCCGCTGGTACTGGACGCCCATCTGGAGCCCGGGAGATATCGCGCCCTGGGCCCGGAAGAAATCTGCCTGGTCTGAGGGAAATGACCGCTGGGCAGAAGTGTCGAACAATTTCCAATGAGCACTTGCGCAACCGCCGGCCCCCTGCTTGAATCAAACCGTCGGCCGAAATGTGACCGACGAGTCACACCATACCTCTAAGAAACTTTTTGCCGGCTGGAGCCCTCAGGTTCCGCCTCATGCGTCGGCAAACTGCCCGCCATAACAACACCCGTCGACCGGCTGTCATGGATCGACATGGGCCTTATCTTCCAGGCGAATGCCTACCTGTCACATTGCCCGTGCAATCTCATTGCGCGCATACCCGCTTGCCAGGAGTCTTATGACATGAGGCCAGAAATCGCTGTGCTGGATATACAGGGTCAGTATCGGGTTTACACGGAGTTCTATCGCGCAGACGCCGCGCAAAAGACCATTATCCTGGTCAACGGCTCGATGGCCACCACCGCGTCGTTTGCTCAGACCGCGAAAAACCTCTACCCGCAATTCAACGTTGTGTTGTACGACCAGCCCTACGCGGGCAAGTCCAAGGCCCACAACCGCCACGAGAAAATGCTCACGAAGGAAATCGAAGGTCAGATTCTCCTGGAATTGATCGACCACTTCGCCGCCGAGCATGTGCTGTCGTTTTCCTGGGGCGGCGCCGCCACGCTTAGCGCCCTGGCGCAGCGGCCACGGCGCATCGAAAAAGCCGTGATCAGTTCGTTCTCACCGGTGCTCAACGCGCCGATGCGCGACTACCTCGAACGCGGTGTGGATTACTTGAGCAGCCTGGACGGCGACCGTGTCGGCCACCTGGTCAACAACACGATCGGCAAGCACCTGCCGCCACTGTTCAAGCGCTTCAACTATCGCCACGTCAGCAGCCTGGCCGAGCACGAATACGGGCAGATGCACTTCCACATCAGCGACGTGCTCCACAGCGACCAGCAGTGCTACGTCAACGCCGCCAAGAAGGTCAACGTTCCGGTGCTGTTCCTGAACGGTGAATGGGACGAATACACCTCTGCCACCGACGCCAGGCTCTTTGCCGACCACGTCCAGCACAGCACCTTCACCACGCTGCAAGCCACCGGGCACTTCCTGGACATGGAACACAAAGCCGCCTGCCGCGACAGCCGCGACGCGTTGCTGGGCTTCCTCAAGCCGACCCGCCACGAAAGCCGACCGCGCTACAGCTATGTGCAGGACTACCATGCACTGGCTATCTGAAAAGTCATCGCGGGCGAGCCTCCGACAACGAGGCTTGCCCGCGAAGACCGCTCTGCTTTGAGGCTTGCGCAGACGGCAACCTCACCGTCCGGAAAGAAAAACTTCAAATCCAAGGCGACATCTGGTACAAAGTCAGCCGCTCTGAGCGGGTGTCGTATAATGGCATTACTCCAGCTTCCCAAGCTGATAACGAGGGTTCGATTCCCTTCACCCGCTCCAATCGAATTCAGGTCCTGCGTCGTGGTGGTTTTGACGGGGGATTAAAAAAACCGGCTCTTGGTGGCCGGTTTTTTTTGGTCTGCGATTTGTGGAATTTCAGCAAATATAGAAGGAAGCAAGGATGCACCTGATCGACTCATACCTGCCTGCGTACCAATTTCGGGAACTCCATGCCTTGGATGTTCCGACAGATCCGCCCAGCGCAATGGCGGCAATCCTGGCCCATCGCCCCGAAGACGTCCGATTGTTTCGGTACGCAATCAAGCTTCGCGAGTTGCCGATGCGACTGTTGGGCCATTCTCAATCCCACCGCGCCGGTCAATCCGCGTCATTCGGCCTGGATAACTTCACGCTGCTCCAGCGCAATGGCGACGCAGAGATTGCCTACGGGCTCGCCGGCAAGCTCTGGAAAGCCGACTACGGCCAAGTCTTCATCGCTGATGCCGAAGCGTTCGAGGCCTTCAACGAACCGGGCAATGTGAAGCTGGCGATAAACTTCACCTGCCAGTCCCTACAACCGGGTCTGACAAGAGTCACTACCCAGACACGGGTACAGTGCATCGATGCTGATGCATTGCGAAGTTTTACTGCCTATTGGTATTTGATTCGTCCGGTCAGTGGCCTCATCCGTCGGAGCATGCTGAAGGCGATTGCGAGACGTTGCGCGGCAGGAGCTTTGAAGAGCACGTCAGGGGACCACACCGACGATTTGATTTAGCGAGAATCAAACATGCTTCAACGCAAAAGCGATAACTGCAAACATGGTCAGGGCAAACGCAGCACCGATGCTGAACGGCAGCAACGTAACCCGGATTTTAGTCGGGGCCGGGCGCCTCATTTCTTCGGCTAGCGCTTCCACCTCTTGATGTAATTGCTCGATGCTCGCTTGATAATTACGAGGTGCGGGCACGTTTCTTTCTCCTACGAGGCTGCGGCTCGAGTTGAGCCCTTGGACTACTTTGAGCAATGTGAGTGGCGTGCTTCTAAAGCCACTATTTCCTATCTGCTCGGTTACGGATAGTGGGTGATTTCCGCGTGGTTTGTAGGCAAAACCAGCAAGTTGCGTACGACAGACAACGGCCTCAGTCCCCAGCCAAATGCCCCAACGGCAACGGTCCCGGCGCCTTCACCGTGTTAATTGCAAAATTGCTGCGAATATCACTCACTCCTGGCAGCTTCAGCAGCTTGCCTGTGACGAACCGGTCATAGGCCCGCAGGTCGGGCACCACCACCTGCAGCAGGAAGTCTGACTCGCCCGACACTAGGAACGCCGAGATCACCTCGGGCAGTGCGGTCACTGCTTGACGAAACGCCTCGGCTCTTTCGTCGGTGTGCCGTTCGACCTTGATGCCGACAAAGATCGTCATACCAAGGCCTACTTCATCGCGGTCCAGGATGGCTTGATAGCCGCGAATCACTCCCGCTTCTTCGAGCATCCGCACACGGCGCAGGCACGGTGACGGCGACAAGCCGATTTCTTCGGCCAGTTGCACATTGCTCAACCGCCCGTCCCGTTGCAGTGCCGTCAGGATTTTGCGGTCGTAACCGTCAAGTTTCATAATTTGGCATTTTCAATTTATATGACTGAACCACTTGGCAGGTTATGCCAATTTCTAAAGCTTTAGAAGCTGAGTACGCAACCACCTGCCCTGCCCTTCGGCCATAGACTGACACCTTCAATTCACTGATTGCGGGGGTGTGCGATGACAGAGCTCTGGCTGTTTTTCATGGCGTTGACGGTGGCGTACCTGTTGCCCGGGCCGGACATGATTCTCGTGCTGCAAACCGGCGCCCGTCAGGGCCGGGCCGCGGCGCTAGCGACGGCGGTAGGATTGGGGATTGCCCGGGCATGCCATGTCGCGTTGGCAGCGATGGGCCTCTCGGTATTGTTCAAGACGGCACCCTGGACCTTCGATGTGGTGCGCCTGGCCGGGGCTGCTTACCTGGCTTGGATCGGGTTTCAATGTTTGCGGACGACGTTGTTGCCCAGCTTCGAAGGAGACGCACCTGCGATCGGAAAGCGACAATGGCACCAGGCGATCCAGCGCGGCCTGCTGACGAACCTGCTCAACCCCAAGGCCTTGCTGTTTTGCTCGGTGTTGCTGCCGCAGTTCATCCATCCACAGGACGGGCCGGTGCTGGAGCAATTCGCAATCTTGGGTATGGTGCTGGTCGGCGTTGGCCTGCTGTTCGATTCCGCCTATGCATTGGTGGGTGTCGCACTCGGACGCTGGCTTCGACGCTCGCCTTCGGCCCAGCGCGCGCAACAATGGTTGTTTGGGAGTTTGCTGATTGGTTTTGCGGTGCGGCTGACGTTTGTGCAGCAGTCGTAGGTCCTGTGGATAAAGGAGTCCTACTGGGAAAACGGCTCAAAACCGGGGCTGCTTCGCAGCCCAGCGGGAGCAAGCTCCCTCGCCACGTCTATATCAGCCCCTCATCTCACATCCCTAAATAAAGCCAACCCCGCCCTATCCCGCTCTGGCCCGACGCCGCTTCTAGACTTCAAGCGAAGCGCCCACCAGTCCCAACCGTCGCTCACGGTGGTTATGGTGTTGATCATTCCTCATCAGTAGGTATAGTAACCACCAATAACACCACAGGGAGGTGTTGTGAATAGCCGATTCTTGATAAGCCAAATTGTTGCGGATGGTTGGTACCTGGTGCGTATCCGAGGCAGTCACCATCACTTCAAGCACCCGACCAAACCGGGGCTGGTCACGGTTCCTCATCCCAAGAAGGACCTGCTCAAGAAGACGGCCATCAGTATCTTGCAACAGGCCCTTCTCCAGACAGCCAGTTGCCCCGTTTTTCCGGAGGACGATTGAATGCTTTACCCGATTGCGATTTCCATGGGCGATGACAAGCACGCCTGGGGTGTTGAGGTGCCGGATATTCCCGGTTGTTTTTCCGCAGGTGACGACCTGGATGAGGCCATGGCGATGGCGCGTGAGGCGATCGAGGGGCATTTCGAGATTCTGGCTGAAGACGGCTCACCGATTCCATCGGCCAATACCGTTACCCTGCATGCAGCCAATCCACAATATGCCGGCTGCACTTGGGCGCTGGTGGATATTGATGTGACCAAATACCTGGGCAAGGCGCAGAAACTCAACATCACGTTGCCCGGCTACCTGCTCAACCGGATTGATGAATATGTGTTGAATCATCCTGAAGAGAAGAGCCGCTCCGGCTTCCTGGCATCGGCAGCGCTGAAGGTGCTGCAACAAGGGCGATGAGCAACCGCTGACAAAATACAAACCTGTGGGAGCGAGCTTGCTCGCGATAGCGGCTAATCAGTCGACAGCGAGGCTGCTGATCTGACGCCATCGCGAGCAAGCTCGGTCCCACAGGTTTGGTCCTTATTTGCTCTCCGGCTTGGACTCCTGCATCTGCACCGAAGATTTGGTGCCGTCGGTGTTGTCCTTGGTCTCGTTACCCGAGTTGTCAAAACAGCCGTGCAGGGCGAACAGGCAGCAGGCGAGGCAAAAAGTGCGGGCGAAATTCATGATGGACTCCGATGCTGGGGGCTTTAAGGAGTGACCTGCGAGCGTGGCAATGGTTGCGACTGTCATCGTGCCGGACGATGAACGTCGACGAACGTTTGCGGTTGAAATGTAAGTAGAATTTTCACCGACTCGTTGCTGTCACACCAGACAGGTGCATCCCATAAGGAAACACGGCAATGACGTTCGCAAAAATCGCGCAAAAACTGTCCCTCTGGGCGGGGAGCCCCAAGACATTCCTGGGGGCCATCGTGTTGTTGGCGCTCTGGGCTGCCAGCGGACCTTTCTTCGGTTTCAACGACACCTGGCAATTGATCATCAACACCTCGACAACCATCATCACCTTCCTGATGGTGTTCCTGATCCAGAACACCCAGAACCGCGATACGGATATCTTGCATTTGAAAATCGATGAATTGCTGCGGGCGTCCAAGGACGCGCAGAACGCAATGCTCGGTCTCGAATCGCTGGACCTCAAGCAACTTGAAGCGCTGCGCAAGCAATATCAGGACATGGGCAAAGACGAAGCCAAGAGCCTTGACGGTATTGAGCAGAAGAACAAGATCGACTTGAACCAGTGCTGATGCAGAGGCGCGAGTGGTCCATGCCACTCGCGCATTTTTTGCGCATCAGGGCAACGGGTTGCCTCCCGTCACGCCAAACACTTCCCCGGTGATATAACTCGACTCTTGCGATGCAAGCAGCACATAAAGCGGCGCGCATTCCGCAGGCTGTCCGGGACGTTTCATCGGAACCTGGGAGCCAAACGTAGGAATCTTTTCCCGTGGTTGTCCCCCGCTGGGTTGCAGCACGGTCCAGATCGGCCCCGGCGCAACTGCATTGACACGGATGCCCTTGCTGATGACTTGCCCGGCCAACGCCTTGGTGAACGCCACGATCGCCGCCTTGGTGGTGGCGTAGTCCAGCAGCGTCGCGGACGGATCGTAGGATTGGATCGACGCCGTATTAATGATGGTCGCACCGGCCGGCATCAGTGGCACCGCAGTCTTGCAGATCCAGAACATCGCATAGATGTTGGTTTTCATGGTGTCGTCGAACTGCGCGGTGGTGATATCGGCGATGTCTTTTTGCGCCTCCTGCTTACCGGCGACATTGACCAGGATATCCAGGCCGTCGAGTTGCTGTTGCGCCATCTTGACCATTTGCGCACAGAACGCTTCATCCTTGAGGTCGCCAGGGATGGCGATGGCCTTGCGGCCCTCAGCCTTGATCAGTTCGATGACTTGCTGGGCGTCGCGCTCTTCGCTGGGCAGGTAATTGATCGCGACATCGGCGCCTTCCCGGGCGTAGGCGATGGCGGCGGCGCGACCGATCCCGGAGTCACCGCCGGTGATCAGTGCCTTGCGCCCTTCCAGGCGGCCGAAGCCTTGATAGGATTTTTCGCCATGATCGGGTTGCGGCAGCATGTCCTGGTCGATGCCCGGCGGGGACTGCGGCTGGTCCGGAAATTCCGGACGCGGGTATTGGGTCAGCGGATTCTGCATCGCGTATTGGTTGGGTTCTCGGCGTGTAGACATCGAGGTTCTCCTTTCTTGCGGGCAAAACGAGCCGGGACGTTGGCGCCCCGGTCCTGGACATAAGTCGGTGCAGTGGATCAGCGGCTGGCCTGCAACGCCCTGGCCATCTCGAGATGGGTTTGCAGCTTGGGCAGCGTTTCATCAGCGAACGCCTTGATCTCCGGCACGTCGGTGGTCTGGGCCTGCTGCTGGATCTGCTCGATGGCTTCTTCAGTGGCCTTGACCTGGCTGGCGGCATAAGCCGCTTCGAACGACTCGCCCTCGGCCACCTGCGGCATCAGGGTCTTGGCCTTGTCCGCCACCTCTTCCCGTGGCGCGACAGGCAAGTCGAGCTTCTTGGCGATTTTCGCCAAATGTTGGTTGGCGGTGGTGCGGTCGTTGATCACCATGATGGTATAGTCCTTGACCTCCCGTGACTCCGCTTTCGAATGCGCCTCACGGCTGGCCTCGATGTCGGCCATGCCTTTGGCGGATGCATCGTTGATGAATTCGACAGGTGACTGGGCCCAGGCACTGTTGGCACCCAGGCCCATCAGCACGACAACACTGGTGGTGCGTAAAAAGGTGGCCATCCGGCTCATGGTCGCGCCCTCCTCTGAAATAAAGTCGCGACGCAATTTCCGTCGCAGAAATCAGAACCACCGTTGGGTATTCAGCGAGACGTGCGACCCGGCTTGCGGCCAATCTCGGCCTTCAGCGGGCTTTTATCGACGCTCGCGATGGTGGTTCTCCCACTTTTGCGACCTGCTTCGGACACCTTCGTTCGATCGTGGACGACGTTTCCCGGATAAATGTTGCTAGATCCGCGCATGGCCCGGCCCTCCGTATTGCAAGAAATGACGGGCACGCATGCCCCGTATTTCATTGGAAATGGCCCAAGTCTCAAGGTTTGAAAAACACACGAATGCCACGACGAACGGTGGCGCGGACTCAGATGCCGAAGGCTCGGTGGTTGTGACGCTTGGCGGCGTACATCGCCTCGTCGGCGTGGCGGAACAGGGTGATGTCTTCGGTGCCATGGTCGGGAAAGCAGGCCACGCCGATGCTCGGTTCGATACTCAGGCAGTGGCCATCCAGCCGCAGCGGCTCAGCCAATGCACGGCGGATTTTTGCCTGCACCCGCTCGGCGTCTGTGACGTTCTGGATGCTGTGCAACAAGACGACAAATTCATCACCGCCGATGCGCGCGACGGTGTCGGTTTCGCGAATGCAGCCCCTGAGCCGACTCGCCACCGCTTGCAACAACATGTCGCCAACGCCGTGGCCATAGGTGTCGTTGACCTGCTTGAAACGATCCAGGTCGATATACAGCAAGGCCATCCGCCCCGACGCGGCACGGGCCGTGGCCAGCGCAGCCTTGAACCGCTCGCGCAGCAGCTCGCGATTGGGCACCTGGGTCAGTTGGTCGTACTGCGCCATGTGCTGCAACCGGGCGTGCAATTGCTGGCGCTCGATGGCGAGGGTGATCTGCGCACAGACGTATTGCAGCAATTCCTTGTCTTGTTCGGTGTAGCGTTCGCTGTCCGGGGCACTCTTGACGATCAAGGCACCGATCGTACCGTTCTGCGAATTCAGCGGCACGCCCAGCCAACAAGGCGATTGCGGCGTCGACACTAGGTCATGGAACTCCGCGGGCAAGGCACTGCAACCGGGGGTGAGCAGGATCGGCTGACCACTGCGGATGACTTCGGCGCACAAGCGTCCGATCATCGTACCGGGCAATTCGGGTTGTCGCTCTCGATCGTCGACGTGATACGCAAAGTCGATCTGCTCGCATTGCTCGTCATACAGCGCCACCGAAAAATTCAGCGCCGGTAGCCACTCGCCGATGATCAGGTGGACGCGCTTGAGCAAGGCCAGCAGGTCGGCGGCGGCATGGGCTGCCTCGGAGATCGCATACAACGCCGCCTGACGGGACTCCGCCTGCTTGCGCTCGGTGATGTCACGCGCCACCGCGATGCGCAGTTGGTCAGCCTCCGACCAGCGGGCCGACCACAGGATATGCACCACGCCACCGTCCTTGCGCAGGTAGCGGTTCTCGAAATTGAGCTTAGGCTCGCCCTCCATGATTTCCCGCGCAGCGTCGAGGGTCCGCTGGCGGTCGGCGGGATGCACCAGGTCGATCATTCGCCGGCCGATCAGCTCCTGTGGCGTGTAGCCCAGAATGCGCTCGCACGCCGCACTGACGAACACGAAACAGCCTTGGGCGTCGACGGCACATACGGCGTCCAGCAACAAATCGAGGTAACTGGCCAGCGGCGCGGGATTTCGAGTATCCATGACGCGGTAAGCCATCCGGGTGATACAGCCATGGGAGAACCGGGCATCCGTCAATCCGCGCCGCCCTGCAGACATGCGCAACCACGTATACCCACATTACCGATGAGGATAGCGCAGGCAATGGGACCGCCCTTGGAAAATTGACATCATTTTGCCAACACGCGATGGACAAGACCGAAGCGAAATCCATATTCAATGGGTTGACCACGCGCGCAGGGTAGCAAACGCAGCAAATTCACGGGTCGAAACCCTACTCCCACGCCGCAAATGGATTTCCCGTCCATCTCCCTAGGCAAGGTCCTACGTAGAACTCTCCGATCACTCTCAAATACACCGGAAACAGCCGATTCAAAGCCCTGCCCAGCAGTCTGTAAAGTCTCGACATACACACAAAGTGAAACACCCACGGACAGCAACGCATCACCAAGGAATGTACTCGAACCATGAACCAGACTGCGCTACCACCCCATCGCTTCAGCAACTATCGCAAGGTGATTTCCCTGGCGGACCAGGACTGGCAGAACGCCGACACCGGAAAAGCCGCCGGATTGAATGTGCACATCGAGAGCCCCAATGTGCTGGTCGACCAGCATGGTCGGACCTTCCACCACTTCTGTACGACATCCTACCTGGGCCTGGATTATCACCCCGCCTTGCTGGATGGAGCCATGACGGCGCTATGGGAAGCCGGAACCCTGCGCGTTGCCAACTCGAAAAATCGCTGCAAGCTGGAAATCCTCGACCAATACGAAAGCCAACTGTCGGAGTTGTTCGGCGCCAGTTGCCTCAGTGCATTGTCTTGCAGCGCAGCGAGCTCGGGAATACTGCCGTTGCTGGCCAGCGGTGCCTTGACCGGCAATCGACCACCGGTCATGGTCTTCGACAAGCAGGCCCATTACTCGATGAACCATATCAAGGCCGCCTGTGCGGATGAAACCCAGGTCATCACCTGCCCACACAACGACATGGACTTCCTCGAAGACGTGTGCAAACGCCACGCTAACGTGACCTACGTGGCGGACAGCGCCTACAGCATGGGCGGCATGGCGGACCTGGATAGCCTGATGTGTCTCAAGCAGCGCCATGGCCTGTTCCTTTATCTGGACGATTCCCATGCGTTGTCCGCCGTGGGGCCCTCCGGCATTGGCCTGGTGCGATCGCGAATCCAGGCGGTGGACGAACGCACCCTGATTGTCGCCTCGCTGGCCAAATCATTCGGTGCCAGCGGTGGACTGGCCATGTTTGGCAGTGAACGGCACAAGACCCTGGTGCAACGTTACGGCGGCCCAAGCAATTGGTCGCAAAGCCTGAATTCGGCCGCTATCGGCGCAGGCATGGCCTCGATCCGCTTGCACCGCAGTCCCGAATTCAGTTCGTTGCAGGAGCGTTTGCAAGCTAATATCCGGCTGTTCGACAGCCTTATCCGCACCGAACAGTACGCCAGCCCCATGGCGATTCGCCTGGTGCACTGCGGCGAGGCGGTCCTGGCCACGCGTCTCGCGGTTGAACTCGCCGAACTGGGGTATTTCACCTCAGCGGTCTTTTTCCCCGTGGTGCCACAAGACAAAGCCGCGATCCGGATCACCCTGCGTGCCGACATGACGCCTGAGGTGATCCGTTCGTTCTGCGAGCAGGTCATTGACCTGCTGTTGGCCCACGGGCGCGACACTCGCCCTTGAATCGAGCCCTTGATGAACAACCGCACAACCCTGATCGTCACCTGCGCCACCGTTTTCCTCGCACAACTGGGCATGAGCATCTACCTGCCGGCCGTGCCTGACATTGCCCTGGACCTCAAGGCCAATGCGGCCCAGGTGTCGTGGGGATTGTCGGTCTACCTGATCGGCATGGCGCTGCCCATGCTGTCATGGGGCAGCCTGAGCCAGCGGCTCGGGCGCAAACCCGTCTTGCTTGCGGCATTGGTCCTGTACGGCCTGGGCAACCTGGCCTTGCCGTTGGGCACGTCACTGGAAGCGTTCTTGACGTTCAGGTTGATCCAGGGCATCGGTGCCAGCGGTATTTCGGTGATGGCGCGGGTGTTGATCCGCGACACGTTCAGCGGCGACGTGCTGGCCAAGGCGCTGTCGTGGATATCGATCGCCTTCGTGGTTGCCCTCGGCATCGGCCAGTACCTCGGTTCGTTGATCCAGCTCGCGTTCGGGTGGGAGGCGATTTTCCTGGGCTTGGGTGCGGTCAGCCTGGTGATGGCAGCGGCGGTGTCCAGGGCCCGGTTTCCGATATTGACCGAAGTAAACAGTGGGCAATCGGCGTGGCACGTGTACGGCCAAATCGTCAGGCATCGCGGTTTTCTGCTACCTGCACTGGCAGGTGGGCTGGGGTATGGCGTGATCATCGCCTTCAACACCGGTGCGCCGCTGATCCTGCAGGAAAGTTTCCATTGGTCCGCCATCGAATACGGCCTGTTGGGCTGGCCGATCAGCGCGGCGTACCTGCTCGGCGCGTTGGCGGTGAATGCATTCGTGCTACGCACCGGCCAGCGTCGACTGATGGGCTGGGGCATCGCGCTCGTGCTGGGCGGCAGCGTGACCATGCTGGCGGGAAGCATTGCATTGGGCAGTGTTGCCCCGCTGTTCTGGCTCCCGTACTGCTTCGCGGTGTTCGGCCAGTCGTTGAACTACCCCATCAGCCTGTCATTGGCGAACGAGGGCTCGCCAGTCGCCGGCGCATACGCCATGGCACTGAGCGGTTTCCTGCACCAGTTGATGGCCTCCGCGATCGGCGCCTTGGCCAGCCTGTTGTTGAGTCAACAGGCCTGGCCATTGGCGCTGTTGTGCACGCTGTTGGCGATGGCGGCGATGTTGTGCGTCAGGTTCATGCCGCCTCGGGCCACTTAGAACGCGCCGCGGAAAATTTCCTCGATCTGGCGCTGGTCCGCCGCTCGCGGGTTGGTCAGGCCGCAGGCATCCTTCAAGGCGTTGGCGGCGAGTACCGGCACGTCATTGAGGCGCACGCCCAGCTCACGCAAGCCCGCTGGAATGTCCACATCCACGGCCAGGCTGCGAATCGCCGCGATGGCGGATTGCGCACCTTCTTCAGGGCTGAACCCACGAATATCGGCCCCCATGGCATGGGCTACGTCCGTCAGCCGGACGGCACAGACCGCGGCATTGAAACTCTGCACATGGGGCAGCAACACGGCGTTGCACACGCCATGGGGCAAGTCATAGAAGCCGCCCAACTGATGCGCCATCGCATGCACGAAACCCAGCGAAGCATTGTTGAATGCCATCCCCGCCAGAAACTGCGCGTAAGCCATGTTCTCCCGTGCGGCCAAGTCATTGCCGTCACGCACGGCCAGGCGCAGGTTGTTGCTGATCAAGGTAATCGCTTTGAGGGCGCAGGCGTCGGTGATGGGCGTGGCGGCGGTGGAGACATAAGCCTCGATCGCATGGGTCAGCGCATCCATGCCGGTCGCGGCGGTCAATCCTTTTGGCATCGCCACCATGAGGGCCGGGTCGTTGACCGACATCAGCGGCGTGACGTTGCGGTCGACGATGGCCATTTTCACATGACGCGTCTCGTCCGTGATGATGCAGAAACGGGTCATTTCACTGGCGGTGCCTGCCGTGGTGTTGATGGCGATCAGCGGCAGTTGCGGCTTGCTGGAGCGGTCGACGCCTTCGTAGTCGCGGATCTGCCCGCCATTGGTCGCGCACAACGCGATGCCCTTGGCGCAATCATGGGGAGAGCCACCACCCAGCGACACGATGAAATCGCAGCGGCTTTCCTTCAGCAAGCCGAGCCCGAGTTCAACGTTGGCGATGCTCGGGTTGGGCTTGGCACCGTCGTAGATCACCGCGTCGACATCCTGTAATGCCAGCAACTCGGCCACCTTGGAGGCCACGCCGGCCTTCGCCAACCCCGCGTCGGTGACGATCAGTGCCTTGCGAAAGCCGTAGTTGCGGATGGCGGTCATCGCCTCGTCGAGGCAACCCAGGCCCATGATGTTCACGGCGGGAATGAAAAAAGTGCTGCTCATGGGGACACGCTCCTGAAAGAGGCCGGATCGGCAGGGGCGTACAGGATTGACCGACTGGTCACAACGTATCTTGATCTGGCTCAAGACTGGGTCGTGATAAAGTCACGCCCTGCCTTTGCCACGTTTTGAGATGACTTTCGCAATGACCGATTTCCAGGAATACGACGCCCGGCTCGAAGATTGGGAGACCTTGCGCGCCGACACGGCCTTCAGCGGCCTGTTGGTAGGCAACGGCGCCAGCCGCGCCGTGTGGGACGATTTCGGCTATGACTCGTTGTTCGAAAACGCCCGTACCGTCGAGGAAAAACCCCTCAGTCCGTCGGAGCTGAGCGTGTTCGATGCGCTGCAGACCCGCAGTTTCGAGCAGGTGCTGGGTGCGCTGAAAACCACCAGCCGGGTCAACAAGGCCCTGGCGGTGAGCTCCGCCGCGCCGCGCAATCGCTACTACGCGATCAAGGAAGCGTTGATCAACGCCGTGCACGCCATGCACATCCCCTGGCGACTGGTGCAAGCGTCGACCCTGCAACGTCTCAACCAGGAACTGGGCCGCTACCGCACGGTGTTCACGACCAACTACGATTTGCTGAGCTACTGGGCGATCCAGCACGCTCCCGACACCGTCACCGACCTGTTCCTGGGAGCCGATCACAGCTTCGACCTGAGCCAGGCCAACACGGATAAACCATGCCTGCTGTACTTGCACGGTGGCTTGCACCTGGTGCGCAACCAGGACGGCACGGCACGCAAGCTCACCTCCACCGAGGGCACCTTGCTGGGCAGTTTCGCGATCAACAACACCCTCAAGACCCTCGATGATGTCCCACTGTTCATCAACGAAGGCCCGAGCCAGGACAAACTCAAGACCATCCGCAGCAGTGACTACTTGTCGTTCTGCTACGACCAGTTGCTGCAGCACGGCGACAACCTGTGCCTGTTCGGCCACGCCCTGGGCGAGCAGGACAGCCACATCGTTGATGCCCTGCGCCAGGCCGCGCCGAGAACCTTGGCCATCTCGATCTATCCGCGCAGCCAGGCTTTTATCCAGCACCAGAAACGGCATTACGCCAAGCTATTCCAAGGCCTGGACATTGAGCTGCGCTTCTTCGATGCCAAGAGTCATCCGCTGGGCGATCCGAAGCTGGCAGTGCCGGTTGAGGTGTAGTCTCCCGGTGACGTCTACAGGGTAATCGCCGTGCCCAGCAACGTCAGGAACCCCGCCAACCAGTTCGGATGCGCCGGCCAGGCCGGTGCCGTGGCCAGGTTGCCCTGGACGTGACCTTCGGTTACCGGAATATCGATGAAAGTCCCGCCGGCCAAGCGCACCTCCGGGGCACACGCCGGATAGGCGCTGCACTCGCGGCCTTCCAGGATGCCCGCCGCCGCGAGCAATTGCGCACCGTGGCACACCGCGGCGATCGGCTTGCCGGCCAGATCGAAATCACGCACCAGTTGCAGGACCTCTTCATTCAGGCGCAGGTATTCCGGAGCGCGACCGCCCGGCACCAGCAGCGCATCGTAATCGGCGGCCAGGACCTTGGCGAAGTCATGGTTGAGGGCAAACAAATGCCCCGGTTTTTCGCTGTAGGTCTGGTCGCCCTCGAAATCATGGATCGCGGTGCGGACGGTCTGGCCAGCCGTTTTATCCGGGCACACGGCATGCACCGTGTGGCCGATCATCTGCAACGCCTGGAACGGCACCATGACTTCATAATCTTCGACGTAATCGCCGACCAGCATGAGGATTTTCTTTGCGGCCATGGACTGGGCTCCTTTGGAATGCGTGAGGGTGGACGCATTAAAGGTAGACCGGTACATCGGTAGGTGAGGGATAAGCGCTGATTACCTGACGGGCTGTACCTCTGCCCCTCGTGGGAGCGAGCTTGCTCGCGATTCAGGCGATGCGGTGTTTCAGGCACACCGCGTTGTCGTTTCATCGCGAGCAAGCTCGCTCCCACAAGAGGTCAGTGCTGTGCGGCAAGGTAGCCATCCGCCCGCAGCAGCGTTTCGAGGCAGTGCTCGGTGATGTGATAGAACGCCTTGAGTTCTTCGATCCTGGCGAGCAGTTCGGCGGGATCCGCCGGTTCGGCACGCTTGACCGCGAGGATCATCTTGTTCTTGTTGGTGTGATCCAGGGAAATGAACTCGAACACCTTGGTCTCGTAGCCGCAGGCTTCGAGGAACAACGCCCGCAAGCTGTCAGTGACCATTTCCGCCTGCTGGCCCAGGTGCAAGCCGTACTGCAACATCGGCTTGAGCAGCGCCGGGCTCTGGATCTGCAGGCGGATCTGTTTGTGGCAGCACGGCGAGCACATGATGATCGAGGCGCCCGAGCGGATGCCCATGTGGATGGCGTAGTCGGTGGCAATGTCACAGGCGTGCAAGGCGATCATCACATCCACCGCGCTCGGCGCCACGCTGCGCACGTCGCCATGCTGGAAGCTCAGGCCCGGGTGCTCAAGCCGCGCGGCGGCTTCGTTGCACAGCTTGACCATGTCTTCGCGCAACTCGACCCCGGTCACCACGCCTTCGGCCTGCAAGGTGTTGCGCAGGTAATCGTGGATGGCGAAGGTCAGGTAGCCCTTGCCCGAGCCGAAGTCCGAGACCCGCACCGGCTTGTCCAGGGCCAGCGGCGAAGACGTCAGTGCATGGCTGAAGACCTCGATGAACTTGTTGATCTGCTTCCATTTGCGCGACATCGCCGGAATCAGTTCGTGCTTGTGGTTAGTCACGCCCAGGTCAGCCAGGAATGGCCGGCTCAAGTCGAGGAAGCGGTTCTTCTCGCGGTTGTGCTCGGTCGATGGCACCTCCCGCAATTGCTGGGGCTTGCTCTTGAACAGCGAGCTCTTGCCCTTCTTGCTGTACTCCAATTGCGCCTCGTCGGTGATCGCCAGCAGATGCGCGTTCTTGAACGAAGCCGGCAACAGCGCGGCGATGGTATCCACGCCTTCGGCCAGCGGGAAATTCTTGGTGATGTCGCGGGTCTTGTAGCGATAGACGAAGGACAGGCAAGGCTGATCCTTGACCGTGAGCTGCTTGATGATCAGCCGCTGCAGATCGGTTTCGTCACCGACGTACTTGGCCAGCACCAGCTTGATGAACGCGTTCTGCTCGAGATTGGCTTGCAGCAGCGCGATGAACTGGGCGTGGTGATCCGGCGCGGGACGGGCGGGAGTTGCAGTGACGGACATGGACAAGCGGCCTCGGGGCGGGCGGATCGGGAATGGCGGGTATTTTAGGGGGGATGGGGTGCCAGGGCACGGGGAATTTCCTGTGGCGAGGGGATTTATCCCCGTTGGGCTGCGCAGCAGACCCAAATCAGACAACAGATCTCGACCCATAACCGGCTGTCGGCTAAAGGGGGCTACGCCCCCAACGGGGATAAATCCCCTCGCCACAACGGTGTCCGGCAGACACTCAGCCCAACACCACCAACCGATTCGGCAACTCATTACGCGCATGGGTCACCGGTACGTGCTCCTTGAGCAATTCGCCGCAAGCCTCGATGCACGTCACAAAACCCTGCAACGTCTGGCCTTGGCGAACCTGCTGGGTGAACACCGCGACAATCGCATCCCAATGTGTATTGTCGAGTCGCTTGGAAATGCCCTCGTCCACCAAAATCTCCACATAGCGCTCGGCCTCGCAGACGAAGATCAGCATGCCGGTGCTGCCCACGGTGTGGTGCAGGTTCTGTTCGAGAAATTGCCGGCGCGCCAGGTTGGAAGCCCGCCAGTGGCGTACGGAGCGAGGGATCAGGTGCGTGGTGATGCCAGGCATGCGAAACACCAGGCACAGCACGATGAAACTGGCCCACTGCACCCACAGCAGACTGTGCAGGGTCAGCCAACCTGTCAGGTACTGCAAGGCGCCGGGGACCACCAGTGCCAGCAGGCTGGCCCAGAGCAACGGGATGTAGGCGTAGTCATCAGCGCGGGCGGCAAGCACCGTGACCAGCTCGGCGTCGGTGTCGCGCTCGACCCGGGCGATGGCCTCGGCCACTTTGCGTTGTTCGTGTTCAGTCAGTAATGCCATGTTTGAAAAAGCCCGCTCATTATTGTTCTCACCAGCCGCCCGACGAACCGCCGCCCCCGAAACTGCCGCCACCACCGCTGAAGCCACCGCCTCCGCTGCCACCGAAGCCACCACCGCCGCTTCTGTAACTGCTACCACCGGAACCGCCGCCGCTGGGCAGGATACCGAGCACTTGGCAGACGAATATCGTCAGGATGAAAAGCATCGCCAGGAAGATGAACAGCCCCGGATGGCGCTCGACGAAATCCCTCTCGTCCTGCTCACCCGCGTTGTACGCGGCTGCCGGTTCATCGAGGGAACTGCCGCCCAGGACCACGAGCATCGCCGCCACGCCGTCACTGATGCCCTTGTTGAAATTGCCCGTCTTGAACGCCGGGGTGATTACCTGGTTGATGATCACCGAACTCTGGGCATCAGTCAGACGATCCTCCAGGCCATAACCCACTTCGATGCGCAGTTTACGATCATCGCGGGCGACGATCAGCAGCGCGCCGTTGTTTTTGTCTTTCTGCCCGATGCCCCAGTGGCGGCCCAATTGATAGCCGAAGTCTTCGATGCTGGCGCCCTGGAGGTTGGCCAGCGTGACGACGACCACCTGTTCGCCGGTGGCCTGTTCATGGGCCTTGAGTTGCCCATCGAGTTGCGCGCGGACCGACGGGTCGAGCAGTTGGGCGGAGTCCACCACCCGCCCGGTCAATGCCGGGAAGCTCAATTCGGCCTGGGCCGTGATGGCAAAGACCCAGAGCAACAGCACCAGGCCAAATTTCAACACTCGCATCAGAACTCCTGTGTGGGAGCGAGCTTGCTCGCGATAGCGGTGGATCAGTTTGCATCAATGTTGGATGTGCGGCCGCCATCGCGAGCAAGCTCGCTCCCACAGTTTTTTCAAAACTTCACTTCAGGCGCTTTTTCGGCATTCGGGCTGGTGGCCTCGAAGGTCTCGCGGATCGGCAAGTCGCTGTACATCACGCTGTGCCACAGGCGACCGGGGAAGGTGCGGATTTCGGTGTTGTATTTCTGCACCGCCAGGATGAAGTCGCGACGGGCCACGGCGATGCGGTTCTCGGTGCCTTCGAGCTGCGACTGCAAGGCCAGGAAGTTCTGGTTGGCCTTCAAGTCCGGGTAGCGCTCGGACACCACCATCAAGCGGCTCAATGCGCCGCTCAACTGATCCTGGGCTTGCTGGAACTGCTTGAGTTTTTCCGGATTGTCCAGAGTGCTGGCATCGACCTGGATCGAAGTGGCCTTGGCCCGCGCTTCGATCACTGCGGTCAGGGTTTCCTGCTCATGCTGGGCATAACCCTTGACGGTTTCCACCAGGTTGGGAATCAGGTCGGCGCGGCGCTGGTACTGGTTCTGCACCTGGCCCCAGGCCGCCTTGGCCTGTTCGTCCAGGGTCGGGATGTTGTTGATGCCGCAACCGGCCAGCAGTGTAGTGAACAGCATCAGGGCCAGCAGTTGCAGGCCGCTGCGGTGGTTCAGTCGTGGATTCATCAGGTGAAGCTCTCCGTTGCATTGCATTAACAAAACACCGCCACCTATCTTGCCGGTGTCTGGGGCATAATCGCCGCCGCACTGGATCGAATCGGGTCTATGGGCTAAAAGATGCGCGGTGCGAAACTAAGTTCATCGCCACAGGTTCGAAAGTGTGCTGCATTTAATTGGATAACACCCGAACAACAATAGCCGCTCCTCACATTTAGGCTGACCGGCGTGTACTGATCACCGCCCTTTAGGCTTGCGAGAAAACTATTCATGAAGAAGCTGTGTTTGCTGGGCCTGTTTGTCACCCTGGCCAGTCAATCCGTATTAGCCGACAACCCGCCAGCCCCCATAGAGAACAAGGACGCTTTCATCAGCAACCTGATGAAACAGATGACCCTTCAGGAAAAGATCGGCCAACTGCGCCTGATCAGCATCGGCCCGGAGATGCCCCGGGAGATGATCCGCAAGGAGATCGCCGCCGGCAACATCGGCGGCACGTTCAACTCCATTACCCGCGATGAAAACCGTCCGATGCAGGACGCGGCCATGCGCAGCCGGCTGAAGATCCCGATGTTCTTCGCCTATGACGTGATCCATGGCCATCGCACGATTTTCCCGATTCCCCTGGCCCTGGCCTCGAGCTGGGACATGGATGCCATCTACCGCTCCGGCCGCATCGCAGCCAAGGAAGCGGCGGCCGACAGCCTCGACATTACCTTCGCACCGATGGTCGATATTTCCCGTGACCCACGCTGGGGCCGTACCTCGGAAGGCTTCGGCGAAGACACCTACCTGGTGTCGCGCATTGCTGGGGTGATGGTCAAGGCGTTCCAGGGCAGCGGTGCGAACGCAGCCGACAGCATCATGGCCAGCGTCAAGCACTTCGCCCTGTATGGCGCCGTGGAAGGCGGTCGGGACTACAACACCGTGGACATGAGCCCGGTGAAAATGTACCAGGACTACCTGCCGCCCTACCGCGCCGCCATCGACGCTGGCGCAGGCGGCGTGATGGTCGCGCTGAACTCCATCAACGGCGTACCGGCCACCGCCAACACCTGGCTGATGAACGATCTGTTGCGCAAGGAATGGGGTTTCAAGGGCCTGGCCGTCAGCGACCACGGCGCGATTTTCGAGTTGATCAAGCATGGCGTCGCCCGGGACGGTCGCGAAGCGGCCAAACTGGCGATCAAGGCCGGCATCGACATGAGCATGAACGACTCGCTCTACGGCAAGGAGCTGCCCGGCCTGCTCAAGGCTGGCGAGATCGAGCAGAGCGACATCGACAATGCGGTCCGCGAAGTACTGGCCGCCAAGTACGACATGGGCCTGTTCAAGGACCCGTACCTGCGTATCGGCAAGGCCGAGGATGACCCCGCCGACGTCTACGCCGACAGCCGCATGCACCGCGCCGATGCCCGCGACGTGGCGCGCCGCAGCCTGGTGCTGCTGGAAAACCGCAACCAGACCCTGCCCCTGAAGAAAACCGCGAAGATCGCCTTGGTCGGCCCGCTGGCCAAGGCGCCGATCGACATGATGGGCAGTTGGGCCGCCGCCGGGCGTCCGGCGCTGTCGGTCACCGTGTACGACGGCATGGCCCGGGCCCTGGGCGGTGAGTCGAAGCTGATCTATGCCCGTGGTGCCAATATCACCGGCGACAAGAAAGTGCTCGACTACCTGAACTTCCTCAACTTCGACGCCCCTGAAGTCGTGGACGACCCGCGTCCGGCCCAGGTATTGATCGATGAAGCGGTTAAAGCCGCCAAGGAAGCGGACGTGGTCGTGGCCGCCGTGGGCGAGTCCCGTGGCATGTCCCATGAATCGTCGAGCCGCACTGAACTGAATATCCCGGCCAGCCAGCGCGAACTGATCAAGGCACTGAAGGCCACCGGCAAGCCGTTGGTGTTGGTGCTGATGAATGGCCGTCCGCTGTCGCTGCTGGAAGAAAAACAGCAGGCCGATGCGATCCTGGAAACCTGGTTCAGCGGCACCGAAGGCGGCAATGCCATCGCGGACGTGCTGTTTGGTGACTACAACCCTTCGGGCAAGTTGCCGATCACCTTCCCACGCTCCGTCGGGCAGATTCCTACCTACTACAACCACCTGAGCATCGGTCGGCCGTTCACACCGGGCAAACCAGGCAACTACACCTCGCAGTACTTCGACGACACCACCGGCCCGCTCTACCCGTTCGGCTATGGCCTGAGCTACACGACGTTCAGCCTGTCGGACATGGCCCTGTCGTCCACCACGCTGAACAAGACCGGCAAGCTGGATGCGAGCATCACCCTGGAAAACACCGGCGACCGTGACGGCGAAACCGTGGTGCAGCTGTATATCCAGGACGTGACCGGCTCGATCATCCGTCCGGTGAAGGAATTGAAAAACTTCCGCAAGGTGATGCTCAAGGCCGGCGAGAAGAAGGTCATCCACTTCGACATCACCGAAGACGACCTGAAGTTCTTCAACGCCCAGCTCAAGTACGCCGCGGAACCGGGCAAATTCAACGTGCAGATCGGCCTGGATTCCCAGGATGTGAAGCAACAGAGCTTTGAGTTGCTCTGATCCAGCAACACTGAAATACCCTGTGGGAGCGAGCTTGCTCGCGATGAGGCCTCATCAGTCACCGCATCATCGACTGTCAGGCCGCCATCGCGAGCAAGCTCGCTCCCACATTGGTTTTGCGGTGGATGGTTAGCCCCGCCGATCCAACAAGTTCACCACCACCCGATCCACCAATCCCCACACCCTTTGCTTGAACCGCTTCCATAATGGCCGGCGCTGCCAGGCGTCGAGGCTCATCTGCAGGCTCTGCTCGAAGTCCCGTTCAAAACTGGCCGCCACGGCCTTGCTCAATCCGGAGTCCAGCGCCTCCAGATTGGCTTCGAGGTTGAAGCGCAGGTTCCAGTGATCGAAATTGCACGAGCCGATGCTGACCCAATCGTCCACCAGCACCATTTTCAAGTGCAGGAAGCAGGGTTGGTATTCGTAGATTTTCACCCCGGCCTTGAGCAGGCGCGGGTAATAGCGATGGCCGGCGTAACGCACGGACGGATGATCGGTGCGCGGGCCGGTCAGCAGCAGGCGCACATCGATGCCCCGCGCGGCGGCCTTGCGCAGCGAGCGGCGCACGTTCCAGGTCGGCAGGAAATACGGCGTAGCCATCCAGATGCGTTTCTGGCCGCTGTTCAATGCCCGGGACAGTGACTGCAGGATGTCGCGGTGCTGGCGAGCGTCGGCATACGCCACCCGGCCCATGCCCTCGCCCACCGGCGGAACCCGAGGCAGGCGCGGCAGGCCAAAATTGGACGCCGGTTTCCAGGCCCGTCGATGACGGTTGGCGAGCCATTGGCGGTCGAACAGCAACTGCCAATCGAGCACCAGCGGACCGACGATTTCCACCATCACTTCATGCCAGTCACTGTGGTCATCCAAGGGGTTCCAGAACTCATCGGTCACCCCGGTGCCACCGACCACCGCCAAGCGTTGGTCGACCAGCAGGAGCTTGCGGTGATCGCGGTAGAGATTGCGCACCCAGCGGCGCCAACTCAGGCGATTGTAGAAACGCAGTTCCACACCCGCCTGGACCAGGCGATTGCGCAGGCCCAGGGTAAACGCCAGGCTGCCATAGTCGTCGAACAGGCAGCGCACGCGAACGCCACGTTCGGCGGCCTGGACGAGGGCCTGGACCATCGCCTCGGCGCAAGCGCCCGCCTCCACCAGGTACAACTCCAGTTCGACCTGTTCCTGGGCGCGGGCAATCTCCACCAGCATGCGCGGGAAAAACTGCGGACCGTCGATCAACAGCTCGAAGCGATTGCCTTCGCGCCAAGGGAATACCGGGCCGCTCATGTCAGCGCGCCGTGAAGATCAGTACCGCATTCACCGGCACCGACAGGCTGATGGCCGACAATCCGGCTAATGTTCGAAGCGTTTCCAAACCCGGCGCCAGATCGAAATCCGCTGCGTTGAGCACGACTGGCTCCAGGGTCACGACCTGGAAGCGACGCTCGTCCAGGCGCGTCGCCAGCAGTTGAACGTTGTATTCGTGCTGCTTGCCATGCAAATCCACCGTCACCGGCAGGCGCAGTTCCAGTTGCGCGCCATTGGCCAAATCCTGGATCGGTATCAGGTCGAGCTGCGCAGTGATGGTGGCCTCGGCGAACTGCTTGATTTCAAACAACTCGGCGCGCATGCGCTCGTCCCGCAGGGGAATGCCGCTGTTGATGGATTCGAGTTCGACCTCCAATCGCGCAAGGCCCTTGGGCTGGACCTGGCCGTGCAGCACGAGGAAACGCTGGACCTCGGAGACATTGCCGTTTTTGCTGCTGATAAAAGAGAGCCGCGACGACTCGCCGTCCAGATACCAATCGGCCTCGGCCGGCAGCGCGGCGCAGGCCAGCAGCAAGGTGGTGACAACGTGGGAGAAAGACCGCTTGAACATACAGACTCGGGGGGCAGATAAACCTGTGGCGAACCTTAACCGGGCCGAGGGCGCTTGCAAACTGTCTGTAGCAACAACAACCAGAAATCGCCCAGCTTTCGTGGCGAGGGGATTTATCCCCGCTGGGTTGCGCCGCAACCCCAAAACAGGCGAAGCATTGCATTAGGGAGAAACTTAGTTCAGCTATAGGGCCGCTACGCAGCCCGGCGGGGATAAATCCCCTCGCCACAGGGTTCGCGTCGTTTCTGGATTACTCCAACCGACACCCCTGTCGCTCTCCCATCCACCGCGCACTGTGGCTGCGCCCCAAGCCGCTGACGGTGATGCGCTTGGCTTCAGGTGTGTCGAGAAAATCGTAGGTGGGCACCGACTGCTTCACATAACCCCGGCAATATTCGGCCGGTTGCTGCATCACATAGCGGCACGAACAATATTCCTTGGCGGTATAGGCGCTGATGATGCCGGGAAACGCGCGCAACGCCACCCGCTCCTGCCAGACCCAACCGAACAGAGCAACCAGCAGCACCGCCATCAAGGTAAGCGACACTTTGCGCATCATGGCTGCACCGTCCCGGCGAAAGCCGCCATGGCGCGCTTGAGCAATTCGTTGTGACGATAGCTTCCGTCGCGATCGTCGCCGTAGCGCACGATCACCAACCGGGCGCTCGGAATGATGTACAGCGCCTGGCCCCAATGCCCAAGAGCGGCGAAGGTATCCGGTGGCGCGTCCGGCCACGGGCGGATCGTTCGGTCAGCGGCGCGATTGAGCCACCAGTGTCCGCCGGGCACGGCTTCGTCCTGACCGGCCTGGAAGCGGGTAAACGGCTCGCGGTTGAACGCAATCCAATCCTTGGGAATCAATTGTCGATCGCCCCAACGGCCATCCCGTTGCATCAACAGGCCGACACGCGCCAGGTCCCTAGCCGTGAGATAAGCATAAGACGAACCGACAAACGTGCCGCTGGCGTCGGTTTCCCAGGTCGCGTGACGGATGCCCAAGGGATCGAACAAGGCTGTCCAGGGATAATCGGCATAGCTCGCCGGGCCGACGATAGTTTTCAGTGCTGCCGCCAGCAGATTGCTGTCGCCGCTGGAATAGCGGAACACCTGGCCGGGCGGGCTGAAGCTGTCGTGCCCGGCGGTGAACGCCGCCATGTCGTGGCTTCCGCGAGTATAGAGCATCGCCACGACCGAAGAATTGAGCGGCGCGTATTCGTAGTCTTCTTGCCAGTCCAGGCCGGACGCCCAATGAAACAGATCGGCCAGGGTCATGCCCGGGTGTCGCTTCAGCGGCGGGTAGTACCGGGCCGCCGGGTCATCCAGGGCAAAGCGTTTCTCACCGTAGGCCACGCCGAACACCGTTGCCAGCAGGCTTTTGCTGATGGACCAGGTCAGGTGCGGTGTGTGTGCGTCAGTCGGTCCGGCGTAGCGTTCGTAGACCAGCCGACCGTCCTGGATCACCAGCAGCGCGTCGGTGCGAATGCCTTGGCGGGTAGCGTCGTCCCTCGGTACGAAGGCGTATTGCTCCAGGGCTTCGATGGCCGGCCCAGTGGGGGGCGGGCTGCTTGACCATTGCTCACCGGGCCAATCCTCGGCCTGGGCGTTCAGGTTGAGCAGCAACAGCGGGATCAGGAACCAGCCTTTGGACATTCACGGGGCTCGCAGGATTGAACCTTCAGAGCCTATTCAGACTTGATGACAATTTCGAGGCGTGTGTGGCCCCCTGTGGGAGCGAGCTTGCTCGCGATAGCAGAGTGTCAGCTAAGCATATGGCGACTGACAAACAGCTATCGCGAGCAAGCTCGCTCCCACAGGGGGCAGCCGCTTGAGGGGCTACCCCAACGCCTTGTCCAACCGCTTGGCCCGCGCCCCCGCCGCAATGTCCATCACCGCCTTGTCACGCCCCCACATCTCACGCCACGCCGCAGGTCCACCGGCCAAGGCGTCGTTCAGTTCGGCTTCGAGCCCTTGGAACTGGGCGAACAGGCCACCCAGCAGCACATGCGTGGCCGCGCTCGAAGGATTGTGGCGGCTCGCCTCCGCGCACCCGGCGAGCAGCGCCAACAGGCGCAGTCGCAACGCCTGGGGCCAGGCGCATTCTTGCCCGACGCCATACAACCATGCAGTCATCGCGCTGAGCACATAAAGGTCTTCCAGGGTACGAAACGGTTTGACGTAGGCGTCCCAGCCGTCACCCGCCAGCAATTCGCACAGCGCGCCCTCCAACAGCACCCGACCATGGCTGATCTCCGGCATGAAGGGCAGGCCCGGGAGTTTTTCCAGCACCACACCCGGTTCGCCTGCGTAGGCCACCGCCAGACTCAATCGCGGGCGCTCGTCTTCCGGCGACTCGCTTCGGGCCGCGATCAACAGCCATTCGGCAGCATCGCCAGCGGTGACGAAGTCCTTGCGCCCGCTCACCCGCAAGTCGGTCAGGCGGGTCTGCATATCTGCCGGCCGCAGGCTGCGCTGCTCGGTGGCACACAACGCGCCGAGACTTTGCGGCGCGCTCGGCCAAAGCGTCCGCAGCGCCGCCTGATAGCCCACCAGGAACGCCAACCCAGGCGTCGCCATCGACCGCGCCCCGACCACGGCCAACTCGAACGGCGTGACCGTCCCCAGGCGGTGCAACAACGCGGCATAACCTTCAGCCAGATCCGCCCAGGCGGGCAACCGCTCGCCGCGTTCGATCAGGGTTTGCCAAGGCATGAAGGGCTCCTTTCGTGGGCTGTCATATAAGCATCACCAAAGCTTCATGGCGGTGACACCGGGGCTACATAGCCTGACTTTGCACAACATGGCTGCATAAAGAAAGTCGATTGGCTCAACCCAAGACGGGTAGACAGCCCGCACGGAGACTCGCTATGACCCAGATCGCCCGCATCCGCGACACCGGCAATGAACGCCGCCTGCAAGCCGAACGCCTGATCGGCGCCCAGGCCTTGCACGAAGCACAGGCCCTGCGCTTCAACGTCTTCAGCGGCGAATTCAACGCCAAGCTCAAAGGCGCGGAAATGGGTCTGGACATGGATGATTATGATGTTCACTGCGCCCACATCGGCGTACGCGACCTGAACACCGGCCGCCTCGTAGCCACCACTCGGCTGCTCGACCACCAGGCCGCCAGTAGCCTGGGCCGGTTCTACAGCGAAGAAGAATTCGCCCTCCACGGCCTGGTTCATCTGCAAGGCCCGATCCTGGAAATCGGCCGTACCTGCGTCGACCCGGCCTACCGCAACGGCGGCACCATCGCGGTGCTCTGGGGCGAACTGGCCGAAGTCCTCAACGAAGGCGGCTACAGCTACCTGATGGGTTGCGCGAGCATCCCGATGCAGGACGGCGGCATCCAGGCCCAGGCGATCATGCAGCGCCTGCGCGAACGCTACCTGTGCACCGAACACCTGCAGGCGGTGCCGAAAAAGCCCTTGCCGAGCCTGGACGTACCGTCCAACGTCATCGCCGAGATGCCACCGTTGCTCAAGGCCTACATGCGCCTGGGCGCGAAGATTTGCGGCGAGCCGTGCTGGGACGAAGATTTCCAGGTGGCCGACGTGTTCATCCTGCTCAAGCGCGACGAACTCTGCCCACGCTACGCCCGTCACTTCAAGGCAGCGGTCTGATGAGCCGGTTGCGGGTGTACGCGCGCATCGCGCGAGTATTGCTGGTGGTGGCGCTGGGCCTGAGCATGGCCAGCGTGTTCGGCCTGTTCGAACGCCTGGGCGTTGCCAACTCCATGGTCCGTCGCCAGCGTTGGTCGCGATTTTTCATGACGCGGTTGACCAATGCCCTGCCCTTTTCGGTGACGGTCCACGGCCAACTGCCGCGACAGCCAATGCTGTGGGTCAGCAATCACGTGTCCTGGACCGACATTCCGCTGCTGGGCATGCTCACGCCGCTGTCGTTCCTGTCCAAGGCCGAAGTACGCACCTGGCCGGTGGCCGGCTGGCTCGCCGCCAAGGCCGGCAGCCTGTTCATCCGTCGCGGTTCGGGCGACAGCCAACTGATCCGCAAGCAGATGAGCCGTCATCTTGAACAGGCTCATCCGCTGTTGATGTTCCCGGAAGGCACCACCACCGATGGCCGTTCGCTGCGCACCTTCCACGGTCGCCTGTTGTCGGCGGCCATCGATGCCGACGTGGCCCTGCAACCGGTGGCGATCCGTTACCTGCGCAACGGAGAACCGGATTCGCTGGCGCCATTCATTGGCGATGATGATTTGCTGTCGCACCTGATGCGGCTGTTCGCCAATGATCGCGGCGACGTGGAAATCCATCTGTTGGAACCGATTGCCTGCCACGGCCAGGAACGCGCGGTACTGGCGTTCCAGGCCCAGCAGGCGGTGCACCGGGCGTTGTTCGGCGAGATGCCGGAGAAGCAGCCGGTGCCGGTTCGGCCGGCGGCGATTGCGGCTTGATCCGTGTGAGATCCCTGTGGGAGCGAGCTTGCTCGCGATAGCGATTCAACATTCAGCAGATGTTCTGGCTGATATACCGCTATCGCGAGCAAGCTCGCTCCCACATGGGTTTATGGTGTGGTTTGGTTTTGGGCGAAATCCTGCAACTGCGGATAGAACAACCGAAAATCCTCGCTCAACGGCTCATAGAGCTTGACCAGTTCCGTCATCGCCCCCGCCAGCTCCTCCGGCCGTGACAAGCGCCGGGAAATGCCGCGCAGCACCTGCCCGATCACCTCGAATTCCTGATAGGACCCCAGCCAGTCATCCGCCGCCATGAACGGTGCGATGTGCGCCAGGCGCCCCGGCAACTGCGGTTCGGCGGCGAGAACCTGATAGACGCGGGAGGTGAAGTCCATCAGCGGCCCCTCACCGTACAGCGTCCAATCCCGGGCCAGGCAATGGTCGAAGAACACATCCAGTACGATTCCGGCATAACGCCGCCGCACTGTGGAAAAGCGCGACAAGGCGATATCCACCAACGGATGGCGATCGGTGTACATGTCGATGCGTCGATGCAGGGCGATCGCCGCTTCGATCCGCGGGTCGAATTGCCCTTGCAGCGGCCCTTTGACGAAATCGCCATAGAGGCTGCCGAGCAGTTGTTCCCGGCCAGGGCCGCCGAGGTGCAGGTGCGCGAGGTAGTTCATGGCGGGCAGCTTAGCACCACCGCGCCCATATCGTTATAACCCGATATAGCGATTTGTTCGGGGTTCAGATCAAATACATATTGGTATATCGCGAATTAACGATTTAAGGTTCGCTTCATCGCGATATAGCGTTTTACTCACCCGAGCCTGCCACCATGCCCCTCGACCTCGACGAAATAATAAAAGCCCTGGCGCACCCAGTACGGCGAGACATCCTCAACTGGCTCAAGGACCCCAAGGTCCAGTTTCCCGAGCAGCTGCACAACCATGAATTCGGCATTTGTGCCGGCCAGATCGACCAGCGTTGCGGCCTGTCGCAATCCACGGTCTCCGCACATCTGGCGGTGCTGCAACGGGCCGGGTTGATCACCAGCCAGAAGGTCGGTCAGTGGCACTTCTTCAAACGCAACGAGGAAGTGATCCAACAGTTCCTCAAGCAAATGAGCCAAGAGCTCTGATCTGACAAGGATTCGACATGCCCCTTTCCCTCTTCATCCTGGCGCTGAGCGCCTTCGCCATCGGCACGACGGAATTCGTCATCATGGGCTTGTTGCCCGACGTGGCGGCGGACCTCGGCGTGTCGATTCCCGGCGCCGGCTGGCTGGTCACCGGCTACGCCCTGGGCGTGGCCATCGGTGCGCCGTTCATGGCCCTGGCCACCGCGCGGCTGCCGCGCAAGGCCGCGCTGGTGGCGCTGATGGGGATCTTCATCATTGGCAACCTGCTCTGCGCCGTCGCCAGCGACTACAACGTGCTGATGCTTGCGCGAGTCGTCACCGCCCTGTGCCACGGTGCGTTCTTCGGCATCGGTTCGGTGGTCGCCGCCGGCCTGGTGGCGCCGAACAAGCGTGCCTCGGCCGTGGCCCTGATGTTCACCGGCCTGACCCTGGCCAACGTGCTTGGCGTACCGCTGGGCACCGCGCTGGGCCAGCAAGCCGGCTGGCGTTCGACCTTCTGGGCGGTAACGATCATCGGTGTAGTCGCCCTGATCGGCCTGATCCGCTTCCTGCCAGCCAAGCGCGACGAGGAAAAACTCGACATGCGTTCGGAGCTGGTGGCGCTCAAGGGAGCGGGCCTGTGGCTGTCGTTGAGCATGACCGCGCTGTTCTCCGCCTCGGTGTTCACCCTGTTTACCTACGTCGCCCCGCTGCTGGGTGAAGTGACCGGCGTATCGCCCCGTGGCGTGACGTGGACCCTGGTGCTGATCGGCCTAGGCCTGACCCTGGGCAACATCATCGGCGGCAAGCTGGCGGACAAGAGCCTGGCGAACACGCTGATGGGCGTATTCCTGACCATGGCGGTGGTGTCCACCATCTTGAGCTGGACCAGCGTGGCGTTGATCCCGACCGAGATCACGCTGTTCCTCTGGGCCACCGCCTGTTTCGCCGCGGTGCCGGCACTGCAGGTCAACGTGGTGACCTTCGGCAAAGACGCACCCAACCTGGTGTCCACCCTGAACATCGGCGCCTTCAACATCGGCAACGCCCTGGGCGCCTGGGTCGGCGGCAGCGTCATCGACCATGGCCTGGGCCTGACTTCCGTGCCCCTGGCGGCGGGCGCGCTGGCCGTGCTCGCGCTGCTGGTGACCCTGATCACTTTCCGCCAGGGCGGCAATGCCGACCTGGCCCCTGCCACTCACTGACTTTTAATTCTTTACTTGCGAGGTTGTATTTCATGGCGACAATTTTCGACCCTATCAAACTCGGCGACATCGAGCTGAAGAACCGCATCATCATGGCCCCGCTCACTCGCTGCCGTGCAGACGCCGGCCGTGTGCCCAACGCGTTGATGGCCGAATACTACGTGCAACGCGCCTCCGCCGGCCTGATCCTCAGTGAAGCCACGTCGGTGACGCCGATGGGCGTGGGCTACCCTGATACGCCGGGCATCTGGTCCAACGATCAGGTCCGCGGTTGGGCCAACGTGACCAAGGCCATCCACGGCGCTGGCGGCAAGATCTTCCTGCAGCTCTGGCACGTGGGCCGAATCTCCCACCCGTCCTACCTGGACGGCGAGCTTCCAGTGGCACCGAGCGCCATCCAACCCAAGGGCCACGTGAGCCTGGTGCGTCCGCTGGCCGACTATCCGACCCCACGCGCACTGGAAACCGCTGAAATCGCCGACATCGTCGATGCCTACCGCGTCGGCGCGGAAAACGCCAAGGCCGCCGGTTTCGATGGCGTGGAAATCCATGGCGCCAACGGTTACCTGCTCGACCAGTTCCTGCAAAGCAGCACCAACCAGCGCACCGACAACTACGGCGGCTCCCTGGAAAACCGTGCCCGCCTGCTGCTGGAAGTGACCGACGCCGCCATCGAAGTCTGGGGCGCCGGCCGCGTGGGCGTGCACTTGGCACCGCGCGCCGACTCCCACGACATGGGCGACGAGAACCGCCTGGAAACCTTCAGCTACGTTGCCCGCGAGCTGGGCAAGCGTGGCATCGCGTTTATCTGCTCCCGCGAGAAAGAAGGCGAAGACAGCATCGGCCCGCAACTCAAGCAAGCCTTCGGCGGCCCTTACATTGCCAACGAACGCTTCACCAAGGACAGTGCCAATGCCTGGCTGGCAGAAGGCAAGGCTGACGCCGTGGCGTTTGGCGTGCCGTTCATTGCCAACCCGGACCTGCCGGCACGCTTGAAAGCCGACGCGCCATTGAACGAGCCGCATCCGGAAACATTCTATGGGAAAGGTCCGGTGGGTTATATCGATTATCCATTGATGTAATTTAAACCACGCAGCCTTGTAAAAAAGCCCCGACTCGAAAGAGCCGGGGCTTTTTTACATCCAATGACTTTGACCCCAACCCAATTATTAAAGTTGAAATATCAAATAACAACACAGCACCGTCTCACCGTGGATTAACACTTCCAACAACGCTAATAATAAGCCCGAACAACAACCCATCCACTGAACGAACCCCATCACCACCAAAAAATACAAACATGCAACCTCACGCTTTACCAACCCAAAACATAATCAAATACTGTTTATCTTATGCAGGCTTTAGCGGCCTGAAACTCTTTAGAGGGATCTTACTATGAGCCTTATGAAAAACCTGATTCTCGCCCTGTTACTGGGCCCCTTGGCGGCCGCCGTCAGCTTGGCCAATACGAACATCATCGTCAATGTTATAAACGATACGTCCCATGATCTGGAAATGACTAACCTTCTGGGTGAGCTTTCCATACCTGACGATTTTCCTGTCGTCCCCGCCGACGCAAGTATGAAGTTTCAATTCAAACATGAAAGAAAATTCACCTACCCCGCTGCTGGCTGGCAACCCAGACTGAGGGAAATAAAACCTATTGAACTGGTTCTGACCTATCAGATGACCAACTTTAACTTCGGCTGCCAGCTGCAAACCCTGTTTGACGCCCGAGTTATTTTCGGTTTCCTGGAACCCAGCTACAAACCAAATTGGCAAAGCAGAACCGCGTATACCGGGAATGGCGAATATTCCTGTCGGTCAGTAATTACCCAAAGAATGCTGGAACCGCCCTTCAGCTACACCATTAACCTGACGATCAATGACAACAACCCGACCTGATCCAATGTTAGCGAGCCTGAGGCCCAGGGCACGCGCCTGAGCAGGATGCGACTTGGCAAACACGCAACAATTTTCCTACAAAATAGCCGAGGCGCCGTCTTTCAACGCTGAGGCGGTGCCTATATAAAGTACCCCGCCAGGATAAATGCCCGGCGGGGTACTTCCTGATCGGCTATTGACACAAACCGACTCAATTACGCATTTTGTTTCATTTGCGCAGGCTAGGGCTCAAGTGCAGCATGTCCAGCCCGGTTTCCACCCAGCGCTCCGCTTCACCTGCCAGTGCGAAGCTGTCGGGGGCCAGCAGCCACTGGTAGAGGATGCCGTCAATGTAAGCATGAATGGCCACCGCCGCCCTTTCGGGATCCAGGTCATCCGGCAACTGGCCGCGTTTCATCGCATTGCGCAGCGACAGCGCAATACGCACATTACAGTCGAGGCTGACCTGCCGCCGCTGCTGGCGCAGGTCACACATTTCATCGGTGAACTCGCATTTATGGAAAAGAATCTCGTTGATGCGTCGGGTTTTCGGATCCAGGGCCACCTGCTGGAACAACCGCACCAGCAGTTTGCGTATGCATCCCAGGGGATCGACCTCCTCTTCGCTCTCACTGGCGCGTGCCAGCTCATCGAGCGGTTCATGCAACGTATCGAGCATGGCCTGGAGCAGATCCGCCTTGTTGCTGAAATGCCAGTAGATGGCGCCCCGCGTCACACCGGCGAGCGTCGCGATGTCAGCCAGCGTGGTGCGCGCCACGCCTCGCTCGAAGAACGCTTTTTCGGCCGCTTCGAGTATCTGGTTGCGAGTCTCCAGAGCCTCCTCTTTGGTACGACGGACCATGGCAGTAAACACCTCAATCAGGATGCATAAGCGATGCGTAAGGTTCAGCATGACAATCCATGAGGCAGTGCCCGTCGACATGCGTCCCCGATTCGCATCGGCCTTTGTAAGGCTTTTGTAAATACGGATGGTACGCAATTTGGCTGTTTACAAACAACCGTGTACGTAAGTATATTTCTTAGCATCCTACTAATTGCTTATCTTGCTCTTTTTTACCTTCCACCTTCGAGCGCGCCTGTTACGCGCCTGGACCCGAGGATTTCCATGCAATTCAAGCCAGCTGTTACCGCTCTGGTCACTGCCATCGCCCTGGCATCGCTGCTCAGCGGATGCAAAAAGGAAGAGGCTGCCCCTGCGCCTCCCCCTCCCCAGGTCGGTGTGGTAACCCTCAAGACCCAGCCCTTTACCCTGACCTCCGAACTGCCGGGCCGCACCAGTGCGTTCCGCGTCGCGGAAGTGCGCCCGCAGGTCAACGGCATCATCCTCAAGCGCCTTTTCAAGGAAGGTGCCGACGTCAAGGCCGGCCAGCAGCTCTACCAGATCGACCCGGCCGTCTATGAGGCGACCCTCAAGAGTGCCGAGGCCAACCTGCGCTCTACCAAGTCGATTGCCGACCGCTACCAGCAACTGGTCAACGAACAGGCCGTAAGCCGGCAGGAATACGACACCGCCGTGGCCAATCGCCTGGAGTCGGAAGCCAACCTGCAGACTGCCCAGATCAACGTGCGCTACACCAAGGTCTATGCGCCGATTTCCGGTCGTATCGGCCGCTCCTCGGTGACTGAAGGCGCCTTGGTGAGCAACGGTCAGACCGATGCCCTGGCGACCATCCAGCAACTGGACCCGATCTACGTTGACGTGACGCAGAGCTCCGTCGAGCTGCTGCAACTGCGCCGCGAGCTGGAAAGCGGGCGCCTGCAAAAGGCAGGCGACAATGCCGCCATGGTCAAGCTGACGCTGGAAGACGGCAGTCAGTATCCGCACGAGGGCAAACTGGAATTTTCCGAAGTTTCGGTCGACCAGACCACTGGTTCGGTGACCTTGCGCGCCGTGTTCCCCAACCCTGACCACACCTTGCTGCCGGGCATGTTCGTCCACGCGCAACTGCAGGCCGGCGTGAACAGCGCGGCGATCCTGGCACCGCAGCAAGGCGTGACCCGTGACCTCAAGGGTGCGCCGACCGCCCTGGTCGTTGGCCCCGACAACAAGGTCGAACTGCGTCAGCTCAAGGCCAGCCGCACCGTTGGCAGCCAATGGCTGATCGAAGACGGGCTCAAGGCCGGCGATCGCGTGATCACCGAGGGGTTGCAGTTCGTACGCCCGGGCGTGGAAGTCAAAGCCACCGAGGCCACCAACGTCAATACCAAGAACCCGGCCCCCGCACAGGCAGCTGATAAAGCCGCCGGCGGCAAAGGGGAGTAAACCATGTCGAAATTTTTTATCGACCGTCCGATTTTCGCCTGGGTGATCGCCCTGGTGATCATGCTGGTCGGGGCTCTGTCGATCCTCAAGTTGCCGATCAACCAGTACCCGAGCATTGCGCCGCCGGCCATTGCGATCCAGGTGACCTACCCGGGCGCATCCGCGCAAACCGTGCAGGACACCGTGGTGCAGGTGATCGAGCAGCAGCTCAACGGCATCGACAACCTGCGTTATGTATCGTCGGAAAGTAACTCCGACGGCAGCATGACCATCACTGCTACCTTCGAGCAAGGCACCAACTCCGATACCGCGCAGGTCCAGGTCCAGAACAAGCTGAACCTGGCCACCCCGCTGCTGCCGCAAGAAGTGCAGCAACAGGGCATTCGCGTGACCAAGTCAGTGAGAAACTTCCTGATGGTGATCGGCGTGGTGTCGCGCGACGGCAGCATGACCCGGGAAGACCTGTCCAACTACATCGTGTCCAACATGCAGGACCCGATCTCGCGCACCGCGGGTGTTGGTGACTTCCAGGTCTTCGGCGCCCAATACGCGATGCGGATCTGGCTCGACCCGGCCAAGCTGAACAATTTCAACCTGACCCCGGTGGATGTGAGCACGGCGATTACCGCGCAGAACGTCCAGATCGCTTCCGGCCAGCTTGGCGGCCTGCCGGCCATGCCCGGCCAGCAACTGAACGCCACCATCATCGGCAAGACCCGCTTGCAGACCGCCGAGCAGTTCAAGGCAATCCTGCTCAAGGTCAACCCGGACGGCTCGCAAGTGCGTGTCGGCGACGTGGCCGATGTGGCCCTGGGCGGTGAGAACTACAGCATCAACGCGCAGTTCAACGGTGCCCCGGCCTCCGGCCTGGCGGTGCGACTGGCGACTGGCGCCAACGCCCTCGACACGGCCAAGGCCCTGCGCCAGACCGTGGAAAACCTCAAGCCGTTCTTCCCGCAAGGTCTGGAAGTGGTGTTCCCCTACGACACCACGCCGGTGGTGAGCGAATCGATCAAGGGTGTGGTTGAAACCCTGGTCGAGGCGGTCGTACTGGTGTTCCTGGTGATGTTCCTGTTCTTGCAGAACTTCCGCGCCACCATCATCACCACGATGACCGTACCCGTGGTACTGCTCGGCACCTTCGGCATCCTCGCGGCGTTCGGCTTCAGCATCAACACCCTGACCATGTTCGGCATGGTGCTGGCCATCGGCTTGCTGGTGGACGACGCCATCGTCGTGGTGGAAAACGTCGAACGGGTGATGAGCGAAGAAGGCCTGTCGCCCAAGGAAGCCACCAAGAAATCCATGGGCCAGATACAGGGCGCCCTGGTGGGTATCGCCCTGGTGCTCTCGGCGGTATTGCTGCCGATGGCGTTCTTCGGCGGCTCCACCGGTGTGATCTACAAGCAGTTCTCCATCACTATCGTCTCGGCCATGGCCCTGTCGGTCCTGGTGGCCCTGATTTTCACCCCGGCCCTGTGCGCCACCATGCTCAAACCAATCCCCAAGGGTGAGCACGGCACGCCGAAACGCGGCTTCTTCGGTTGGTTCAACCGCACCTTCGACCGTGGCGTCAGGAGCTACGAACGCGGCGTGGGCAATATGCTCAAGCACAAGGCCCCGTACCTGCTGGCCTACATCATCATCGTGGTTGGCATGGTCTGGCTGTTCACCCGCATCCCGACGGCGTTCCTGCCGGAAGAAGACCAGGGCGTACTGTTTGCCCAGGTGCAGACACCGGCCGGTTCCAGCGCCGAGCGTACCCAGGTGGTGGTGGACAAGATGCGTGAGTTCCTGCTGCGTCCGAGCAAGGACGGCGGCGAAGGCGATGGCGTGGCCTCGGTGTTCACCGTGACCGGCTTCAACTTTGCCGGTCGTGGCCAGAGCTCCGGCCTGGCGTTCATCATGCTTAAGCCGTGGGAAGAGCGTAACGCGGATAACACCGTGTTCAAGATCGCCGGCCGCGCCCAGCAACACTTCTTCACCTTCCGCGACGCGATGGTGTTCGCCTTCGCCCCGCCAGCGGTGATGGAACTGGGTAACGCCACCGGTTTCGACGTGTTCCTGCAGGATCGCGCCGGCATCGGTCACGACAAGCTGATGGAAGCCCGCAACCAGTTCCTGGGCATGGCGGCCCAGAGCAAAATACTGGCCCAGGTGCGTCCAAACGGCCTGAACGATGAACCGCAATACCAGTTGGAAATCGATGACGAGAAGGCCAGTGCCCTGGGCATTACCCTCTCGGAGATCAACAACACCCTGTCGATTGCCTTGGGCAGTAGCTATGTGAACGACTTCATCGACCGTGGTCGGGTGAAACGGGTGTACGTCCAGGGCCAGCCGAACGCACGCATGAGCCCCGAAGACCTGCAGAAGTGGTACGTGCGCAACAGCGCCGGGACCATGGTGCCGTTCACGGCGTTCGCCAAGGGTGAGTGGGTCTACGGCTCGCCGAAACTGGCTCGTTACAACGGCGTGGAAGCGATGGAAATCCTCGGCACCCCGGCGCCCGGCTATTCCACCGGTGAAGCCATGGCCGAAGTCGAAGCCATCGCCAAGAAGCTGCCGGCCGGTGTCGGCATTTCCTGGACGGGCCTGTCCTACGAGGAACGTCTGTCGGGCTCCCAGGCGCCGGCGTTGTATGCCTTGTCGCTGCTGATGGTGTTCCTGTGCCTGGCAGCGCTGTATGAGAGCTGGTCGATTCCGATCGCGGTCATGCTCGTGGTGCCCCTGGGGATCATCGGGGCGCTGATGGCGACCAGCCTGCGCGGCCTGTCCAACGACGTGTACTTCCAGGTGGGCTTGCTGACGACCATCGGCCTGGCGGCGAAAAACGCCATCCTGATCGTCGAGTTCGCCAAGGAACTCCACGAACAGGGCCGGACCCTGATGGAAGCTGCCATCGAAGCCTGTAGGATGCGTCTGCGACCGATCATCATGACGTCCCTGGCGTTCGTCCTCGGCGTGGTTCCGCTGGCGATTTCCACCGGCGCCGGCTCGGGCAGCCAGCACGCCATCGGTACCGGCGTGATTGGCGGTATGCTCACCGCGACCATCCTGGCAATCTTCTGGGTGCCCTTGTTCTTCGTGACGGTGTCGTCGATGGGTCGTCGCAAGAATATCGACCAGGACCACACTCCTGAAACTTCTAAAGAGGCTGGCCAATGAGCAAGTCGCTACTTTCCCTGACCATCGCCGCCGTCGTGCTCAGCGGTTGCTCGCTGATCCCCGACTATCAGCGGCCCGAAGCACCGGTCGCGGCGCAATACCCGCAGGGCCCGGCCTACGAGCCAGCCAATGCGCCCGGCCAGGCTGCCGCCGAACAGGGTTGGAAGCAGTTCTTCCATGACCCTGCGCTGCAGCAATTGATCCAGGTTGCCCTGGAGAACAACCGCGACCTGCGCGTCGCGGCGCTGAACATCGATGCCTACGCCGCGCAGTACCGCATCCAGCGCGCGGACCTGTTCCCGGCAGTCTCGGCCACCGGCTCCGGCAGCCGCCAGCGGGTACCGGCACGGGCTTCGCAAACCGGCGAAGCGGCGATCAGCAGTTCCTACTCGGCAACATTGGGGATCAGCGCCTACGAGCTGGACCTGTTCGGTCGCGTCCGCAGCCTGAGCGAGCAAGCCTTGCAAAGCTACTTCGCTACCGAAGAAGCCCGCCGCAGCACGCAGATCAGCCTGGTGGCCAACGTCGCCAATGCCTACCTGACCTGGCAGGCCGACAAGGAACTGCTCAAGCTGACCCAGGAAACCCTGGGCACGTACGAGCAGAGCCTGAAGTTGACCTCCCGCAGCGCCGAAGTTGGCGTGGCCTCGGCCCTGGACCTGAGCCAGGCGCGCACGGCGGTGGAAAACGCCCGCGTGCAACTGGCCCGCTACACCCGCCAGGTGGCCCAGGATGAAAACAGCCTGACCCTGCTGCTGGGCACCGGCCTGCCGGCCAACCTGCGCACCCAACCGTTGAGCGATGACCTGCTCAGCGAAGTGCCGGCCGGTTTGCCGTCGGACCTGTTGCAACGTCGTCCGGACATCCTCCAGGCCGAACGCAACCTGCTCGCCGCCAACGCCAACATCGGCGCCGCGCGGGCCGCGTTCTTCCCGAGCATCAGCCTGACGGCCAACGCCGGCACCCTGAGCCCGGACCTGTCCGGCCTGTTCAAGGGCGGTTCGGGCACTTGGACGTTCGCGCCGCAGATCAACCTGCCGATCTTCAACGCTGGCAGCCTGCGGGCGAGCCTGGATTACGCCAAGATCCAGAAAGACATCAACGTCGCGCAGTACGAGAAGTCGATTCAGACGGCGTTCCAGGAAGTCTCCGACGGCCTGGCCGCGCGCCAGACCTACAACGAGCAGTTGCAGGCCCAGACCGACTTCGTCGCCGCCAACCAGGACTACTACCGCCTGGCCGAGCGTCGCTACCGCATCGGTGTCGACAGCAACCTGACCTTCCTCGACGCCCAGCGCCAGTTGTTCAGCGCGCAACAATCGCTGATCACCGACCGCCTTGCGCAACTGACCAGCGAGGTCAATTTGTACAAGGCCCTGGGCGGTGGCTGGAATGCCGAGACGGGCAAGAGCGAACCGGTGGCGGAGAAGGCGCCGGAAACGAAGTTGTTCTGATTTGACGTCTGAAAACACGAAGCCCACCGAAAGGTGGGCTTCGTGTTTTTAAGGATTAATAAATATCCGAGTTCAACACACAACCCTGTGGGAGCAAGCTCGCTCCCACAGGGGATTGCGACCATCCATTCGGTTACTTTGCCGTTCGATAATCGCCCAAAACCCGCAAACAGCAATTGAACCGATCCCGGGCCGCCCTTCACCATCGCTCGCACAAAACCAATAACAACAGGTTCGATGCCATGTCCCCACGCCCTGCACCGTCCGGCTGATCCTCGGTCGCTTTAACAACCTGGCCCAACTGTACCGTTCGCACCCAAAAGATGCGGCAACAACTCGCTTCGTCCACAAAAAATAAGAGACAACGCCCATGAAGCCCACACAGCACCTGTTCCCCAGCCTCATTGCCGTCGCCCTGAGCAGTACCGCCCTGCCCGTCCTGGCGGCGGAGTCGGGGTTTGTCGAAGACGCCAAGGCCACGCTGAACCTGCGCAACTTCTACTTCAACCGCAACTTCACCAACGACAACGCCGCCCAAGGCAAAGCCGAAGAATGGACCCAGAGTTTCATCCTCGACGCCAAGTCCGGCTTCACTCAAGGCACGGTCGGTTTCGGCGTGGACGTGCTGGGCATGTACTCGGTCAAGCTCGACGGCGGTCGCGGCACCGCCGGCACCCAATTGTTGCCAGTGCATGACGACGGTCGCCCGGCCGATGACTTCGGTCGCCTCGGTGTCGCCCTCAAGGCCAAGGTCTCGAAGACCGAACTGAAGGTCGGCGAGTGGATGCCGGTGCTGCCGATCCTGCGCTCCGACGACGGTCGTTCCCTGCCCCAGACTTTCCGTGGCGGCCAGGTCACTTCGACCGAAATCAACGGCCTGAGCCTCTACGGCGGCCAGTTCCGCGCCAACAGCCCGCGCAACGACGCGAGCATGGAAGACATGTCGATGAACGGCCGTGGTGCCTTCACCTCCGACCGTTTCAACTTCGGCGGCGGTGAATACGCCTTCAACGAAAAACGCACCCAGGTCGGCGTCTGGTACGCGGAACTGTCCGACATCTACCAGCAGCAGTATTTCAACCTGACCCACAGCCAGCCGATCGGCGACTGGACCCTGGGCGCCAACCTTGGTTACTTCACCGGCAAGGAAGACGGCAGCGCGCTGGCCGGCGACCTCGACAACAAAACCGCGTTCGCCATGCTTTCCGCCAAATACGGCGGCAACACCTTCTACGTCGGCCTGCAGAAAGTCGGCGGCGATGATGCCTGGATGCGCGTCAACGGCACCAGCGGCGGCACCCTGGCGAACGATAGCTACAACTCCAGCTACGACAACGCCAAGGAAAAATCCTGGCAAGTGCGCCATGACTTCAACTTCGCTGCTGTCGGCGTGCCGGGCCTGACCCTGATGAACCGCTACATCAGCGGTGACAACGTGCACACCGCCACCGTCGATGACGGCAAGGAATGGGGCCGTGAAACCGAACTGGCCTACACCGTGCAGAGCGGTGCGCTGAAGAGCCTGAACGTGAAGTGGCGTAACTCGACGATGCGCCGGGACTTCAGCACCAATGAGTTCGATGAGAACCGGTTGATCGTCAGCTATCCGATCAGTCTGTTGTAGAAGCCAAACATGGAGGGAGGCTGTACCACCGTCATCGCGAGCAAGCTCGCTCCCACAGGGTTAAATGTCGAGCACAAAATTTGTGTTCCCTGAAGATCCAGTGTGGGAGCGAGCTTGCTCGCGAAGGCATCATCACATTCAACATTGATGCAAGCTGACCCACCGCTTCCGCGAGCAGGCTCGCTCCCACAGGGATCGGGGGTGGGTCTCACCCCCGTGATTCGACGCCCAGTTCATCCCAGACCGATTCGGCCAGGTGAAAGGTGGCGTTGGCTGCCGGGATGCCGCAGTAGATGGCGCTCTGCATGATCACTTCCTTGATCTCGCTGCGGCTCACGCCGTTGTTGGCGGCGGCGCGCAGGTGCAGCTTGAGTTCTTCGTTGCGGTTCATACCGATCAGCATGGCGATGGTGATCAGGCTGCGGGTATGGCGCGGCAGTCCCGGGCGGGTCCAGATGTCGCCCCAGGCGTGACGGGTGATCATCTCCTGGAATTCGCTGTTGAATTCAGTCAGGGCGTTGAGGCTGCGGTCCACGTGGGCATCGCCCAGCACGGCGCGGCGTACCTGCATGCCTTCGTCGTAACGTTGTTTCTCGTCCACAAAAAATTCCTCAGGCCCGGCCGGAATCAAGCAGGAAATCCACCACCCGCGCGCTGAACGCAGCACCGGCCTGGACGTTGGAAAGATGTGCAGCGTAAAACTCGGCGTACTCGGCCCCACTGACGCGCTCCTGGATGAAGTGCCCGCCCGACGGCGGCGTCACCGCATCTCCGGTGCCGGCGATCACCAGCAGCGGCACGCGAATCGACATCAATTGCTCGCGGAAATCGGCATCACGCACCGCCGCGCAGTTGGCTGCATAACCTTGGGGCGACGTGGCGGCCAGCATGTCGGTGATTTTTTTTGCCGTCGCAGGCTGGGCCTCGGCAAAGTCCGGGGTAAACCAACGGGCAATCGAGGCGTCACGCAACGCCACCATCGCATCCTTGCCATCACGCAGCACGGTTTCGATGCGCGGGTTCCACACCGACGGATCGCCGATCTTGGCCGCCGTGTTGCACACCACCAATTTGCGCAGGCGTTCACCGGCATGGATGCCCAGCCACTGGCCGATCAACCCGCCCATGGAAAGGCCGCAGAAGTGCACCTTGTCGATATTCAACTGATCCAGCATCGCCAGCACATCGCGGCCCAGTTGTTCGATGCTATAGGGACCTTCGGTCACCAGCGACTGGCCATGCCCCCGCGTATCGAAACGCAGCACGCGAAAATGCTCGCTAAAGGCAGGAATCTGCTCGTCCCACATATGCAAATCAGTGCCCAGGGAGTTGGAGAGCACCAGCACCGGGGCGTCTTGCGGCCCATCGAATCGGTAGTTCAGATCGCCTTCGGCGAGTTTGACGAATCCCACAACTATCTCCTTTCAGGCATTCAGGGCAAGGTGTTCGGCCACGGCCCGGGCAACCCAGGTCTGGGCCTGGCCGAGGTAATGGGCCGGGTCGAGCAGATGATCGAGCTCGGTCGTGGACAACTGCGCGGTGACCTGGGGTTCATCCCCCAGCACAGCGCGCAGATGCCGCTGTTCGGCCACGGCGCGCTTGCAGCATTGTTCGAGCAAGTGATGCGCGGTATCGCGCCCCACACGTTGGGCCAGGACGATGCTCACCGCTTCCGCCAGCACCAACCCCTGGGTCAGTTCCAGGTTGCGGGCCATGCGCGCCGCATCCACGTCCAACCCTTCGGCCAGCAGTCGCGCCTGTTGCAAGGCACCGGAGACCAGGCAACAGATCTCCGGCAGGGTTTCCCATTCGGCGTGCCACAGGCCCAGGCTGCGCTCGTGTTCCTGGGGCATGGCGCTGAACAGTGTCGACAACAAGCCAGGCACGCGCGTCGCCGCGCCGATCAGCACGGCCGCACCAACCGGGTTGCGCTTGTGGGGCATGGTCGACGAACCGCCCTTGCCTGGCGCCGACGGCTCGAACGCTTCGCCGGCCTCGGTCTGCATCAACAGGCTGATGTCGCGCCCCAATTTGCCCAGGCTACCGGCGACCAACCCCAGCACCGCGCCGAACTCCACCAGACGATCGCGCTGGGTGTGCCACGGTTGTTCCGGCAGGGTCAGTTGCAGCTCGGCGGCCAGAGCTTCGGCCACCGGCAGCGCCTGTTCACCCAACGCGGCAAGTGTCCCGGAGGCACCGCCGAATTGCAGCACCAGCAGACGCGGCTTGAGTTCGCGCAGGCGTTGTCGGCTGCGGGTAACCGCCCCCAGCCAACCGGCGATTTTCATGCCCAGGGTCACCGGCGTGGCGTGTTGCAACCAGGTGCGCCCGGCCAGCGGTGTGGCGGCATAGCGGTCAGCTTGTCGGGCCAGGATGACGGCCAGTTGCGCCAACTCTTCCTCGATCAGCGCCAGCGCCTGGCGCAGTTGCAGCACCAACCCGCTGTCCATCACATCCTGGCTGGTGGCGCCCAGGTGCACGTAGCGTTCAGCCTCGGCGCTGTCGGTGGCGATGCGCTTGCCCAACGCTTTCACCAGCGGGATCGCCGAATTGCCGGCGCTGGCAATCGCTTCGCTCAACGCGGAAAAATCGTACAGCTGGGCACGGCAGGCGTTCTCGATCGGTGCCACCGCGTCCTGGGGAATCAGTCCTACTCGCGCCTCGGCCCGGGCCAGCGCGGCCTCGACATCCAGCATCGCCTGGACCCGCCCCGCATCACAGAAGATCTCGCGCATGTCGCGGGCGGTGAAGTAGGCATCGAACAGCTGATTGGCCGGTCGTTCGCTCATAAACAGTCCTTCGGAAAATGGTTGCCTTTGTGGCCACTACTTGCTGTGGCGAGGGGATTTATCCCCGCTGGGGCGCGAAGCGGCCCTTAATACCTGCTCTCGTCAGACGACTGATCGAGCCGACCTTGGGGCTGCTGCGCAGCCCAACGGGGATAAATCCCCTCGCCACAGCAAGCTCCCTCGCCACAATGATTCAAACAAGCCTTAAGTGAATGGATCAAAGATCATGGTGCAAATACGTCGGTTGCTTGGGCAGGCGCAGGCTGAACAGGAACGCCACCACCATCATCACCGTGACATACCAATAAAACGCGTTCTCCATGCCTTGGGCTTTCAGGCTCAAGGCGACGTATTCCGCCGATCCACCAAAAATCGCATTGGCCACCGCGTAAGCCAACCCTACTCCCAGCGCGCGCACTTCAGGTGGAAACATTTCGGCTTTCACCAGGCCACTGATGGAGGTATAGAAACTGACGATCGCCAGCGCGAACGTGATCAGCACAAAGGCCAAAAACGGGCTGCTGATGCTTTTCAGCGTCAGCAGGATCGGCACCGTGCATAGCGCCCCAAGGCCACCGAACCAGAGCATGGAGTTACGCCGGCCGATCTTGTCCGCCAGCATGCCGAACAGCGGCTGCATGCACATATAGAGGAACAGCGCGCCGGTCATGATGTAGCTGGCGGTCTTGGCGTGCAGGCCGGCGGTGTTCACCAGGTATTTCTGCATGTAGGTGGTGAAGGTGTAGAAAATCAGCGAGCCACCGGCGGTGTAGCCGAGCACGGTGATGAACGCGGCCTTGTGGTCGCGAAACAGCGCGGCGATGCTGCCGGCGTCCTTGTTTTCGCGCATTTCCTTGCTGCTGGTTTCCTTCAAGGAACGGCGCAGGAACAGGGATATCACGGCCGCTACCGCGCCCACCACGAACGGAATCCGCCAGCCATAGGCACGCAGTTCGTCTTCGTTGAGAAACTGTTGCAGGATCACCACCAGCGACACCGCCAGCAGTTGTCCGCCAATCAGAGTCACGTACTGGAACGACGCAAAGAAGCCACGCTGGCCTTTCAGGGCGACTTCGCTCATGTAGGTGGCGGTGGTGCCGTACTCGCCGCCGACCGACAGGCCTTGCAGCAGGCGTGCGAACAACAGCAACAGCGGTGCCCAGACGCCGATGTCCTTGTAGGTGGGCAGGCAGGCGATGAGCAACGAGCCGAAACACATCATCAGCACCGAGATCATCATTGAGTTCTTGCGCCCATGACGGTCCGCCACCCGCCCGAAGATCCAGCCGCCGATGGGTCGCATCAGGAATCCGGCGGCGAACACACCGGCCGTGTTGACCAGTTGCACCGTCGGGTTGTCCGAGGGGAAGAAGGCCGGCGCGAAGTAAATCGCACAGAACGCGTAGACGTAGAAGTCGAACCATTCGACCAGGTTGCCGGATGAGGCACCGACGATGGCGAAGATGCGCTTGCTGCGCTCCTCACCGGTGTAGTGGCTGGTTGGGGTGGTCATGGGTTATTCACTCGTTGGGGCTGACGAAGTCTAGACACACTTCGTAACACTCCCGTTCCACAAACAGTTTTTCAACGTGTAGTGCCTGTACTACCGCCATCAAGAGCAAGCTCGCTCCCACAGGGATTGCATCATCTCTGTGGCGAGGGAGCTTGCTCCCGCTCGGCTGCGAAGCAGTCGCAAAACCAGACACCGCGACCTTTCTGATACATCGAGGCGCCTGCCATGGGCTTGCTGCGCAAGCCAGCGGGAGCAAGCTCCCTCGCCACGGGGGGTTCATTCAATAATCGAAGAACACCGTCTCGGCATCCGTGCCCTGCAGGATCACATTCCACTGATACACGCCCGACGTATCGGGCTTGGCGACGAGGGTACCGCGACGTTCCTCGGGAACGTAGGCCAGCAGCGGATCGGCTTCGTTGGCGGGCTCGCCATCGAAATAGATCCGCGTCAGCAGATGCTTGACCAGCCCGCGAGCGAACACCAGCACCACCAGATGCGGCGCCTGGGTCGTGCCCCCCAGCCCCGGCACAGTGCCGGGCTTGATCGTCGTGAAGCGGAAGCGTCCTTCGGCATCCACCGGCACCCGACCAAAACCGTCAAAATGTGGGTCCAGGGGTTTGTTTTGGTCGTCTTCCGGGTGCGCGTATTTGCCAGCGGCGTTGGCCTGCCAGACTTCCAGCATCGCGTCGTTGACGAACTGGCCGTTGCCATCGACCACCTGCCCGGTGATCGCCACGCGCTGGCCGAGCGTCTCGGCAACGGTCAGGTCTTCGCGGTTCAGCCACGTCAGGCCGATGTGGTAGTAAGGCCCGACGGTGTGGGACGTAGTGGCGTTGAGCGTCATCTTATTTCTCCATCGGCGTGGCATCGCGGCCGCGCAAGACGATGTCCCAGCGATAACCGAGGGCGTAGTGAGGGACGGTTTTTTCCAGATCGAAACGGGCGATCAGGCGTTCCTTGGCACTTGTGTCCGGCACGCAATTGTAGATCGGGTCGTATTCCAGCAACGGATCGCCCGGAAAATACATCTGCGTCACCAGGCGCGTCAGGATGCTCGGCCCGAACAGTGAGAAATGGATATGCGCCGGGCGCCAGGCGTTATGGTGATTACCCCACGGATAGGCGCCGGGCTTGATGGTCTGGAACTGATACCAGCCGTCGGCGTCGGTGACGGTGCGACCGGTGCCGGTGAAATTCGGATCCAGCGGCGCATCGTGGTCGTCACGGTCATGGTTGTAGCGACCGGCGGCGTTGGCCTGCCAGATCTCCACGAGGATGCCCGGCACTGGCTCGCCGTGCTCATCCAGTACGCGCCCGTGAATGATGATTCGTTCACCCAGCGGCTCGCCAGCATGCTGGGCGGTCAGGTCGTGGTCCTTCTCCTTCAGGCGATCGGCACCTACGGTCGGCCCGGTAATTTCCGACAGCGAATGAGGCAGGTACACCAGCGGCTTGGACGGCGATCGCAGGTTGGTGGACTGGTACGGCGGGTGCAGATACTCCGGCTGGGTGCCCGCTTGTGGGCGACGATAACCAGGCTTGTCAGTCATGAAGCATTCCTCGGTTTCTTATTAGTAGAGCGACGCATCAGACACGTTCGATCGCCAGCGCCAGACCTTGGCCGACGCCGACACACATGGTCGCCAAGCCTTTCTTGCCGCCTGTTTTTTCCAGATGATGCAGTGCTGTCATCACCAACCGTGCGCCGCTCATGCCCAGCGGATGACCCAAGGCGATCGCCCCACCGTTCGGGTTGACTTGCGGCGCATCGTCCGCCAGTCCCAAGTCTCGCAATACCGCCAAACCTTGGCTGGCGAAGGCTTCGTTAAGCTCGATCACATCAAAATCCGCGACGGCCAATCCCAGGCGTTCGGTGAGTTTGCGCACCGCCGGCACCGGACCGATGCCCATCACCCGTGGCGCCACACCGGCGCTGGCCATGCCCAACACTTTTCCGCGGGGCGTCAAGCCATGTTTTTTTACTGCTTCGGCCGACGCCAGGATCAACGCGGCCGCGCCGTCATTGACGCCCGAAGCGTTGCCGGCGGTGACCGTCTTGTCCGGACCGTTGACCGGTTTGAGTTTGCCCAGGGTTTCCAGCGTGGTGTCAGGGCGAGGATGTTCATCCTGCTCGACCACGGTTTCGCCCTTTTTATGGGCGATGCGCACCGGCACGATTTCCTCGGCGAAAAACCCTGCCGCCTGGGCCGCCGCCGTGCGTTGCTGGCTGCGCAAGGCGAAAGCGTCCTGGTCGGCGCGGGACACTGCGTAATCATCCGCCACGTTATCAGCGGTCTGCGGCATCGCATCCACGCCGTACTGGGCTTTCATCAACGGGTTGATGAAACGCCAGCCGATGGTGGTGTCTTCCAGTTTCATGTTGCGGGAAAACGCCGCGTCGGCCTTGCCCATCACGAACGGTGCACGAGACATCGATTCCACGCCGCCGGCAATCGCCAGTTCCATCTCGCCACTGGCGATGGCGCGGAACGCGGTGCCGATAGCGTCCATGCCCGAGGCGCAGAGCCGGTTGAGGGTCACGCCGGGAATGTTGTCCGGAAGGCCCGCCAACAGCAGCGCCATGCGCGCCACGTTGCGGTTGTCTTCACCGGCCTGGTTGGCGCAGCCGAGGAACACTTCGTCCACCGCGCTCCAATCCACCGACGGGTTGCGCTCCATCAATGCCTTGATCGGCACGGCGGCCAGGTCATCGGCGCGCACGCCGGACAAACCGCCGCCAAACCGGCCGATGGGGGTTCGAATCGCATCACAGATATAAACGTCACGCATCAGGCTTCTCCCGGTGCCTGGCCATGGGCCGCCGCGGTACGAGCTTCCAGGTCGCGCAATGCGCGCAGCTCGACTTCGGTCGGCTCGGCGGTGGTGTGCACCTGGTCGGCGAAACGGATCGCCCACCCGGTGGCCGCAATGACTTGCTCACGGGTCACGCCGGGGTGCAATGCGGTGACCACGAATTCATGGCTGCCGGCTTCCGGTTCCATGATGCACAAGTCGGTGATGATGCCCACCGGACCTGCGCCCGGCAGGCCCAGGCGCTTGCGCGAATCGCCGCCTTCGCCGTGACCGACCGAGGTGATGAAATCCAGCTTGTCGACAAACGAACGCGCCGACTGCTTGAGGATGATCAACACGCTCTTGGCCGAACCGGCGATTTCCGGCGCGCCACCGGCACCCGGCAGGCGGACTTTCGGTTGATGGTAATCGCCCACCACCGTGGTGTTGATGTTGCCGAAACGGTCGACCTGGGCCGCGCCGAGGAAGCCGACGTCGATGCGCCCGCCCTGCAGCCAATAGCGAAAAATCTCACCGGTCGGGACGACAGTGTCCGCGGTTTCCGCCAGCTCGCCGTCGCCGATGGACAGTGGCAACACGCTGGGCTTGGCGCCGATCGGGCCGGATTCATAGATCAGCACGACGTCTGGCGATGAGGTCAGACGCGCCAGGTTGGCCGCTTTCGACGGCAGGCCGATGCCGACGAAGCACACGGCATTGTTCTTCAAGCGACGCGCCGCGGCGACGGTCATCATTTCGTTGGTGGTGTAGTTCATGCTTTCACCTGCGAAGCGGCTGCCAGTCGGGCCTGGAATTCACTGAAATCCCGAGTGCCGTGGATGTATTCGTTGATCCATGCGGTAAACGTCTCACGGTCCCGGGCGATCGGATCCCACGCCTGGTAGAAACGATTGTCACGCTCGGTGTAGCCGTGGGCGTAGGACGGATGGGCACCGCCGGGGACATGGCACACCGCGCTCAACGCCCAGGTCGGCAGCACGCAGGCGTTCATCGGCGCGTTCAGGTCGTCGACGATTTCTTCCACGGTGACGATGCAACGCTTGGCGGCCAGGGCGGCTTCTTTCTGCACGCCGAGAATGCCCCACAGCAGCACGTTGCCCTTGCGGTCGGCTTTCTGGGCGTGGATCACCGTGATGTCCGGGCGTACCGAAGGTACAGCGGCCAATACTTCACCGGTGAAGGGACAGGTCACGCTCTTGATCAGTGGGTTGACCTTCGGCAGGTCGGAACCGGCGTAGGCTCGCAGTACCGCGAACGGTAGGCCGGAGGCACCGGCGACGTAGGCATTGGCCAGGTCGGCGTGGCTGTGTTCTTCGATCTCCAGCGGGTGCGGCCATTGTTTTTCCACGGCATCGCGCAGGCGGTGCAAGGACCCGACGCCAGGGTTGCCGCCCCAGGAGAAAATCAACTTGCGAGCACAACCGGCGCCGATCAACTGGTCGTAGATCAGGTCAGGCGTCATGCGTACCAACGTCAGGTCTTTCTTGCCCTGGCGAATGATTTCATGACCCGCCGCCGTTGGTATCAGGTGCGTGAAGCCTTCGAGCGCGACGGTATCGCCGTCGTTGACGAATTGCTTCACCGCGTCGTGCAGCGAAAGGATTTCAGCCATGGGGCAGGCTCCCGTTTTTCCAGTAGACCGACGTGAAGAAAAAGGCGCGAGGTCAAGCGCCGGAGTGACTGAAGATTAAGCTTCGGGATGACGGCAAAACAATCCGATAATCGACTGAGTGTTCGTTTATCGAACAGATTGTTGTTTGGCTATCGATTTCCCCTGCCATCGGAAACACGCGGGACTGTGGCGAGGGAGCTTGCTCCCTCGCCACGGGTGAGGATTCAGGCTCGGAAAAACTCAGGTCGCATCCGCATGGCTGACCATGCCCTTGATCACCACCGCCGTGGTCGCCAGGGCCGCAGGAATGACCAACGCCGTCAGGACCTGCTCGAAGTTCCAGCCCAGGCCCAACAACGTCGCGCCCATCCAGGCGCCAAGGATCGCCCCGAACCGACCGATGCCCAGCATCCAGGAAACCCCGGTGGCCCGGCCCTGGGTCGGATAGAAGCGCGCCGCCAGGGAAGGCATCGCCGATTGCGCGCCGTTTACGCACATGCCGGCCACCAACACCAGGGTGGCGAGCAAGGTGATGTTGCCCAGGCTCTGCCCTACCGCGTAGGCAAACAGCCCGGCCATCAAATAGAAAATGCCGATGACCTTGTGCGGATTGAACCGGTCCATCGCCCACCCCACGCCGACCGCGCTCAAGACGCCGCCGAATTGAAACAACGCACCGATAAACGCGGCCTGTTCCATGCTCGCGCCACTGTCACGCATCAGGGTCGGTAGCCAACTGGTCAGGAGATAGACAATCACCAGCCCCATGAAATACGTCAGCCACAACAACAAAGTGCCAGCGCTGTAGGTCCCGGAGAAAATCACCGCCAGCACGTTGCGCGCCTTCACGGTTTTCTGTTCCGGCACACTGAAGCTGGATGCCTGGGCAATAGTCGAAGGATCAATCGGCGCCAAGGTCTTGCGCACTTTGTCCGTGCCACGGTTCCGCACCACCAGGTAACGCGCCGACTCGGGCAACCAGAACAACAGCACCACCGCCAGGATCAGTGGCAGGATTCCGCCGATCATCAACAGGCTGTGCCAGCCGAATGCCGGGATCAACTTGGCCGAAATGAACCCGCCGCCAGCCATGCCGAGGTTGAAGCCACAGAACATGCTCGTCACCAGCAGCGACTTCTTGCGCTCCGGCGTGTACTCGGAGAGCAGCGTCGTGGCGTTCGGCATGCCAGCGCCCAGGCCCAGGCCCGTCAGGAAACGCAGCACCAGCAATTGGTCGACATTGGTGCTGTAGGCGGAAGCCAGGCTGAATGCGCCGAACAGGGCGACGGCCCCGACCAGCACGACCTTGCGCCCGAAGCGGTCCGCCAGGGGCCCGGAACCCAACGCGCCGAAGACCATGCCGATCAGCGCGGCACTCATCACCGGTCCAAGGCTGGCCCGGTCGATGCCCCAGTCCTGGGACAGGGCCGGCGCGATGAAGCCCATGGCCGCCGTATCGAGGCCGTCGAGGAAAACAATCAGGAAACAGAGAATGACCACGCGCCACTGATAGCGCGAAATCGGTTGAGCGTTGATGAAGGACTGCACATCGAGGCAAGTGCCTACGGAAGTCTGGGGCTGGTTCATTTTATTTTTATTCCACGCAAGGGACGCCAGATGACGCTGCGCGACATTAATGAGACCAGGCAAATACCGTCAATTCATCCCGGCCGACTGTGTGCGTTTATCGAACAACTTAGCCTGAACACTTAACTGAACAATTGCGCGCTGAGGTCCCGGCTGGCTCCCAGCAGGCCCGGCAGGAAGCGTTGCTCCAACTCGTTGCGGCTGACCCGACCCGCGTGGGTACTGACATTCAGCGCCGCGACCACCTGGCCCGATGCGTCATACACCGGCACGGCGATCGAGCGCAGGCCTTGCTCCAGTTCCTGGTCGACGATGCACCAGCCTTGTTGCCGAACCTGCTGCAGGCATTCGAGCAACGCCTCGGGTGTATGCAACGTCCGGCTGGTCTTGGCCTGCAAGTCGGCGTGGTCCAGGTAATCGCGCAACGACGCATCGTCCAGGGCAGCCAACAGGATCCTGCCCATCGATGTGCAATACGCCGGCAGACGGCCGCCCACGGACAGATCCACGGAAATCAGCCGCTGGGTGGTGGCCGAGCGGGCGATATAGAGGATGTCGTCACCTTCGAGCGTCGCCATGTTGCAGGCCTCGTGCAGCTGCTCGCTCATGCGGTCCAGGTACGGCTGGGCGGACACGGCCAACGGTGTCGACGACAGATAGGCGTGACCCAGGGTCAGCACCTTGGGCAGCAACGAATAGGTACGTCCATCGGTGGTGGCGTAGCCGAGCTTGATCAAGGTATGCAGGCAACGTCTGACAGCGGCACGGGGGATTTCCGTGCGGTGGCTGATCTGGGCGATGGTCAGGTGCCGCTTGCGCTCCTGGAATGCCTGGACCACGGCGAGGCCGCGGGCCAGCGACGTCATGAAATCCGGATCGCCAGTCAACGCCTGGATCCGCTTGGCAGGCGAGGCAACGATCGGCGGCGCGACTGAGGTGAAAGCGTTGCGCAATTGGTCGTTCATGTCGGATCCTCTGCGGAATATCGGCTATTACAACTGGCGGGCCGGCAGACGCACAAGGACGGATCGCCGACACCGTTCGATTATCGAACCGCCGATCGATAATCGCAATCAAGTGATGATGAATCCATGTCCCGACTGACCCGCACAGCGCTTTCGAAAGCGGCCGGCAATGGACATGTCCCCACTCGAAAATTGAACTTGTCGCCAACAATGACGTCAGGATATCGACAGTTAGGGAAATACGTCTGTTGACACAACTAGTAGTCCATACAAATATTGATTCACACAAACAACCAGCGGTTTTATCTTTACCGATAGAGTTCTCCCAACGGACCGCTATAATGCGTTTCAGTGACGGCGAGGCCCATCGACCTTACCGTCCGCAGGCACGACAGTTCATCGCTGTTGTGTCGCCTGCCGGTGCCTGAAGCACCTGTGGCCGCTTCCCCTGTATCGGCAACAACACGAAGCCCTGATGCTACGTCAGCTCAGCTCTGGTGCCGTGGCCGTCTGCATGTTCCCATGCAGTGCGTATCACCAGATTCAATTAATTAATTAGGTAACACTGTGACGAAAGACGAACTGCGCGCGGAACTTGAGCGCCAGGAACAACGTTACAAGGAAGTTTACGGCGGGGAGATCACCACCTACGCCGCGCAACCTGAACCGGAACGCAAACCTTGGCGTAAACGCGCCACCGTCCAGGATCAGGCGTTCAGCCAGGAACTTCAGAAGATGGAAAAGGAACTCAAGGCCGAAGAGAGCTAACCTCCGGGCTTGATGTTTTCTGTGGACGGTATCCGGTCGCCACCCTGGCCGGCCCTCGTCGTCAAGCGCCCGCCAAAAGCGGGCCGCCATTTTCGCCACCGCCGGTTGGGGGCGTTCATGCCCGACCTCTCTTCCAGATATTTCATACACATTTTCAGGCCCCTTCCTACCCCGAGGAGAAGCGTGTCCGCAGGGCTTTCTGCCTTGTAAACAAAGGCTTGCAGCTCCCCGGCAAAACCATGCCACGCACGGTTTCCTCCCGATTACTTCGTAGAAGAATGTGACCGATGAGCAGGCAGTGCATCGATTACCGAGGTTTTCTGGCATAATCGCGCCCCCTTATTCCCGGGTCAGAAAACCTTCATGATCGATTTATTCAGCGGACTGGATGCTTGGGTGCTTGTGAGCCTCTTGCTCGCCCTGGCTTTTGTCCTCGCCTTCGAGTTCATCAACGGCTTTCATGACACCGCTAACGCGGTTGCCACTGTTATCTACACCAAAGCCATGCCACCTCACCTGGCGGTGTTCTTTTCCGGCGTGTTCAATTTCCTCGGCGTGCTGCTGGGCGGCGTGGGGGTGGCGTATGCCATCGTTCACTTGCTGCCGGTGGAACTGCTGATCAATGTGAACACCGGACACGGGCTGGCCATGGTGTTCTCGCTGCTCGCAGCGGCCATCACCTGGAACCTGGGCACCTGGTACTTCGGTATTCCAGCGTCCAGCTCCCACACGCTGATCGGTTCGATCCTCGGCGTCGGCCTGGCCAATGCGCTGATCAACGATATCCCGTTGGCCGACGGGGTGAACTGGCAGAAGGCGATCGATATCGGCGCTTCCCTGGTGTTCTCGCCCATGGCCGGCTTCCTCATCGCCGCCCTGGTGTTGATTGGCCTGAAGTGGTGGCGTCCATTGTCGAAGATGCACAAGACGCCAGAGCAGCGTCGCAAGATCGACGACAAGAAGCACCCGCCGTTCTGGAATCGCCTGGTCCTGGTGATCTCGGCCATGGCGGTCAGCTTTGTCCACGGTTCCAACGATGGCCAAAAAGGTATCGGCCTGATCATGCTGGTGCTGATCGGTATCGTGCCGGCGCAGTTCGTACTCGACCTGACCAGCACCACCTACCAGATCGAGCGTACTCGTGATGCGACCCTGCACCTGAGCCAGTTCTACACGCGCAACAGCGACTCCCTCGGTGAGTTCCTGGCGCTGGGCAAAAGCGTCGAAGGTGATCTGCCGGAGAAATTCCGTTGCAACCCGCAACAGACCGAACCGACGATCAACGCCCTGCTCGACACCCTCAAAGGCGTGGCGGACTACCACTCGCTGCCGTCGGAAAGACGCATCGAGGTTCGTCGCTACCTACTTTGCCTGGACGACACGGCGAAGAAGGTCGGCAAGTTGCCAGGCCTGGCGGCCCGCGAGAAAGACGACCTGAACAAGCTGCGCAAGGACCTGACCGCCACCACTGAATACGCCCCGTTCTGGGTGATCCTGGCGGTTGCCCTGGCACTCGGCCTGGGCACCATGGTCGGCTGGAAACGCGTGGTACTGACCATTGGCGAGAAGATCGGCAAGCAAGGCATGACCTATGCCCAAGGCATGTCGGCGCAGATCACCACCGCCTGCATGATTGGCGCGGCGAACATCTTCAGCCTGCCGGTTTCCACCACCCACGTGCTGTCTTCCGGCGTGGCGGGCACCATGGTCGCCAACAAGAGCGGCCTGCAAGGTGGCACCGTGCGCAACATTCTCCTGGCCTGGGTGCTGACCCTGCCAGCGACAGTCGCCCTGTCGGCCGGGCTGTTCTGGCTGGCGTCCAAGGCCTTGGGCAGCTGATTCCAGCGGCTCACAAAAAAAGGTGCGTTCCTTGCGGTTCGCACCTTTTTTTATGCCCGCACACCTGACAACTGTGGGAGCGGGCTTGCTCGCGAAGGCGGCGGGTCAGTTAGCGATGCAGTGGCTGACATGCCGCATTCGCGAGCAAGCCCGCTCCCACACTGATTTAGCGTTGCCCTAGAAAAAATGCGCACAAAAAAAAGGGCGACCGAAGTCGCCCAAAATGCCTTGCGTGCTCGTTGTCGCTGGAAAGACCTACGGCTTTTTGCGCTTGTGAGCGTCTTTCCAGATGAATAATCCGAAACCTGCGAAAAACACGAACATGAGGCCAACCGTCAATACACCGGCAAACACCACATTATCGATAAACATGACTGGCCTCCTGGTCTTGTCCCTGTTGCGATGGGTTCAAGTTAACCAATCAGGCCTGGATGAAAATTGACCGGCGTCAATAACGCCCGCAACGGGGCGCGAAGAGGGGGAAATAACTGATCTGCATCAATGGATCGAGGGGATTTCAGCGCTTTTTCGGTTTGTTTTTCGGCTTTTTCTTCGCCTTGCCCAAAGGCATCGCCTGTTCGAATGCCTGGCGAACTTCATTGAGGCGCTTTTCGTTGAGGTCATGGACGCGCTTGGCGCGTTCAGCACTGAAGTCGATCAGTTTGTCGTCTTGGCTCATGGCGTACGGCATCGTGCAGTGAATGGCGATGCGCCCATGATGCGGGCTGTCGGCCATATTGGCAAAGCCCGCATCAGATCTGGATATCGACCCACAGGCCCTGGCGCGATTCCCCCTCCACCAGCGGGACAACCGGAACGGTGTTATCGGCGTTCAGTTCCGTGCCGGGGACCGCCAGGTGCTCCTCGGGATCCTCATCCGCTTCACGGCGGCGCCGGTTGCGCTCCTGCTGGCGCTGCTGTTCCTCGCGCAATAGCAGCGCGGCCTCTTCCGGATCGCGGTTCTGCAGGTCGATGGTGCTTTCGTTGGAGCTCTGTTGCACCGGGACCACGGGCGGTATGTCCGGTCGCTGGCGAACCGGATCCTGTTGAGCGGTGATGGGTACGGCGCTCAAAGGGAGCATGGGTGGCAACATAAAGGTCTCCTGTCTTCAGGTTGTCGGCCAAGGGAGGTGTGGCTTGAACCGCTGGTCCGAAACTTGTGACCTGGTTGGCATTACGCCCCGGCAGGACACAAGCTTGTTTGATCACCGAGCCCGCTTAAGTTCCCTTGGATCACTGGATGACAAGTCGCCGCGAAGGCTGCATGCGTGCGTAAATCCTTTGGTCTGACGGAGCATTCCGTTAAGATAGCCGGCTTTTTCAAGGCGGGAGTCAGGCAGCATGGCGCAGCAGTATCAACCGGGGCAACGCTGGATCAGTGACAGCGAAGCCGAGCTGGGTTTAGGCACCGTTCTGGCACAGGACGGCCGCTTGTTGACCGTGCTCTATCCGGCCACTGGCGACACTCGCCAGTACGCGCTACGGAATGCGCCCCTCACTCGCGTGCGGTTTTCGCCGGGTGACGTGATCACTCACTTCGAAGGCTGGAAAATGACCGTGCGCGAAGTCGATGACGTCGACGGGCTGCTGGTCTATCACGGCCTCAACGCACAGAACGAAGTCGTCACGCTGCCGGAAACCCAACTGTCGAACTTCATCCAGTTCCGCCTGGCCAGCGACCGCCTGTTCGCCGGCCAGATCGATCCCCTGGCGTGGTTCTCCCTGCGCTACCACACGCTGGAACACACCAGCCGCCAATTGCAGTCCCCGCTATGGGGCCTGGGTGGCGTACGTGCCCAGCCGATTGCCCATCAACTGCACATCGCCCGCGAAGTGGCCGACCGCATCGCGCCGCGCGTGTTGCTGGCGGACGAAGTGGGCCTGGGCAAGACCATCGAAGCCGGACTGATCATTCATCGGCAACTGCTCTCCGGCCGTGCCAACCGCATCCTGATCCTGGTGCCGGAAAACCTCCAGCACCAATGGCTGGTTGAAATGCGTCGGCGCTTCAATCTGCAGGTGGCGCTGTTCGACGAAGAGCGTTTCATCGAAAGTGATGCCAGCAACCCGTTCGAAGACACCCAACTGGCGTTGGTGGCACTGGAATGGCTGGTGGAAGACGAGAAAGCCCAGGACGCGCTGTTTGCCGCGGGTTGGGATCTGATGGTCGTCGACGAAGCCCACCACCTGGTGTGGCATGAAGATCACGTCAGCCCGCAATATGCGCTGGTGGAGCAGCTGGCCGAAACCATCCCCGGCGTGTTGCTGCTCACCGCGACCCCGGAGCAACTCGGCCAGGACAGTCACTTCGCCCGCCTGCGCCTGCTTGACCCGAATCGTTTCCATGACCTGCAGGCCTTCCGCGCCGAAAGCGAAAACTATCGCCCGGTGGCCGAGGCCGTCCAGGAGCTGCTGGACAAAGGTCGACTCTCGCCCCAAGCCCACAAGACCATCCAGGGTTTCCTGGGTAACGAAGGCGAAGCACTGCTGACCGCCGTCAACGATGGCGACATCGAAGCCAGCGCCCGCCTGGTTCGCGAGCTGCTGGACCGCCACGGCACCGGCCGCGTGCTGTTCCGCAATACCCGCGCCGCCGTACAAGGCTTCCCCGAGCGCAAGCTGCACGCCTATCCACTGCCGTGCCCGGACGAATACCTCGAACTGCCGTTGGGCGATCACGCCGAGCTGTACCCGGAAGTCAGCTTCCAGGCCCAGCCGGACGCCAGCGAAGAAGAGCGCTGGTGGAAATTCGACCCGCGCGTCGAGTGGCTGATCGACCAACTGAAAATGCTCAAGCGCACCAAGGTCCTGGTGATCTGCGCCCACGCGGAAACCGCCATGGACCTGGAGGACGCCCTGCGCGTGCGCTCCGGCATTCCGGCCACGGTTTTCCACGAAGGCATGAATATCCTCGAGCGTGACCGTGCCGCCGCCTACTTCGCCGATGAAGAGTTCGGCGCGCAAGTGCTGATCTGTTCGGAAATCGGCAGCGAAGGCCGCAACTTCCAATTCGCTCACCACTTGGTCCTGTTCGACCTGCCGTCGCACCCGGACCTGTTGGAGCAGCGGATCGGCCGCCTGGATCGGATCGGCCAGAAACACACCATCGAGCTGCACGTGCCCTACCTGGAAACCAGCCCGCAAGCGCGGCTGTTCCAGTGGTATCACGAAGCGCTGAATGCCTTCCTCAACACCTGCCCGACCGGCAACGCCTTGCAGCATCAGTTCGGTCCGCGCCTGTTGCCGTTGCTGGAAGAAGCCGACGATGGCGACTGGCAAGCGCTGATCGATGAGGCCCGCGCCGAGCGCGAGCGCCTGGAAGCCGAGCTGCACACCGGTCGCGACCGCCTGCTGGAGCTCAACTCCGGCGGCGCAGGCGAAGGTGACGCGCTGGTCGAAGCGATTCTCGAACAGGACGACCAGTTCGCCCTGCCGATCTACATGGAGACCCTGTTCGACGCCTTCGGCATCGACAGCGAGGACCACTCCGACAACGCGCTGATCCTCAAGCCGAGCGAAAAAATGCTCGACGCCAGTTTCCCGCTGGGCGACGACGAAGGCGTGACCATCACCTATGACCGCAACCAGGCGCTGTCTCGCGAAGACATGCAGTTCATCACCTGGGAGCATCCGATGGTGCAAGGCGGCATGGACCTGGTGCTGTCCGGCTCCATGGGCAACACCGCCGTGGCGCTGATCAAGAACAAGGCGCTCAAGCCCGGCACCGTGCTGCTGGAACTGCTGTACGTCAGCGAAGTGGTTGCCCCGCGCTCGCTGCAACTGGGCCGCTACCTGCCACCGGCCGCCTTGCGCTGCCTGTTGGACGCGAACGGCAACGACCTGGCGGCCCGGGTCTCGTTCGAGACCTTGAACGACCAGCTCGAAAGCGTGCCTCGCGCCAGCGCCAACAAGTTCATCCAGGCCCAGCGTGACCAGCTCGCGCCGCGGATCAATGCCGGCGAAGAGAAGATCACCCCGCGTCACGCCGAACGCGTGGCCGAGGCTCAACGTCGCCTGGCGGCTGATACCGAGGAAGAACTGGCCCGCTTGACCGCGCTGCAAGCGGTTAACCCTACTGTTCGGGACAGTGAGCTGGAGGCACTGCGCCGGCAACGTGAGCAGGGGTTGGCGATGCTGGAGAAGGCGGCGTTGCGGTTGGAGGCGATTCGGGTGTTGGTGGCCGGGTGATTTTCGGCTGGGTTATGGGTGTATATCCGTATCTTCGGCCTTAAAGCTGACCTGGTTCTGTTTTCACCTGTGGGAGCGGGCTTGCCCGCGAAGAGGCCGGCACGTCCAGCACCTTCATCGACTGTGCTGCCGCCTTCGCGAGCAAGCTCGCTCCCACACTGGCTTATCAACAGCCACTGGTCTTGCGTACGCCGCTCCCACAGGGGTTCTCCAACAGTCACGAGTCTCATGTTAGAAACTCAAGGACTGTAATACCCCACCGCCACCAGGAAATGTCCCGCCTTCTTCAAATACGCATGCTTGTTCTCAACCCTCCCCGTCACCGGATTCTTCCAGCGATACTCATATTCCCCAGCGTCCTGCTTGCCGATCATGGCCAGGATCGGCTCGCCCACAGGCTTGCCGTCCGGATCCTTGATCTTGGCGAAATCGGTATTGATCAGCCGCAGGTTGGTGCCGTGCCCAACATAGCGACGGGTATCGAGGTCAACGACAAATACATACAAGTCGTCCTGAAGGTAGCCGCCCTTGAGCGAGTTGATCGCCGTCAGCGTGCCTTTCTCGTTCTTCAGCAAATCACCCGCCGCCTTGTCCAACAGCGCCCTCGCCTGTTCGGCGGAGGCCCTTGGCAGGTAGTAGCCAACCGCGAGGATTCGCTCGCCGACCCGCTGGAAATACACATGCTTGCGCTCGACCTTGCCGTCTGCCCAGTTCTGCCAACGATAGTCAGCCTGCTGGATACCGCTGGCCTCGGGGGTTTTCAGCGCCTCTTTGAAAGCCTTGCGCAAGTCAGGTCCCAGCACCTCGGAAACGTCACGCCCGATCAACGCTGATGAAGGACCGCCGCTGGCAAGCATTACGCCTTGGGTATCGACCACGAACACGTAGCGGTCCTTGTCGACGAATTCGCCCTGGCGGCTGAACGCGGCGAACGCTTTGTCGCCGTTGTCGTGGTAGTAGGCCAGGGCCTTTTCCAGCAATGCCCGGGCGGCCTGGCCGTCGTCCGGCGCGGCGGCCTGGGCCTGGACCAATATCAGCAGTGCGGCCAGCCCGGCCAGCCTTCGAATAAACCCCATGCGCGCGCCCTCGTTCTTGTTGGTGTTTCAAGAGCGTAGACGGCGTGGGATAAGTAGGAGCTGCCGAGTGCAACGAGGCTGCGATCTTTTCCCTGACAATTGAGTTTTGAGCGAAAGACCTGAAGATCAAAAGATCGCAGCCTTCGCCAGCGCCTACGGGGTAGGCGCTGGCCAAGAGCTACCCAGGCTTATTGGGACCGAGCGCTCAGTTGCTGCTGCAGGTACTGAATCTGCGATTGCAGCGTGTTGATGTTGCGGGTGACCTGGCCACGGAACGCATCGAATTCGGCGGTGTTGCCCGAACGGTTGTCCTGCTGGCTCTTGAGCACGACCATGTCCTGCTCCAGGCGCTCGATGGCCGAGTTGGAAGTGGCTCGCTTCAGGGCCGTGATGTCGGCACCGATGCTCTTGAGCTGGGCATCCAGGGCACCGCCCTCGCCTTGGTTCTTCAGGGCAGTCACTTCAGCCGTCAGCGTCTTGAGCTGGGCTTGGAGTTCTTTGTTGGCCGCCTGCAACTGAGCGGTGGCGTTTTCCTGTGCGCTGGCCTGGGTAATGATCTGGGCCAGTTCCTTGCCCAGGTCATCGGACGGACCGAACGCGCCTTGCTGCGGCTTGTTCACCTCCTGCAACCGGCTTTCGAATTGCCGGCCCTGCTCCTGCAGCTTGTTGTCCAACTGCTTGATCTGCAGTTTCAAGGCTTCACTGTCGCTCATGACATTTGACTGGCCGGCGACAACCTTGCCGGAAATGTCCTGCAAGCGCCCCGCCGCATCCTCGCTGATCCGGGCGAAGCTTTCCTGGGTGGCCACCAGTTGCTGTTCCATCAGGGAAATCTGCTGGAAGCTCCACCACGCCAGGAACGCGAAGGCGCACAGCAGCGCGCCGATCAGTGCCCACAACGGCCCTGTGCTCGGGCCCTTGACCTTGGCGGCCGCAACGGGCGCCGGACGCGCTTGCACGTGGGGCTGGCGGTTGGGCATGAAGTCATCGTCATCGGGAATGTCGGCCCGCATCCGCAGGCTCGGTACATCATCGAAGTCGTCGTTGGCATCGTTACGCATGGGCATGGGTCTAACCTTTGGGAAACCGGGGATGGCTTGATGTGGCGAGTATAACCCCCTCGCCCGCCGCACCCATTGACCCCGAACCGGGCACTCGGTTCATGACGGGGCGATCAGCGGGCGTCCTGGACACGCCACCAGGCGCAAAATTCATCGAGGGCGGTCCACAAACCGACCTGTGGATCGTAATCGAGATAGTGCCTGGCCCGACTGATGTCCAGGGTGAAATTTCTGTTCATGACCTGCATGCCCAGGCGCGACACCGTCGGTTCGGGGCGACCGGGCCAAAGCGCGCACAAACCTTCGTTCACGGCACCGAGGCTGTAGGCCAGCCCGTAGGGCCGATAACGCCTGACCTGCGGGACTTCCATTTTTCGCATCACGTAGTTGACCACGTCCCACAGCGGAACCGGCGTCCCGTTACTGATGTTGTAGGCCTTGCCCAACGCCGAATCCGTGGCCAGCAGGCTGCTGAGCAGCGCTTCATTGAGGTTCTGGACGCTGGTGAAATCCACTTTGTTCAGTCCGTTGCCGACAATCGCCAGCCGACCCTTGCGCTGCATTTTCAACAGGCGCGGGAAAATGCTCATGTCTCCGGCCCCGGTGACGAAGCGCGGCCGCAGCGCCAACACTTCCAGGCCGAACTCCTGGGCGCCGAAGACTTTCTGTTCCGCCAGGTATTTGGTGGCGGCGTAGGGATGCTTGAAGCGCTTGGGCACTTGTTCTTCCGTCAGTCCCACGTGGTCACGGCCATCGAAATAAATGGACGGGGACGACAGGTGCACCATCCGCCGAACCTTCTGCTTGAGGCAAGCCTCGACAACGTTTTCGGTGAGCTGGACATTACCCAGGTGAAAATCCTGATAGCGGCCCCACAGCCCCACTGAGCCGGCGCAATGCACCACCGCATCAACGTCCCGACACAGTTCACGGGCCAGTTTCGGGTCGCTCAGGTCGCCTGGGATGAATTCGGCGCCGCGCCTCACCAGGTGCTCGACGCTTTCGGCCCGGCGGCCGTTGACCCGAACATCCAGGCCTTGCTCCAGGGCGAAACGCGCAAAGCGTCCGCCGATGAAGCCGCTCGCGCCGGTGACGAGAATTTTCATGTAGTGCTCCGATGAAGAAGGTTTTGCGTATTGCGTGCAATCCTGACGCTGCGAATCAGCCCAACGGCACCAGCCACTGCCCAGACGCGCGAACCAGTTGTTCGGTCAACAAGCCGAGCAACTGCCCGCCATTGCGCCAATGATGCCAGTACAGCGGCACATCGATCGGTTTATCTGCCACCAGCTCCACCAGTTCGCCCCGCTCCAGTTGCTCACGGACCTGTAATTCAGGCACCAGCCCCCAGCCAAGCCCCGCCTCGGCAAGGCGAATGAAACCTTCGGATGAAGGGCACAGGTGATGCTCGAAACCGCCTTCGACGCCGAGGGACGCAAGGTATCGGTGCTGCAGGAAATCATCCGGGCCGAACACCAGGGCCGGCGCGCGAGCCAGTTGATCGGCGCGCACTCCATCGGGGAAATGCCGGGCGATGAAGGCCCGATTGGCAAGGGCACGGTAACGCATGGCCCCCAGCAATACGCTGCGGGCACCCGCCACGGGACGCTCGCTGGCACAAACACAAGCCGCCACTTCGCCAGCACGCATGCGCTTGAGGCCAACGGTCTGGTCCTCTACCACCAAGTCCAGCAACAGATGCTGTTCGGCGCAGAATGTCCCCACGGCGCCGGCCCACCACGTCGCCAGACTGTCGGCATTCAAGGCAATCCGCAGGCGCTCGGGGAGTCCCTCCTCGTCCAACGCTGGTACCAGGCTTTGCAGATCACGCTCCAGCAACCTGACCTGCTGGACATGGTTGAGCAGGCGACGGCCGATCTCGGTCGGTGCCGGCGGCGTGGCGCGCACCAGTACGGGCTGGCCAACGCGCGCCTCGAGCAATTTGATCCGCTGGGAAATGGCCGATTGCGACAACCCCAGGACCTGCGCAGCACGTTCGAAACCGGCCTGCTCGACCACGGCCGCCAGGGCGGAAAGCAATTTGTAGTCGAACATCAGTTTTCCTAATGAGCAATCAGCAAGATTGGTTTTTCTTATAACTCGACGAACCGGAGAATGGCCAGCATTGCGAACTCGGATGGAGAAATACTTATGTGGCAAAGCTATGTGAACGGCCTGCTGGTGGCCCTCGGGTTGATCATGGCGATTGGCGCCCAGAATGCCTTCGTCCTCGCCCAGAGCTTGCGCCGCGAGCATCACTTGCCCGTGGCGGCGCTCTGCGTGACCTGCGATGCGCTGTTGGTGGCTGCCGGGGTATTCGGGCTGGCAACCCTGCTGGCCCAAAGTCCGCTGCTGCTGTCGATCGCCCGCTGGGGGGGCGCCGTATTCTTGCTCTGGTACGGCAGCCAGGCATTGCGCCGGGCCTTTTCGAAACAAAGCCTGCAACGGGACGAGAAACAGGCGGCGCGCTCATTGCGCACGGTGCTGCTCAGTGCGTTGGCGGTCACGTTGCTCAATCCTCACGTCTACCTCGACACCGTGCTGCTGATCGGCTCCCTAGGTGCCCAGCAAAGCGTGCCCGGTGCGTATGTCCTGGGGGCGGCCAGCGCCTCGCTGCTGTGGTTTTCCGTTCTCGCCATCGGTGCCGCGTGGTTGGCGCCCTGGTTGGCCCGGCCCGCTACCTGGCGCGTCCTGGACCTGCTGGTGGCGCTGATGATGTTCACCGTGGCGATGCAATTAATCGTCTCGGGCTGATATTCCAAACCGCTCTGGAACCTCTATCCCACACAGTTGTTGCGTGGTTATGCCGCACCCCCGGTGCTATGATCCGACTCCTGCGCCCAAAGAGTACAAACTCGCTGGCGCTAGTCTGGCCGCCCGTGATCGGCCTTGCGCTCACCGCAACTGACCTGATTAGGAGAATCACCATGGCTTTCGAATTGCCGCCGCTGCCGTACCCACACGACGCACTGGCGCCACACATCTCCAAAGAAACGCTGGAATACCACCACGACAAGCACCACAACACCTATGTCGTGAACCTGAACAACCTGGTGCCTGGCACCGAGTTCGAAGGCAAGACCCTGGAAGAAATCGTCAAGACTTCCTCGGGCGGTATCTTCAACAACGCCGCTCAGGTCTGGAACCACACCTTCTACTGGAACTGCCTGGCGCCAAACGCCGGCGGTCAACCAACCGGCGCCCTGGCTGAAGCCATCAACGCCGCCTTCGGTTCGTTTGACAAGTTCAAGGAAGAATTCAGCAAGACGTCCATCGGCACCTTCGGTTCCGGCTGGGGCTGGCTGGTGAAGAAAGCTGACGGCTCCCTGGCCCTGGCCAGCACCATCGGCGCCGGCAACCCGCTGACCAGCGGCGACACCCCGCTGCTGACCTGCGACGTCTGGGAACACGCCTACTACATCGACTACCGCAACCTTCGTCCAAAGTACGTCGAAGCGTTCTGGAACCTGGTCAACTGGAAGTTCGTGGCTGAGCAGTTCGAAGGCAAGGCCTTTACTGCGTAAGTTGTGATGCCAATAAAAAACGGCGCTTTCCCGACGGGAAGGCGCCGTTTTTTTTGGGGGGGCGCTTGGATTGTTGTGTCGGAGCGGGCTTGCTCGCGAAGGCAGAGTGGCAGGCAACCTGTCCGTCGGCTGATACTCCGCTTTCGCGAGCAAGCCCGCTCCCACCACAAGCTTCGCGGTGAACGAGCAACAATCGCCCAGGGCAGATGACCTCGCGTCTGAAATCCAAGAAAAAATCCCGCCAGGCCTCAAGTTGCAGGCCCTTCCAACCGAAACAATGGTCGTAGAGTAATCACTCTGTAAACACCGTATAACGGCCAGGTTTCAGGCGAAAACCCTTGTGTTTGATTGTCCCTTTGACTGACATCACAGGATTGCCAATACTCATGGCAACTTGACGCTACCCGCACGGAACAAGGAATCTCTCTTTGAAGCTGGAACTCAAGAACAGCTTGTCTGTGAAGTTGCTCCGGGTCGTGCTCCTCTCGGCATTGATCGTTGGCATGATCTTGAGCTGTGCCCAGATCGTGTTCGATGCCTACAAAACCAACCAGGCCGTTACTGACGACGCCCAGCGCATCCTCGATATGTTCCGCGATCCTTCTACCCAGGCGGTCTACAGCCTGGACCGGGAAATGGGCATGCAGGTGATCGAAGGGCTGTTCCGGGACGAAGCCGTGCGCATGGCGTCCATCGGCCACCCCGGTGAAACCATGCTCGCGGAAAAGACCCGGCCTTTGCAGCATTCCAAAAGCCGTTGGCTGACCGACCTGATTCTCGGCCAGGAACGAACCTTCACCACGCAGTTGGTGGGTCGTGGCCCCTACAGCGAATATTACGGCGACCTCAGCATTACCCTGGACACCGCCACCTATGGCCAGGGTTTCATCATCAGTTCGGTGATCATCTTTACTTCCGGAATGCTGCGCGCCTTGGCGATGGGCCTGGTGCTGTACCTGGTTTATCACTGGCTGTTGACCAAACCCCTGTCGCGGATTATCCAGCACCTGACCGAAATCAATCCCGACCGCCCCAGCGCGCACAAGATCCCGCAATTGCCGGGGCACGAGCACAATGAGCTGGGCCTGTGGATCAATACCGCCAACCAGTTACTCGCCTCCATCGAGCGCAACACGCACCTGCGCCATGAAGCAGAAAACAGCCTGCTGCGCATGGCCCAGTACGACTTCCTGACCGGCCTGCCCAATCGCCAGCAACTTCAGCAGCAATTGGACAAGATCCTGGTGGATGCCGGGCGCCTGCAACGTCGCGTAGCGGTGTTGTGCGTAGGTCTGGATGATTTCAAGAGCATCAATGAACAATTCACCTATCAGACTGGCGACCAGTTGCTCTTGGCCCTGGCCGATCGACTGCGCGCCCACAGCGGGCGTCTCGGCGCGCTGGCGCGATTGGGCGGTGACCAGTTTGCCCTGGTCCAGGCCGATATCGAGCAACCCTACGAGGCCGCCGAACTGGCCCAGAGTATCCTCGACGACCTGGAAGCGCCGTTCGCGATCGATGATCACGAGATCCGCCTGCGCGCCACGATTGGTATCACCTTGTTTCCCGAAGACGGTGACAGCACGGAGAAACTGCTGCAGAAAGCCGAGCAGACCATGACCCTGGCCAAGACCCGCTCGCGCAATCGCTACCAGTTCTACATCGCAAGCGTCGACAGCGAGATGCGGCGGCGCCGCGAATTGGAAAAAGACCTGCGCGAAGCCCTGGCCCGTGGACAGTTCACGCTGGTGTACCAGCCGCAGATCAGTTACCGCGACTTGCGCGTGGTGGGCACCGAAGCCTTGATTCGCTGGCATCATCCCGAACACGGCCTGGTGCCGCCGGACCTGTTCATTCCCCTGGCCGAGCAGAACGGCACCATCATCGCCATCGGCGAATGGGTGCTGGACCAGGCTTGCAAGCAATTGCGCGAGTGGCACGACCAGGGCTTTGTCGACATGCGCATGGCGGTGAACCTGTCCACTGTGCAGTTGCACCACGCCGAGCTGCCACGGGTGGTGAACAACTTCCTGCAGATGTACCGCTTGCCGCCACGGAGCCTGGAACTGGAAGTCACCGAGACCGGCCTGATGGAAGACATCACCACTGCTGCCCAGCATCTGCTGAGCCTGCGTCGCTCCGGAGCGCTGATCGCCATTGATGACTTCGGCACCGGTTATTCGTCGCTGAGTTACCTCAAGAGCCTGCCGCTGGACAAGATCAAGATCGACAAGAGTTTCGTCCAGGACCTGCTCGATGACGAAGACGACGCGACCATCGTCCGCGCCATTATCCAGTTGGGCAAAAGCCTGGGGATGCAGGTCATTGCCGAAGGCGTCGAAACGATCGAGCAAGAGGCCTACATCATTTCCGAGGGCTGCCACGAAGGCCAGGGCTACTACTACAGCAAACCCCTGCCGGCCCGGGAGCTGGGCCTCTATCTGAAGCAGGCGGAGCGCATCAAGGCCTCCATCGTCTGATCCCTGCTGCCATGCACCTGTAGGCGCTGGCGAAGCCTGCGATCCCTTGATGTTCGCTTGGGATTCAAGGGTCAATCAAAGGATCGCAGCCTCGCTTCGCGAGGCAGCGCCTACAGACGCCGCCGAAAGGCGGCGATCTGCATTATCAAACAAGAAATATTTACAGCCGCACCCTTTACACATAATGCAAATCTTTCGCATTATGTCGCAGTTTTTGCGCACCCTCGCGCCAGCCCCACTCATCATCGAAGCAGGATCTACGCCATGATTCGTATGCCTCTGGCTACCGCCAGTCTGTTGGCCATCGCCATTTCCCTCGCCGGTTGCGGCGAAGGCAAAGACAAGGCCGCCGCGCCGCAAGCGCCAACGCCGGCCGCCAGCGCCGCTGCACCGGCGGCCCCCGCTGCCGCTGGCAAGATCGACGAAACCGCCGCCAAGGCTGTTGTCGCGCACTACGCCGACATCGTCTATGCCGTCTACAGCGATGCCGAATCCACCGCCAAGACCCTGCAAACCGCCGTCGACGCCTTCCTCGCCAAGCCGAATGCCGACACCCTGAAAGCCGCCAAGGCTGCCTGGGTTGCCGCGCGCGTGCCTTACCTGCAGAGCGAAGTGTTCCGCTTCGGCAACACCATCATCGATGACTGGGAAGGCCAAGTGAACGCATGGCCCCTGGACGAAGGCCTGATCGACTACGTCGACAAATCCTACGAACACGCCTTGGGCAACCCGGGCGCCACCGCCAACATCATCGCCAACACCGAAGTCCAGGTTGGCGAAGACAAGGTCGACGTCAAGGACATCACCCCGGAAAAACTCGCCAGCCTGAACGAGCTGGGTGGTTCCGAGGCCAACGTTGCCACCGGTTACCACGCCATCGAATTCCTGCTGTGGGGCCAAGACCTCAACGGTACCGGCCCTGGCGCCGGCAATCGCCCGGCCTCGGATTACCTGGAAGGCGCCGGCGCCACTGGCGGCCACAACGACCGTCGTCGTGCCTACCTGAAGTCCGTGACCCAATTGCTGGTCAACGACCTGCAGGAAATGGTCGGCAACTGGAAGCCGAACGTGGCCGACAACTACCGCGCCACCCTGGAAGCCGAACCTGCCGAAACCGGCCTGCGCAAGATGTTGTTCGGCATGGGCAGCCTGTCCTTGGGCGAACTGGCGGGCGAGCGTATGAAAGTCTCCCTGGAAGCCAACTCCCCGGAAGACGAACAGGATTGCTTCAGCGATAACACCCACAACTCGCACTTCTACGATGCCAAGGGCGTGCGTAACGTCTACCTGGGCGAATACACCCGCGTCGACGGCACCAAGATGACTGGCGCCAGCCTGTCGTCCCTCGTGGCCAAGGCCGACCCGGCCGCCGACACCGCGCTCAAGACCGACCTGGCCGACACCGAAGCCAAGATCCAGGTCATGGTCGATCACGCCAACAAGGGTGAGCACTACGACCAACTGATCGCTGCTGGCAACACCGCGGGCAACCAGATCGTACGCGACGCCATCGCCGCCCTGGTCAAGCAGACCGGTTCGATCGAACAGGCCGCGGGCAAGCTGGGCATCAGCGACCTGAACCCGGACAATGCTGATCACGAGTTCTGATCAACGTTGGACGATTGAAAAAGGCGACCTTCGGGTCGCCTTTTTTGTTTGAGTGCCCTTCTGCGCACGGACATAAGCAAAAACCCGTGGCGAGGGAGCTTGCTCCCGCTGAGCTGCGCAGCAGCTCCTTTCATTTAACTGGCACACCGCGGGGGGCCGCTTCGCGACCCAGCGGGAGCAAGCTCCCTCGCCACGGGGCTGTGCCCGGCGCCACCTCATTGCAACCCGGCAAGCCTGGCTTCGATAAACCGCCGTTCCGGCAACTGCTGCGTCAGTTCAAGCGCACGTCGATACGCCGCCCTCGCCTCTTCAACCCGCCCCAACTGCCGACAGAACTCCGCCCGCGCCGAATGGGCCAGGTGATAGTCGGTCAATTCGCCCCGGCCCAATATCCCGTCGACCAGCTGCAGCCCCGCCTGTGGCCCGTCGCGCTTGGCCAGGGCGGCCGCCCGGTTGAGTTCGATCACCGGTGATGGTACCGCGCGCAAGAGCACGTCGTAGAGGCCGACGATCTGCGGCCAGTCGGTCTCTTGCGCCGTCGGTGCTTCGGCGTGCACCGCAGCGATCGCCGCTTGCAGGCAATAAGGCCCGAACCGCCGGGTATTGAGCGCGGCCTCGACCATGGCGCAGCCTTCGGTGATCATGGCGCGATCCCACAGCGACCGGTCCTGCTCGTCCAGCAAAACCAACTCGCCAGTCATTGAGGTTCGTGCCGGCCGCCGCGATTCGTGCAAGAGCATCAATGCGAGCAACCCCATGACTTCGGCTTCGGGCAGCAACTCCATCAACAGGCGCGCCAAACGGATGGCTTCGCGCGTCAGGTCTTCGCGGGTCAATTCGGCGCCCATCGATGCCGAATAGCCCTCGTTGAACACCAGGTAAATGACCCGAAGCACACTGTCGAGCCGCTCAGGCAGCTCCGTACGGGACGGCACCTGATAGGGAATCTTCGCGTCGCGAATCTTTGCCTTGGCCCGCACGATGCGCTGGGCAATGGTCGCTGGCGCGGCGAGGAAGGCCCGGGCGATTTCCTCGGTGGTCAGGTCGCAGACTTCACGCAGGGTCAACGGCACCTGCGCATCGGCTGCCAGTGCCGGGTGACAACAAGTGAAAATCAGCCGCAGCCGATCGTCTTCCACGTCTTCATCGCTCCACTCGGTTTGCTCCAGTTCTTCAAGCTGGGCAATCAGCATCGGCTGCGAGGCGGCGAAGCGCGCCCGCCGACGCAAGCTGTCGATCGCCTTGAAGCGTCCGGCCGATACCAGCCAGGTCCGCGGGTTATCGGGCACACCGTCACGCTGCCAGCGCTCGACCGCGATAAAGAAGGCCTCGTGCAGGGCTTCTTCAGCGAGGTCGAAATCCCCCAGCAGGCGAATCAGGGTCGCCAGGATTCGCCGCGAGTCCTGGCGATAAACCTGCTCGACCCGTGCCTTGACCGCGTCGGCGGGCATCAGGCGGACAGGCCTTGGGTCACCGGCCTGATGGCTCGGCTGGAAACAGGCTCAAGCCTCATGAAAGCGCTCCCGTGGAGGATGAACGTTCAGGGATTCAATTGCCGCACAGGCCGGACCTCGACGCAGCCAACCCGGGCCGCCGGTATGTTGCCGGCGACCTGGATAGCTTCGTTCAGATCCTTGGCATCGATCAGATAGAAGCCCGCCAGTTGCTCCTTGGTTTCGGCGAACGGGCCGTCGGTAATCGACAACTTGCCGCCGCGCATGCGCACCGTGGTGGCGGTTTGGACCGACTCCAGGGCTTCGGCCGCGACCATCCGGCCGCTGCCCTGGATCGATTCGGCGTAGGCCATGCATTCGGCGTCCTCGGGACTGTCCGGCGAGTTATGCAGAACCTGTTCGTTGCTGTACACCAGGCATAAATACTTCATGGAAAACTCCGTGATCGGACTGATCGACAAGGATGGCAGAAGCGAACCGCAGCCGCTCAGGGCTGCAGATCGAAAATCGCCGTCCCGGCCATCGGATCGAACGGCGCCGACCAATGCTCATGGACGATTTTCCACTGCCCGGCGGAACGTTTGTAGCACGCCGTTACGCGCATCCAGCAAGCCTGCTCCTCGCCTTTGTCGTTGGTGCCGCCGCAATAGGCCAGCCAGTGGGCGAACGCAATATTGTCGGCTGGCGTGATCTGCACCTGATGGAAATCGAACTTGTGCGGGCCGGGGCACATTTCCATGCAGGCCTCCCAGTGGGCCCGGTAGGCGACCTTGCCCTTGAATTGCAGGGCCTGGATGGCGTCGAACGAGACAATGTTGTCGTCGTAGAGCGCCATGACTTTTTCCACGTCCTTGGCCATGACAGCCTGGCGATAGGTGTCGATCAGCGCCTGGATTTCGGTTTCGGTGGCTTGGGTGTTCATGGTGGTTCTCCGCAGTTTTTTGTTAGAGACATCCTTTGTCGTTTGGAGAAACGGCGAATCGACAGCCAAACAAAAATAATCCAAAGAAAAAATTTCGCTAGAATCCAGAGTCCATTCTGTCGGCAAACAACGGACGTTTTGATGACCGCCCAGCTCGTGCCTTATGAAGACCTGACCCCGCTGCAACGGCAACAGGTCGAATCCATCGAAATCCACCCCGAACAAATCAAGTTTTCCGGCGACATCCACGGCGCGTTGCACACGCTGCTGTCCAAGCCCGGCCCAGGGGTCAAGGGTTTCGCGTTGCTGGCCGGCGAGGTTCCGGTGGCATTCCTGTTGCTCAAGCGTCCGCCCGTGTTGCCGGCCTGGGCCAACGAACACAGCGCGACTCTGCACGCCTTGCAAGTCGACCATCGTGCCCAGGGCAAAGGCTATGGCAAGGCCTGCCTGCAAGCGCTCCCCGCCGTGGCACGGGCAGCGTGGCCGGAAATCAAGGGATTGGAGCTTTCGGTCGATGCCGACAACGACTCGGCCATCGCCCTTTACGCCCGGCTGGGCTGGGTCGACAGCGGAGAGGCCTACAAGGGCCGCATCGGTTATGAGCGGCGGATGGGGTTGGTGTTTCAACCAGGCGGATCAGCCGCCGGGAGGACTGATCCATGTTGACCTCGATTGAACAACTGGAAGCGATCTACGGCCAGCCCCATGAGCGGGCAGTGCGCAAACAGATCCCTTTTCTCAACGAGGATTACCAGGCGATGGTCCGGGCCTCGCCAATGGTGATCATCGGCTCGGCAGGGCCTGATGGCTTGGACAGTTCGCCCCGTGGCGACGCACCGGGTTTCGTGCAGATCCTCGACGAACACACTCTGGCGCTCCCCGACCGCCCGGGCAATAACCGCATCGACACCCTACGCAACGTCCTTCATGACCCTCGGGTGTCCCTGCTGTTCATCATCCCCGGAATCGGTGAGACGTTGCGAGTCAACGGCACCGCGCGCATCAGCGTCGAACCCGAGCTGCTCGAGCGCTTCGCTGTCAACGGGAAGTTGCCTCGCACGGTACTGCTGATCGCGATCGAAGCGGCGTTTTTTCATTGCTCCAAGGCTATCGTACGCTCAGAGCTGTGGAACCCGGAGCGCTACCTTGATCGCTCGGCAGTTCCCAGCGCCGGAGCGATCCACAAGCGTTTGAATGAGGGGTTCGATGCCGAGGCTTATGACCGTGAAACACCTGCGCGGGTGCAGGCCAGCCTGTATTGAATAATCCTCTTCGCGCCTGAGGACGCATGGGGCGGGTTACTTTGGCTTGAGGGGAATCCAGATTTCCAGGCTGCCTTCGCCGGTCCGGGGATTGAAGTCTTCGCTGTAGCGCTCGAATTCCGGCTCGTCCGCCGCTTCGTGGCCGGATCGAGGCAGCCATTCCTTCCAGATGTATTGGAAGGTGTCCGGCAGGTTTTTCAGCGGCCCCTTGTGCTCGAACACCGCGTACGGCCCGGGCTGGACCTCTATCCAGCGGTACTGTTCGGGCAGGTCGTCGAGCCGGCTGATTTCCACCCCGGCAATGTATTCGAAGCCACCTTGACCGTCCGGGTTGCAGCACACCCCGTAGGTGACTTCGTCTTTCTGCCCCGGCACCTTGCCGAGCCAAGGCAGGAATTTTTCCCAGAGCTGCGGGATGTCCTGGGCAGTGTCCTGGGTAAAACGCGCGCCGAAACCGGCGATCAGCTGAAAGCGTCCCTGTTCAAAGCGCGGCTCGCCTGCGTTAACGCGTTTTTGCGTTTCCATTGCTTCAACACTCCGGAAAACTTGAAGTCGGGCTTGGCAGTATAGAAGCCAAACCGTGATTGCCAGACCGTTTCGCTTGTCAAAGTCCAGGCAGGATAGCCGTAGCGTTTTTTCCTACAAACTCGTTGTAGCCAGAAACAATCACGTAAACGGCGAAATAACAGAAGATCGCCGCGGAAGCCCAATAGGAGTAGCGCAGCAACTTGTCCCCTAACAATTTTCCGCCTTGGGTCGCCGCCAGGCACAGGCCCGCGCTCCAAAGCAACCCGGCGCTGAGAAATCCTCCCAGGAACAACGCCGAACTGAGCACAGTGCCACCACCAGAGCGGGCAATCAGCGTCCCGCCCACCGCCGCGAACCAGAGAATGGCACTGGGAGATGACATCGCGAGGAAGATTCCACGAAAGAACTCCTGCCGTGGCGAGTTGCCTCGAGTTTCGCCGGCCTCGGCCAACACTGCATGATGGTAGATCGCTGAATGAACCATCTTCGCGGCGAAATACAACAACAGGACCGAGCCGCCGATCCACAGCACCCAGCGCACCGTGTCGTATTGCAACAACACAGTCATCCCGGCCAACGCCAGGAGTGCGTAGATCAAATCCCCTACACAGGTGCCCAGGCCCAGGGCAAAGCCTTGGAAATAGCCGCGTTGCATCGCCAGGGTGATCATCGCGATATTGGCCACGCCAATGTCCAGGCACAGCGAAAGGCTCAGCAGGAAACCGCTGGAAAATTCCATCATTCGTTCCATCAAGATTGGGTGTGCAGTGTTTACCGATCCACGGACCGGCGGCGGCACCGCAGCCGGGGCAACAGTGTCGTCGAAAATAGTTCGATGCGGCTACTGGACAATCTGACATCAGCCCGATTATCTTGCGCCGCAGGCCACCGCAGTGGCCAACGTCGCTCGGACGGTTCCGGGCGCTCACGTATCTCGAGGCAACAATGGCCGAACAAGGTTCGCCGCGCCGCTTTGCGCGCATCGATCGACTCCCCCCGTACGTATTCAATATCACTGCCGAGCTGAAGATGGCTGCGCGTCGGCGCGGCGAAGACATCATCGACTTGAGCATGGGTAACCCCGACGGCGCCACGCCCCCACACATCGTGGAGAAACTGGTCACCGTCGCCCAGCGTGAAGACACCCACGGCTATTCCACGTCCAAAGGCATCCCACGCCTGCGCCGCGCCATTTCGCGCTGGTACAAGGACCGCTACGAAGTCGACATCGACCCGGAAAGCGAAGCCATCGTCACCATCGGTTCCAAGGAAGGCCTGGCGCACTTGATGCTGGCCACCCTGGACCAGGGCGACACGGTGCTGGTGCCCAACCCCAGCTATCCGATCCACATCTACGGCGCGGTGATTGCCGGCGCCCAGGTGCGTTCGGTGCCGCTGGTGCCTGGCGTGGATTTCTTCGATGAGCTGGAACGGGCCATTCGCGGCTCGATCCCGAAGCCGAAGATGATGATCCTCGGCTTCCCTTCCAACCCGACCGCGCAATGCGTGGAGTTGGATTTTTTCGAGCGGGTCATCGCCCTCGCCAAGCAGTACGACGTGCTGGTGATCCACGACCTGGCCTATGCCGACATCGTCTATGACGGCTGGAAAGCCCCGTCGATCATGCAGGTGCCCGGCGCGAAAGACATCGCGGTGGAATTTTTCACCCTGTCCAAGAGCTACAACATGGCCGGCTGGCGCATCGGCTTCATGGTCGGCAACCCGGAACTGGTCAGCGCCCTCGCGCGAATCAAGAGCTACCACGACTACGGCACTTTCACCCCGCTGCAAGTCGCCGCCATCGCCGCCCTCGAAGGCGACCAGCAATGCGTGCGCGATATCGCCGAGCAATACCGCCAGCGCCGCAATGTGCTGGTCAAGGGCCTGCATGAACTGGGGTGGATGGTGGAAAACCCGAAGGCGTCGATGTACGTCTGGGCCAAGATTCCCGATGCCTATGCGCACCTGGGGTCGTTGGAGTTCGCCAAGAAGCTGTTGGCCGAGGCCAAGGTCTGCGTCTCGCCGGGGGTGGGGTTCGGGGAATATGGGGATGATCACGTGCGCTTTGCACTGATCGAGAACCAGGACCGGATTCGCCAGGCGGTGCGGGGGATTCGGGGGATGTTTCGGGCGGATGGGTTGATCAAAAAACCTGAGGCCTGACACAAAATTAATGTGGGAGCGGGCTTGCTCGCGAAGGCTGAGTGT
>NZ_JAUTYU010000010.1:0-186062 GCF_052112105.1 Pseudomonas sp. BP11-1-1
CGGTCAATGTCACCGTGGTGGTGTCATCGACATCGCTAACGATGGTGCTGACCGGAACGGTGTTAGGAGCAATGGCTTCCAAGTTACCGCCCGATGCCGAGGCAATCGATTCGGTGACGGTGGTTGGGCCTTGGTACACGTCGTTGCCGACAGGCACATTGAGCTCACCCGAGCTTGCGCCCGCAGCGATGGTGATGGTCTTGCCGCTGTCCAACGTAACGGTCACAGGACCGTTCTGCGCGGTGACGGGTTTTCCGTCAGCACCGGTCAGAGTGGCGGTGTAAGTGATCGTGCCGTTTTCGTTCACGGTCGGTGTGGCGGTCAATGTCACCGTGGTGGCGTCGTTGACGTCGCTGACGATGGTGCTAACTGGAGCAGTGTTTGGAGCAATGGCTTCGAGATTACCGCCGGATGCATCTTTGATCGATTCGGTGACAGTCGTTGGACCTTGGTACACGTCGTTGCCGACAGGCACATTGAGCTCGCCCGAGCTTGCACCCGCAGCGATGGTGATGGTTTTGCCGCTTTCCAACGTTACGGTCACCGGACCGTTCTGCGCGGTGACGGGTTTGCCGTCAGCACCGGTCAAAGTGGCGGTGTAAGTAATCGTGCCGTTTTCATTCACGGTTGGCGTGGCGGTCAATGTCACCGTGGTGGTGTCGTTGACATCGCTGACCACGGTGCTGACCGGAGCGGTGTTTGGCGCAATGGCTTCCAGGTTGCCACCGGATGCCGAAGCAATCGACTCAGTCACGGTGGTCGGGCCTTGGTAGACGTCATTACCGACCGGCACATCGAGCGCACCCGAACTTGCACCGGCTGCGATGGTGATGGTCTTACCGCTGTCCAAAGTCACGGTCACTGGACCGTTCTGCGCGGTGACAGGTTTACCGTCGGCACCGGTCAGCGTGGCGGTGTAGGTGATCGTGCCGTTTTCATTCACGGTCGGCGTGGCGGTCAAGGTCACCGTGGTGGTGTCATCGACATCGCTAACGATGGTGCTGACCGGAGAGGTGTTAGGAGCAATGGCTTCCAAGTTACCGCCCGATGCCGAAGCAATCGATTCGGTGACGGTGGTTGGGCCTTGGTACACGTCGTTGCCGACAGGCACATTGAGCTCACCCGAGCTTGCGCCCGCAGCGATGGTGATGGTCTTGCCGCTTTCCAAAGTCACAGTCACTGGACCGTTCTGAGCGGTGACAGGTTTACCGTCAGCACCGGTCAGGGTCGCGGTGTAGGTGATCGTGCCGTTTTCATTCACGGTCGGCGTAGCGGTCAGCGTCAGGGTAGTGGCATCTACCGAGTCGGTAATCGTAGTCACCGCAGGCGCCGTGCTCGGCACCAGATTCTCAAAGTTGCCGCCGGTTGCGCCGGTGATCGTGGTGCTAACGGTACTGCCGTTGTTGTAGACGTCGTTGGCTGGGGTATCGACAGCCACGGTACCGGTAGTTTGACCAGCAGCAATAGTAATGACCGAGCCGTTGCTCAAGGTCACAGTCACCGGGGTCTGAGCCGGATTGGTCAGCGTCGCGGTGTAAGTGATCTGGCCGCCTTCGGTAATCGTGTTGTTCGCACTCAGGGTGACGGTGGTGGTGTCGATGGTGTCGGTGATCTGGGTCACTGCCGGCGTGGTCGGCACGGTCACGGCGATGCCGCTGCCGCCGGTGGTACCCGTCACGGTCACGCTGATCTGGCTTGGGTCGTTGTAGACGGTGTCGTTCGGCGCGAGCGGTACGTTGACGCTACCGGTCAGTTGTCCGGCCTGGATCACGATGACCGCACCGTTGGACAAGGTCACGGTCAGGTTGGTCAGTGGCGCCTGGGTAACGGTTGCGGTGTAGACCAGCACGCCGCCGGCTTCGGTGATGGTCGGCGTGGCGCTCAGGCTCATGGTCGCATTGAGCACGGCGTTGGCTGTCGTATCGGTGGTGTCGCCACCCAAGGTGTTGTTGTCGGTCGCGGCGGCCGCAGCGAGGCCTGCGGTCGGGAAGCCGATCGTCGGATCGACGCTGCCGGCCGTGGCGTCCAGCACGACGAAGCTGTGGCCGCCACCGGCGGCGCCACCTGTACCCGCGGCGGTTGGGCCTGCGGCGGTGGCTTCCAGGGCGGTCGTCGGGTCGACGCCGGCGGCGATGGCTTGCTGCAACTCATCTACAGACGGCGCGGCTTGGGCTGTGGCCTGTTCGAGGTCGGTGGAGGAGTCCGGAGCGCTGGCGCTCCACTGAGTGTCGCGGCCCAGGTCCAGCGTGCGGCCATCGGCCAGCTCCAATGTGACGGCGCCGGCAGGGCCGGTGTCCAACTGGTCGCCCACATTCAGGCGATCGCCCTCAATGAGTACGCGCCGAATACCTTCGGGGGATACGGCGAAAACCTGACCAACAATGCTTTTGACAACGGCAATAACACTGCTCATTGAAGACTCTCCGGGTACCACGTTCAGTAGACTTCCATGGACCCGACAGCCTCGATGGCCATAGCGGTCTGGACGTTCATGCTCACTAAGGGAAAATGTTTTGACGCTTTAATTTGACAATATTTTGACTGTATTTTTCGGCGTATTTTGTTTCTGCCAAACTATTGACCTTCTGCCGGCCATCCTAAACAATCGCTTCCGTAATGTCACATTGATATTTAAGCGGCGACCTGTTCTTTCGGTGCGTGTTCCAGCCCCTGTTTTGAACTTTCCGACATACGGTCATTCCGGTTGCCATCATCCGATGCAGCGCCACGTTTCGCTGTGATTCAAGACAAGAGTTTCGGGAATAAACCAACCATGCGTTCGCACCTGCTCAAGGCTTTACCTTTCGCCCTCGCCGCCAGTTTCGTACAAGCACAAACCTTGCCGCAGGCCATGCAACAGGCATTGGACGTCCATCCGGAAATCCAGGCCGGCGTGAACAGTCGCCTGGCGGCTGACTATCAGCTCAAGGCGGCCAAAGGCGGCTACCTGCCTAGAGTGGACCTTGCAGCCGGTTATGGCCGTGAAGGCACCGACAGTGTGACGACCCGTTCGGGCAGTAATAATCATTGGGAAACCTTGAACCGCAGCGAGTCGAGCCTGCGTCTGTCGCAAATGGTTTTTGACGGTTTTGCGACGTCCAGCGAAGTAGGGCGTCAACAAGCCAACGTGAATTCCCGTGCTTATTCCTTGCTGGACGCGTCCGAGCGCACCGGGCTGACCGTGGCCCAGGTCTACCTGGACGTGCTGACCCGTCGCGAGTTCGTGCGCCTGGCCGAGGAAAACCTCAAGAGCCACGAGCGCATTTACGACCAGATCAAGCTACGCACCTCCCGTGGCGTGGGCAGCGGTGCCGACCTGGACCAGGCCGAAGCGCGCATGGCCCAGGCCCGCAACAACCTGATCACTGAACAAACCAACCTGGCCGATGCCGAGACCAATTACCTCAGCGCCGTCGGCCAACTGCCCGACCAGTTGGATCGTCCCGCCGACTTTATGGCGCTGTTGCCGGCCAACCTGACCGAAGCCCGTGCCCAGATGCTGGAAAACAGCCCGGTGCTGCGTTCGGCCGAAGCCGACATCGCCGCTGCCGAGAAACAGTATGAAGCTGCCAAGTCGAGCTTCTACCCACGCTTTGACGCCGAGCTGGGCCGCACCGCCGACAACGACCTGGACGGCCAGAACGGCCACAACAACGAGTGGCAAGCCATGCTGCGCATGCGCTTCAACCTGTATGCCGGTGGCAGTAACAAGGCCGACCTGGAGTCCAAGTCCTACCTGTCGAACCAGGCGTTGGATATTCGCAACAACGCGCTGCGCCAGTTGAACGAAGAGCTTGGCCTGGCCTGGAACGCCCTGAACAACGCCAACGCCCAGGTGCCGGTTGCCCAGCAATATGTGGATCGCAGCAACAGCGTGCGCACCGCCTATCAGCGTCAGTTCAGCCTGGGTGAGCGCACCCTGCTCGATTTGCTCGACAGCGAAAACGAGCTGTTCAGCGCCTCCCGCCGCCTGGCGGAGATCAAGAATGTGCAGCTGTTCACCCAGTACCGCATCAAGGCGACCATGGGCCAGTTGCTGAAAAGCCAGGGTGTGGTCGCGCCGTTGGCATCGGTTGTGCAGAACGACGTGAAACCCAAGGTCCAGTTGCCTGGGATGAATTGAGTCCTCCAACCCGTTTCAATCAGTCAGAGTGCCGAGCGTGGAATCAGAAGTCAGTCCAGTCGAACTAGTCCATGACCCGCGCACGCTGCACGACGACCCGCTGTTGGATGGTTTGCTGGCGCTCTGCATGCTGCATCAGAAGCCTGCCAGCGCGGCGATGCTCACCACCGGCCTGCCGTTGCCCAAGCAACGGCTGAGCGTCGAATTATTGTCGCGTGCGGCGGCCCGTGCCGGTCTGCAAGGCCGGGTGCTGCAACGCAAGCTCGAGCAAATCCCCGCCATCGCCATGCCGGCGCTACTGCTGCTGAAAGAAGGCCGCAGCGCCGTCCTGCTGGGCTGGGTCGAGGACGGCCAGGCGCGTTTGCTGCTCAGCGAAAGCGACGGCGGTGAGGTCACCGTCAGCCGTGACCTGCTCGCCGATGACTACAGCGGCAAGGTGTTCTTCGCCCAGCCGCAGCATAAATTTGACGTTAATCACGGCACGCTCATTCCCCGGGCGCGTTCGTGGTTTCGTGACACCCTCAAGCGGTCCCGCTGGCTGTACGCCGACGCCATCGCCGCCAGCCTGCTGATCAATATCATCGCCATGGCCGCGCCGCTGTTCGTGATGAACGTCTATGACCGCGTGGTGCCGAACCAGGCCGAATCGACGCTGTGGGTATTGGCGGTCGGCATCACCGGCGCCTATGTGTTCGACCTCATCCTGAAAATGCTGCGCAGCCTGTGCCTGGATCTGGCGGGCAAGAAAACCGACCTGATCATCTCGGCGACACTGTTCGAGCGCATCGTCGGCATGGCGATGAAATATCGTCCGGCGCGGGTGGGCAGCTTCGCCCAGAACATCCATGAGTTTCAAAGCCTGCGGGACTTCCTGGCCTCGCTGACGCTCACCAGCCTGATCGACCTTCCGTTCACTCTGTTGATCTTCATGGTCATCGCGATCCTCGGCGGGCATCTGGTGTGGATTCCGGTGGTGGCGTTTCCGCTTGCGCTGTTGATCGGTTATGCGCTGCAGAAGCCGTTGGTAGCGACCATGGAGCGAACCATGGCCCTGGGCGCCGAGCGCCAGTCCAGCCTGATCGAAACCCTGGCCGGCCTGGATGCGGTGAAGGTCAACAACGCCGAGAGCGAGCGCCAGTACCAATGGGAACAGACCATCGGCACCCTCAGTCGCCTTGAGCTGCGGGTGAAGATGTTGTCCGGCCTGGCGATGAACATCACGTTGCTGATCCAGCAACTGGCCGGTGTGGTCATGATTGTCTTCGGCGTCTACCAGATCATCGCCGGCAATCTCAGCATGGGCGGGCTGGTTGCCTGCTACATGCTCAGCGGCCGCGCCCTCAGCCCGCTGGCATCGCTCTCGGGTTTGCTGACCCGCTATCAGCAGGCGCGGGTGACGATGACCTCCGTCGACCAGATGATGGAGTTGCCACAGGAGCGCAATTTCGAAGAGCGTCCGCTGAGCCGCAAGGTGTTGCAGGGGGCGATTGAATGCCGCCAGCTGAACTTCACCTACCCGAACCAGCAGAACGCGGCGTTGAAAAACATCAACCTGGTGATCAAGCCTGGCGAGAAGATCGGCATCATCGGTCGCAGCGGCTCGGGCAAGAGTTCGCTGGCCAAATTGCTGGTGGGCCTTTACCAACCGGACGACGGCGCGTTGCTGGTGGACGGCGTGGACATCCGCCAGATCGATGTCAGCGAGTTGCGCTACAACATTGGCTACGTGCCCCAGGACATCCAGCTGCTGGCCGGCACCCTGCGCGACAACCTGACCTCCGGCGCCCGCTACGTCGAAGATGAACTGGTGCTCCAGGCTGCAGAACTCGCGGGCGTGCATGAATTTGCCCGCCTGCATCCGCAAGGTTACGAACTGCAAGTCGGCGAGCGCGGGCAGAACCTGTCCGGCGGCCAGCGGCAAAACGTCGCCCTGTCCCGCGCGCTGCTCCTCAACCCGCCCATCCTGCTGTTGGACGAACCCACCAGTGCCATGGACAACACCGGTGAAGAACGCTTGAAACAGCGCCTGGCCGCCGTGGTGGAAAACAAGACCGTGCTGCTGGTGACGCACCGGGCATCGTTGCTGTCGCTGGTGGATCGCCTGATCGTGATCGATCGGGGGCAGATCCTCGCCGATGGCCCGAAAGCCGCCGTCATGGAAGCGTTGAAGAAGGGGCAGATCAGTGTTGCTTAAATCGGACTCAAAAGGCGCTATCGGCCGCTACTTCAAAGGTTCCGAGTCGCTGCACGGCCAGCCGCTGCCCGAGGTCAACAAGGCGCTGATCGAAGACGCTCCCCGCGTGGTGCGCCTGACGATCTGGGGCATCATTGCCTTCTTCGTTTTCCTGGTGTTGTGGGCCAACTTTGCGGTGATCGACGAAGTCACCAAGGGCGACGGCAAGGCGATCCCATCGTCCAAGATCCAGAAAATCCAAAACCTTGAAGGCGGCATCGTCGCTGAGCTGTTCGTCAAGGAAGGGCAGATCGTCGAGGCCGGCGCGCCGTTGATTCGCCTGGACGACACCCGGTTTGCCTCCAACGTCGGCGAAACCGAGGCGGATCGCCTGTCGATGCTGTTGCGGGTCGAGCGCCTGAGTGCCGAAGTCGATGACCGGCCGTTGAAGTTTCCGCCCGATGTACTCAAGGCAGTACCGGGCCAGGCTGCCAGTGAGGAGTCGCTGTACATCAGCCGCCGTCAGCAATTGCACGATGAGATCGGTGGCTTGCAGGAGCAGTTGATCCAGCGTCAGCAGGAGCTGCGCGAGTTCATTTCCAAGCAGGCGCAATATCGCTCTGGCCTGGCACTGCAACGCCAGGAAATCAACATGTCCGAGCCGTTGGTGGCCCAAGGCGCGGTATCGCCGGTGGAAGTGCTGCGGCTCAAGCGCGCCGAAGTCGAGACCCGTGGGCAACTGGACGCCACGACGCTGGCGATTCCCCGTGCCGAATCGGCGATCAAGGAAGTGCAGCGCAAGATCGACGAGACCCGCGGCAAATTCCGCAGTGAAGCGCTGACCCAACTCAACGAAGCGCGCACCGACCTGAACAAGGCCCAGGCCACCGGCAAGGCCCTGGAAGATCGCGTTAGCCGTACCCTGGTGACATCGCCGGTGCGCGGCATCGTCAACAAGATGCTGGTGAATACCATTGGCGGTGTGATCCAGCCGGGTAGTGACCTGATAGAAATCGTGCCGCTGGACGACACCATCCTGGTGGAAGCGAAAATCCGTCCCCAGGACATCGCTTTCCTGCACCCTGGCCAAGACGCCACGGTGAAATTCACGGCGTATGACTACACCATCTATGGCGGGATGAAAGCCAAGCTGGAACAGATTGGTGCCGACACCATCACCGATGAAGACAAGAAGACCACCTACTACATCATCAAGCTGCGCACCGAACGCAGCCACCTGGGCACGCCTGAAAAGCCCTTGCTGATCATCCCGGGGATGGTAGCGTCGGTGGACATTATCACCGGCAAGAAAACCATCCTGAGCTACCTGCTCAAACCGATCATCAAGGCCCGGTCCGAGGCGTTGCACGAGCGGTAAATAGATATTTGCGGCGCACGCGCTTTTGTGGCGAGGGGATTTATCCCCGCTGGGCTGCGCAGCAGCCCCAACCAGCCACTTCGGTGTGTCAGGCATATTTGCATTCAGCCATTCAGGGCTGCTGCGCACCCCAGCGGGGATAAATCCCCTCACCACAGGATCAATGGTGGTCCCATAGGTTCTGCCATATACATATGCATTTTTAATATTTAAATTAAGTTTCTTATACCTTTAAAGTCACCCCCCTGCGTACCTGCCGACCAATCGGCGCGCCGCACGACACAAACCAACACGGTGACCCCGTGAGTTTTGATCGAGTGCGCGCCCATTCAAGCGCGCCGTGCGTGGGAGTGATGTATGCCAGCCGTCTCTTATTCTCCAGATTCAAATGCCGCGAACAGCGCGCCACAGTCGTTCGACATCCGCCCATTCTCCGATGCCGTAGGCGCCGAGATCATCGGCCTGGACTTGTCCCGGCCCATCAACGACCAGGATTTCGCCCGCATCCACCGCGCCCACCTCGACTATCACGTGGTGGTGTTCCGCGAGCAACGCATCACCCCTGAACAACAGATCGCCTTCAGCCGTCGTTTTGGCGTGCTGCAGATCCATGTGCTCAAGCAATTCCTGCTGGCCGGGCACCCGGAAATCCTCATCGTTTCCAACATCATCGAAAACGGCCAGTCCATCGGCCTAGGCGATGCCGGCAAGTTTTGGCATTCGGACCTTTCCTATAAGGAATTGCCCAGCCTCGGCTCGATGCTCCACGCCCAGGAATTGCCGAGCGAAGGCGGCGACACGTTGTTCGCCGATATGCACAAGGCGCTGGATGGTTTGCCCGAAGCGCTGCGTAAGGCGATCGAAGGCCGTTCGGCGGCGCATTCTTATACGGCGCGTTACAGCGAAACCAAGTTCGAGGGCAACTGGCGTCCGAAGCTGACGCCCGAACAACTGGCCCAGGTCGCTGAAGTCGTGCATCCGATCGTCCGCACGCATCCGGAAACCGGGCGCAAGGCATTGTTCGTCAGCGAAGGCTTTACCACCCGCATCGTCGGCGTGCCGGAGGATGAAAGCACCGCCATCCTGACAGAGCTGTATGCCCACAGCGTGCTGCCGCAGAACATCTATCGCCATCAATGGCAGCCCCACGACCTGGTGTTCTGGGACAACCGTTCGCTGATCCACCTGGCCGCCGGTTGCCCAAGCCATCTGCGCCGCAAGCTGTATCGCACCACCATCCAGGGCGACGCCCCTTTCTGATCGGCTGCGCAGCGCGCAAAGAGCCTGGAGAATCACCATGTCCAAACGCATTGCTTTTGCACCGTTGGCCGCGGCCATCGGCCTGGGGTTCAGCCTGCTCGCCGGCAGCCTGGTTGCGCCGGCCAGCGCTCACGCCGAGGGCGAGATTCGCATCGCCGAGCAGTTCGGCATCGTTTACCTGCTGCTCAATGTGGTGCGCGATCAACAACTGATCGAAAAGCACGGCAAGCAGGAAGGCATCGACATCAAGGTCGACTGGACTCAATTGTCCGGCGGTGCGGCGGTCAACGATGCGTTGTTGTCGGGTTCCATCGACATTGCTGGGGCCGGCGTCGGGCCGTTGTTGACTGTCTGGGATCGCACCCGTGGCAAGCAGAACGTCAAGGCGGTGGCGTCGCTGGGCAACTTTCCCTATTACCTGTTGAGCAACAACCCGAACGTCAAGACTATCGCCGACTTCACCGAGAAGGACCGCATCGCGGTGCCGGCGGTGGGTGTTTCGGTGCAGTCACGGATCCTGCAATACGCCGCCGCCAAGCAGTGGGGCGACAAGGATTTCAATCGCCTCGACAAGTACACCCTGGCCGTCCCGCACCCGGACGCCACGGCCGCGTTGATCGCCGGGGGCACCGAGTTGACCGGGCACTTTTCCAACCCGCCGTTCCAGGACCAGGCCCTGCAAAACCCCAACGTCCACGTCGTGCTCAACTCCTATGACGTGCTCGGGCCGAACTCGCCCACGGTGTTGTTCGCCACCGAGAAATTCCGTGATGAAAACCCGAAGACCTACAAGGCCTTTGTCGAGGCCCTGACCGAAGCCGCCGAGTTCGCCCAGAACGACAAGGGTGCGGCGGCGGACACCTATCTTCGGGTGACCAAGGCCAAGATTGACCGAGCAACCTTGTTGAAGATCATCGATAACCCGCAGATCGAATTCACCGTCACGCCGAAGAGCACCTACCCGCTGGCGGAATTCCTCTACCGCGTCGGCGCCATCAAAAACAAACCGGCGTCGTGGGAAGACTATTTCTTCCAGGACGCCAAACCGTTGCAAGGGAGCTGATTGTCATGAACGCGCCATTGCAAGGCCACGCGGCCAGCAACCCCACCTCCGCCAGCACGGCGTTGTTGTCGGTGGATAACGTCAGCCTGGAATACCGCACCCCGCAGCGTGTGGTGCGGGCCACCCATCAAGTCAGTTTCGAAGTCGACCCGGCGGACCGTTTTGTACTGCTCGGCCCGTCGGGTTGCGGCAAGTCCACGCTGCTCAAGGCCATCGGCGGTTTCATCGCGCCGTGCGAAGGCGAGATTCGTTTGCAAGGCCAACCCGTCAACGCGCCAGGCCCTGACCGGATCGTCGTGTTCCAGGAATTCGACCAGTTGCCGCCGTGGAAAACCGTGAAGCAGAACGTGATGTTCGCGCTGCTGGCGTCGGGCACGCTCAAGCGTCGCGAGGCCGAGGAGCGGGCGCTGCATTACCTCGACAAGGTCGGGCTGGCGGCGTTTGCCGATGCTTATCCCCACACCTTGTCCGGTGGCATGAAGGCCCGCGTCGCAATCGCCCGGGCGCTGGCGATGCAGCCGAAAATCCTGTTGATGGACGAGCCCTTCGCCGCCCTCGATGCGCTGACCCGACGCAAGATGCAGGAAGAATTGCTGCTGCTCTGGGAGGAGGTGCGTTTCACTCTGTTGTTCGTCACCCACTCCATCGAAGAAGCGCTGGTGGTGGGCAATCGCATCCTGCTGTTGTCACCCCATCCGGGGCGTGTCCGGGCGGAAATCCACAGCCATCAATACGACCTGCACAGCCTCGGCGGCGTGGGGTTCCAGCATACGGCGCGGCGGATTCATGGATTGCTGTTCAATGAAGGTCAGCCGCCTGAAACCGAGCGTGAGCTGGATTTCACCGACATCCGTATTGCGTATTAAGGGGGGCCGTTCATGAGCCAATTATCGCCTGCGCGCGAAGAATACGAAGTCGACCTGCAACCCCTGACCCACGTGCCGCTGGAGCGCGAATTGCCCCTGGGCCAGCGCCTCTGGCAGCAGGGTTGGCTGCGTAAAAGTCTGATCCTGATAGTGCTGGCGGTGCTGTGGGAGGGCGTGGCGCGCTACCAGAACAATGACCTGCTGTTGCCGGGCTTCCTGCAGACCGCCAACGCGTTGTACGACGGTTTGTTCAGCGGCGAGCTGTTGGGCAAGGTCTGGATTTCCCTGGTGGTGCTGCTCAAGGGTTATCTGCTGGGCATCATCCTGGCGTTTGGCCTGACCACCCTGGCGGTGTCGACGCAGTTGGGCCGCGACCTGCTCAGCACGTTGACGTCGATGTTCAACCCATTGCCTGCCATCGCCCTGTTGCCGTTGGCGTTGCTGTGGTTCGGCCTGGGGCAGAACAGCCTGATTTTCGTGCTGGTGCATTCGGTGCTGTGGGCGCTGGCGTTGAACATGTATGCGGGCTTTCTCGGCGTGTCGGAAACGCTGCGCATGGCCGGGCGCAACTATGGCCTCAAGGGCCTGCGCTTTGTGCTGTTCATCCTGATCCCGGCGGCGCTGCCGTCGATCCTCGCAGGGCTGAAGATCGGCTGGGCCTTCGCCTGGCGTACCCTCATTGCTGCCGAACTGGTGTTCGGCGCGACCAGTGGCAAGGGCGGCTTGGGTTGGTACATCTTCCAGAATCGTAATGAGTTGTACACCGACAAGGTGTTTGCCGGGTTAGCGGTGGTGATCCTGATCGGGCTGTTGGTGGAGAACCTGGTGTTCGACAGTCTGGAGCGGGTGACGGTGAAGCGCTGGGGGATGCAGCGTTGAGCCATTCCTGAAATCACTTGGAGCCCGTGGCGAGGGAGCTTGCTCCCGCTCGACTCTGTAGGCGCTGGCGAAGCCTGCGATCTTTGATCTTTGATCTTTGATCTTTCGCTTGAGATAGCAATGCCCAGGAAAAGATTGCAGCCCCTACGCAGCTCCACAGAAGCGCCTGTGGCCTGGCTGGGCGGTGCAATGCTTGTTAAACCCTCAACATAATTAGCCAAGTAAAGCCCCTCCCTTTTCCTTTAGACTTGCCGCCTCCAAGCAAGCCTTCAGGACACGGAATGCCAGTCCCTCCCAACCCCCTTCGCAAAGCCCTGGTCGTTTGGTTGTACGCGGCGGCCCTGATGCATCTGCTTGCCGGCCTCATGCTGACCTGGGCCGGTCATTCCGGCTTGCTCGATGACTATCTGAACACCATCGAACTCGCTTTCTGGGGCGCCGATTCAGTGCCTGCTACGGCCCGCGCGCAACAGGTCTGGTGGCTGGCGTTGTTCGGCGCCACGTTGCAAAGCTACGGGTTGTACATGCTCGCCCTCGTCCACATCGGCAATCGATTGAAGAGCGCCATGCCCTGGGGCTGGCTCATCGTCGGCATCCTGCTGTGGGCGCCCCAGGACATGTGGATTTCCGCCCAGGCGCGGGTCTGGTCGCACCTGTGGTTCGACAGCGTTGCCTTGCTCGTTTTATTGCCGCCGCTGTTATGGCTATATCGCCACGATCGTCAAACCTCCCTGCCTGACAACGCGCCGAGTGAATCCAACCATGGCTGATTTTTCACCGCTGGACTGGGCAATCGCCCTGCTGATCGCCCAGGCAATCCTCGGTGCGCTGGACACCTTGTATCACCACGAACTCACCGTCGCCTTGCCCTATCGCCACAGTGCGCGGCTAGAGCTGTCGATCCACGCCTTGCGCTCGTGCTTCTACGGGATCCTGTTCCTGGGCATTGCGCATCTGGCTTTCGAGGGGACGTGGGCGATAGTCATCGCGTTGCTGTTCGCCCTGGAGATTTGCCTGACGCTCTGGGACTTCGTGGTGGAGGACCGCAGCCGCAAGCTGCCGCCTATCGAACGCATCATGCACACGGTGCTGGCGGTCAACGGCGGGGCGTTCTTTGCGTTGTATGGCGTGCAATTGGCGCAGTGGGCGAGTTTGCCAACCGGGCTGAGCGCAATCGACCTCGGCTGGCGCGGCTGGCTGTTGACCTTGTTCGCCATCGGCGTGACGGCCTCGGGGATTCGCGACGGCTTGGCGGCCTTGCGTATGCAACGCGCGGGCAAGCCCGCCAACCCGTTTGCCGGTGGCGCCTACAAGCGCGTGCTGGTCACGGGCGGCACCGGGTTCATCGGCGAAACATTGGTCAATCAACTGCTCGACGCCGGGCACACGGTCAGCGTGTTGGCTCGCGATCCGTTGAAAGCGGCCTATCTGTTTGACGGTCGCGCCCGTTGCCTGCGTTCGTTGGGCAAGCTGGGGCATGAAGAAACCTTCGACGTGGTGATCAACCTGGCCGGTGCGCCGGTGGCCGGCCCGCGCTGGAGTCCCAAGCGCCAGGCGCAACTCATCGCCAGCCGGGTCAATACCACCGAAGCCTTGATGGCCTGGTTGAGAAACGCGCGGCACAAACCGGCGTTGTGGGTCCAGGCTTCGGCGATTGGTTTTTACGGCGTGCGTGACGCCGGTGAAAGCCTGGATGAAAGTGCCAGCCAGGGCGAGGGTTTCATGGCTGAGCTCTGCGCGCGCTGGGAAGCCTCCGCGCGGCCTGCCGTCGAGTTGGGCGTGCGCCAGGTGGTGCTGCGCCTGGGTGTGGTGTTCGGGCCGGGCGGTGCATTGCTGCCATTGCTGATTCCGTTTCGCCTGGGGTTCGGCGGGCGGATGGGCGACGGCAAGCAAATCATGAGTTGGGTACACCGCGACGATGTCATCCAGGTGATCGCCCGGGCCTTCGCTGATCAAAGCCTGAGCGGCACCTACAACCTGGTGGCGCCGGAAACGGTCAGCCAGGCGCTGTTCGCCGAAAGCGTCGGCAAGGTGCTCAAGCGCCCGGTGTGGTTCCATATTCCGGCCGCGCCAGTGCGTGCTTTGGCTGGCGAGATGGCCCAGCTGTTTTTCGATGGACAGCGCGTGGTGCCCGACCGTCTCGTCGAGGCCGGCTATGCGTTCCGTTACCCGACGCTCGACGCAGCCCTGCGCGACCTGGCCTGAGGAACATCCATGAGCAAGCCCCGGATGTACCTGCTGGCCGGCAACGGCAGCGCCGCCGATTGGTGGGGTGACGCCTTGCCGCACTTCCAACACTATGACGTAGTGCCCCTGGAACTGCCCGGCTTCGGCAATAACCCGCAGGCACCTTGCGAAGACCTTGCGGCCTACGCCGAAGCATTGCTGGCGACGACGGTGCGGGGCAGCGCGATCATGGCGGTCGGCGTGAACGCCTTGCTGGTGCTGCACGCCTTGCAACGCCAGCCGGGGCACTTTTGCCGCAGCGTTTTGCTGGCGCCGGTGGGCGCGTTTTTGTGGCAGCGACGGTTGCCGGCGTTGATGTCGCCGCTGCCGATTCGAAAGACCATTCACTGGCTGCTGGCGAACAAGCCGACGCTGTTTGCCCACAAGTTTTCCAGCCAGGCCTGGACGCCGGCGCAGTGCCAGCGCATGGGCGCCGGCTATGCCCGCTGCCGGGCCTTTGTGCCGCATTGGGACCTGGTGCGCGCCGACACCGCGTTGCCGCTGCTGGAATGGATCACGGATCCGGTGGAGCTGGTCTGGGGTGATCAAGACAAGGTGTTGGGCGTCGCCCAAGCGGCGGCCTGGTCGGCCATCCTTGCCCGCGCCGATTTGACCATCAGCCTGAAGCCCGGCTGGGGCCACTATCCATGGATTGATTCACCGGCTGAATTCGCGATGTGGCTGGAGTCCGGCGAGCGTGGTTTTGTCGCGCATACCAAGGGCGGCCGCTTGCGTCTCGCGGCGCTGGCTGGGCAGCCGGTGCCGGCGGCGCTGTCGCTCAACCATTGCGATGATCCACGTTTGCCAGGCTTTCTGAACGGCCAGCCGGATGCTACCTGGGCCGTGCGTTCTTCCAGCTACGGCGAGGATCAGGCCGATGCGGCGAATGCCGGCTTGAGCACCACGTTCCTGCGCGAACCGACGTGCAACGTGCCGGCGCGCATTGCCGAGTTGAGCGCGGCGGGTGTCGAGGAAGTGGTGGTGCAGCGCTTCATCACGCCACGGTTGTCCGGGATCGCGTTCGTGCGTCACTTGTCTGTTGAATTGGAGTGGGTCGAGGGGCATCTGGAGTCGTTGGCCGATGGCCAAGTGAGCCCCGAGCGCGCGGTGATGTCCCGCCTCGGCGAGTCATGGAGCAGCGGCACCTTCAGGCCTGCCTATGGCCTGACCGCCGAAGTGCTGTGGCGCTTTCTGCAAGGCGTGCTGCGGGTCTTTCATTACGTGCCCGGTGATGTTGAATGGGCCTGGGACGGGACCCAGCTGTGGCTGTTGCAATACCGCCCGATCAGCGACTACGGCTGGCGCCGTCACCTGACTGCCGCCAACATTGCCGAGATCCTGCCGCCCCGACCCAGCGTTCTGGTGGAGTACGCGCAGCGCCGTGCGGCGACGAGTATTCCGGCGATCATGGCGCGTTGGGATCGGCGGGTGCTGCAGGACAACGAGCCTTTTACGGCGGTGTTTGGCGGCGCTTCGTACATCAATAATGATTTGTTTCTCGCCCGGCTGGCTGACTGGGGCGTCAGCGCCAGCAGCTATGCCGGCGAGGTCGGCGGCGCGACACCGCACCTGCCCTGGCGGCCACTGCGCCTGCTGCGTTCGCTGCCGTTGTTCCTGCGCATGCAACGCATCGCCCGAGGGCATTTGCTGACGCTGGAAAACGGCCTCCGACGTTTTGATCGAGAGCTGCACGAGCTGACCGGACAAGGCGCCAACGGCCAGCAATTAGCCGACTGGTTTACCCGCTTCTACGTGTTCGTGGTGCAAGGCAACCTGTGCATCGCCAGCGCCTTGGCGAGCAGCGGCGGGGACTGGCTGGGACGACCGCCGACCGCCTATGACGATCTCGAACACAGCCCTCATCGCCTGCCGTGGGAGACCGACCCGGCCACACCGCGTCCGGCGCCGATCGAGCTGCCATTGCAGGCCTTTCCTCAATGGCCGGTGGCGATTCGCCTGGCCCACGGTGTAGGCCTGCCGGGGTTGCGCGGCTATTATTTGCAGGTGCGCGAATGGTATCGCGATAACCTGATGCGGATCTTTTTCCGCCTGCACCACGCCATGCCGGGCGCTGACCGGACGCACTGGTTCGCACCGCACCCGGACATCCGCAGCCGCGACGGCAGCTTCTGGCAGGACGGTCGTGAAGGCACTGAACAGGCAAGCGGATTCCTCATCTACCCGGGCCAGGCCCAAGGCATCCTCGGCGAGGACATCCTGCTGGAAGACACCCTGGACCCTGGCCGCCACGCCCACTACCAAAACGCCCGCGCCGTGATCGCGCGCATGGGTGGACGCCTGTCCCATGGCTCGACGTTGCTGCGTGAACTGCGCAAGCCTTCGGCAGTGTTGCCTCAGGCGGATGTGGGGTGGTTGGGGCGTGAGGTGGTGTATTGCGATGGGGAGTTGAGGTTGGTTGTTACCAATAATCCGGCTTGATGGCAGGGGCTTTGTGGGTGGGTACTCGGCGGGGGAACTGGTGGGATTCAAGCTCTTCGCAAGTGACGACTCGACGCATCCAATCTGCGTGTTCTTTTAGCGAGCCGGGCGCCAGGCGTTTGGATCCGGTACGGTAGGGGAGTACCACACCAATTTTCAGGTCAGGGAAATCCTCTCGAATGGCTCTTAAGGCTGGGGCCATATCGGTATCCCCAGAGACCAGTACGAGTTGTTTGATACGACTCTCCGGCGGCACGTTTTCTTGTTTTGACGCCGTGCGATACATACTGATCGCAATGTGAACGTCCGTCTCCTTTTCTTCCAGCTTCCAGATAGCCACAGTATCTTGGCGTGAAGCGCCGATTTTTTTGCTGACAAAGCGCGGGGCATTGGCACGCTCTAGCTGATGACGACCATAATGCACGGCAACTTTGTTGGCCTTCAACGCGCGTACGTAGGAATCTTGGGCCTCTTTGGAAATGATTCCCCGGGTCGCCAGTTCAGGTTTCACAGAGGACGTGAAGTAATCAACGGACGCCAGTGAGCTTTGAGGATTTTCGACGTGGGCGATATGCGTTAACAGACGTGTCAGGTTTAGCCATTTATAGGGCGTACCGGCGAGTAGTCCATAAAAGACGTTATATCCATCAACGAAAAAAGCAGTACGCACAAACTCAATCCCCAGAAACGAAAAAACCGGCCGAAGCCGGTGTTTTCACCCCAACGGCCAGAGAATTTAATCCCTGCGTACGGGGTTGAGCAGTGAACAAATCCTAAGCCTGGGATGACTCTACGTCAACCGCGGATGGAGGGGCCCTAGCACCGGCAAGATGAGTTTTGTGCATCTGGCCCCAAAAGGGTCAAGGGATTTATCGCTCAGTTTGCCAGCGATTATTACAGGTTCCATCCAAAAAAATTGTGGTCATTATGTGGCATAAATAATCCATAGCCCGCTGCTGTTTCGAACGAACGGGCTCTCCGAAATGCATGTGGGATTTAGTACCGTTATACCTCAGTAAAATCCGTTAGTTTTTTTGGTCGTTCTCAGGTCTTTTTGAAACAAGAGATTTCCCTCCGCCCACGCGCTCCCCTTGACGCCCCCCACCGCTGTCGTAGACTCCGACCATCCGTCAGGGAGTAACGGTCATGCGACGTTTATGCAGTTGGGTTGTGGGATTGACCTTTATAACGTGCGGGGTGCAGGCGCAGACGCCGGCGTCCGACGATCCGTTGCTGGAGAGCAACGTTTCGGCCAGTGCGTCGGGCAACGAGGCGCGAGGGGTACTGCGGGCGCGGGATCAGGCGGTGCTGGCCAGTGAGTTGGCCGGGCGGATTGTCGAGTTGCCGTTCAGTGAGGGCGAGTCGTTCAAGAAGGGCGACACCCTGGCGCGTTTCGACTGTTCGGCCTATCAGGCCCAGCTCAATGCGGCCCAGGCGGCCAGCCGTGGCGCCGGTGAAGAGCTGGCCCACAATCGGCAGCTCGCGGCGCTGAAATCCGTCGGACGTTTCGAGGTGTCGCGGGCCGAGGCCCGTCTCAGCGAGGCGCAGGCGCAATCCCAGGTTTATCAAGTGCAGGTCAAGCGCTGCAGCGTCATCGCGCCGTTCGATGGGCAGATTGTGGCGCGCAAGGTCCAACGTTATGAAAGCGTCGCGGCCGGTGCGCCATTGTTGGACGTCGTGGACAATCGCACGCTGGAAATCCATCTGTTGGTTCCCTCGCGCTGGATGGGCAAGCTCAAGCCCGGCCAGTCGTTCAGCTTCGTTCCCGATGAAACCGGCAAGCCGTTGCAAGCGACGGTCAAGCGCCTGGGCGCGCGTATCGACGAGGGCAGCCAGACGTTGCTGCTGGTGGCGAGCGTGCCGGATGCCAGCGGCCTGCTGTCTGGCATGAGCGGTACGGCGCGTTTCTCGGAGTCGAAGTGAACGCGCCAGTGACGGGCAGCGCCGAGCAGGTGTTCGCCCGTTTCCTCGATCTGGAACGCCAGACCAGGGCTGCGCGCACGCCCGAGCAGTTGAGCTACAGCCTGGTCAACGACGGCCAGGCGTTGTTCGGCTTTCGTCATGCCGCGTTGTTGATCGCTGGCAAGGTCCAGGCCGTGACCGGCGTCAGCGCCATCGAGCCGAACGCGCCGTTTGTGGCATTTGTCGAGCAAGCCGTCGCGCAGTTGTTCAAGAAGGGATCGCTGGACAAGGCGCGGGTCATTGCCCCTGGCGAGGTGAGTGAGCCGGTCCAGGCGGATTGGCGAAGCCTGTCGGCCGGGCAAGTGTTCTGGCTGCCCTTGATCGATCATCAAGGCCAAGTGTTTGGCGGCTTGTGGTTCGCCCGCGACCTGCCATGGACGCCGCCGGAGCAAGTGCTGCTGTCGCAACTCGGCGACACCTACAGTCATGCGTGGCTGGCGCTGCAACCGCGCAAGCCGTGGCGCCTGCGTTGGACGCGCAAGCGCCAGGTCGCACTGGTGGCGGTGTTGCTGCTGGGGTTGCTGATCCCGGTGCGCCAATCCGTATTGGCCCCGGCCGAAGTGGTACCGCTGGGCGGGCAGGTGGTGGCGGCGCCGTTGGATGGCGTGATTGCCGAATTCCTGGTCAAGCCCAACCAGGCGGTGAAGAACGGAGACCTGTTGCTGCGTTTCGAAAGCACCACCCTCAAGGCCCAGGCCGATGTCGCCGAGCGGGCATTGGGTGTGGCCGAGGCGGAACTCAAGGCCAATTCCCAGCGCTCGTTTGCCGATGCTGAATCCAGCTCGAAGATCGACCTGCTGGCGGCTCGCGTCGAACAGAAACGTGCCGAGCGCAACTATGCCATCGAGCTGCTCAAGCGCAGCGAAGTTCGCGCCGAACGTGACGGCATTGCCGTATTCGCCGATGCCGAGCGCTGGCTCGGAAAACCTGTGCAGACCGGCGAGCGGCTGATGGAAATCGCCGATCCGAACCAGGCCGAGTTGCGCATCGAGCTGGCTGTGGGCGACGCGATTGCGTTGGAGCCAGGCGCGCAAGTGGCATTGTTTCTCGACAGCGATCCGTTGCAGCGACACCTGGCCCGGCTTGAGCGTTCGGCCTACGAAGCGCAGCCCACCGCCGCCGGGCAGTTGGCCTATCGATTGGACGCGCGTTTCGATGCCACGGCGCCGCGCATCGGCCTGCGGGGCACGGCGAAAATCTTCGGTGATCGCGCGCCGTTGGCGTTGTATCTGTTGCGCCGGCCGCTTGCGGGTCTGCGCCAGAGCGTAGGCCTGTAGCGTGGACCTGCCGAGCCTGCGGTCGGACCTGCAATTGTCTGCCGCCGCCCCCGACCCCGACGGCTCGCCGCAATGGACCCTGGCCGATCCGGTACGCGGACGCTATTTCAAGCTGGGCGCGGCGGCGATGCGCATGTTGCGGCACTGGTCCCTGGGTGATCCGGAGCAGGTATTGCGAGCGGCGAACCGCGAACCGGGCCTGCCGCTCAATGGCGAATCGCTGGAGCAATTGCTGGGCTTTTTGCGCGGCCATGACCTGATCAGCGCGATGGACCCGCAGCAACGCGACAGCTATCAATACAAGACCGCTTCCCAGCGTCAGAGCCTGTGGCAAATCCTGCTGCATCAATACCTGTTTTTCCGCATACCGCTATGGCGTCCGGATGCGTTCCTCAATCGTGCCTGGCCATTTCTCGCGCGGTTCGGCCCCGGCATCCTGCGCTATGGAATACCGCTGACCCTGGGCCTGGGCATTTTCCTGGTGTCCAGGGACTGGCAGCGGTTCCTGGCGACGTTTCCCCACCTGTTCAGCCTCGGCGGTGCGCTGGCGTTCGGGGTGGCCTTGTTCTTTGCCAAGCTGTGTCACGAATTCGGCCATGCGTTCATGGCCAAGCGTGCCGGCTGCCGCGTGCAAAGCATGGGCGTGGCGTTCATGGTGCTGCTGCCGATGTTCTATACCGATGTTAGCGACGCCTGGCGGGTCAATGATCGTCGGGCCCGATTGCTGATTGGTGCGGGCGGCGTACTGGCGGAGTTGCTCTTGGCCTGCATCGCATTGCTGGCCTGGTCACTGTTGCCCGACGGCCCGGCGCGCACGGCAGCGTTCATGTTGGCCAGCGCCACGTGGATCACCACGCTGATCATCAACCTGAACCCTTTCATGCGCTTCGACGGCTACTTCCTGCTCAGCGATTTGTGGGCTGTGGACAATCTCCAGGGCCGTGCGTTTGCCCTGTGTCGCTGGCGCTTGCGCGAAGCCTTGTTCGGTTATGGCGCTGCTGCCCCGGAACCCTGGTCACCGAAAATGCGCCGGCGCTTGCTGGTGTGGGGCTATGGTTCCTGGCTGTGGCGTGCGGCGTTGTTCTTCGGTATTGCCCTGGCGGTCTATCACCTGTTCTTCAAGGTGCTGGGCATCTTCTTGATGTTGGTGGAATTGATCTGGTTCATTTTTATGCCCATCGTGAATGAAGGACGGCAATGGTGGAGCCGCCGCGAGCAGGCCCATGGCCCCCGCGTGTTGCTGACCTGTCTGGTGCTGCTGGTCGTTCTACTTGCCTTGCTGTTGCCGTGGCGCAGTGCCGTGGAAGTGCCGGCGATGCTTGAGGCCGGTCGCGCCAGCGCCTTGCATGCGCCAGTGGCGGCGCGGGTCAAGCAGGTGAATGTCCGTGACGGCCAGGTCGTGGCCCAGGGCGACGTATTGATCGAGTTGGAATCGCCGGACATGGCGTCGCGCCTGGCGATCGTCCGTCGGGAAATCGAGATCCAGCAACTGCAGATGCGCCGTCAGGCCGGCCGCAGTGAAACCGCCGCCGATGCCGGCATTGTCGAACAGCAACTGGCCGAAGCCGTGGCCGACTATCGAGGGCTGGTTGCCCAGCGTGAACGCCTGCTGTTGCGTGCGCCCCACGCCGGACAGGTGCGCGATCTGCTGGCGGACCTGACCGTGGGGCGCTGGTTATCGCCCACGCAGCCGCTGGCGCGGGTGGTGCAAGCCGACTCCCGCTTGCGCGGCTACCTCACCGAAGCCGAACTCTGGCGGGTCGCGCTTGGTGCCACCGGACGGTTTATTGCGGACGATCCGATGCACGCCTCGATTGCCATCCAACTGAACGAAATCGACACCAACGGCGTGGCCTGGGTCGAGCAACAGGCGTTGACCTCTGACCACCACGGGCCGATCGCGGTGCGCCGCGATTCGCAGCAACGGGCCGAGCCGGTGCAGGCGCAATACGGTGTGCGGCTCAGTGCGGTGGACGACACATCCGCCCCCGTACAGCCGCTGCGTGGCGTGGCGGTGCTGCAGGGCAAGGGCGAGTCGGTATTGGGCGCGGCCTGGCGTCGGTTGGCGGCGTTGGGCGTCAGGGAAAGCGGGTTCTAAATCCAGGGAGCGAGCATGGACTCAGTGGCGGCAGAAGGATTGGTGGTACGTCCATCGCGGGTCAGCGATGGTCCGTTCCTGCAGGGCCTGTACCAGGCGGCGCGGCCGGACTTGCAATGGATCGACGGTGATCCCGAGCAGGTGCAGCAAGTGATCGCCCAGCAGTTCGAGATACAAGAGCAGGGCCTGGGGGACAACTTCCCCAACGCCATGCATTACGTCGTGGAAAAGCTCGGCACCGCCATCGGCGCCTTGAGCACCGATTTCGGCCCTAACGAAATCCGCGTCCTCTACCTGGCTTTCGTCCCCCAGGCCCGTGGGCAAGGCTATGGCCGGGCAGTGTTGCAAGGCGTACAGAAAGCCGCACAACAGATCCGCTGCCCGGTGGCGACGGTGGTCTGGGCCAGCAACCCCCACGCCCGCCGACACTACCTGGCGCTGGGCTTCGAAGTGCAAGAGCGCAACCCCGCGGCGGAGCGGTTGGTCTGGTATCCGAAAGGCAATTGACCGGATCTTACAGACGCTAAAGAACCCCTGTGGGAGCGAGCCTGCTCGCGAAGGCGGTGTACCCGTAACTTCCGCGCCGCCATCCCTTGCTTTCCAAGCAAACCCTGCAATGGAGCCCTCCGAAGCGTAGGAAGAATCGGTTTTTTGCCTAGGACGTTTCCTAATCGTTCCAAATCCATACCCTTTGGGATTGCGTCTTGCCCGTAATGCAACGTTTTATCCATGGCTCTGAAATTCGTTCGGCTTGGCAGAGGACAAGCGAACGACTACCCCTGAGTAGGAGCCTTGAAAATGCACGCATCCCTGCAACTCGGCTATACCAACGAAGTATCCGCTGAATATCTAAGTCACATGGACGACTGCTATTTCAAGGAGCAACAACCGTCGTCGTTCATCGATGAAAAACGGGCATACGTCAAAGCCCATCCGCCCATTGCCATTTACCGCGTCGCCACCGAGGGTAGCCAGACTCGCGACGGGGGTGTGGTCCAACAAGGGACTCTGCGGATGGTATTCACGCTGGATAGCGGCCAACAGGTATGCGCGGCGCGCAAGGGCGACCTCGTGGTTTATGCCGATGGACGCACGGCGCAAATCGTAACCACCGCAGGGGAGGCCAACAGTCACATTGCCCTGGTTGGCAGTCGCCTCGGCAATGGCGATGAAATCATCAACACGCCCCAAGAGGGCTTCTTGCTCTTCACCCGTGAAGGTGTGCCGATGGCGGAGGATTTCTTACCCGCCCTCACGCTTGCGGAGGTTCAGCTCCCGTCCTCGGATGTGACGATGGAGGGCGTGCGATGAAGGAGGGTTATTTCATAGGCCTGGGCGACAAGACCACCTGTGGCGGGAAGGTGCTGGACGGCAATAGCGGGGTCAATATGTTTGGCCTGCTGCATGCCCGTGAGGGTGATCGCGTTTCCTGTGGCCGGGACGGGAAAACCTATCAGATCAGGGGCGGTATCACGCACATGGTCAGCCATGGCAAGCATCTGGCTGGCACGTTGGACAGTCACAGTACCTGTCCTTGCAAAGCGCAGTTGATTCCCTCGGTGCCCTGGGCTACCTACCGAAAATCGGACGTCGCACCGCAAGCCAGTCGCGCCGCTCAACCGGCTTCTCAACCCACCGTGGACGCGCCGATTGCACCGCGGCATTCGAGCTTCGCCCCCTCAAGCCAGCTGCCGTTCGGAGCATCCACCCACCTGGAACCTCAGGAGCCAGGTTTCTATGTCGTCCCTAAAAGCTTGAGCCGTGAAGCCTTGGAAGCCACGCTATTCCCCGCGCCCGACCCGCAGGTGATGCGCAAATTCCGAGCGCTGAACCCTCGCCGCGATGTGGTCAAAGCCGGTTCGATGATCGTGTTGAGCGACCCGAACAACCTGCAATGCACTCGCGAAGAAGCGCAGGTGATGGCGGCGGCGGAAACAGTCAATGCCGCACTCGAAGACCTGACGGCCGAACAAGCTGACTTCATGCACCGCCACGCGGCCGAGATCGCCAGCTTCACCGGCCAGACCTCGACCTGGCTGGGCGTGAGCGCCGTGGTGATGGAAAAACACCTGGCGAGCCTGCGCGACACCCTGCAAGCCATGGAGCGCTTGCACCAGGACAGCTATCGCCAGCATGGGCATCTCAAATCAGCGCAATTCTTTACCGAACGCAAACTCCTGCTCGCCCAGTTGGACGCTCACTTGCTGAATTCCACCCGCCTGCGCGGCCATACGACGCTGGGAGACCATCCCAAGTTGAAAACCGCCCTTGGCATTTCGAGCCGCAGCCTGGTTCATCATTGGAACAAGGCTGGCGCGCCGGGGCAGATACCGGGGTATGCCACGCATGTGGAGGCGACCAGTCGTGCTGCGAAATATATGCAGATGGGTGGGTATGTTGGTATTGGGATTGGTGGGGTGTCTTCTGTGCTGGCGGTTCAGGCTGTGTGCAACGGGGGTTCAGAGGAGGCTTGTGAGCGGGTCAGGTTTACTGAGGGAGGGAAATTTGTCGGGTCAGCAGTTGGTGGCTGGATTGGAGGGGTCGGTGCTTCTGCTGCGAGTGGTTCTGTTTGCTTACTGCTAGGAGTCACTACCGGCATTGGAGGTGTTCTCTGCGTCGGCGCGGTGGTGGCGGCTGGTGCGTGGGGAGGTACGACGCTGGGTGCTATGGGGGGCGAGGGGATTGGGGAAGTACTGTACGAGGAAATTTTGCAATGATACCGGAGGAGTTCTGGAAGTCTTGGCTGGCTTTTTGGTTTATGGCCGGCCCCACCCTGCTGGGCTTTTCGAGCTTTTTATTCTGCCTCTATCTGAGCCGCCGACATTTGAACGCCATGATGCAGGCCCTGAATAACAGCCGCTACATCCATCTTTGGGGCCCCGCATGGCGGAGGCGAGGCTGGGTCGGGGGGATCATACTGATCGTGAAAATCGCCGGAATGGTAGTGTTTCCAAGGGCAAATATACTGAGCGGTAATGTAGATCCAACCGATATTGAAAATTTCCCACCGCGTCTGAAACGCCTTTTGACTGTTTTTTTGGCGATCGTGTACGCTTCCTTAGTCTGGGCGATAGTTGTGTATTTGCTGATGAAATTTAAGTAGCTTGGGCGAGCAGCATGATGGTCTGGACGGGTGCCATCGCGAGCAAAGACGCTCCCACAAACTAAGCAAAATCCCATCAATTAAACGCAATATAAAAATACCCCACCCCCGGATCCCGTCCCATCGGCGGTACCCGTGATACGAACACCCCTTCGAGCCTGCCCAATTCCGGAACTTCCAACCCACAGAGCCCATCGACGAAGTCGGTGCTTTCCAAGCTATTGAACTCGACGCTGAACGGCATGCGTTCGCTGCTGGGCATTTTCGCCCGGGGTGCTTCTTCCAGGGTTTCGATCCGTACGGGCAGGCAACTGCCGTCGGGCAAGGTCAGGTGGCTGGTCTGGCCGAGCAGTGGTTGGAAATGGCGACTATGAACGTGTTGCAGCATATCGATGCTCCCAAAAGCCGGAAGACCGAGGCCTTCCGGCGGGTGGTCAGTTGCGGGATGGGAAATAGCCTTGCAGCGCGATGCTGAAGTTGATTGCCAGGTACGGGTTCATGATCGCCATCGGCGTGCTGCCGCCAGTAGGGGCGACCGTGCCACTGACCACCGTGGTCACGCCTTGCAATGGCACCGGCGAAGCACCCACTTGATCGGAATATATCGCCGCCGAACCGGGCCCGGTGCCCGAGGTGCCGATGAATGAGTTGGTGGCCGTCGGCGTGTTCACCGGGTTGCTGGCCGGGTTCGCCAGTTGCAGCGTGGTGGCGGCGGTAATGCCGGTGAGTGCATGGGTGTGGTTGGGCAGGTTGTTCAGCGTTGCGCTGACGTTTTCCGTACCGGAAATCTCGCCGATCACCCGCGGAGTCAGGCCCAGCCCGTTGCCTTGGCCCAGAGGCAGGCGCCCCTGCAGGTTGGGCAGCATGAAGGTCGTCTGCCCGTTGCCGCCATACGTTACGCCGATCAGCGCGAACAGGGTCTGATACTGGGAAAGGGCGAGTGTTTGCCCGTTGCACAGGGCCCAGTCCCTGGGTGCAAAGTTAAAGGCGAATGACTGGATAGTGCCGATGAATACTTCCATAGATTCCTCGTCCTTCAGGTTATGGGTCTTGCAATGCCTGGCACGTGAAGAACAAGAGTGCGATCAGCCCGACTCCTTCGTTCCCTGGCCTGGTCACGCACGGCTGAGCGTAGACGGGGATGGCTGATTTTGCCGGACGGATCGAATGAAAAAACCGGCTCGGCTGGCTTAATCGATTCACGTCTCGAATGCCTCGATACCGTCCATCTTTTTTACAGGGTTTGATGCGTTTGATATCAAAACACCACTAGGCGAAGTTTTTTTCCTCGGCTACGCTTCGGCTACAAAGGACTACAAACAAGGTGAAGGGATTGCCGCAGTTTCACTTTATCTCCGGTCTACCGCGCTCTGGCTCGACCCTGCTTTCTGCGATTCTGTTGCAGAACCCGCGCTTTCACGCCGGCATGACCAGCCCCGTCGGTACGCTGTTCAGCAGTGTCTTGCAGCAATGCAGCGCGGGCAGCGAGTTCGGTTCGGTGATCGACACCGATCTGCGACGCCGCCTGTTGCGCGGCCTCTTCGATTCCTACTACGCCGACAAATCCGATAAACCGGTCATCTTCGACACCAACCGCCAATGGTGCGCGCGCCTGCCTGCCCTGCAGGACCTGTTTCCCCAAGCCAAGACCATCGCCTGCGTGCGCAACGTCGCCTGGATCCTCGACAGCCTGGAGCGGCTCTACCGCGCCAACCCTTTCGAAAATACCAAGCTGTTCAACGACGATGACGAGCGCAACACCGTCTACAGCCGTTGCGAAACGCTGGCCCAGCGCAACCGCCTGGTGGGGTTCGCCTGGACTGCGTTGAAAGAAGCCTATTACGGTGAAAATGCCGAATCGCTGCTGATCGTCGATTACGACCTGTTGAGCCAGGCGCCTGAACGCGTCATGCGGCTGGTCTACGAGTTCATCGGCGAGCCGTGGTTCGAGCACGACTTCAATCACTTGACCTACGACGCCCCGGCCTTTGATCAGGCCTTGGGTGTTGCCGGCCTGCACAAGGTCAAGCCCAAGGTTGCACCGCAAGCCCGACGGACGCTGCTGCCGCCGGATCTGTTCGATAAATATGCCGAATTGTCGTTCTGGCGCGATGGCACGGCCAGTGCCGCCAATGTCATTCGCATGAAAGCCGACGCCGCGATCAGTTGATCGCGGTTTTTATCATTTGCGTTTAAGAAAGTTCGAGTCCGGGTGATCGTCATGTGGTGGAGCAAAGGCAAATCGCGGGTAACCGAGGGCGCACAGGCCCTGGCATCGCCAATGATCATGTCGCTGGAGCCGCGAATGCTCTTCGACGGCGCGGTGGCCGCGACCGTGGCCGATGCCGCGCAGCCGGATGCACACCCGACCGCCGACGCCGCGAAGACGCCAACGGCGGACCAGCCTTCCGACAGCCATGCGCCCCAGGGCCAGACCGATGCCACCGAGGCGGCCGTCCCGGGCAAGTCCGTGGTGTTCGTCGACTCCCGCGTGAAGGACTCCGCCCAGTTGTTGCAAGGCGTGGCGCCGGGTACCGAGGTGGTGCAGCTCGATGGCACCAAGGACGGCTTGCAGCAGATCGCCGATTACCTGGGCACCCACCAGGGCGTCAGTTCGGTACAGATCATTGCCCACGGTAACGCCGGTGATCTGTGGCTGGGCAACAGCTACCTGTCGGCCGACAACGTCCAGGCGCGCAGCGAAGTGCTGGCGCAGATCGGCAAGGACATGAACGCTGGCGGCGACATCCTGATCTATGGCTGCTATACGGCCGAAGGCGACCGCGGCATGAGCCTGGTCAACTCGCTGGCGCAGCTCACCGGCCGGGACGTGGCCGCTTCCGACGACCGCACCGGCCTGGGCGGCGACTGGAACCTGGAAATCGCCACCGGCAACATCGAAAGCGCCAACGTGCTGTCGGCCAATGCCATGAGCGACTACCAGTGGGGCCTGGCCACCTGGACCGCCACCAACAACCTCAACAGCGGCGTGGGTTCCCTGCGTGCAGCCCTGTTGTCCGCGCAGAACGGTGACATCGTCACGTTCAACACCAGCATGACCGTCGCCCTGACCCAGGTGCTGGTGGTCGATAAGAACATCACCATCGATGGCGACCTCAATAACGACAACGTCGCCGACGTGACCCTCGACGGCCAGTACCGCACCCAGATCATGCAAGTCACGTCCGGCACCACGGCCACCCTCGATGGCCTGGTGATTACTCGGGGGATGGTGGCAGGCAACGGTGGTAACGGCGGCGACGACGCGCTGGTGTCCCAGGGCGGCGGCATCTACAACGCCGGCACCTTGACCCTGCGCAACGTTACGGTCACCGCGAACGCCGCTTCAGGCGGCGGTGGCGGTGGCGGTGTGACGCCGCAGTACGCCGGTGGCGGCGGCGGTGGCGGTGGTGCGGTCGGTAGCGGTATCGGCGGCAAGGGCGGCGACACGCTTAACTCCACGGGTTCCAATGGCTCGGCCGGGCAGGGCGGCGCGGGCGGCGGCTTCTTCAACATTGGCGGGCGTGGCGGTTCCACCACGGGTGGCGCGGGCGGTGCGGCCTATCCGGGCTACAGCACCGGTTCGGCCGGCGGTACGGCCAGCAGCGGTGGCTTGTCCATCGGCGGTGGCGGCGGTGGTGACGGGTATGACAACTTCGGCGGCGACGGCGGCGGTGCGGTCGGTGGCATCTACAACGATACCGGCGCGACCCTGCGGATCATTGGCAACTCGGTCATCTCCAACAACGTCGGTGCCGGCGGTGGCGGTGGTGGCGGCGGGGCGGGCGGTAGCTATCTCCAGGCGGGCGGTGCGGGCGGCGTCGGTGTCGGCGCGATCTGGAACAAAGGTTCGATCCTGATCACCGCCGCCAACTTCGCCGCCCTGGCTGGCAACGTCGGCGGCAGTGGCGTAGGCGGGACAAGTGCAGGTACCGCAGGGGTTTCACCGGCGTCAGTGGCCAACGTCTACGGCGATGGCGGCACCATCAATACCAACTATGTGCCGGACGAGACGCCGCCCACCGCGACTGTCGTGGTGGCCAACACCAACCTGAACTCCGGTGGTACGTCGACGGTGACCATCACCTTCTCCGAAGCCGTGACCGGCCTCACCGCGGCGGACCTGACGGTGCAGAACGGCACCGTTGGCACCTTGACCACCAGCAACGGCGGCATCACTTGGACCGGCACGTTGACCGCAGCCAGCGACATCGCCGACACCACCAATATCATCACCCTGAACAACACCGGTGTGGCTGACCTGGCCGGTAACGCCGGGGTGGGCACTACCGACTCGAATAACTACATCGTCAACGACACCGTGGCGCCGACGGCGTCCATCGTGGTGAGCGACACGGCCCTCAGGATTGGCGAGACCTCGACGGTGACCATCACTTTCTCCGAGGCCGTCTCCGGCTTCACCACGGCAGACATGACGGTGGCCAACGGTACGCTCAGCGGCCTGAGCACCAGCGACGGCGGCATCACCTGGACCGCCACCCTGACACCGGATGCGGCTATCACCGATACCTCCAATCTCATTGTCCTGAACAACACGGGCGTGGCGGACCTCAATGGCAACGCCGGCGTGGGGACGACCAACTCCAACAATTACGCCATCGACACGCAACGTCCGACCGCCACCATCGTGGTCGCCGATACGGCGTTGAGTGCGGGCGAAACCTCGGTGGTGACCATCACTTTCAGCGAGGCCGTGAGTGGTTTCACCGCGGCGGACCTGACCGTTGCCAATGGCAGCGTGACCGGGCTGAGCACCAGTGACGGCGGCATCACGTGGACCGCGACGCTGACCCCGAGCGCCAGCATCAGCGACACCAGCAACCTCATCACTTTGGACAACACCGGCATTGCCGACCTGGCCGGCAACGCCGGCAGCGGCACCACCGACTCGAACAACTACGCCATCGACACACAGCGTCCGACCGCGTCCATCGTGGTCGCCGATACGGCGCTGAGCGTCGGTGAAACGTCCTTGGTCACGATTACCTTCAGCGAGGCCGTCACGGGCTTCACCCTGGCAGACCTGACCGTTGCCAACGGCAGCTTGAGCGGGCTGAGCAGCGGCGACGGCGGCATCACCTGGACCGCGACGCTGACCCCGAGTGCCAGCATCAGCGACGCCACCAACCTGATCATCCTGGCCAATACCGGCGTGGCGGATGCAGCGGGCAATGCCGGCAGCGGTACCACCAGCTCCAACAACTACGCCGTCGATACCCAGCGTCCCACGGCCAGCATTGTCGTGAGCGATACCTCGCTGAGCGTCGGCGAAACCTCTTTGGTGACCATCACCTTCAACGAAGCGGTAACAGGCTTTACCACCGCAGACCTGACGGTCGCCAACGGTACGGTCACCGGCCTGAGCAGCGGCGACGGCGGCATCACTTGGACCGGAACACTGACGCCAAGCGCCAGCATCAGCGACACCAGCAACCTCATCACCCTGGATAACACCGGCGTGACCGACGCGGCGGGCAACAGTGGTAGCGGCACCACCGATTCCAACAACTACGCCATCGACACCGCGCGCCCGACTGCAACCATCGTCGTCGCCGACACGGCTGTCGGTGCTGGCGAAACTTCAGTGGTAACGATTACCTTCAACGAAGCGGTGACCGGTTTCACCCTGGCGGACCTGAGCGTCACCAACGGCAGCCTGAGCGGGCTGAGCACCAGCGACAACATCACCTACACGGCGACGTTCACGCCGTCGGCAGGCGTCACCGACACCACGAACCTGATCACCCTCAACAACACCGGCGTGGTGGATGGCGCGGGCAACACCGGCAGTGGCACCACCGACTCCAACAATTATGCCGTCGACACCCAACGTCCAACTGCGACCATCGTGATCGCCGACACCGCGCTGAGCGTGGGCGAAACCTCCCTGGTGACCATCACCTTCTCCGAAGCGGTCGGCGGTTTCGACAATTCAGACCTGAGCGTGGCCAACGGCACATTGAGTGCGGTCAGCAGCAGCGATGGCGGCATTACCTGGACCGCCACCTTCACCCCTGCCCTCGGCGTCAGCGATACGTCCAACGTCATTACCTTGAATAACACCGGCATCACTGACGGGGCGGGCAATACCGGCACCGGTACCACCAATTCGAACAACTACCAGGTCGACACCAACGTGCCGACGGCGACCATCGTGGTCGCCGACAGCACCTTGGGCATTGGCGAAACGACGATCGTGACCGTGACGTTCAACTCGGCGGTCAGTGGCTTCGACAATTCGGACCTGACCGTCAGCAACGGTACCTTGGGCACCATGAGCAGTACCGACGGCGGCGTCACCTGGACCGCGACCTTCACGCCGAGCACCAGCATTTCCGATACCAGCAACGTGATTACCCTGGACAATACCGGCCTGATCAACGGCGCGGGCAACGCCGGTGTCGGCACCACCGACTCCAACAACTACGCGGTGGACACAGTGCGTCCGACCGCGACCATTGTCGTGGCCGACACCGCCATCGCGGCCGGCGAAACTTCGCTGGTGACCATCACGTTCAGCGAGGCCGTGACAGCGTTCACTACCGCCGACCTGACCGTCGCCAACGGAACGATCTCCGGGCTGAGCAGCAGCGACGGCGGGATCACCTGGACCGCGACCTTCACGCCCACCAACGGCGTCAACGACAGCAGCAATGTGATTTCGCTCAACAGCGGCGGCATCATCGATCTGGCGGGCAACGGCAACGTCGGCACAACCGATTCCAACAATTACGCCCTCGATACCCAGCGTCCGACTGCCACCATCGTGCTCAGTGATTCATCACTGAGACCGGGCGAAACGGCGCAAGTGACCATCACCTTCAGCGAGGCGGTGAGCGGTTTCAGCAACGATGACCTGAGTGTTGCCAACGGCACCTTGAGCGCCGTGAGCAGCAGTGATGGCGGCCTGACCTGGACCGCCACGTTTACCCCGTCCCTGGGCGTGAGCGACACCACCAACCTGATCATTCTCGACAACACCGGGGTGAGCGATGCGGCGGGCAACACCGGAACCGGTACCACTGATTCGGCCAACTATGCGGTCGAGACTCGCGTACCGACCGCCACTGTCGTCGTCGCCGACACCGCGCTGAGCGTGGGCGAAACGTCGCAGGTGACGATCACCTTCTCCGAAGCGGTCAGCGGCTTCGACAACAGCGACCTGACCGTCAGCAACGGGACGCTGAGCAATGTGTCGTCCACCGACGGCGGCGTCACCTGGACGGCAACGTTCACGCCGGCGAGCAATATCACCGACACCAGCAACCTGATCAGCCTGGACACCAGTGGCGTCACTAACGTTTCGGGCAACAGCGGTGTTGGTGTGGTCGACTCCAACAACTACGCAATCGACACCGTGCGCCCGGGCGCGACCATCGTGGTGGCCGATACCTCGCTGGGCATCGGCCAGACCACCACCGTGACCATCAGCTTCACCGAGGCGGTGTCCGGTTTCGACCTGTCGGACCTCAGTGTCGCCAACGGCGTGCTGTCCAACCTCGCCAGCAGCGATGGCGGCCTGACCTGGACGGCGACCCTGACGCCAACGGTGGGTGTCAACGACGCCACCAACCTGATCCTGCTCGACGCCAGCAACGTACAGGACAGTGCCGGCAATGCCGGCGTGGGCATCGCCATCTCCGCCAACTATGCCCTCGATGCGACCCGGCCGACCGCGACCATCGTGGTCGCCAACCCGACCTTGGGCGTGGGCCAGACGACCCAGGTGACCTTCACCTTCAGCGAGGCGGTGACGGACTTCGACCTCTCGGACCTGAGCGTCACCAACGGCGAACTGAGCAACCTGACCAGCAGCGACGGCGGCAAGACCTGGACGGCGACCTTCACGCCCACGGTGAACCTCACCGATCCAAGCAATTTCATTGCCCTGGACACCGGTAACGTCAGCGACCTGTCGGGCAATGCTGGATCAAGCGTGGCGGTGTCCAACAACTACGCGATCGACACCGTGGTGCCCAACGATGTGAAGCCACCACCGGACTTCCTGACATCGGACCCAGTAACGGTCATCCCGCCGTCCGAGGTGCCGTTGCAGCCGATCGTCTTCACGCCGCCGACTGGCAACCTGGGCTCGCCGCTGGGCTTCCCGCCGCTGTTCGAGCAGCGCGATGTCGGCGGTCTCGATCCTATCGGCAGCATCTTCATCAACCGGGGCGAGCTGGCGCCCAGCTATATCGCCCAGGTGTTCAGCAGCGACGCCGCCGGGGATGGTTCGGGCCAGGGGTTCCTGGGCTTTGGTGGTGGCGATGGCGGGGTGTTTGGCAGCAGCACGATTTCCAGCCTGTTCAACCAGGACGCCAGTTCCGATGGCGAATCGCTGGATGCGTTCGACAACCAGTCGATCAAGGGGGGCGATGCGTCCCAGGGCGTGCGCGGGGTATTCGGCGCACCGACCTTGGGCCAGCAATTGCAGCAACTCAAAGACACAGAGCAACGTCAGGTGGACAGCTTGGCAATGGCTTTGAAACAGGCCGGCACCCGCCAAGTGCAGGCCTGAGAAATTCCCATAAGAAAATACGGCAGCCAGGGGCAATCCAGGGATGAATAGAAGTCAGAAGTTATTCGGTATGAGTCTGCTGGCGTTGGTGGTCAGCGGTTGTGCGGTCACCAGCGAGCCGATCGATCGCAGCGTCAGCGAACAGCGCGCCCGCACCGACCTGCAGAGTATGTACAAGGACCAGGAGCCTCTCAGTGGACCACTGACCTTGCACCAGGCGATGGCCCGCGCGGTGAAGTACAACCTTGAAGGCCGCTTGAAAATCATGGAAGAAGCCCTGGCCAAGCGCCAACTCGACCTGGCCAGTTTCGACATGCTGCCGCGCATGGCCCTGGATGCAGGTTATGTGGGGCGCAATAACGTCAACGCCTCCAGCAGCCAGAGCGTGGAAACCGGCACGCAGTCCCTGGAGCCGTCCACTTCTCAAGATCGTGACCGTGAGGTGGCGGACCTGACCATGGTCTGGAATGTCCTCGATTTCGGCGTCAGTTACATCAGCGCCAAGCAGGCCGGTGACCAGCGGCTGATCGTGCAGGAGCGCCGGCGCAAGGTGATCAACACGATCGTCCAGGACGTGCGTTCGGCCTACTGGCGAGCCATGGCCGCCGAGCGTCTGCTCAAGCAGATCGACAGCCTGATGGCGCGGGTCGAGACGGCACGTGGCAACAGCCAGAGCATGAGCGAGCAGCGCATCGGTGATCCGGTGCAGGCTTTGGGGTACCAGCGTTCGCTGATCCAGGCCACCCGCCAGTTGGAAGAACAGCGCCGGGCCTTGTCCCTGGCCAAGACCGAACTGGCGACCTTGATCAACCTGCCACTGGGCACTGAGCTGACCCTGGCGACCCAGGATGAATATGCGATTCCGGAACTCAAGGTCGACCTGGCCCGCCTCGAACAGGAAGCCCTGGCTAGCCGGCCTGAATTGCGTGAGCAGGATTACCAGACCCGCATCACCGCCGCCGAAACCCGCAAGGCCATGTTGCGCCTGCTGCCAGGCCTGGAGTTCTCGGCCGGCGGACATTACGACAGCAACTCGTTCCTGGTCGAACAGGGCTGGGCCGACTATGGCGTGAAAGTCACCTGGAACCTCTTCAATGTCATCTCTGCTCCGGCGGCGATCGACGTGGCCAAGGCCGGCGAAGAAGTCGCGGCGGCGCGGCGCCAGGCCATGTCGATTGCGGTGCTGGCGCAGCTGTACGTCGCCAACGCGAACTACCGTGAAGCGCTGCGCCAGTTCAAGACCAGCCAGCAACTGTCGGACATCGACGGACAGATTGTCGGCCAACTGCGCAGCCGTCATCAGGCCGCAGGCATCGGGGAATTGGACCTGATCCAGGGCGAGTTGAACACCTTGCAGGCCGACCTGCGCCGTGACCTGGCCTACGCCGACCTGCGCAACGCCTATGGGCAGATCTTCGCCAGCGCCGGCCTCGACCCGCTGCCAAACGAAGTGCAATCGACCGAGGTGCAGTCGATTGCCACTGCGCTGGCTAACCGCGAAGCGGCCTGGGCCCAAGGGGACATCGCGGTGGCAACGCCGCCGGTGGCGCAATAACGGAGTGCCGGGATGACGCTTGCGGCGTTTTCCCGGCTGCCCGTCACGGCAAACCTGCCGCTGCTGTTGCAGGCGTTGGCCGCCGTCGAAGAGGATCGTTGGCAAGGCCACTTCAATACTGCCTATCACAGTGGTGATTGGAGTGGCGTGGCGCTGATTTCGGCGGCCGATGCCTTGACCGAACTGTCGCCCGGACGCGGCAGGCCGTTGCCTCGTGCGCCCTGGCTGGAGGATGAGCGCTGGCGACAGGCGTTGCGCGATTGGCCCTTGGAAATTGTCTCGGCTCGACTGCTACGGTTGGGGCCTGGTGGACGCATCCACGAACATCGCGACTATGACCTGGGCGGGCCGGGTGCCGACTTGCGCCTGCACGTTCCTCTGCTCAGCCCGCCTGACGTCGAATTCTGGCTGGACGGGCAGGTCATTCCGATGAAAGCGGGTGAATGCTGGTTCCTTGACCTGGCGCGTCCGCATCGCGTGGCTAATCGAAGTGATCAGCCGCGGGTTCACTTGGTGCTCGATTGCCGTCCCGGACCGTGGTTGGAACAGCAGATTGTCGACGGGCTGACCTCCACGCCCATTGCCGGCATCAAGCAAAGTGACTTGGCCTGCTTTCAGCGGCGCGTGGAGGCTGATCCGCATCTTGCCCGGACGTTGCAAGGCCTGCAGGACCTGGACGCGTTCATCGAATCAGCCCTGGCGCTGGGGGCGGAGCAGGGGTTTCATTTCACCCGGGAAGAACTGTGCGCCGCCATGCGCACCGGTCGCCGACAATGGAGCGACCAGTGGAAGACCTGAACCTGGAGGGCTGGTTGCCGATCCGCCTATGGCAAGAGGTGGGGCAGTGGCGGGTCGATTGGTGCTGGTTCGGTGACCAACGACTGTCACAGCCGTTCTTCAGCGATGCCGTCGAGCAAGCCCTGCGCTTGCCGTTCAACCAAGCGTTCCGCCGCCAGACGCCGCTGGACGCTCTCGGTCAGTGGCAACGTCAGAGCCCGGGACTCGAGCCCGGTGCGTTCATTTTCCATGCCTCCCGATGCGGCTCGACATTGATCAGCCAGATGCTCGCCCGATTGGACGACCACATCGTTATCTCCGAGCCGCCGCCCCTGGACGCACTGCTGCGCAGTGACCTGCCGACCGCCGAACGGTGCGTGGCGCTCAAGGGCTTGATGTCCGCCTACGGGCAGCGCCGCCGAGGCGTGGAACAGCGGTTGGTCATCAAGCTCGACGCCTGGAACATCGGTGAGCTGGCGTTGCTGCGCGAGTGTTTTCCCGATACGCCTTGGCTGTTCCTGTACCGCGCCCCCCTGGAAATCGCGGTTTCCCATATCCGCCGTCCCGGCATGCACATGGTGCCGGGGTTGATCGGGGCAAGCGTGCTGGACGACGGAACTCCGTTTGATGGCCAGGAGGATTATGTTGCGCGGCGATTGGGACGGCTGTTGCAGGTGGGACTGGAGCACTGCCGGGCGTTTGCCGGAACGGCGGTCAATTACGACGAATTACCCGAGGCGATGGCCGGCAGGCTGGGCGGTTTGTTCCGATTGGACACCGAACAACGCGGGCAAGTCTTCTCGGCGGTCAGCCAGCATGCCAAGCAGCCGGCGCAGGCGTTTGCGGGCGACAGCGAGGACAAGCGCCGAGAAGCGTCGCCCCTGTTGCGCGATCGGGTAGAACGTTGGGCACAAGCGCCTTACCAATCGCTGGAGTCGCTGAGAAGGGTCGAAGCCAAGACAAAGGGCTCGGTGTCCACGCCAAAGGACTAGACTTCGAGGGAAGCGTCCCAGCCATCCGACCCTGCTCAGGAGCCCCCATGGAAACCCCGGTCCATACCCTTCCCGCCTTGTTCAAACAGCTCGGCCTGCCCGACGACGCCGTCAGCATTGACCAGTTCATCGCCAGCCATTCGCCGCTCAAACCGGATCTGCATCTGGCCGACGCCTTCTTCTGGAGCGAGGGCCAACGGCAATTGCTGCGCGACGAAATTCTTGAAGATGCCGACTGGGCAGTGGTGGTGGATCAGCTCGACGTGCTGCTGCGCAAGGGCCGTAGCGATTGAAGCGAATGCATGACCTGTGGGAGCGGGCTTGCTCGCGAATGGGTTGTATCAGCCAACGCACCCGTTAACTGACTGACCGCATTCGCGAGCAAGCCAGCTCCCACGGTTCCTTCATATTCTTTTATGCTATTAATAAATATCTTCTTATTCCTTAAATAATATAACTCTCCTCCTTATACTCGTCCGGGAACAGACACGCAGGAGAGCAACCCATGCGCAACGAATCGATTCGCTACCTGATTGTGCCGGGCTGGCAAGGATCGCCGGAAAATCATTGGCAAACCCACTGGCAGAACAGCCTGCCCAACAGCACCCGGGTCGAGCAGGCCGATTGGTTGACGCCCCGGCGAGAGGATTGGGTGGCCGCGTTGGCAGAAGCTGTCGCTGCTGATAGCACACCGGTGATCCTCATCGCCCACAGCCTGGGCTGCATCACGGTGGCCCATTGGGCCGCTACCGCGCCGGTGCAATTGCTGCGACAGGTTCGCGGTGCTTTGTTGGTCGCGCCGGCAGATGTGGAGCGGCCGGCCTGCGCTCCGGCGTTGCGCAATTTCGCACCGATCCCGACCACGTTGCTGCCGTTTCCCAGCCAAGTGGTCAGCTCCGACAACGATGCGGCGGTCAGTGCCCCTCGCGCCTTGGAGCTGGCCCGCAACTGGGGCGCCGAGGCGGGGATCCTGGCCGGGGCGGGACATATTAATGTGACGTCCGGCCACCAGCGTTGGGAGCAGGGATTCGCTTATCTCTATCGTCTGCAAAACCGCATGGAGCATCACGCCCTGCGTCGCGCCTGAACTTTTAACGCCCTCCGTCTCCCGGCGGCCTGGGGCGGGAGCCTGCCATGAGTTTGCATGAAACCTTTGGTCAGCCCTTGCTGACCTTTCCCGATGCGGAAAAAAGCCCCCTGAGCATACGCGCCAAGGCGCTGGTGTTTGTCGACCCGCGTTCGCGGCAACTGCGCGAGGAACTGGAGCAATTGGCGTCACGCTCGGTTTCGGTATTGATTCGCGGTGAAACCGGCACCGGCAAGGAATTGCTGGCCCGGCATATCCATCGCGAGAGTAATCGCGGCGGGTTGTTCGTCTCGGTCAATTGCGGCGCCATCAGCCCGACCTACGCCGATGCCGAATTGTTCGGCTATGCCGCCGGCAGCCATAGCGGTTCGGCCAGCAGCCGGGCGGGGTGGTTTGGTTCGGCCAACGGCGGCACGCTTTATTTGGATGAAATCGGCGACCTGCCGCTGCCGATCCAGGTCAAGTTACTGGCGGCGCTGGAGAACCACGAAGTCACCCGTGTTGGCGCGCATCAGCCCAGTCCGGTGGATGTACGCTTGGTCGCGGCAACCAGCATCGACCTGGCGCAAGCGGTGGCGGCCGGGAAATTCCACGATCGGCTCTATCACTACCTGAGCGAGGGCCAACTCGAGTTACCGGCCTTGCGCGAGAGGGTGGGCGACATTTTGTCCCTGGCCGAATATTTTCTGGGCATCTACGGCCAGCGCCTTGGGTTCACCGTGCCGTTGATCAGCGAAGCGGCGCAGCATGCGCTGGAACAGCACAATTGGCAGGGCAATACCCGTGAGTTGGAAAACGTCATTCATTTTGCGTTGTTGGTGAGTGCCGGTGATGAGATTTTGCCGCAGCACCTGAACCTGCCTTCCCAGCCATCGACGCTGGAATCGATTGAGCGGCAGGTGGCGCAGGTCATCGCTCGGGGTTCGGAAGCCGAGCGTAAATCGCTCAAGGCGCTGCTCGATCAATGGGGCCAAACACTATAGCTCGGGACCCGCTCAACTGTGGTGAGGGAGCTTGCTCCCGCTGGGCCGCGCAGCGGACCCAAGATTTTTTGCGGTCGCTGCGCAACCGAGCGGGAGCAAGCTCCCTCGCCACAAGAGCGGCGTTTTTCCTATATGAGTAAAATGAATATGAACTTGAATAAAAGATATTGTTAAGGCATAAAAAATATCGGTATCTTCCGCATCACGTCAGCGATAGCACTTCGCTGGCACCTCACTTTGGCCGTCGTCGATGACGACAGTGATTTTCGATAAGGACACTGCATGAAAAAGGTTCTGTTGTTCACCGCATTGGCGGCAGCCCTGACCTCGGGCCTGGCCCAGGCCGCGGAGAAACTGGTCGTTGCTGCCACCCCGGTACCCCACGCCGAAATCCTCGAGCTGATCAAGCCAGCCCTCGCCAAAGAAGGCGTGGATTTGCAGATCAAAGTGTTCACCGACTACGTTCAGCCCAACGTACAAGTTGACCAAAAGCGCCTGGACGCCAACTACTTCCAGACCCTGCCTTACCTCAAGAGCTTCAACGAAGGCAAAGGTACTAACCTGGTGACAGTCATCGGCGTGCACGTCGAACCGTTTGGCGGCTACTCGAAAAAGGTCAAGAGCCTGGCTGAGCTGAAGGACGGCGCAACCATCGCCATCCCTAACGAAGGCAGCAACAGCGGCCGCGCCCTGATCCTGCTGCAGAAGGCTGGCCTGATTGAGCTCAAGGATCCGAAAAACGCCCTGGCTACGCCGAAAGACATCGCCAAGAACCCGAAGAACTTCAAGTTCAAGGAACTTGAATCGGCCATGTTGCCGCGCGTGCTAGACCAGGTTGACCTGGACATGATCAACACCAACTATGCCTTGGAAGCAGGTCTGAATCCGGCCAAGGATGCACTGGTAATCGAGGGTGCGGATTCGCCTTACGTGAACTTCCTGGTGGCCCGTCCGGACAACAAGGACAGCCCGGCCATCCAGAAACTGGCCAAGGCCCTGACCAGCCCGGAAGTGAAAGCGTTCATCGAGAAGAAATACAGTGGCGCGGTACTGCCGGCGTTCTGATTCTCCCGATAAAACCCTTCACGGTTTCAAACGCCGACGGCTGATACAGCGTCGGCGTTTTTTTATGCTCAAACAAAGTACTTTGGAAGTGATCACCTGTGGCGAGGGAGCTAGTCCGGCCAATGCCACGCCGGCTCATCCAACGCGCGCTGCCCGGCAATCCCGGTCTGCCCAAAGTCCTTTTCCAGCACGATGCAATTGCAGTCCTCGTCCTGTTCCAGCGCGGCAATCAGGCGCGTGGCGTGGGACACGACCCAGACCTGGCAATTGGCCGAGGCTCGGATGATCAAGCGCGCCAAGGCCGGCAACAGGTCGGGGTGCAAGCTGGTTTCCGGTTCGTTGAGGACCATCAGCGACGGCGGTCGCGGCGTGAGCAGGGCGGCCACCAGCAACAGGTAGCGCAAGGTCCCGTCGGACAGTTCGGCGGCGGTCAGTGGCCGCAGCAGGCCGTGCTGTTGGAACGCGATGGCGAAACGTCCACCTTGCAGCTTGTCGATCTGCAGATGAGCGCCCGGGAAGGCATCGCCGATGGCGGCATGTAACGCCTCGAAGTCGCCTATCTCAAGGATCGTTTGCAGTGCGGCGGCGAGGTCGCGGCCATCGTGATGCAACACCGGGGTGCGGGTGCCGAGTTGGGGTTGGCGCACTGGGGCGTCGGCGTCGCTGCGAAAGTGATCATAGAAACGCCAGCGGCGAATGAACTCGCGCATTTGCAGCACCTCCGGCGAGGCACGCAGGCTGCCGACCTGGTCGAACAGGCTGTCGAAGGTCGGGGTGTGCTGGGACAGGACATCCCAGGAACGTCCCTCGCGGGCACGGACCATCGGCCCGTTGCGGTCCACCAGCAGGCTGGCCGGTCGAAACACCGGGCCGGCCCAGATGCATTCACGCTTGATCTCCGGGTCCAGGGAGAAAGCCGAGCGACTGGGCTCCGGCAGGCCCAGGGCGATCGAATAGCTGAAGTCTTCAGCGGCGAATCCCAGGCGCAGGCGCTTGGTGCCCTGACGCACGGTTGCCTGGACGGGTACTTCGCCGTTGCGCATGCGCCGGCTGATTTCTTCCGGGCCGGCCCAGAAAGTCGAGTCCAGGCCTCCTTCCCTGGCAAGCGCATTGACCACACCGCCTTGTGCCGTTTCCGCCAGCAGCCGAAGGGCGCGATACAAATTGGATTTGCCGCTGCCGTTGGGGCCGGTGATCAGGTTCAGCCGACCCAGTGGAATGACCAGTTTATTGATGGATCGGTAGTTGGCCACTGCCAGGGTCTTGAGCATGCGAATTCCCTTCGTGCATGGATGTCTGAGACGAGTCTGCCCGATTGCCGTGCATTCGGTGAACCCTGTTCTAAGCTCACAGTCGTATCGTCACTGGTACGTCGGTACAACGCAAAGGAGTCTGCATGACTGGTCCTGGAATCAAATTGATTGTTGGCTTGGGCGTGTGTGCGTTGTTGACGGGGTGTGGTGACAAGAAACCCGAGGAAAAAGCCTTGCCCCGGGTGTTCATCCAACAAGCCACACCCAGCGAGTACGCGGCCTCGGTCACGCTGACCGGCGATGTCCAGGCCCGGGTGCAAACCGATCTGTCGTTTCGTGTGGGCGGCAAGATCATCGAGCGCAAGGTCGACGTCGGCGACCGGGTCTCGGCCCGGCAAGTGCTGGCCCGGCTCGATCCTCGCGACTTGCAGACCAACGTCGATTCCGCCGAAGCCCAGGTGGCCGCCGAACAGGCGCGGGTCAAGCAGAGCGCGGCGGCCTTCGTTCGCCAGCAGAAACTCTTGCCCAAGGGCTACACCAGCCAGAGCGAATACGACACGGCCCAGGCGCAATTGCGCAGCAGCCAGAGCGCGTTGACGGCGGCCCAGGCGCAACTGGCCAACGCCCGCGAACAGCTCAGTTACACCGCGCTCATTGCCGAGGCGCCCGGCATCATCACGGCGCGCCAGGCCGAAGTCGGCCAGGTGGTCCAGGCCACGGAGCCGATTTTCAGCCTGGCCCGTGACGGTGAGCGTGACGCGGTGTTCAACATCTATGAATCACTGTTGCGCGAACCGCCCTCGGACCCGCAGATCACCATCAGCCTGCTGGACAACCCGGCCATCAAGACCACCGGCACGGTGCGCGAGATTACCCCAGCGGTGTCCGCCGAGACCGGTACCGTGCAGGTCAAGGTCACGCTCAACGACTTGCCTGAAGGCATGCGCTTGGGGTCGGTGGTCAGCGCCACGGCCAAATCCGCCGGCAAGACCGCCGTGGAATTGCCTTGGTCGGCACTGACGAAGAACCTAAGCGAGCCGGCTGTGTGGCTGGTGGACGGCGAGGGCAAGGCGCAGTTGCAGACGGTTACGGTCGGTCGCTATTTGACCGGCAAGGTCATCATCAGCGACGGGCTCAAGGGCGGCGAGAAGATCATCATTGCCGGCGGGCAATTGCTCCATCCTGGCGTGCGCGTCGAAGTCGCCGAAAACAATCACGACAAAGCCCCGACAGGAGCCCAGCCATGAAGCGCCTGTGGATGGTTTCGGCCGGCCTGCTGCTGGCCGCCTGTTCGAAAGAAGAAGCGCCGCCGGAGCCGATCCGACCGGTGTTGTCCATCGAGGTTCGGGCCCTCGACCAACAGGCCCTCGGCCGCTTCGCCGGGAATATCCAGGCCCGCTACGAAACCAACGTGGGTTTCCGGGTGCCGGGCCGTATTGCCAGCCGCAACGTCGATGTCGGTGCCGAGGTGAAGAAGGGCGACTTGCTCGCGACCCTCGACCCCACCGACCAGCAGAACCAGTTGCGCGCCGCCCAGGGCGACCTCGCGCGGATCCAGGCGCAGTACATCAATGCCCAGGCCAACGCCCGTCGCCAGCAACAATTGTTCGACCGTGGCGTTGGCGCCCAGGCGCAACTGGACGTCGCCCAGACCGATCTGAAAACCACCGCCGCCTCCCTGGAACAGGCGCGGGCCTCGGTTGAGCAGGCCCGTGATCAGCTCAACTACAGCGAACTGCACACCGATCATGACGCCGTCGTCACGGCTTGGACTGCCGAGGCCGGGCAAGTGGTGACCGCCGGTCAGCAGGTGGTGACACTGGCCCGTCCGGACATCAAGGAAGCGGTGATCGACTTGCCTGCTGGGTTGGCCGAACGCCTGCCGGAGGACGTGGTGTTCGAAGTCGCCGCGCAACTCGACCCGGCGACCCGCACCACGGCCATCGTGCGCGAGATCGAACCCCAGGCGCAAAGCGCCACCCGCACGCGCCGCGCACGCCTGACCCTGACCGATACACCGCCAGGATTTCGCCTGGGCACGGCCATCAGCGTGACCCTGAGCTCGGCCATCGAGCCGCGCATCGAGTTGCCGCTCAGTGCGCTGCAGGAAGTGGATGGCAAGACGCGAATCTGGCTGGTCAACCCGCAGGACCAGACGGTTTCGCCCCGGGACGTACAGGTGCTCGAACGGTCGGACGACTCGGTGTTGGTGGCCAACGGCATCAAGCCCGGCGACCGCGTGGTCAGCGCTGGCGTGAACAGTCTCCAGCCGGGGCAAAAAGTGAAACTCGACGAGGACGCACGATGAAAGGGCCTTTCAACTTATCGGAATGGGCCCTGCGGCATCAGTCATTCGTCTGGTACCTGATGTTCGTCGCGCTGCTGATGGGCGTGTTTTCCTACATGAACCTGGGCCGCGAGGAGGATCCGTCGTTCACCATCAAGACCATGGTCATCCAGACCCGCTGGCCTGGCGCGACCCAGGAAGAAACGCTCAAGCAGGTCACGGACCGCATCGAGAAAAAACTCGAGGAGCTCGATTCCCTCGATTATGTGAAGAGCTACACCCGGCCCGGTGAGTCCACGGTGTTCGTGTACCTGCGCGATACCACGGGCGCCAAGGAAATCCCGGAGATCTGGTACCAGGTCCGCAAGAAGATCAACGACATCCGCGGCGATTTCCCCGAAGGCCTGCAAGGTCCGGGATTCAACGATGAGTTCGGCGACGTCTATGGCTCGGTGTACGCCTTCACCGGCGACGGCCTGTCGATGCGTCAGTTGCGCGATTACGTGGAGCAAGTGCGCGCCGAGATTCGCGACGTGCCTGGCCTGGGCAAGGTGGAGATGGTCGGCGAGCAGGACGAAGTGCTGTACCTGAACTTCTCCACGCGCAAACTCGCGGCCCTGGGCATCGATCAACGCCAGGTGGTGCAGAGCCTGCAATCGCAGAACGCCGTCACCCCGGCCGGGGTAATCGACGCCGGGCCGGAGCGGATTTCCGTGCGCACGTCGGGGCAGTTCCAGTCAGAAAAGGACCTGGCCAACGTCAATCTGCGACTCAACGATCGCTTCTATCGACTGGCTGACATCGCCGATATCCGCCGTGGTTATGTCGACCCCGCCACACCGATGTTCCGCTTCAACGGCACGCCGGCCATTGGCTTGGCCATCGCCATGAAGAAGGGCGGCAACATCCAGGAATTCGGCAAGGCGCTGCACGCGCGCATGGATGAACTGACCGCCGATCTCCCGGTGGGCGTCGGCGTGCATACGGTGTCGGACCAGGCCGAAGTGGTGGAGGAGGCTGTCGGCGGTTTCACCAGCGCGCTGTTCGAGGCGGTGATCATCGTGCTGGTCGTCAGTTTCATCAGCCTCGGCATCCGGGCCGGGCTGGTGGTGGCGTGCTCCATTCCGTTGGTGTTGGCGATGGTATTCGTGTTCATGGAATACAGCGGCATCACCATGCAGCGGATCTCCCTCGGCGCGCTGATCATCGCCCTCGGGCTGCTGGTGGACGACGCGATGATCACCGTGGAAATGATGGTGACCCGTTTGGAAAAGGGCGACAGCAAGGACCAGGCCGCCACGTTCGCCTACACCTCGACCGCCTTCCCCATGCTCACCGGGACCCTGGTGACCGTGGCCGGTTTCGTGCCCATCGGCCTGAACGCCAGTTCGGCGGGCGAATACACCTTCACCCTGTTCGCGGTGATTGCCGTGGCGATGCTGGTGTCGTGGATCGTCGCGGTGTTGTTTGCCCCGGTGATCGGCGTGCACATCCTCAGCACTGACATCAAACCCCACAGCGCCGAGCCGGGGCGGATCGGCCGGGCGTTCAATGGCGGCCTGCTGTGGGCGATGCGCAATCGCTGGTGGGCCATCGGGATCACGGTGCTGCTGTTCGCGTTGGCGGTGTTTTGCATGCGCTTCGTGCAGAACCAGTTCTTCCCGTCTTCGGACCGCCCGGAGATCCTGGTGGACCTCAACCTGCCGCAAAACGCCTCGATGGACGAGACGCGCAAAGCGGTCGACCGCCTGGAAGCGACCCTCAAGGATGACCCGGACATCGCGCGCTGGAGCACTTACATCGGCGAAGGCGCCATTCGTTTCTATCTGCCGCTGGACCAACAGTTGCAGAACCCGTACTACGCGCAACTGGTGATTGTCAGCAAGGGCCTGGAGTCGCGGGCGGCGCTGACCGAGCGCTTGCAGAAACGCCTGCGGGAAGATTTCGTCGGCATCGGCAGCTACGTGCAAGCGCTGGAAATGGGCCCGCCGGTGGGACGGCCGATCCAGTATCGGGTCAGCGGCAAGGACATCGACCAGGTGCGCAAGCATGCCATCGAGCTGGCCACCGAGTTGGACAAGAACCCGCACATCGGCGAAATCATCTACGACTGGAACGAGCCGGGCAAGGTGCTGCGCATCGACATCGCCCAGGACAAGGCGCGGCAGTTGGGGCTCTCTTCGGACGACGTGGCCCGGCTGATGAACAGCATCGTCAGCGGCTCGCCGGTGACCCAGGTCAACGACGATATCTACCTGATCGACGTGGTAGGGCGCGCCGAAGACGCCGAGCGTGGTTCGCCGGAAACCCTGCAGAACCTGCAGATCGTCACCCCGGGCGGCACGTCGATTCCGCTGCTGGCCTTCGCCACGGTGCGTTATGAGCTGGAGCAGCCGCTGGTGTGGCGTCGCGACCGCAAGCCGACCATCACCATCAAGGCCGCCGTGCGCGATGAAATCCAGCCCACGGACCTAGTGAGGCAACTGCAACCGGACATCGACAAGTTCGCCGCCAAGTTGCCGGTGGGCTACAAGATCGCGACTGGCGGTACGGTGGAAGAAAGCAGCAAGGCCCAGGGCCCCATTGCCAGCGTCGTGCCGCTGATGCTGTTCTTGATGGCGACGTTCCTGATGATCCAATTGCACAGCGTGCAGAAGCTATTCCTGGTGGCGAGCGTCGCGCCGTTGGGTTTGATTGGCGTGGTGCTGGCGCTGGTGCCGACGGGCACGCCGATGGGGTTCGTGGCGATTCTTGGCATCCTTGCGCTGATCGGTATCATCATTCGTAACTCGGTAATCCTGGTGACCCAGATCGACGAGTATGAGCGTGACGGCTACGAACCCTGGGACGCGGTGGTCGAAGCCACCGAACACCGGCGCCGGCCGATCCTGCTGACGGCGGCTGCGGCGAGCCTGGGGATGATCCCGATTGCCCGCGAAGTGTTCTGGGGACCGATGGCCTACGCGATGATCGGCGGAATCATTGTCGCCACGTTGCTGACGCTGTTGTTCCTGCCGGCGCTGTACGTGGCCTGGTACAAGATCCGCGAGCCCAAGCGTGATTGAAACGGCCGAGAACATGTCCCATGTGGCGAGGGGATTTATCCCCGCTGGGCTGCACCGCAGCCCCAAGGAAAACAACCTCATTCAACCTGATACACCGGGTTTGCAGCCTTTTGGGGCTGCTTCGCAGCCCAGCGGGGATAAATCCCCTCGCCACAGGTTAGGTGTCTGGTCTCGGCAGCGCGCAATTTTTACTTGCGCAACAACCGCAACCCATTGAACACCACCAGCAAACTCACCCCCATGTCGGCAAACACCGCCATCCACATGGTCGCCAGCCCGGCGAAGGTCACGCCGAGGAAAACCGCCTTGATAACCAACGCCAGGGCGATGTTCTGCTTGAGAATGCTCGAGGTCTGCCGCGACAGCCGGATGAACGCCGGAATCTTGCGCAGATCGTCATCCATCAAGGCAACGTCGGCGGTTTCGATGGCCGTGTCGGTGCCGGCCGCCGCCATGGCGAAACCAATTTCCGAGCGGGCGAGCGCCGGGGCGTCGTTGATGCCGTCGCCGACCATGCCGACCCGGTGGCCTTGGGCATACAGATTTTCGATGGCGTGCAGCTTGTCCTCCGGCAGCAGGTCGCCACGGGCCTGATCGATGCCGACCTGCCGGGCAATCGCCTCGGCGGTGTGGGCGTTGTCGCCCGTCAGCATCAATGTCTTGATACCCAGTCCGTGCAATTGCCGGATGGCTTCGCGGCTGGAATCCTTCACGGTGTCGGCGACGGCAAACAGCGCCAAGGGCTTTGTGCGGTCGAGCAGCAGCACCACGGACTTGCCTTGCTTTTCCAGGGCGAAGAGTTGCTCTTCCAGTTCCGGGGAACACAGGTCGAGATCTTCCACGAGGCGGTGATTGCCCAAGTGATAGGTCTGGCCGCCGATGTCGCCACGAACACCGCGCCCGGCCAGCGCGGCGAAGTTATCCACAGCATGCTGCGCCAGTTGTTTATCCACAGCCGCCTCGGCAATCGCCCGGGAAACCGGGTGGTCCGAGCGTGCCGCGAGGCTGGCGGCCAAGGCTGGGACGGTGGCTTCCGTGGTCGGGTCCAGCAGCACGTAATCGGTCTGTACCGGCTTGCCGTGGGTGATGGTTCCGGTCTTGTCCAGGGCCAGGTAATCGAGCTTGTGGCCGCCTTCAAGATAGACGCCACCCTTGACCAATATGCCTTTGCGCGCCGCTGCTGCCAGGCCGCTGACGATGGTCACCGGGGTGGAAATCACCAGCGCGCAAGGACAGGCGACCACCAGCAGGACCAGCGCGCGATAGATCCAGTCGAACCAGCTCGCGCCCATGAACAGCGGTGGGATGATCGCCACGGCCAGGGCCAGGGCAAACACCGCCGGGGTGTAGACTTTCGAGAATTGATCGACGAAGCGCTGGGTAGGCGCCCTGGAACCTTGGGCCTGTTCCACAGCGTGGATGATTCGCGCCAGGGTCGATTGATCGGCAGCGGCGGTGACCGTGTATTCCAGTTCGCCGGCCTGGTTGATGGTGCCGGCGAAGACTTTATCGCCCACGGTTTTTTCCACCGGCAGGCTCTCACCGGTGATGGGCGCCTGGTCAATGGTCGAGCGCCCGGCGACCACGTCACCGTCCAGCCCAACCCGTTCGCCAGGACGAAGCCGTACCCTGGCACCGAGGGCAATGGTCTTCACGTCCTCTACCTGCCACGTGCCATCGGCCTGTTGCACCGTGGCTTGTTCCGGCGCCATTTGCATCAGGCCGCTGATGGCGTTGCGTGCGCGATCGAGGGATTTGGCTTCGATCAGTTCGGCCACGGTGAACAGGAACATCACCATCGCCGCCTCCGGCCATTGGCCGATCAGCACGGCGCCGGTCACCGCGATGCTCATCAAGGCGTTGATGTTCAGGTTGAGGTTTTTCAGGGCAATCCAACCCTTCTTATACGTGCCGAGACCGCCGCTAAGAATCGAGACCAATGCAACCAACGCGACCACCCAGTTCGGCGCGGCGTTGGTGAAGTGAATCACCTCGGCAGCCAGTGCCGTGACGCCGGACAACGCCAGTGGCCACCAGGGCTTCGCTGGGGCAGGCAAGTTATTGGTCGGCTTTTCCTGGCCGGCCGCCAGTGGCTCCGCCTGCATCCCGAGGGATTTGATGGCCTTGATGATGGGGGCATCGCTGGGCAAATCATGGGTCACGCCCAGCACGCGGTTGATCAGGTTGAATTCCAGCTGCTGCACGCCTTCGAGCTTGCCGAGTTTGTTCTGGATCAGCGTCTGCTCGGTGGGGCAGTCCATGGCTTCGATGCGAAAACTGCTCAGCCGCGCACCGTCCGTCGGCGTTTTGCCGAGGCTGACCACCGACGGTGCCGCTTTCGAGGCGCAGCAGGAGTGCCCATGGGCGTGGCCGTGGTCGGGTTTGTGGATGTGAAGGGAATCGCTCATCGGATGATGTCCGTAAAAAGTGCCTGTTGCGCAGTAAAGACCCTGTAGCCACTATAGGGTCAAGCACCTATTTTCGGAGGCCACACCATGAAGATCGGAGAACTGGCGAAAATCACCGACTGCCAGGTCGAGACCATCCGCTACTACGAGCGCGAAGGCCTGCTGCCGGAACCGGCCCGCAGCGACGGTAATTATCGCGTCTATACCCAAGCCCACGCCGAGCGGCTGACGTTCATCCGCAACTGCCGCACCCTGGACATGACCCTCGAAGAAATCCGCAGCCTCCTGGCCTTGCGCGACAGTCCCCAGGATCAGTGCGAGAGCGTCAACGCCCTGATCGACGAGCACATCGACCACGTCAAGGCGCGCATCGATGGCCTGATGGCCTTGCAGGCGCAACTGATCGACCTGCGCCATCGCTGTGGCGAAGGGCCGGATCTTGATCAATGCGGGATCTTGCAGCGGTTGGAGGTGAGCGGGGCGGTGGCGCCGGAGGTGGAGCATTCACATGTGGGCAGGAGTCATGGACATTGAACTGATCTTGAAGCACACGGAGATCTAATGTGGGAGCGAGCTTGCTCGCGATAGCAACCTATCAGTCAACATTGATGTTGAATGTAATGGCCCTATCGCGAGCAAGCTCGCTCCCACAAGGGAGAGGCGGGGTGGCTCAGACCGCCATCGGCGCGGTCATCGGCGCGTGGTGCTGGTAGCCTTCGAGGGAGAAGTCGCCCGGCTCCACTTGCTCCAGCCACTCAGGCTGGTAAACACCGGTCTTGGCAAACTCTGGCACGCGCTCGGAAATCACCAGCTTGGGCATCGGGAACGGCTCGCGGGTGAGCTGTTCGTTGAGCATGTCCAGGTGGTTTTCATAGACGTGGGCATCGCCGATGAAATAGGTGAACCAGCGCGGCGTGTAGCCGGTCAGGCGCCCGATCAGGCTCAGCAGCGCGGCGCCTTCGGTGAGGTTGAACGGCGTGCCCAGGCCCAGGTCGTTGGAGCGGATGTAGAGGGTCAGGGAAATTTCCCGGGTCTCGACATTCGGGTGGAACTGGTAGAGCAGATGGCACGGCGGCAAGGCCATTTCATCGAGCTGGGCGCAGTTCCAGCCGTGGAACAGGATGCGCCGGCTGCCCGGGTCCTTGATGATGGTGTCGACGCACTGGCGAACCTGGTCGATGGCCTTGTACAGCACCACGTAGGCCTGGCCGTTTTCTTCGCCCTCGGCGATCTGCCGGTAACCCTGGGCCAGCGTTTGCTCGATGGCCGCCTGGTTGTTCAGGGAGATCTGCTTGTAGGCGGGCCACTTGCGCCACTGCACGCCGTAGATCTCGCCCAGGTCGTCTTCACCCTGGCGGAACGGGTTGGCCAGCCACTGCGCATTTTCGTTGGCGTTCTGGTCCCAGACCTTGCAGCCCAAGGCGCGAAATTCAGCGGCATTGTTCACGCCACGCAGGAAACCGCACATTTCGCCGATGGCCGACTTGAAGGCCATCTTGCGGGTGGTGATGGCGGGAAAGCCTTCCTTCAAGTCGTAGCGCAGCATGGCGCCGGGGAAGCTGATGGTGTTCACGCCGGTGCGGTTGGCTTGCTTGGTGCCGTTCTTGATGACGTGGGCCACCAGATCGAGATATTGCTTCATGGATTACCTGTGTCCTTGAACCCGGGGCCTGCGCCCCGGGGTTCGAATTTTAAACTTTGGCGGCGGCAGCCGGCGCGCGACGATAGGCCAGCCAGATCAGCGCGAGGCCACCGATGATCATCGGCAGGCACAGCACCTGGCCCATGGTCAGCCAGTTCCACGCCAGATAGCCGAGCTGGGCATCCGGGACGCGGACGAATTCGACGATGAAGCGGAAGATGCCATAGAACAGCGCGAACATGCCCGACACCGCCATGGTGGGTCGCGGCTTGCGCGAGAACAGCCAGAGAATCAGGAAGAGTGCCACGCCTTCGAGGGCGAATTGATAGAGCTGCGACGGGTGGCGCGGCAACTGCGCCGGGTCGCTGAAGGGTGGGAAGATCATCGCCCACGGCACGTCGGTCGGCTTGCCCCACAATTCGGCATTGATGAAGTTGCCGATGCGCCCGGCACCCAGGCCGATCGGCACCATCGGTGCGACGAAGTCCATCAGTTCGAAAAACGATTTGTTGTTGCGCTTGCCGAACCACAACGCCGCCAGCATCACGCCTATGAACCCGCCGTGGAACGACATGCCGCCCTTCCAGACTTCGAAAATCAGCGTCGGGTTGGCCAGGTAGGCGCTCAGGTCGTAGAACAGCACATAGCCCAGGCGTCCGCCGACGATCACGCCCATGGACAGCCAGAACACCAGGTCGGAGAGCTTTTCCTTGTTCCAGGTCGGGTCGAAGCGGTTGAGCCGGCGCGACGCCAGCAGCCAGGCACCGCCGATGCCGATCAGGTACATCAGGCCGTACCAGTGGATTTTCAGCGGGCCGATGGCCAGGGCCACCGGATCGATCTGCGGGTAAGGCAGCATTGATATTCCTCGTAAACGTCAAAAATACCCGGGCGACGCTGTCACCTCGGGATTAAGCCAGGATTGCGTCAGAGCAGGAAACTCAAGCCCACGCTGAACAGCAAAGCGGCGAACAACCGTTTGAGCAAGCGCGGTGACAGGCGATGGGCCAGCCGCGCGCCGACGCGGGCGAAGACCATGCTCGTCAGGGCGATCCCCAGCAGGGCCGGCAGATACACAAAACCGAGTGGTAACAGCGGATCGTGCCACCCCAGAATCATGAAACTTAGCGCGCTGACCAGGGCGATCGGCAGCCCGCAGGCCGAGGAAGTCGCCACCGCTTGTTGCATCGGTACGCTGCGCCAGGTCAGGAATGGCACGGTCAGCGAACCGCCACCGATGCCGAAAATCGCCGAGGCCCAGCCAACGACCGTGCCGGCCAGGGTCAGCCCGACCTTGCCCGGCACCGTGCGGCTGGCCTTGGGCTTGAAGTCCAGGGCCAGTTGCGCAGCGACGAGCATGGCGAACACACCGATGATTTTTTGCAGGTGCGGGCCGGAAATGGCTTCGGCGGTAAGCGCGCCGAAACCGGCGCCGATCAGGATCCCGACGGTCATCCAGGCGAAGATCAGCCAGCGCACCGCGCCTTTGCGATGATGTTCGCGCACGGCGTTGATCGACGTGAAGATGATCGACGCCAGGGAGGTACCGACGGCCAGGTGCGTCAACACCTGCGGATCGAAACCCTGCAAGGTGAAACTGAACACCAGCACCGGGACGATGATCATTCCGCCCCCCACGCCGAACAGCCCGGCCAGCACGCCGGCGCAGGCGCCGAGCAGCAGATAGAGCAAAAATTCCACCAGCGTCGCCTCGACCATCGCAAATAAGAGCGGCATGGTAACGGATCGAGGGGCTTGGGCTCTACTGAAGGCGATGGATGCGTCAGTGATGTATGGGTAGAGTGGTGGGGATGCGACGAATAGCCTTTGTGGCGAGGGAGCTTGCTCCCGCTGGTGGGCGAAGCCCGCCCAAGAAGGTTTTGGGGCTACTTCGTAGCCCAGCGGGAGCAAGCTCCCTCGCCACAAAAGCAGTGTTGTTCAGCTTCATTCTCAACAGGACAACCTGATGTGCCTGATCGTATTTGCCTGGCGCCCTGGCCACGCCCAGCCGCTGATCGTGGCGGCCAACCGCGACGAGTTCTACGCCCGGCCGACCTTGCCCCTGGCCCAGTGGCCTGACGCGCCCCATGTCCACGCCGGTCGTGACCTGGAGGCTGGCGGCACTTGGCTTGGTGTGGGCGACGACGGTCGCTTTGCGGCCCTGACAAACATCCGCGACCCGGGCCAGTTGCCGGCCTTCAAGTCCCGCGGCGAGCTGGTGGCGCGGTTCCTGGCCGGGACTCTGTCGATTACTGATTACCTAAGCGAAGTGGTGCCACGTGCCGGCGAGTACGGTGGTTTTAACCTGCTGCTTGGCGACGGTACGGAGCTTTGGCACTACAACGCCCGCGATACCCGGCCGCAACAGTTGGCCGAAGGGGTCTACGGCGTGTCCAACGCCGGGCTGAACACGCCCTGGCCAAAGTTGCTCAAGGCTCGAACGGCATTGAGCGAAGTGCTGGACGATCCGCAGCCCCAGGCGTTGCTGGCGCTGCTGAACGACCCACAACTTGCGGCAGTGGCCGAACTGCCGGACACGGGGGTGGGGTTGGCGACCGAGATGCTGCTATCGAGCGTGTTCATCGCCAGCCCCGCCTATGGGACGCGAGCGAGTACGGCGCTGATCGTCCATGCCGATGGCACGCGGCATATCGTCGAGCACAGTTTCGGGCCCCATGGGGGGCATTTGGGGGCGGTGGAGCTGCTCGTTTAATGCCGACGATATCCCGTGGCGAGGGAGCTTGCTCCCGCTGGGCTACGAAGTAGCCCCAAAGCTTTTGGGCGGGCTTCGCCCGCCAGCGGGAGCAAGCTCCCTCGCCACAAATGCTCGCCGCAGGATTTAGAGCGTCTTGCTCGACGCCGGATTGATCATCCGCGCCAGCCCAAGGTTCTTCAGCGCCAACTGCAAGGAACTATGAATCACTTGCGGATTGTCGATGGTCATCAGCTCCGCCAGCAGTTCCTGGGCCTTGCTGAGGTTGATCTGGCGCAGCATCCATTTCACTTTCGGCAGGTTGGTGGCGTTCATCGACAGGCTGTCGAAACCCATCGCCATCAGCAACACCGCGGCGGCCGGGTCGCCGGCCATTTCGCCGCAGATGCTCACCGGCTTGCCTTCGGCATGGGCGTCGCGCACCACGGTCTGCAAGGCTTGCAGCACCGCCGGGTGGAGGTAATCGTAGAGATCGGCCACCCGTGGATTGTTGCGGTCCACGGCGAGCAAGTACTGGGTCAGGTCGTTGGACCCTACCGAGAGGAAGTCCACCTGCCGCGCCAGTTCCTTGGTCTGGTACACCGCTGCCGGAATTTCGATCATCACCCCGACTGGCGGCATCGGCACGTCGGTGCCTTCATCGCGCACTTCGCCCCAGGCCCGGTGGATCAGGTGCAGGGCTTCTTCCAGTTCATGGGTGCCGGAAATCATCGGCAACAGGATGCGCAGGTTATTCAAGCCTTCGCTGGCCTTGAGCATGGCGCGGGCCTGGACCAGGAAGATCTCCGGATGGTCGAGCGTCACGCGAATGCCGCGCCAGCCAAGGAAGGGGTTGTCTTCCTTGATCGGGAAATAGGACAGGGACTTGTCGCCGCCGATGTCCAGGCTGCGCATGGTGACCGGTTGCGGGTGGAACGCGGCCAGTTGCTCGCGGTAGATCGCCAGCTGTTCCTTTTCGCTGGGGAAGCGCTGGTTGATCATGAATGGCACTTCGGTGCGGTAAAGGCCTACGCCTTCGGCGCCACGCTTCTGTGCCCGGGCCACGTCGGCCAGCAGGCCGGTGTTGACCCACAGCGGCATGCGGTGGCCGTCGAGGGTCACGCACGGCAGGTCCCGCAGCGCATCCAGTCCCAGGGACAGTTGCTTTTCTTCCTCCACCACATCGGCAAACTGCTTGCGCAGCACGTCGCTGGGGTTGGTGTAGACCTCGCCGTGGTAGCCATCGACGATCATCTGGATGCCGTCGACCTTGGAGTACGGCAGGTCCACCAGGCCCATCACCGTCGGGATGCCCATGGCCCGGGCCAGGATCGCTACGTGGGAGTTGCCCGAGCCCAGTACCGAGACCAGCCCCGCCAGCTTGCCTTCGGGGACTTCGCCGAGCATGGCCGGGGTCAGCTCTTCACTGACCAGGATGGTGTTGTCGGGGTAGACCAGGGTCTGCTGGCGCTCTTGCTGCAAGTAGGCCAGCAGTCGGCGGCCAAGGTCCTTGACGTCCGAGGCGCGCTCGCGCAGGTAGGCGTCGTCCATCAGTTCGAAACGGTTGACGTGGTCGGTCACCACCTGGCGCAGCGCGCCCTGGGCCCATTGGCCGGTCTTGATGACCGTGGTGACTTCGCTGCCCAGAGAGGCATCGTCGAGCATCATCAGGTAGACGTCGAACAGTGCCCGTTCTTCCGGGCGCAACTGCGTCGCCAGCTTCGCCGACAAGGCGCGCATGTCGGCCCGCACGCCTTCGATGGCGGTCTTGAACAACCCCAGCTCGGCGTCGATGTCGCTGATGGCCTTGTCGGGCACCACGTCGAGGTCGGCGGGCGGCAACATGACCACCGCCGTGCCTACCGCCGCGCCGGGCGATCCCGGCACGCCGACGAACTTGGCTTCCTGGATGCCCTTGCCCTGGCGACCCAGGCCGCTGATCGAGCCGGTGGCCTCGGCGTGGGCGATAACCCCGGCCAGTTGCGCGCTCATGGTCACGAGGAAGGCTTCTTCACCTTCGTCGAACTGGCGGCGCTCTTTTTGCTGGATGACCAACACGCCGACGACGCGGCGGTGGTGGATGATCGGTGCGCCAAGGAACGAGGCATAGCGCTCTTCGCCCGTTTCGGCGAAGTAGCGGTAGCGCGGGTGATCCGCGGCGTTTTCGAGGTTCAGGGGTTCTTCGCGCGTGCCGACCAGGCCGACCAGGCCTTCATTGGGGGCCATGCTGACCTTGCCGATGGAGCGCTTGTTCAAGCCCTCGGTGGCCATCAGCACGAAACGGTTGGTCTCGGGATCAAGCAGGTAGACCGAGCAGACTTGGCTGCCCATGGCCTCTTTGACGCGCAACACAATAATCCCCAACGCCGCCTTGAGATCCTTGGCGGAGTTAACTTCCTGGACGATCTTGCGCAGCGTATTGAGCATGGCTCGGGGTCGAACTCCGTCGTCAGTCGCGCGTCAGCAGGCGCGGGGCAAGCTCTTTAAGGGCGCGTCGATACACCTCGCGCTTGAATGTCACCACCTGGCCCAACGGATACCAATAGCTGACCCAGCGCCAGCCATCGAACTCCGGTTTACCGGTCAAATCCATCCGCACCCGCTGCTCGTTGGAGATCAGGCGCAGGAGAAACCATTTCTGCTTCTGGCCGATGCACAGCGGCTGGCTGTGCGTCCTGACCAGGCGTTGCGGCAAACGATAGCGCAACCAGCCTCGGGTGCAGGCGAGTATCTCAACATCCTCTCGCTCCAGCCCGACTTCTTCATTCAACTCGCGGTACAAGGCCTCTTCCGGCGTCTCCTGGGGATTGATCCCACCCTGGGGAAACTGCCAGGCGTCTTGATTGATACGGCGTGCCCATAGCACCTGCCCAGCATCATTCGTAAGAATGATCCCCACATTGGGACGGAAACCATCGGGATCGATCACGGCAACAACCTCGCAAACGCATGTCGCCGCATTGTTCCACAAAGGTTGTGAAAGCAGCAACGAGCGTCCCTAGCTTATGTGCACTCTTGTGAAAAGTCCGTATTCTGGACGCCTTTCTTCAGAATTTTCAGCGAGTAACTGCAATGCGGCTGGCTTTATTCGACTTGGACAATACGCTGTTGGGCGGCGACAGCGACCACGCCTGGGGCGATTACCTGTGTGAGCGCGGGTTCCTCGACGCTGTTACATACAAGGCGCGCAACGACGCGTTCTACCAGGACTACCTGGCCGGCAAGCTCGACAATGCCGAATACCTGAACTTCTGCCTGGAAATCCTCGGCCGCACCGAGATGGAAGTACTGGCGCAGTGGCATCTTGACTACATGCGCGACTGCATCGAGCCGATCGTGTTGCCCCAAGCCATCGAACTGTTGAAAAAGCACCGCGACGCTGGCGATAAACTGGTGATCATCACCGCCACCAACCGCTTCGTCACCGCCCCGATTGCTGAACGCCTGGGGGTCGAGACCCTGATCGCCACCGAATGCGAAATGATCGACGGGCGCTACAGCGGACGCAGCACCGATATCCCGTGTTTCCGCGAAGGCAAGGTGACCCGACTGAACCGTTGGCTGGAGGAGACCGGCTATTCGCTGGAGGACAGCTACTTCTATAGCGACTCGATGAATGACTTGCCGCTATTGGAAGCGGTGACGCATCCGGTGGCGGTGGATCCGGATCCGAACCTGCGGGCCGAGGCCGAGAAGCGGGGTTGGCCGGTGATCAGCCTGCGGGACTGAGTGCTTCGGCGCCCACCGTAGATCGTCAGGTGGGCTGGCCTCAAGCGGGCTTGGCCACCATCAAATAGAAAATCGCCATGAATGCCAGGAACGCTGGCCAGCCCAGCGCAAACCACCAGCGCATGTAAGTGGCGGCTTTGATCGGCATGGGCGTGCCGTCCCGCAAGGCGTGCTCGGCCATTTTGTGTACGCGGATCTGCAACCAGACCACCGGCAGCCAACAGGCGCCCGCCAGGCAATAAAGGCCGATGCTCCACATCAACCAGCTCTGCTGCAATGGCCAGCCGGCGATGTGCACCAGGGCCAGGCCGCTCAGTGGCTGGAACACGGCGGTCGTGGCGGTGAACGCCCAATCGGCGAAGACCAGATGCCTGAAGGTGACGGCAATGACTTCAAGCTTGCCGCTGCGCCAGGCCCGAAGCGCGTAGTAGGCAGACCCGGCGCCCAGGCCGAACAGGACGGTCGAAGACAGGATGTGCAGGGTTTTCAGTAGCAGGTAAATGCTCATTGGCGGGGTTCGGTCCAAAGCAGCCATAAAGTCGCGACTATCAACACCAGGTTCTTGGCGACAGCCGCATAAGGGTCGAACCAATAGTGCGGCAGGATAAAGCTGATGCACAGCGTGTAGCCGAGCATCAATCCCAACTGCAGCCGCAATGCCTGGCGTCGCCAACGCTGGAGCAACATGCCCACGCCCAGCGCACCGTCGCACAGCGCGCCGCTGACCACCGCAAGCTTCGCCCAGGTGCCGTAGACGCCGGCTTCGGCCAGGATGCGCAAGCCCCAGTCGTAGCCGGGGCCGAGGCACACCGCGGCGGTTCCCAGCCAGATAAGTGCCAGTACGGCGAACATCAATGGACGAATAGCCCGAAGGCTGCTTTGGGCGATCGTCGGCCATTCATGCAGGCAGGTTTGCACCGGGGCGGCGCGATAGCCGCAGACTGAAGCGAGTACCGCAGGGTCAGCCAGGTTGTCCCGTTGCGCCAGCGCCACGCTTTGCCGGTTCAGGGCGCGCCAGCCGAACCGATCCCCCATCCGGCTGCCCACTTCGGTCAACAAGGTCGGCGCTCGCAGGTAGCGCGCTGGCGGCCAACCTTGGGCGGCTCGCAAACGGTCGATAAGCTGCGCCAGGGTCATCGGCTCTGGCCCCACCAATGGCAGCACCACCGACTCGGTTGGCCAGTGCCGCAGGAGGGCGAGGACTGCGCCGGCCAGGTCATCGATGTGCACGGGTTGAATACGGGCTTTCAGATCCAGCAAGGGGATCACCGGCCAAGGCGAAAGTCCTGCCAGCCAACCGCTGCTTGCGCCGCCCGGTCCCAGCACCAACGACGGTCGCAGCACAACGGAAACATTGTTCAAGCCGGACAAGTATTCGTCGGCCATGCCTTTGCTGTTCAGAAAGGGCACGTCGGATTGGGCACTCGCTCCCAGCGCGGAGATCTGCAGGACCGGTACGCCCCGGCGTGCGGCCTGGTCGAACAGCGCTCGGGCGCCGTGATCCTGGACCAGGCTCAGCGCTTGAGTATCAACGCTCAACAGGCCGGCAGCGTTGATCAGCAAGTCGACGTCGTCGGGGAACGAAAAATGCCCGGGATCGCTCGCCAGCAAGCCGAGATCCAGCGCCAGCCATTCGACTCCGGGCCAGCTCGATGCTCGTGCCTGGCGGCTTGTTGCGATGATCGAATGGCCGGCGCCGTGCAGCGCTCGCAGCAGATTGCCGCCGATAAAGCCGCCGCCACCCACCAGCAAAATCTTCATGGCGATCCTTGTCGCTTAGATCGGCTTGGCGCCCATCAAGGCGGCAATGGACAGGAAACCGATCCCACTGATGATCGCCAGCACCCAGGTGAATTTGCCGCCACCGCCGCTGGCCGTTCGCTGATGATTGAGCCGTGCCAACAGCCAGAAAACGCTGAGCGCCGCCACGGTATAGATAACGCTGGAGCCCAGCAGCCAGGTTTGGCCCAGCGGCCAGCCCACCAGATGGACGAGCCACCAGCCGGTAAACGGCATGCTCAGCATGCAGAGCAGCATCACGCCCCAGGCGAACAGCCATGGGCGCCGCAGCGTGCAGGTCGGCCCCTCGCTGCGCTTGCGCCAGGCCAGGACGGCCAGGCTCACACCGCAAGCCAGCAGAACGACCGTGGCTGCGACGTGCAGCACTTTCAAGGTCAGCAGAGTTTCCATGGGTTTTTCCTTGAGCCGATGTCCTTGAGCGTAGCCTCTCAACCAAGAAACAGCTGATAGGCCGGATTGTCGCTCTCATCCCAGTACGGATAACCGATTTCTTCCAGGGCGGCCGGCACGAGGTGGCGTTCATCATGGGGTACTTGCAGCCCGGCGACGACACGGCCATCCGCCGCGCCATGGTTGCGGTAGTGGAACATCGAGATATTCCAACGACCGCCCAGCTTGTTGAGGAAGTTGAACAGTGCCCCCGGACGCTCCGGGAATTCGAAACGCAGGACCACTTCGTCAATGACGTGAGCCGCGTGGCCACCGACCATGTGGCGAATGTGCAGCTTGGCCAGTTCGTTGTCGGTCAGGTCCAGCACCGGGAAGCCCTGCTCGGTCAGGCTGGCGATCAGCTTGCTGCGTGGGTCGTTTTCCGGGTGCGTCTGCACGCCAACGAAGATGTGCGCTTCGCTGCCAGTGTTGTAGCGGTAGTTGAATTCGGTGATCTGGCGTTTGCCGATGGCCTCGCAGAAAGCCTTGAAGCTGCCTGGCTTCTCGGGAATGGTCACGGCGATGATCGCTTCGCGGCCTTCACCCAGTTCGGCGCGCTCGGCCACGTGGCGCAGGCGGTCGAAGTTGACGTTGGCGCCGGAGTCGATGGCCACCAGGGTCTGGCCGCTGATGCTGCGCGTCTCGACGTATTTCTTGATCCCGGCAACGCCCAGGGCGCCGGCAGGTTCGGTAATCGAGCGGGTATCGTCGTAGATATCCTTGATCGCAGCGCAGATCTCGTCAGTGCTGACGGTGATGACCTCATCCACGTAGTGTTTGCAGATATCAAAGGTGTGCTGGCCGATCTGCGCCACGGCCACGCCATCGGCGAACAGGCCCACGGTGGGCAGGACCACGCGCTCGCCAGCGGCCATGGCCGCTTGCAGGCAGTTGGAATCGTCGGGCTCGACGCCGATGATCTTGATCTCCGGACGCAGGTATTTCACATAGGCCGCGATCCCTGCGATCAGCCCGCCACCGCCCACCGGGACGAAAATCGCATCGAGGCGCCCCGGGTGCTGGCGCAGGATTTCCATCGCCACCGTGCCCTGCCCGGCAATGGTGTGAGGATCGTCGTATGGGTGGATGTAGACGTAGCCCTTTTCGTCCACCAGCTTTAGCGAATAGGCCAGGGCTTCAGGGAACGAGTCGCCATGCAGCACCACTTTGCCGCCACGGGAGCGCACGCCTTCGACCTTGATTTCCGGCGTGGTCTTGGGCATGACGATGGTGGCTTTCACCCCCAGCACCTTGGCGGCCAGCGCCAGGCCCTGGGCATGGTTGCCCGCCGACGCCGTGACCACGCCGCGGGCGCGCTCTTCGTCGCTGAGCTGGGTCAGCTTGTTGTAGGCCCCGCGAATCTTGAACGAGAACACCGGTTGCAAGTCTTCGCGCTTGAGCCAGACCTCGTTGCCCAGCCGCTCGGAGAGCTGGCGAGCGGTCTGCAGCGGGGTTTCCACGGCAACGTCGTAAACGCGCGAGGTGAGGATCTTTTTGACGTACTGTTCAAGCATCGGAAGCATCACTGAGCGGGTTGGGCAGGGCCAAGGAGTCTAACCCGGCTTTTGGCCGGGCGACCACACGAATTAAGGCACTTTGGGCGCAGAAGCCCCCGTGGCGAGGGAGCTTGCTCCCGCTGGGTCGCGCAGCGGCCCCAGAAAAAGCGATGAGCGCTTCGCACTCAAGCGGGAGCAAGCTCCCTCGCCACGGTTTCTACGCCTATAATGCCGGCCTTTCGTTCCCTCTCGGCACCTTCGGAGCCCGCATGACCCAGGATCAACTCAAACAGGCCGTGGCCCAGGCCGCTGTCGACCTCATCCTCCCGAAACTGGATGACAAGAGCATCGTCGGGGTGGGCACCGGCTCTACCGCCAATTGCTTCATCGACGCGCTCGCGCAGCACAAGGGTGCGTTCGATGGCGCGGTCGCCAGCTCCGAAGCCACCGCCGCACGCCTCAAGGGCCACGGCATCCCGGTGTACGAGCTCAACACCGTGAGCGACCTGGAGTTCTACATCGATGGCGCCGACGAAAGCGATGCGCACCTGAACTTGATCAAGGGCGGCGGCGCGGCATTGACCCGTGAGAAAATCGTCGCGGCCGTCGCCAAGACGTTCATCTGCATCGCCGATGCCAGCAAGCTGGTGCCGGTGCTCGGCGCGTTCCCGCTGCCGGTGGAGGTCATCCCGATGGCTCGCAGCCACGTGGCGCGCCAGTTGGTGAAGCTGGGCGGCGACCCGGTGTATCGCGAGGGCGTGTTGACCGACAACGGTAACATCATCCTCGATGTGCACAACCTGCAGATCACCAATCCCGTGGAACTGGAAAGCCAGATCAATGCCATCGTCGGTGTGGTCACCAATGGCCTGTTCGCTGCCCGTCCGGCGGATGTGCTGTTGTTGGGGACTGCTGAAGGGGTGAAGACCCTGCGGGCTGAGTAAACGCCGGGCTGATTCAGCACCGAACCCTGTGGGAGCGAGCTTGCTCGCGATGGCAGTCTATCCGACACACTGCTGTTGGCTGACACACTGCCATCGCGAGCAAGCGCGCTCCCACATTGGTTTTCTCACATTAGGTTTTGTGGTGCATCAAGGCTGCGGCTTCTTGAACACATAGAACAGATTCGGTTCGCTCACCACGTACAGGTTGCCATCGTCGTCCATGGCCAGGCCTTCGGCCTGCGGTATGGTTTTTTCCAGTCCATGGCGACCCTTGTTCAACGACAGCGTACTCAGCGGTCGTCCGTCGATATCCAGCTCGATGATCAACCGCGACTCATCGGACAGGGCCAGCAAATGGCCGCTGCGTTCGTCGTATTGCAGGCTTGAGAGATCGCGGACAAACAATCCGGCGTCGCGCTTGGGGTTGTTGATCACATGAACTGCGTAGGATTTTTCCGGGTTGTGGTGGGGAAAACCGTGTACTTCATAAATCAGCATCGGGTCGCGCTCCTTGGCAACGAACAGGCGCTTGCCGATCGAGTCATAGGCCAACCCTTCGAAACCTTTGTTGCCGTTCATGTGTACGCCAAGCGTGATTTGCTCGGCGTCGGCCGCGTCGAGGAACCGGGTGTCTTCTTCCAGATGAATCTTGATCAGTCGTTGCTGGCGTTCATCAGTGATGACGTAGATGTTCTCACTGATGAATTCCACCGCTTCCGGGTCGCCGAAGCCGATCAGGGCGATGCGCCGCAGGACCTTGCCGTCCAGCGACAACTCGATCAGTTCGGCATTCTGATTGGTCACGGTGAACAAGCTCTTGCGGATCGGATCGTACGTCAGCGCCGACACATCATCGTCGAGTCCTTCGATGACCTGGGCTTGCACCGTGGTCTGATATTTATCCAAGGCAATGGCCTGCTCGCTACCGGTATGCCACAGGGTATTGATGTTGAACCAGGCGCGCTCGAACAGGCGCAGGTACTGTCCTGCGGTGATCAGTAGAACCAGCACGAACGTCAAGAGCACAAAAATAAGGGGCTTGGGGCGGGCGAGTCGACGCATGTGGTGTGGGCTCGGATAAGAACAGGTGGTTGGAAATACCACGACTGCCTGAACTGAAGCTTAATGGCTGTGTGCCACACCCTACAGCGAAGGACGATTTATCCTACAGAGTTCGCGCGATCAGCGTGTTTTTTCAAAACGATAGAACAGGTTGGGTTCGCTGACCAAGTAGATATTGCCTGCTTCATCGACAGTGACACCTTCGGCGCGCGGGATCGTGTCATTCAGGCCGTTGAAGCCGCCCAGCAGCGTCATGAAACTGACCTGATCACCTTTTTCGTCCAGTTCCAGCAGCAGATGGGAGTCGGCGGACAATACCAGCATATGGCCGGTGCGAGGATCGATCGCCAGGGCCGAGAGGTTGCGCAAATCCAGCTCGTTGCTCACATGGATCTGCTTGTCGCCCTTGAGCGATTGGCTGCCATCGCTTTTCCAGGTGAACAGGGCGGGTGGTCGCTCTTCACCCAGCACCAGTTGCTGGTTACGCGGATCCCAGACGACTGCCTCGAACCCTTTGTTCTGATTCTTGGACGGGCCAAGATCGTATTCAGGAAAGTCCTTGCGATTCAGCGCTTGCGTATGGGCATCGACCTGCACGATCGACAGGGTATGCTTTCGCTCATCCGTGATGGCCAGCAGGCCGTCTTCCATGTAGGCCACGCCTTCGGGATTACTCCAGCCCACCAAAGGCATTTTGCGCAGCACGTCGCCCTGCAGGCTCAGTTCCGCCAGGAACGGGTTCTTGCCCATGACCGCAAACAGCGTTTTGGTCTGCGGGTTGTAGGTCACGTCCGAGGCTTCGTCTTTTTCCATGCCAGGCAGGGGCTTGGCGTCGATCACGGCGCGGTAATCCGGTAGCCAGACACTTTCCTGGCGCTGGGCCGGGCTTTCGAAGCGTTCGGATACCCAAAGCAGGCCTCGGTCATCCCAATGCATTGCGAATGCCAGCCCGTAGGCAGCGACGGCTCCCAGCAACAGCCAGGCATACCAAGGCAAGCCAAAGCGAGCGCGTCGGGCGGAAGTGAGCAGGGTTTGGGTCTTGGCCATCGGGGATGCGTTCCAGAAATTCGCACGAGGGATTGGCAGGCTCAGATGCCGCAATCCCCGGAATTATCCGGATGGCATGTGAAAAAAACGGTAAATGGTAGAGCAGGCCTTCACCTATCCCCATGTGGGAGCGAGCTTGCTCGCGATAGCGGTGTGTCAGCCAACATTAAAGTGTCGGATAGACCGCTATCGCGAGCAAGCTCGCTCCCACAGGAGTGATGGTACAGGTTGGCCGTTAGCGAACGCTGCTCTCGAAGCGGCTTGCCCCTGGCAATTCCAGGACCAGTTCGTCCCCTGCATTCAGCGGCCCGACGCCCGCCGGGGTGCCGGTGAGAATCACGTCGCCGGCCTGCAGCGAGAAGCAACCGGCCATGTATTGGATCATCGGCACGATGGGGTTGAGCATCAGGTTGCTGTTGCCGTCCTGGCGCACTTCACCATTGATGGTCAGGCGAACCGGGATGTCCGCCAGGTCGGCAAAGGTATCCTTCGAAACAAACGGGGCGATCACCGCCGCACCGTCGAAAGACTTGGCGACTTCCCACGGCAAGCCCTTGGCCTTGAGCTCGGCCTGCTTGTCCCGTAGGGTCAGGTCCAGGGCCGGGGCGAAGCCGGAGATGGCGTCCAGCACTTCTTCAGCGCTGGGCCGGGTGGACAACGGCTTGCCGATCAGCACTGCGATTTCCGCCTCGTAGTGCACCGCGCCGCGGTCGGCCGGGATGCTGAAGCCACCCTCCAGCGGCACCACGCAACTGCCTGGCTTGATGAACAGCAAGGGTTCGGTGGGCACCGGGTTATCCAGTTCCTTTGCATGTTCGGCGTAGTTACGCCCGATGCAGACTACTTTTCCCACCGGGAAATGAATGCGCGTACCGTCGACATACTGGTGCTGATAGCTCATTTACCGACTCCTGCCTTTTCGATTTCAGGTGTTATTGGTCAAACCGCGAAAATCTTGCCCGGGTTCATGATGCCGTTCGGGTCGAACACCGCCTTCACGGCTTTCATGTATTCAATCTCCACTGGCGAACGACTATAGGTCAGATAGTCGCGCTTGGTCATGCCCACGCCATGTTCCGCGGAAATCGAACCGTTGTATTTCTCGACGGTTTCGAAGACCCATTTGTTCACGGTCGCGCACTTGGCGAAGAATTCATCCTTGCTCAGGTTTTCCGGCTTGAGGATGTTCAGGTGCAGGTTGCCGTCGCCGATATGGCCGAACCAGACAATTTCGAAATCTGGATAGTGTTCGCCGACGATCGCGTCGATTTCCCGCAGGAAGCCTGGGACTTTTGAAACGGTCACCGAAATGTCGTTCTTGTACGGCGTCCAGTGCGAGATGGTTTCGGAGATGTACTCGCGCAGCTTCCACAGGTTCTGCAGCTGGGTTTCGCTCTGGCTCATCACACCGTCCAGCACCCAGCCCTGCTCGACGCAGTGTTCGAAGGTTTCCAGGGCATGGTTGGCGACTTCTTCGGTGGTGGCTTCGAATTCCAGCAGAGCGTAGAACGGGCAGTCGGTTTCGAACGGCGCGGGAACATCGCCACGACCGAGGACCTTGGCCAGGGCCTTGTCGGAGAAAAATTCGAAGGCGGTCAAGTCGAGCTTGCCTTGGAAGGCATGCAATACCGGCATGATCGAATCGAAGTCCGGCGTGCCGAGCACCATGGCGGTGAGGTTCTTCGGGGCGCGGTCCAGGCGCATGGTGGCCTCGACCACGAAGCCGAGGGTCCCTTCGGCGCCGATGAACAATTGCCGCAGATCGTAGCCGGTGGCGTTCTTGATCAGGTCCTTGTTCAGTTCCAGCACGTCACCCTTGCCGGTGACGACCTTCATGCCCGCCACCCAGTTACGAGTCATGCCGTAGCGAATGACCTTGATTCCGCCGGCATTCGTGCCGATATTGCCGCCAATCTGGCTGGAACCGGCGGAAGCGAAGTCCACCGGGTAATACAAGCCGTGCTCTTCGGCCTTGTTCTGCAATTGCTCGGTGACCACGCCCGGCTGGCACACGGCGGTGCGGTCGGTCAGGTTGACGTCGAGAATCTGGTTCATGTAGTCGAATGACACCACGACTTCGCCATTTGCCGCCACGGCGGCGGCGGAAAGCCCGGTACGCCCGCCTGATGGCACCAGCGCGACCTTGTGCGCGTTGGCCCAGCGCACGATGGCCTGGACTTGCACGGTGGTCTTGGGGAAAACGATGGCGGTCGGGGCGGGCGCGTAATGCTTGGTCCAATCCTTGCCGTAAGCATTCAGGGAGTCGGCATCGGTCAGGACCTTGCCAGGCTCAACCAGGGTCTTCAGCTCATCTATCACGGCAGGATTGGTCATCGACAGAACTCTCGAACAATTCATGGTCATCCTGAGAACGCTTCACGTCGCAGGAATGGGTGTTTGCGGGGGGCATATGCTAGCATACCGACCCCGCAGCGTAGTGCCCAACGGCTGTTCTGCGGCGACGGCTGTCACGCCGGTCGGGCCAGCCCACGCTGTCCGATTCCCTGCCATTTTTCTCCGGGACACAGGTTTACGCAGATGAGCAAGACTTCTCTCGATAAGAGCAAGATCAAGTTCCTTCTTCTCGAAGGCGTCCACCAATCGGCTGTCGACGTCCTCAAGTCGGCGGGCTACACCAGCATCGAGTACATCACCAGTTCTCTGCCGGAAGCCCAGCTCAAGGAAAAGATCGCCGATGCTCACTTCATCGGTATTCGCTCCCGTACTCAACTGACCGAAGAGATCTTCGACCACGCCAAGAAACTGGTCGCGGTCGGCTGCTTCTGCATCGGCACCAACCAGGTTGACCTCAACGCGGCGCGCGAGCGCGGCATCGCAGTGTTCAATGCGCCGTATTCCAACACCCGTTCCGTTGCCGAACTGGTGCTGGCCGAAGCGATCCTGCTGCTGCGCGGCATCCCTGAGAAAAACGCTTCCTGCCACCGTGGCGGCTGGATCAAGAGCGCGGCCAACTCCTTCGAAATCCGCGGCAAGAAGCTGGGTATCGTCGGTTACGGCTCGATCGGCACCCAATTGTCGGTACTGGCTGAAGGCCTTGGCATGCAGGTGTTCTTCTACGACACCGTGACCAAGCTACCCCTGGGCAACGCCACCCAGGTCAACAATCTGCACGAGTTGCTGGGCATGTCCGACATCGTGACCCTGCACGTACCGGAAACCGCTGCCACCCAGTGGATGATCGGCGAGAAGGAAATCCGTGCCATCAAGAAAGGCGGGATCCTGATCAACGCCGCTCGCGGCACCGTGGTCAAGCTCGATGCCCTGGCCGAAGCGATCAAGGACAAGCACCTGATCGGCGCTGCGATCGACGTGTTCCCGGTGGAGCCACGCTCCAACGACGACATCTTCGAAAGCCCGCTGCGTGGCCTGGATAACGTGATCCTGACCCCGCACATCGGCGGTTCCACCGCTGAAGCCCAGGCCAACATCGGCCTGGAAGTGGCGGAGAAACTGGTCAAGTACAGCGACAACGGTACCTCGGTATCGTCGGTGAACTTCCCGGAAGTGGCCCTGCCGGCTCACCCTGGCAAGCACCGCCTGCTGCACATCCACGAGAACATCCCGGGTGTGATGAGCGAGATCAACAAGGTCTTCGCCGAAAACGGTATCAACATTTCCGGTCAGTTCCTGCAGACCAACGAGAAAGTCGGCTACGTCGTGATCGACGTCGATGCCGAGTACTCGGACCTGGCGCAAGAGAAGCTGCAGCACATCAACGGCACCATTCGTTGCCGCGTGTTGTTCTGATCAGGCTGGGCTTGCAATAAAAAAACGGGAGCCCCGCAGGGGGCTCCCGTTTTTTTGCCTGACACAACCTTGAAACCCTGTGGGAGCGAGCTTGCTCGCGATCGCGGTGCGTCAGAAAAAGATCCATCGACTGAACTACCGCTATCGCGAGCAAGCTCGCTCCCACAGGGGGGCAGCATTTTTCGTGTTATTTCACATTCACCGTGATCTTCTTGGACACGATCGATGGATCGAACGGCATATGGCCGCTGTCGCCCAGGATCAACTGCAAGGTGTGCTTGCCCGGGGACAGTTTGATGGTCGCTTCCGTCTGTGCCTTGCCGAAGTGCATGTGGTTGGCGTCGGTCGGAATCGGCGCGCCTGCGGCGGGCAGTTTGTCCACATCAATGAGCAGGTGATGATGGCCGGTGTTTTTGGTCATGTCGCCCGCCGGGGCCAGGGCGATATCCTTGACGCCGAATTTGACCTTGAACTCTTGGCTGACGGTGGCGCCGTCTTCAGGGGAAACGATGAACACTTCTGCGCCCTTGGGTGCCGGGGTTGCGGCTGTTGCCAGCATCGAGGCTCCCAGCAACAGACCGGTCAACGCGGCACGTGACATAAAGCTTTTCATTTTTTTCTCCAGTTTTTCCATGAAATCCGTCTGGTCATGACAACTTCATGACCAATCGTTGTCGAAGGCTGCAATAACCATAGCAAAGCGAGCCTGAAACGAGCCTCGCTTGTATAGAAACCTAGGAGTGACCATGCGTTTCCTGCCTGGCCTGATCTGCCTGCTACCCCTGTTGAGCCCTCTGGCCCATGCGGAACTGATCGACGACGTCAACGACCGAGGCGAGTTGCGAATCGCCCTCGAGGCCAACACCGCCCCGTTCAATTTCAAGGAGGACGGCAAGCTCACCGGTTTCGAAGTGGAGCTGGGCGAGATGCTCGCGGCGGAACTCGATGTCCGGCCTGATTTCGTCGTTACCGATGCTGCGGATCTGTTGTCCGGTGTGGAGAGCGGCAAGTACGACGTCGCCATCAACCACATAGCAATGACCCCGGAACTGGCGGAACGTTTCGACACCAGCGCGACTTATAGCCAACCGGATGCGCAATTACTGGCGAGCAAGGAAGAGGCGCAACGTCCGCTGGTCCTGGCGCAGTCTTTCCAGCCCGAGGAGAAGAAGGAGCCGGCGCCGAACCTGGTGATTCCCTTCCAGAAGGGCAACCCGGCGTTCAAGGCCAGCGTGGACAATGCCTTGGGGCGTATCAAGGACGATGGGCGCTTGGAGCAGCTGACGCAGAAGTGGTTGGTCAAGCAAGAGTGACAGGCGATAAAAAATCGGACTCAAGCGCTGTTCGTTGTGGCGAGGGGATTTATCCCCGTTGGGGTGCGAAGCGCCCCCATGCAAGCGATACAATCAGTCAGGTACACCGAGGCAGCGGCTATTGGGGGCGCTTCGCCCCCCAGCGGGGATAAATCCCCTCGCCACAGTGGAAATTCAAGGTCTACGCCAAACGCTCGCCAACCAAGGCTGCTGCTCCCGCGGCAGCCCCGCTGGCCGGTAGTAATGCTCCAACTCCTCAAAACCCGCCGCCGTGAGCAGCGTGCGCCAGGCGTCGAGGTCGTGATACGCGCCGAAGCGCTGGCCGTTCCAGCCTTCCTGGTTTTCGCCCCGGGGGTTTGAGCTGAACAGCACGCCGCCGGGCTTGAGCGTGGCGTGCAATTGCTTGAGGACGCGGGGCAGTTCCTGCACGGGAATGTGAAATAGCACGGCGTTGGCGAAGATCCCATCGAAACGCTCCTCCGGCAGGTCCAGTTGCAGGAAATCCTGTTGCCAGACCTCGCAGCCGCTGTCCTGGCGGGCCATGCGCGCAAACGCTTCGGAACCGTCGAGGCCCACCGCGACATGGCCCAGGCCGGTGAAAGTGCGCAAATCGCGCCCGGGACCGCAGCCAAAATCCAGGATATGAAACGGTGCCTGTCCCTGGATGTGTCGCAGCAAGGCGTCGATGTTCTGGCTGACATCATGGTCGCGGGTACCTTCGCGAAAGCTTTCCGCCACGGTGTTGTAATGCCCCAGTGTGGTGGCGGTGATGGTGTGCAGGTCGTCGGCGCTGTGTTTCATGGTCGCTGGCTTTGGATTGGAGTGTTCGACGACTATACCGCAAGCTCGCCCACACAAATGAAGCGCTCTTCAGCGCTTGTTCAAACCCCGCGCCAGCCGGTCCCCGCCCAATTGAATCACCGCCACCAACGCCACCAGCAATACGATCACCGTGAGCATGATCTGGCTGTCGAAACGCTGGTAACCATACCGGTAAGCGATATCGCCGAGGCCGCCGGCGCCGATCGCGCCAGCCATGGCGGAGGAGTTGATCATCGTCACCAGCGTGATGGTAAAGCCGCCGACGATGCCGGGCAGCGCTTCGGGCAGCAGCACATGCCAAACGATGTGCCAGCGCCGGCAACCCATCGCCTGGGCTGCTTCGATCAGGCCGTGGTCGACTTCCCGCAGGCTGACTTCGGCGATACGCGCAAAAAACGGCGTGGCGGCGATGGCCAGCGGCACCACGGCGGCCCACACGCCATAAGTTGTGCCGACGATCAGTCGGGTGAAGGGAATCAGTGCCACCATCAGGATCAGGAAGGGTATCGAGCGGAACAGGTTCACGAACGCGCCCAAAGCCCTGTTCAAGGCCGGCGCTTCATAAATCCCTCCCTTGCCGCTCGTGACGAGGATCACTGCCAACGGGATGCCCGCCAACAAAGCGATCAATGACGACACGCCGACCATCAAGAAGGTGTCGATGAAACCCTGCAATAACCGATCAAACCACATGACCCAGCACCTCCACCTGTTGTGCCCAATTGCCCGCGCGCTGACGCAACTCCTCGGCGCTCCAGGCCGAGCCGCTCACCGCGAGCAGCAATTGCCCCAATCCATGGCCCTGAATTCGCTCGATACCACCGTGGAGCAGTCGCACCCGTCCACCCAGGGCGCTGAACAAGGCAGCCAGGTCCGGCTCATCCTTATCGATGCCGGTGAAGCGCAGGCGCAGCACCGTGGCCGCGTCCGCCGACGCCGGATGAGGTTGCAAGCGGCTTTGCAGCTCTTCGGGCAGTGCGTGCTGCAACGGTGCCAAGAGCGTGCGACTGACGTCATGCTGCGGGTTGCCGAAGACTTCCCAGACCGGCCCTTGTTCGACGATTCGTCCTTGTTCGAGCACCACCACCCGGTCGCAGACTTCGCGGATGACCGCCATCTCATGGGTGATCAGCACAATGGTCAGGCCCAGGCGCTGGTTGATCTCACGCAGCAAACCGAGGATCGACTGAGTCGTCTCCGGATCGAGCGCCGAGGTGGCCTCGTCGCATAGCAGGATCTGCGGGTCATGAACCAGCGCCCGGGCAATCCCGACACGCTGTTTTTGACCGCCCGAAAGCTGCGCCGGATAGGCGCCGTGCTTACCTTGCAGACCCACCAGCTCCAACAGTTCGCGAACCTTTTGCTGGCGTTGTTCCTTGGGCACGCCGGCCACCTTGAGCGGCAGCTCGACGTTCTGCCACACCGTCTTGGCCGACATCAGGTTGAAGTGCTGGAAGATCATGCCGATGCGCCGGCGCAACTCCACCAGCCGATCTTCGTCGAATTCTCCAATGTCCACCTGATCGATCAGCACGCGCCCGCTGGTGGGCTGTTCGAGGCGGTTGATAGTGCGGATCAGCGACGATTTGCCCGCGCCGCTGCGGCCGATGATGCCGAACACCTCGCCGCGCTGGATCGCGAGGTCGATGCCTTGCAGCGCGGCCACCGGGCCCTGGGTGCCAGCGTAGGTCTTGCCCAGGCCGATGAAGCGCACGTGGGCACGGTTCAATTCCGGATGCAGCTCGGTCTGGTCGGCGATGTGGGGCGCAGGGGCGTCATGACGGAGTCGAGCGTTGACGGCACTCATGTTCAGCCTTCCCAGCCGGCTTGGTAGAGCTTGCCGTGAGCCTTGTCCAAGGCTGCGCGCACTACGGGCGAGTGCTGGTAGATATCGACGAACTTGATCAACCGTGGATCATCCTTGCTCTTGGGCTGGATCACGAACTGGATGACGTACTCCTTGTGATCCAGGCCGTCGAACAGCAACGCGGAGGTCGCATCGAAGGTGTTCGCCAGGCGAATGTAGGCCGGATAGCCCTGCACCAGATCAGCGTCTTCGTAGGCGCGCACCAGTTGCACTGCCTCGACTTGCAGGATCTTGAGCTTTTTCGGGTTGGCCACGATGTCATCTTCGGTGGCCTTGTAGCCGACCCCTGGCTTGAGCGTGATCAGCCCGGCCTTGGCCAGCAACTGCAAGCCGCGTCCGCTGTTGATCGGGTCGTTGGCAATGGCGACGCTGGCGCCCTCGGGTAATTCGGCGAAGCTTTTGTATTGCTTCGAGTAGAGGCCGACGTTGTTGATGATGCCCGGGGCGAACGGCACCAGGTCGAAACCGGCGGCGGCCTTGGCGTTTTCCAGGAAGGGGATGTGCTGGAAGTAATTCACGTCGATGTCGCCCGAAGCGAGGCTGACGTTGGGCGCGATCCAGTCGCTGAATTCCACCAGCTCGACCTTCAGGCCTTGTTTATCGGCTTCTTGCACCGCTGCCTCCAAGGGAATGGCGAAGGCGGCGGTGGTGCCGATTTTCAGCGGGGCGTCGGCGGCGAACAGCGCCGAGCTGAACAGGCCGAGAGCCAGGGCCAGGGTTCTGACTGGCAGGGTGAGGAAGTGCTTGGTCATGTCGGATATTCCAGTCATTGATTGAGTCATGTGCTTTCGTGGCGAGGGGATTCATCCCCGCTGGGCTGCTTGGCAGCCCCAAATACAGTCAATGCGATCAACCTGATACACGGCAGTATCAGATCTTGGGGCCGCTTCGCGGCCCAACGGGGATGAATCCCCTCGCCACAGGTTCATCAGGCCTAGTCCACAGGGTCAGTGTCTGTAGGTGGAGCCGGTGTGTTGTCCGGGCAATTGAGCCCCCGCGTCGAACAGCTTTTCCCGCAGGGTGCCGTTGTCGTATTCGGTCTTGTACGAGCCGCGTCGCTGCAGCTCGGGAATCACCAGGTCGATAAAGTCCACGTAGCTTTGCGGCGTGACGATGCGGGTCAGGTTGAAGCCATCGAGGCCGGTTTCGGCGATCCAGGATTCCAGCTCATCGGCGACCTGTTCGGGCGAGCCGACCACGGTGATGTAGCGCCCGCCCAAGGCGTGTTGCTCCAGCAGCTTGCGGCGGGTCCAGTCGTTGTTTTGCAGGGTCTTGGTGGCGGATTGGATGGCGTTGCTCTTCACGTACTGGATCGGTTCGTCCAATTCGTACTCGGAAAAATCGATCCCCGTCGACGCGGAGAAATGCGCCACCCCGGCTTCGGCGCTGGCGTAGCCCAGGTATTCGGCATGCTTGGCCCAGGCCACTGCTTCGGTCTCGCCGACGATCACGTTCAGGCCCATGAACACCTTGATGTCCTCGGGGTTGCGCCCGGCCTCGATGGCACTGGTCCGGACCTTGTCCACCTGGACCTTGGTCGCCGGTTTGTTCTGGCCGCTGATGAACACGCATTCGGCGTGGCGCCCGGCGAACAGCAGGCCCCGCTCCGAGCTGCCGGCCTGGAACAACACAGGTGTGCGCTGCGGTGAGGGTTCGCAGAGGTGATAGCCCTCGACCTGATAGAACTCGCCCTGATGCCGGACCTTGTGGACCTTTTCTGGCTGGGCATAAATCCGCTGCTCGCGATCGTTGATGACCGCGTCGTCTTCCCAACTGCCTTCCCACAGCTTGTAGAGCACTTGCAAATACTCATCGGCCTGGTCGTAGCGACGGTCATGCTCGACTTGCGCAGTGAGGCCCATGGCCTTGGCGGCGCTGTCCAGATAACCCGTGACGATATTCCAGCCAACCCGGCCGCGGCTCAGGTGATCCAGCGTGCTCATGCGCCGGGCGAACAGGTACGGCGGCTCGTAGGTCAAGTTGGCGGTAAGGCCGAAGCCGAGGTGTTTCGTCACGGCGGCCATCGCCGAGACCAGCAGCAGTGGGTCATTGACCGGCAGTTGGATCGACTCTTTCAGCGTGACGTCCACCGATTGCTGGTAAACGTCATAGACCCCGACGATATCGGCAATGAACAAGCCATCGAACAACCCGCGTTCCAATAACTGGGCCAGCCCGGTCCAGTATTCAAGGGTGTTGTATTGGGTCGACGTGTCCTGTGGATGGGTCCACAGGCCGTGATTGATATGCCCGATGCAGTTCATGTTGAACGCGTTGAGGAGGATTTTTTTCTTGCCGGCCGCCATCAGATCGTCCCCCGCAGCGGCGGTTTTTCATCGTTGAGGTAGAAATTGCCGACCGCGTGGTACTTCCAGCGCACCGGGTCGTGCAAGGTGTGCACCCGGGCGTTGCGCCAGTGGCGGTCGAGGCCATGCTCAGCCACGGTCGCCTGGCTGCCGGCCAGTTCGAACAGTGTGCTGCCAGCCGCCAGGGAGATTTCCGTGCTGATCGCCCGGGCTTCCGCCACCGCAATCGAGGCCGCTGCTACCGTTTCTGCGTTCGTGTCAGCCTGGGCGCGATCGAGGAATTCTCCGGCGCGTTCCAGCAAGGCTTCGGCGGCGTGCAGGCGGATGCTCAGGTGGCCGAAGCTCTTGAGGGTATGTGGGTCCTGGGTCGCGACGTCACTGGTGGCGTCGATCCATGGCCGGGTTTTGTGGCGGACAAAATGCAAGGCGTCTTCATAGGCGGCGCGGGCGATGCCGGTATCGATCGCGGCGTGAAGGATCTGTGCCAGCGGGCCGACCGGGGTGGGGCGTTCGAAGGCGCTCTGGAAGGGCACGATGTCTTCGGCACAAACATGGACATCCTCGAAGACCACCGAGCCGCTGCCCGTGGTGCGCTGGCCGAAACCGCTCCAGTCGTCGATCACCGTCAGGCCTTGGCTGTTGCGTGGGACGAACGCCAACTGCTGCACGCCGTTCTCATCCACCACCGAGGTGGGGATGCGCTGGGCATAGATCGCCCCGGTGGCGTAGAACTTGCGGCCATTGATGCGATGGCCGTCGCCGTCACGGCGCAGCTGGGTGATGCGGTCATGGGCCGTCTTGGTCCCGAGCTCCGCCAGGGCATTGCCGAACCGCTGGCCGGCCAGCACCTCGGCGTAAAGCCGCTGCTTCTGGGCTTCGCTGCCGTTGACCCGCAGCACTTCCAATGCGTAGAAATGATTTTGCGGAATCTGGCCGAGCGAGCCGTCGGCTTGGGAGATCAGCGCAACGACCTTGGCCAGCGTGACGTTGGATACACCCGCGCCGCCATAGGCCTTGGGCACGCTGATGCCCCATAGGCCGGAGCGCGAGAACGCCTCGAGTTCCGGGTGCGGCAGGCGCCGTTCGCGGTCGCGCAGGGCACTGTCGCGCTTGAAGTCTTCGGCCAGGTCGCTGGCGACAATCAGGGCTTGTTCATCGCTGGCAATCACCGCGACGTGTTGGGAAAGCGTCATGTGCTGCTCCAGAGGTCGGGTCGTCAGATCCAGGAATGTCGGGCCGGCAAGGTGCCGTTCAGGCGGTAGTCGCCGACCGCGTGGTATTTCCAGCGCACCGGGTCGTGCAGGGTGTGGACCCGCGCGTTGCGCCAGTGGCGATCAAGGTTGAATTCGGCGAGGGTGGCGCGACTGCCGGCCAGTTCGAAGAGTTTTTCGCTGGCCTGCAGGGCGATTTCGGTGGTCAGCACCTTGGCTTCGGCGACGGCTATCGAGGCGCGGGCGGCGGACTGTTCGGTGATTGGCGCGGCGTTGACTTCATCAAGGACTTGCCCAGCCTTGCGCAGCAACGCCTCGGTGGCGTGAAGTTCGATTTTCAGCCTGCCGACGTCGGCAATGACGTACAAGTCATCGCTGGCCCGCTCGACCTTGGCCTCGATCCAGGGCCGGGCGCGTTCACGAACGAAGGCGATCGTGTCATCGATGGCGCCCCGGGCGATGCCCAGGTCGATCGCGGCCTGGATCAGTTGCGAAAACGCCCCCTGCACGTTTGGCACTTCATTGATGCGCCAGTTGTCCAGCACAAGCTCGGCGTCGACCCGCACATTGTTCAGCAGGACCGTGCCGCTGGCGGTGGTGCGCTGGCCGAAGCCCGACCAGTCATCGACGATGCGCAGGCCGGGAGTGCCGCGTCGAACGAACGCCAACACCTGGCGACCCTCGTCATCCAAAGCCTTGACGGCGACCCAATGGGCGAACAGCGCACCGGTGGAATAGAACTTCTGGCCATTGATGACGAAGCCGTCGCCGTCGGCCGTGATCCGCGCCTTGAGTTCCAAGGTATTGCGGGTGCCGCGTTCCGGTCCGGCATTGCCGATGCGCCAGCCTTCGAGCAGGCTCTGCAGGAGAATCTTTTTTTGTCGCTCGGTGCCCGTCGCGAGAATCAACTGGAGCACGCCGAACTGGTTCTGTGGAATCTGGCCGAGGGCCGGGTCTGCTGCGGAGATGATTGCGAACACTTCGGCAACGGTGACCGAGGAGACTTGCGGTCCGCCATATTCGCGGGGAACGGCAATGCTGCCGAGGCCGCTACGGGTGAATTGCTCGATTTCCGACCAAGGCAACTTGCGTTGCTGGTCGCGACGCGCGGCTTGCTGGCGCGCGACCTGTGCCAATTGATGAGCGGCCTCGATCGCCTCCGCATCGTTGCGCAATACCTGTGCCGGCAATAACAGCGGCGCGATGTCCTGGTCGCTCTGGACCTTTGCCTGGGCCAAATCGGACATCACCGCCGCTCCGTGGCTGTGTGCAGGGCCTTGGCGCTCTGCACTGGGGTGATTGTGTTCCGTACCATACCCACCTCACATCTCAAGAAAACACCGCGATGAATGCGGCGAGCGAAAATCAAGAATGTCCGGTGGTCCGGTTTATATACCCTAAACGCGCATAAACCGTTTTTGAACTAACTTTTAGGAATAATCATAGGTTGGATTTGATTCCCTGTGCGGGCTGCACGTCTTTCGGCGGGTTTTTCAGGTAGGGATGGGTGCCTCCGATCTTCAATGTTCGCGGCGGCGCCCAACGGGAATTGTTGCCCACCCGGTCGATGATGCAATAGGTCACTTCCAGGCGAAGGTCCTCGCCTGCTTCCATGATGATTTCCGGCGGCACCCAGACGTGGATCGGCTGGCCCACCTCGCCAGGCGTTATTCTCGGCAGGTCCATGCGCACATCGCCCCAACGCACGGTAATCGCGTCGTCGGCGGCCATGTTCAGGTAGGGCTCGATGGTCAGCGGCACGCCACGTTTGATCTGGTTCGGGTTCACGCCCTGGCGGCGGATGGTCTGAGGAATCCGCACCGGCGCCAGGCTCTGGTTTTCATCACCGGTCAAGGTCGAGGGTCGGCCACCGGGGCAATCGAGCTTGACCTGGACCTGTTGCGTGGCCGACAGCGCTGGCCCTCGGCCAATTTGCATGACGCGATAGTGTATGCGTGAGGTCCCATTGACGATAAAGCTCTCCGGTACCCGCAACGTGATGCTGCCCTGCGTATCCTCATGTGACAGCAGGCGAGAGCCGGCATAGCAGTTGTCCCAATACAGCTCGACCACATCGCCGACGTCCATGCCCGGGTAGGCGGCAATGATGATCTCCAGATGGGTGGCGCTGGTAATGTTGATTCCGGCGCGCTGTGCGTTCGCCAAGGTGGGCGCGGCCAGTCCAGGAATAGTTGACGTACATGTCATGTTGTTACTCCTTTGATTTTATTAAACGAACCCTTTCTCGTGGAAACAGGGTGCCTGCTTATTCAGCGTGATCAATCGCTCGGCAAATAAGTCGTTAACTTGTATGGGTACTTCGGAACGATAAGCTTGGTCTGTCCGCCCCTAGATAAAGGGTCAGTAGTTTTAATGTCAATAGAGCAGCGAGCTTAATAGCAAGTTGTGCAAGTCTTCAGAAATATCCTACGCGCCGAAGATACTAATGCGCGGCCTTTGATGCCCTTTTCCTAGGCTTGTGAGGTGTCCGGGTGGTTGGGTCGGGAGCAGGTCAGGTCAAGGCGGTAACTTATTTTTGCGATAATCGTGTTGGTTTTGGCGACTCATTCGAGCATGAGTGATTACCCAGTTTGCTTGGGCTGGAAGTTGGCAGAGATATTTATAGGATTTGTCGAAGCTTTCATTCCATGAAAGTTTCGACAGGGGTAAGTTATTGCGCGCCGTGTCCGGCAGAGAGGAACTTGCTGAGGAACTGTCGAGTGCGCTCTTCCTTAGGGTTTGCGAACAAAGCCTTGGCTTCGCCTTGTTCGACGATTACGCCTTTGTCGAAAAACACCACGCGATTGGCCACATCCCGGGCGAAGCTCATCTCATGGGTCACGATGACCATGGTGCGCTTTTCTTCGGCCAGGCCGCGAATCGTCGCCAGTACTTCGCCCACCAGTTCTGGGTCCAGGGCTGAGGTCGGCTCGTCGAAGAGGATCACCGCCGGTTCCATTGCCAGTGCGCGAGCAATCGCCACGCGCTGTTGCTGACCGCCCGACAGGCGCCTCGGATAGGCGTTTTCCTTACCGGCCAATCCGACCTTGGCCAATAACTTGCGACCCAACGTCTCGGCCTCCGCGCGCGGCGTCTTTTTCACCACGATCGGGCCTTCGGTGACGTTTTCCAATGCCGTGCGATGGGGGAACAGGTTGAAGTTCTGGAACACGAAGCCCACCTGCTGGCGCAAGCGACGCACCAGGCCCTGCTGCTGGTTCAACGGGCGACTGCCATCGATCTCGATGTCGCCGACCTTGATCCGGCCGCTGCTGGGTTCTTCCAGGAAGTTCAGGCAACGCAGGAAGGTGGTCTTGCCCGAGCCGCTGGGGCCGATGATTGCAACCACTTCGCCTTCTTCGATCTTCAAGTCGATGCCGTTGAGCACCACCTGACCCTTGAACTGCTTTGTCAGTTTTTCCACGACAATCATGGGTCAGGACTCCTGGTCGTGCCGATTGACCCGGGCTTCCAGTACGTTCTGCAGGTGCGAAAGCACGGTGGCAAGAACCCAATAGATCAGCGCGGCGGCAAGATACATGGTGAAGATTTCGAAGGTGCGGGCGGTGATCAACTGCGCCTGGCGGAACAGCTCCGGTACCTGGATGGTCGCCGCCAGCGCGGTGTCCTTCACCAGGGAAATGAAACTGTTGCCCAACGGTGGCAGGGCGGTGCGCGCGGCTTGTGGCAGGATGGCCCGGCGCAGCGTCTGCGCACGGGTCATGCCGATACTCGCCGCCGCTTCCCACTGGCCGCGCTCGATGGAACTGATGGCGGCCCGCAGGATTTCACACGCATAGGCGGCCATGTTCAGCGAGAAACCGATCAGCGCCGCTGGCAGCGGATCCAGCTCGATGCCCAATTGCGGCAACCCGTAATAGATCACGAACAATTGCACCAGCAACGGCGTGCCGCGAAAGAACGACACGTAGATGCGGGCGATCCAGTTCACCAGCGCGAAACGCGACAGGCGCATCAGCGCCAGGCCGAACCCCAGCAACAAGCCGAAGAACATGCCGCCCAGGCTGAGGATGACCGTGTAATACGCGCCCTTGAGCAGGAAGGGCGCGGAGTCCAGCGCGAGTTGAAGAGCTGCTTCCATTATTGGGTGACGTCAGCGCTGAAATATTTTTCCGAGAGTTTTTTCAACGTGCCGTCGGCGCGCAGTTTTTCGATGGCCTTGTTCACGGCGGCCAGCAGCTCAGGCTCGCCTTTACGCAGGGCGATACCGGACTCCTGGCGAGAGAAGGCTTCGCTGGTAACGGTGGTGTCCTTGGCTTTCTTGGCGTATTCCAGCGCGGCCAGGCGGTCGATCAGGATGGTGTCGATACGGCCGACGCGCAGATCCTGGAACTTGGTCGGATCGTCGTCATAGGTCTTGACTTGGGCGCCCGGCACTTCGGCCTTGACCCATTGTTCGTAGTTCGTGCCCAGGCCCACACCAACTTTCTTGCCGTCCAGGTCAGCGGCTTTCTTGATGTTCAGCTCGTCGGCCTTCTTGGTCAGGACCAGCGCTTGAATCCCGGAAATGGTGTACGGCTCGGAGAAGTCGTACTTCTTCTTACGTTCCTCGGAGATAGTCACTTGATTGACTACAGCGTCCAGACGCTTGGATTCCAGCGCCGCGAGAATGCCCGCCCATGGAGTGGTCTGCAGCTTGACCTTCACACCCAGCTCCTTGGCCAGGGCTTCGGAGAACTCCACTTCGAAGCCGGTCAGTTTTCCGCTGTCATCAACGAAACTGAACGGTGGATAAGTGCCTTCCAGGCCGATCTTGATTTCACCAGCGTCCTTGATTTTTTGCAGTTGCTCACCGGCAACCGCTTGCCCCAGCAGGCCAGCGCTCAATGCCAGGCCCAGCGAACCCACCAGCAGGTTGCGACGTAATGCGGAAAAATTCATGACAAGCCCCTGTGTTTTCTTATGACGACGTTATTTGGCTGAGATAAGGCGTAGCCGCGATCCGAAAAGATTGCCACATCCTGCCTTAAAGCAGCCTGGACGTCTCGCGGCAAATGCGCTTGCGGCGAGACTATAGGGTGGGTTTTATAGATTGGAAAATAATATTAAATCAAGCATCTATGCTAATTTGGAATGAAGACCTGTGGGAGCGAGCTTGCTCGCGATAGCGGTGTGTCAGTTAAACAATTGTCGGCTGATTTATCGCTATCGCGAGCAAGCTCGCTCCCACAAAAGCCCTCCATTGAGTCTTCCACTAAGCCGAGAACGTCGCGTCATAGGCGAACAACGCCGGCGCGCCGCCGGTGTGCAGGAAAATGATCGGACCGTCATCGAAACGGTCGCGGCCGATGCCATCGAGCAAGCCGGCCATGGCCTTGCCGGTATAGACGGGATCGAGCAGCAGACCTTCCTGGCTCGCCAGCAGCTTGACCGCTGCCAGTGTCCCGGCATTCGGTTCGCCATAGCGAGGGGCGAAATATTCGTCCCACAGGTTCACCTTGAATGCCTCTGGGAGGGCCACTTCAAGCAGCTCGGCGGTGCGCTCGGCCAGGCCTTGTACCTTTGGAAACTGGTCCTCTTCGCTGCGCGAAACCGTTACGCCAATGATCGGAAGCGCAGGCAGGCTTTCGCTCAAGGCCAGCGCCAGGCCGCTGTGCGTGCCGGCACTGCCCGAGGCCAGTACCACCGCGGCGAAATCGACGCCGGTGTCCTTGATCTGTTCGGCCAGCTCCAGGCCGGCGCGTACATAACCCAGCGCGCCCAAGGCATTGGAACCACCAATCGGCACCAGGTACGGTTTTTTGCCGTTGCTGCGCAGACGGCCAGCGAGGGCCTGCAATTGGTCATCGGCGTTGTCCAGGTTGTCTACCAGCTCGACCTTGGTGTCGAAAAGCTCCAGCAACAGACGATTGCCGTTACCCAGGTAATTGCTGTCCTCGGTACCAATCGGGTTTTCCAGCAGCGCCACGCAGCCCAGGCCCAGCTTCGCGGCCAGGGCTGCGGTCTGGCGTACATGATTGGACTGGATCGCCCCAGCGGTGATGAGGGTATCGGCGCCTTGGGCGATGGCGTCGGCGGCCAGGTATTCGAGCTTGCGCAGTTTATTGCCGCCCAGGGCCAGGGGCGTCAGGTCGTCGCGCTTGATGTAGATGTCACGGCCGAGCCACGCCGAGAGGCGGTCGAGTTTTTCCAGGGGTGTCGGGTGGCCGAGCAGGTCAAGACGATGAAAGCGAGACAGCTGTTCTTTGATCATGGGTCCGTACTGGTTGTAGGCGATGCCTGGACTATAGGCACGTGGATATTCAGGGGCAACCGGGATGTTTCCGTTCGGGCGTGGATGCGACGACACCGCCGCCGGTTTGGCTTGTGCCGGACCTGTGGGAGCGAGCTTGCTCGCGATGGCGGTGCAGCGGTCAATAGAGATATTGGATGTCAGGCCGTCATCGCGAGCAAGCTCGCTCCCACAGGGGTATCTGCCCTTGAACACTGAACGAATGCCCGCCAGACAACGTCATACCCAGCCATGGGCTAGTGTCGGAAACGTGCCGTTGAGCCCTGCGATTAGTCCTTAGCTAGCTATTCATGTTTAACTTGAACGTTCATTCAAGTTAAACCATTGGTTTGCTGCCCGCTCACAACAGGAGGCTTGCCTTTGCCGAGTCCGTTTGCGCACGTCACGATTTCGTTTTGCGAGGTGCTTCGTCGATGAGTACTTCGTCCCTTTCACCCAGCGGCCTGGTCCGCATGAATCCGCCGGTGTTTTACTTCGCCGCGACCTTCATCCTGCTGTTCGGCCTGGTGGTGATCGCCATGCCCGGCCAGGCTGGCGCCTGGCTGCTGGCGGCCCAGAACTGGGCGGCCAATACAGTCGGTTGGTACTACTTGCTGGCGATGACCCTGTATTTGATTTTCGTGGTGGTCACTGCGTTGTCGGGCTACGGCAAGATCAAGCTCGGTGCCGACCATGACGAGCCCGAATTCAGCTACTTGTCCTGGGCCGGCATGTTGTTCGCCGCCGGGATCAGCATCACGTTGTTTTTCTTTTGTGTTTCCGAGCCGCTGACCCATCTGGCACAGCCGCCCCAAGGCGAAGCCGGTACTGCCGATGCGGCGCGCCAGGCCATGCAGATTCTCTTCTTGCACTGGGGCCTGCACGGCTGGGGGGTGTTTGCCTTTGTCGGCATGGCCTTGGCGTACTTCGCCTACCGGCACAATTTGCCGCTGGCGTTGCGATCGGCGTTGTATCCGTTGATTGGCAAGCGCATCAACGGTCCGATCGGTTATGCCGTGGATGGCTTCGGCATTATCGCAACGGTGTTCGGCCTCGGTGCGGACATGGGGTTTGGTGTGCTGCACCTCAATTCCGGGTTGGATTACCTGTTCGGCATCGCTCACACCCAATGGATCCAGGTCGGCCTGATCGTGCTGATGATGGGCGCGGCGATCATCGTCGCGGTGGCCGGGGTCGACAAAGGCGTGCGGGTGATGTCCGACATCAACATGCTGCTGGCCTGCGCGTTGCTGTTGTTTGTGCTGTTTGCCGGCCCGACCCAGCATTTGCTCAACACGTTGATCCAGAACGTCGGTGACTATCTCGGCGCCTTGCCAATGAAAAGTTTTGACCTGTACGCCTACGACAAACCGAGCGACTGGCTGGGCGGGTGGACGGTGTTCTATTGGGCATGGTGGATTGCGTGGTCGCCGTTCGTGGGGCTGTTCATCGCACGTATTTCCCGTGGCCGGACGATTCGCGAATTCGTCTTTGGCGTGCTGTTGATTCCCCTCGGTTTCACCCTGGCGTGGATGTCGATCTTTGGTAACAGCGCCCTCGACCAAGTGTTGAACCATGGCATGAGCGCCTTGGGGATGTCGGCGGTGGATAACCCGTCGATGAGCCTTTACTTGCTGCTGGAGACCTACCCGTGGAGCAAGACGGTCATCGCTGTCACGGTGTTTATCAGCTTTGTGTTTTTCGTCACCTCCGCCGACTCCGGCACCGTGGTGCTGTCCACGCTTTCGGCCAAGGGCGGCAGTCCGGATGAAGACGGACCGAAATGGCTGCGGGTGTTCTGGGGCGCGATGACCGCCCTGGTGACCAGCGCCTTGCTGTTTTCCGGCAGCATCGATGCGCTCAAGTCAGCGGTGGTGCTGACCTCCTTGCCCTTTTCACTGATTCTCTTGCTGATGATGTGGGGCCTGCACAAGGCGTTCTACCTCGAATCCCAGAAGCAGATTGCGCAACTGCATTCGTTGGCGCCCGTTTCGGCTTCGCGACGGGGCACTGGCGGCTGGCGCCAGCGCCTGAGCCAGGCGGTGCATTTTCCTTCTCGCGATGAGGTGTACCGCTTTCTGGATAGCACGGTGCGCCCGGCCATCGAAGATGTGAAAGCGGTGTTCATCGAGAAGGGCCTGACCGTAATGACCCAACCCGACCCGGCGGCCGACAGTGTCAGCCTGGAAATCGGCCATGGCGAGCAGCATCCGTTCATCTACCAAGTGCAGATGCGCGGTTACTTCACACCGTCCTTCGCCCGGGGTGGCATGGGCTCCAAGCAAATCAACAACCGGCGTTACTACCGTGCCGAAGTGCACCTGAGTGAAGGCAGCCAGGATTACGACCTGGTGGGCTATTCCAAGGAGCAGGTCATCAACGACATCCTCGACCAGTACGAGCGGCACATGCAGTTCTTGCATCTGGTGCGTTGATCGAGTGAAGCCTCAGACCAGCCCACCATTGGCCCGCAGGATCTGCCCATTGACCCAACCGGCAGCCGGACTCACCAGGAAAGACACGATGCTGGCGATGTCTTCCGGCTGGCCGAGGCGCTCCAGGGGCGGCATCTTCGCGTAGTGCTGGACCTGCTCCTCGCTTTTGCCGTGCATGAACAGTTCGGTGGCGACCGGCCCCGGCGCCACGGCGTTGACCGTGATCTGGCGACCGCGCAGTTCCTTGGCGAACACCTGGGTCAGTGACTCCACCGCGGCTTTGCTGGCGATGTACACCGAATAGCCAGGCAGGTTCAGCCCTACGGTACTGCTGGAAAAATTCACGATGCGGCCGCCATCGTTCAGCCGAGTCGCGGCCTCGCGCAGGGTGTTGAAGGTACCGCGCGTGTTGATGGCGAACGTACGGTCGAACAACTCGTCGCTGTGCTGCGCCAAGGGCATGACCTGGAGGATGCCGGCGTTGTTGATCAACACATCGATTTTGCCCAGTTGTGCTTCGACTTCATCGAACATCCGGCTGACGTCGGCGGCAACCGACACGTCGGCTTTCACCGCTATGGCCTGGTGACCGGCCTGACGCAGCTGCACCACCAGCTTGGAGGCTTCGTTGGCGCTGCTGGCAAAGTTGACGGCAACGGCAAAGCCGTCGCTGGCCAGTTGCTTGGCAATCTCTGCGCCGATGCCACGGGAGGCGCCGGTCACGATGGCAACTTTGGAGTTTGAAGCAGTCATGGCGAGAATCCCCTTGGGATGTAGTGATGGGTTGCAGGCAGATTCACATGTTTACTCTCGCCGATAAATGCCGGAAAGTTGCCTTGACTGTTCAATAATCTCCAACAATCGGAGCGCAGGATTTCAATGGATCAGGTCAAGGCCATGCGGGTGTTTGTCCGCATCTACGAGCGCAGCAGTTTCACCCTGGCTGCTGAAGACTTGAACATGCCACGGGCCACGCTGACCCATACGCTCAATCAGTTCGAGGCCTGGTTGGGTGTGCGTTTGCTCGAGCGCAGCACGCGCAAGGTGCGCCCGACCCTCGATGGCGAAGCCTATTACCCGCGCTGCGTACAATTGCTGGCCGAGCTGGAAGAAGCCGAACTGGCGTTTCGCGGCGTTGCGCCCAAAGGCAAGCTGAGGGTGGACCTGCACGGAACACAGGCGCGATATTTCGTGATTCCGGCGTTGCCGCAGTTCATGGCCCGCTATCCGGAAATAGAACTGTTCATCAGTGAGGCGGATCGTTTCGTCGACCTGATTGCCGAGGGCGTCGATTGCGTCGTGCGCTCCGGTACGTTGGCGGATTCGTCATTGATTGGCCGGCGTGTCGCCAATCTTCGGCAAGTCACCTGCGCCAGCCCTGGTTACTTGCGCCAATACGGCGAACCGAAAAACCTCGATGACTTGCGGCATCACAAGGCAGTGAATTACGTCTCGCGCACCACCGCCAAGCTGTATCCGTTCGAATTCATGGTCGACGGCGAACTGAAGGAAGTGCAGATCGGGGGGACGTTGTCGGTGTCCGGCGCGGAAATCTACGCCGCGTCGGCCATTGCCGGCATGGGCCTGATCCAGTGCCCCCATTACCGGATGGAGGAGCCGATCCGGCAGGGCCTGATCCAGGAGGTGCTCGCCGCGACGCCGCCACCCTCCATGCCAGTGTCGGTGCTTTATCCGCACAACCGACACATGTCGCCACGGGTACGGGTGTTCGTGGACTGGGTGGCGGAGGTGTTTGCGCAGGCGCGTTGATGTAGTTTTCGATTTCCTTGGCACCGCTAATACCTTGTGGGAGCGGGCTTGCTCGCGAAGGCGGTGGGTCAGCCAGCACAACTGTTGAGTTTGTAGATGCCTTCGCGAGCAAGCTCGCTCTCACAGGGATCTGCGAACTTTCGGCCTGACCAATGCGTCTGTGAAATGTTAGCTTTTGCCACCCGCCATCCGAACAGAGAGCCCTTTTCGATGACCTACACCGCTGCGCAAAACCGCTACGAGTCCATTCCCTATCGCCGCGTCGGTCGCAGCGGGCTGGTGCTGCCAGCCCTGTCACTCGGCTTGTGGCACAACTTCGGCGACAGCACGCCGATCGATACCCAGCGAGCCTTGTTGCGCACGGCGTTTGACCTGGGCATCAATCACTTCGACCTCGCCAACAACTACGGCCCGCCCTACGGCAGCGCCGAAATCAATTTCGGCCGGCTGTTGCGTGAAGACTTCAAGCAGTACCGCGATGAACTGATCATCTCCAGCAAGGCTGGCTGGGACATGTGGCCCGGCCCGTATGGCCAGGGTGGCGGTTCACGCAAATACGTACTCGCCAGTCTCGACCAGAGCCTGCAGCGCCTGGGGTTGGATTACGTGGACATTTTCTATTCCCACCGTTTCGACCCCGACACGCCACTGGAGGAAACGGCCAGCGCGCTGGCGACGGCCGTGCAGCAGGGCAAGGCCTTGTACATCGGCATCTCTTCGTATTCGGGCGTGAAGACCCGGGAAATGGCCGCGCTGCTCAAGGAATGGAAAGTCCCGCTGCTGATCCACCAGCCGGCCTACAACCTGCTTAATCGCTGGGTGGAAAAAGACCTGCTGGACGCCACCGAGGAACTCGGCACGGGCGTTATCGCCTTCACGCCGCTGGCCCAGGGCCTGCTGACCGACAAATACCTCAAGGGCATTCCCGCCGATGCGCGGGTGAATCGCCCGGGGGGCGGCTCGTTGCAAGCGTCGCATCTGTCGGAGGAAAACATCGCCCACGTCCGTGCGCTCAACGAAATCGCCCAGCGTCGCGGCCAGAGCCTGGCTCAAATGGCCCTGGCCTGGACGTTGCGCGATCCACGGGTCACCTCCGCCCTGATCGGCGCGAGCCGGCCGGAGCAGATCGTCGAGAACGTCGGCGCCCTGCGCAATCTCGATTTCAGCGCCGAAGAACTGGCCGAGATCGACCGCTTTGCCCAGGAGGGCGGGATCAACCTGTGGGAGAAGCCTTCGACGGCTGAGTAATACCGAACACCCCTGTGGCGAGGGAGCTTGCTCCCGCTGGGCCGCGAAGCGGCCCCAAACCCATTCAACACTGCGTATCAGGAAAAACAGTGGGACAGGTTTTGCGACTGCTGCGCAGTCGAGCGGGAGCAAGCTCCCTCGCCACGGGGATATGCGTTACCCCGGAAAACCATTCGGGCAAGGCACTCACCTGAAAAACGGCACATCCCCCAACACCGTCGCCCGATGCATGACGCGTCGGGCTGGGCGGTAGTCGTCCACGGCGAAATGCTGGGTCACGCGGTTGTCCCAGAACGCCACGTCATTGGCCTGCCAGCGCCAGCGAACGGTGAATTCCGGCCGCGTGGCGTGGGCAAACAGCAGTTTCAGGATCGCCTCGCTTTCGCTTTCCGACAGCTCGTTGATGCGAGTGGTAAAGCCTTCGTTGACGAACAGCGAGCGACGACCGCTCACCGGATGCGTACGAATCACCGGATGGGACAGCGGTGGGTTTTTCCGCCGTGCTTCTTCCCAGCGCACCAAGTCCTCGGCGGAGTTGCCGAAGCGCTCCAGCGGAAACGAACGGGTGAAGTCGTGAGTCGCCGTCAGGCCTTCCAGCAGGCTTTTCAATGGCGCCGACAAGGCTTCGTAGGCAGCGATGCCACTGGCCCACAACGTGTCGCCGCCAAACGCCGGCAGCAGCTTGGCGCTGAGCACGGCGCCCATGGCAGGAGTCGGCAGGAAGGTCACGTCAGTGTGCCATACGGCATTATCGCGAACGTCGGTGACGGCGGTGTCGAGCACCAGCACTTCGGGCTGCTCCGGTACGTTGGGATAGATCGGATGAATGTGCAGGTCACCGAAATACGCAGCGAAACGTGCCTGTTGCGGCGGTTCGATCGGCTGGTCGCGGAAAAACAGCACCTGATGTTCCAGCAGCGCCTGCTCGATGAAATCCCGGTCTTCCAGGCTCAGCGGATGACTGATGTCGATCCCGCTGATCTGCGCGCCGAGGGCAATGCTCAAGGGGGTAATGGTCGGGCGGCTCATGGTGGTTCTCTCGGATGGGCGCCGAATGGTCGGCGTGGTCATTGCGTATCAATGGGCCTGGCCGTGCCATGGCACCAGCTTGCGTTGCAGGGCGCGCAGGCCCATTTCCATGGCGAAGGCGATCAGGGCGATCACGAGGATTCCCAGCACCACCACATCGGTGACCAGGAACTGCGCCGCCGACTGCACCATGAACCCCAGGCCGCTGGTGGCCGCGATCAATTCAGCGGCGACCAGCGTCGACCAACCCACGCCCAGGCCGATGCGGATACCGGTGAGAATGTCCGGCAACGCGCTGGGCACGATCACATGACGGATCAGTTGCGCCCGGGTGGCACCGAGGGATTGCGCGGCCCGCAATTTGGCCGGGTCGACGGTGCGCACGCCGGTGGCGGTGGCGATGGCGATCGGGGCGAAGATCGCCAGGTAGATCAGCAGGACTTTCGACAGCTCGCCGATGCCGCACCAGATCACGATCAGCGGCAGGTAGGCCAGGGGCGGAATCGGTCGATAGAACTCGATCAGCGGATCGAGCACCCCACGGGCGATACGGTTGGCGCCGATGGCGATGCCCACCGGCACCGCCGTGAGCACTGCGAACAACAGGCCCAGGCCGATCCGCCCGAGGCTTGCGCCCAGGTGTTGCCAGAGTGTCGAATCCATGTAGCCGCTGGTTGCCAGCAGCCATCCCTTTTGCAGGACGGCGGAGGGCGGCGGCAGGAATAGCGGTTCGATCAGCCCGCTGGCGGTGATCGCCCACCAGAGCAGCAGCAACACGACCAACGTCAGCCCGCTGATCCAACGTGTGCCCAGGCTGCGTCGTACGGGGGCTGCCGCGCGCGAGGTCACGGCATCGCCGGCCACGGCTGGGATTTCATAACTGCTCATGCGCGCTCCTGTTGTCGAGTGGCGCTGCGTTGGGAAAACACCTTGGCAAGCACATGCTCGCGGGTCTCGATGAAGCGTGGATCGGACTTGATGGAGCGGGCCGATTCACCCGCGCCGTAGCGGCGGCCGAAATCCAGGCTCAGGCGCTCGACGATCTGCCCGGGATCGGGTGCCAGCAGGATCAGATCGGTTGCCAGGAACACGGCTTCTTCAATGTCGTGGGTAATCAGGAACACTGGTTTGGCGGTGCGTTGCCAGACTTGCAGCAACAGCTCCTGCATCTGCTCGCGGGTGAAAGCGTCCAGGGCGCCGAAAGGTTCGTCCATCAACAACAATCGCGGATCGGCTGCCAACGCGCGGGCCAGGCCTACGCGTTGCTTCTGGCCGCCGGACAGCTGCCAGACGCGGCGCTTTTCGAAACCGGCCAAGTCCACCAAGGCGAGCATCTCCCGGGCGCGAGCCTCGCGTTTTCCCTTGGCGACTCCGGCCAGTTCCAGGCCGAAAGCGACGTTCGCCAGCACGTCCTGCCAGGGCAACAGCGCATCGTCCTGGAACACCACGCCACGTTCGGCGCCGGGGCCTGACACCGGCACGTCGTCGAGGGTGATTTGCCCGGCGCTGGGCTCGACGAACCCGGCAATCAGGTTCAGCAGCGACGTCTTGCCGCTGCCGGATGGGCCGAGGGCGACCAACAACTGCTGCGGGCCCAGAGTCAACGAAATATCCGCCAGTACCGGTTTCGTTGCACCGGGGTACTGTGCGCTGATGCGCTCCAGCTGTAGCAAGGCCATCTCGGCGTCTCCTTTTTCGATCAGCGAGTGATGTATTTGGCGCTGACGTACGGCGCGTAATCCGGCAGCACTGCTTCGACCTTGCCTTGCTCCTTGAGGAACGCGGCAGTGTTGGTAATCGCCTGGGTGGTTGGAGCGCCGAGGCTCACCACCTGGTCTGCGGCCAGCGGGAAGACGTTGCCTTGCAACAACAGCGGGATATCACTGGCCTTGGCGCCGGAGAGCTTCACCAGCTTGTCGATGTTGGAGGCATCGGCCAGCCAGGCTTGCGGATCCTTGCGGTACTGGGCGTAGGCATCCAGGGTGACTTTGGCGAACGCCGTGACGATCTCGGGATGCTGTTGGGCGAAATCCTTGCGCACGATCCACGCGTCGAAGGTCGGTGCGCCGAACTGGGCCAGTTCAGCTGAAGTGATCAATACCTTGCCGTTTTCCTTGGCGACGCCGAGGGCCGGGTCCCAGACGTAGGTGGCGTCGATGTCGCCGCGTTTCCAGGCGGCGATGATGGCTGGCGGGGCGAGGTTGAGCACGGTGACTTTCGACGGGTCGATGTTCCAGTGCTTCAGCGCGGCGAGCAGGCTGTAATGGCCGGTGGAGACAAACGGCACGGCGATCTTCTTGCCGATCAGGTCTTGCGGGGTCTTGATGCCGGAGCCGTCACGGGCGACCAAGGCTTCAGCGGCGCCGATCTGGGTGGCGATGAGGAAAGTTTCCACTGGAACCTTACGCGTGATGGCGGCGGTCAGCGGGCTGGAGCCGAGGTAACCGATCTGCACATCGCCCGAGGCGATGGCGGCGATGATGTCGGCGCCATTGTCGAACTTGCGCCAGGCGATCTTGGCCTGGGTGGCTTTTTCATAGGCGCCGTCGGCCTGGGCGACTTTCGCCGGGTCCACGGTGGTCTGGTAGGCGACGGTCAGGTCGGCCGCCTGGGCAAAAAGACTCGCCGCAGCCAGGGAGGCGGCCGCGAGAAGGCGAAGGGGGAAACTCAAAGACATGGTGAAGCTCCTCAACAGGCCGCCGGAGAGTCGGCGTTGGAGGAGACTAAATGATCTAAGAATTAAGAAATAAATAACTTTTTCGAATTAGCTTATCTGCGAAAAAGTCTATGCAAGGGGCAGAAATTGGAGTTGTACATGGCTTTTGTGGCGAGGGGATTTATCCCCGCTGGGCTGCGTAGCAGCCCTAAAGCTCCTCTTCGGTGTGTCAGACAGGTCACTTACCGCCGTTTTGGGGTCGCTTCGCAACCCAGCGGGGATAAATCCCCTCGCCACAGCTGCATTCCCACGAAGGAATCATGGGAATGCTCGGTCAGTTACTGATCGCCAAAATGCTCGCCTGATACGAACCCACGAACACATCGAAATCCCCCACCTCGTTCTGCTCCAGCTCGGTTTGCTGGACCAGGGACTGGCGAGCGGTTTGCTCGAACGCGGCTTGCTCTTCGGTCGCCAACGGCTCGGCGCGGAAGAACTCGGCGTGGGCCTTGCTCTGGCGCAGGGAGAACTGAGCGAAGCTTTCCTGATGCTCGGCCATGGCGGCCAGTACCTGGGCGGAGGGCGTCAGCGATGGATCGCGGACTTTTGCTCGTTGCGCGTCCAGCGCCTGACGGTGGGCGTCGCCACCCTGGCTCCGGTCGAGCAGCGCTGCCAGTGGAGCGATGTTCTCGAGCAATTCCAGGGCCCATGCCTGCATATCCACGGCTTGCCCCTGGCGCTGCAGTTGCAGGCCCGGCTTGCGGCCTTCCTTGACCACGGTCAGGAAGTTGCTGGTGGCGTTGCTGCATTCGTTGTTTTCCAGCTGCGGGCTGTCATTGAGGCCGCAATACAGCAGGAACGCGTCGAGGAACCGCGACTCGGTGAGGTCGATGCCCATCGGCAGGAACGGGTTGATGTCCAGGCAACGCACTTCGACGTACTGGATCCCGCGAGCCATCAGGGCCTGGATTGGCCGCTCGCCGGTATAGGTCACGCGCTTGGGACGGATATTGGAGTAGTACTCGTTTTCGATCTGCAGGATGTTGGTGTTGAGCTGCACCCACTCGCCGTTCTGGTGGGTGCCGACTTCGACGTACGGCCCGTACGGCGTTGCCACCGCTTTGCGCAGGCTGTCGGTGTAGCTTGCCAGATCGTTGTAGCAAGGCGTCAAGCCGGCCTGGGCGTTGCTCTGGTAACCCAGGTCACTCATGCGCAGGCTGGTGGCGTAGGGCAGGTACAAGGTGTCCGGATCCAGCTGTTCCAACTGGTGCGGCCGGCCACGCAGGAAACCGACGTCGAGGGCCGGCGAGGCACCGAACAGGTACATCAGCAGCCAGCTGTACCGACGGAAGTTACGGATCAGGGCGATGTAGGCCGACGATTGGAAGTCCCGGTCGCTCGCGTCGATGGCTTCGTCCTGCCGGAGCAGGGGCCAGAGCTTTTCCGGTAGGGAAAAGTTGTAGTGGATCCCGGCGATGCATTGCATGGTCTTGCCGTAGCGCAGGGCCAAGCCCTTGCGATAGACATACTTGAGTCGACCGATGTTCGAGGTGCCGTAATAGGCGATCGGAATCTCTTCCTCGGCCGGCAACGGACACGGCATCGAAGGGCTCCACAGGTATTCGTCGCCGAGTTTGCTGTAGACGAACCGGTGGATCCTGTCGAGGCTGCGCAGGGTGTCGGCCGGGTTGGCCAGGGCCGGGGTGATGAACTCCAGCAACGACTCGGAATAGTCGGTGGTGATCTGTTCGTTGGTCAGCGCCGAGCCCAGGGCTTGCGGGTGCGGGGTCTGCGCCAGGCGCCCGTCATCGGTGACGCGCAGGCATTCACGTTCGATACCGTGCAGGCACTGCTCGAGCAGGGAGAGGTTGGCGCGCTCGCCGAGCAGGGCCAGGCGGCGGTTTAAAAGGTCGCTCAAGTTGAATTCCTTCACGCGTCAGTCGCCCCAATATGGGGGTGGGCAAGACGGTCTACAAGGGTGAAGTTAAAACTGGCGTTTTCGCCTGGTTTTCATACGGCTAACGACAGGTCGCCACGGCCCCTGTGGGAGCGAGCCTGCTCGCGAAAGCGGCGTATCAGTCAGCATTGGAGTCGCCTGATACACCGCCTTCGCGAGCAAGCCCGCTCCCACAGAGAAATTTCGACACCGCATTCATGGCGTCGAAATTACCCCAAATCGATGGCAGGGAGCTACAGGACAGCGAACGTGCCTTGCGCTTTTGCGACCAGCTTGTCGCCCTGCATCACCTCGGCCTCCACCACCAGCGTGCGCCGGCCCGGGTGGATGACCCGGGCGGTGCACAACACCTCGCCGTCGGACACGGCACGGATGTAGTTGATCTTGCACTCGATGGTCGCGCTCTGCTGGTCAAAGCCGTGGACACTGGAGCAAGCCAGGCCCATGGCGATGTCCACCAGGCTGAACAGCGCACCGCCGTGCAGCTTGCCGCCACGATTGCGCAACTCGGGTTCGAGGCCCAGGGCGACTTGCGCCACCCCGTTCTCGAGGCTTTGCAGCCGACAGCCGAGCAGCTTGAAGAACGCGCTCTGAACCAGCCCGGCCGGCGCGTCCATCAGCGTTTCTTCAGTTGCTTGGCGTTGGCGAACAGCGAGGCCATGGCGTTGTTGGCCGGGGCTGCCGTGGCGGTCTCCTTGCGCGGTGCGGTGTTCTGCGACTGGCGCGGCGCGGCGCCTGGGCGAGCACCGCGGGCACCGTCGACTTTTTCACCTGGCGTGTCGCTCATGCGCATCGACAGGCCAACGCGTTTGCGCGGGATATCGACTTCCATGACCTTCACTTTCACCACATCGCCGGCCTTCACGGCTTCGCGTGGGTCCTTGATGAATTTTTCCGACAGCGCCGAAATGTGCACCAGACCGTCCTGGTGTACGCCAATGTCGACGAACGCGCCGAAATTGGTCACGTTGGTCACCACGCCTTCGAGAATCATGCCCGGTTGCAGGTCCTTGAGGTCTTCGACGCCCTCCTGGAATTCGGCGGTCTTGAACTCAGGACGCGGGTCGCGTCCCGGTTTCTCCAGCTCTTGCAGGATGTCGGTCACGGTAGGCAGGCCGAAGGTTTCGTCGGTGAATTTCTTCGGGTCCAGGCGCTTGAGGAACGCGGCGTCGCCGATCAGCGAGCGGATGTCGCGGTCGGTCTGGGCGGCGATGCGTTGCACCAGCGGGTAGGCTTCCGGGTGGACTGCGGAAGAGTCGAGCGGGTTGTCGCCGTTCATGACGCGCAGGAAGCCGGCGGCCTGCTCGAAGGTTTTTTCACCCAGGCGCGGGACTTTCTTCAACGCGGCGCGGGTCTTGAACGCGCCATGTTCGTCACGGTGGGTGACGATGTTCTGCGCCAGCGTGGCGTTCAGGCCGGAGATACGCGCCAGCAGCGCCACCGAAGCGGTGTTCACGTCCACGCCCACGGCGTTCACGCAATCCTCCACCACGGCGTCCAGGCCACGGGCGAGTTTCAGTTGGGAAACGTCGTGCTGGTATTGGCCGACGCCGATGGATTTCGGATCGATTTTCACCAGTTCCGCCAACGGATCCTGCAGGCGACGGGCGATCGACACCGCGCCGCGAATCGACACGTCCAGGTCCGGGAATTCCTTGGAAGCCAGTTCCGACGCCGAATAAACCGAAGCACCGGCCTCGGAGACCATGACCTTGGTCATTTTCATGGCCGGGTATTTCTTGATCAGCTCGGCGGCCAGCTTGTCGGTCTCGCGGCTGGCGGTGCCGTTGCCGATGGCGATCAGGTCCACCGAATGCTTGGCGCACAGGGCGGCGAGTACGGCGAGGGTCTGGTCCCACTTGTTGTGCGGCACGTGCGGATAGACCGTGGCGTGGTCCAGCAGTTTGCCGGTCGAGTCCACCACCGCCACCTTGCAGCCGGTGCGCAGGCCTGGGTCGAGGCCCAGGGTGGCGCGCGGGCCGGCCGGTGCGGCCAACAGCAGGTCGTGCAGGTTGTGGGCGAATACGTTGATCGCCTCGGTCTCGGCGTTGTCTCGCAACTCACCGAGCAAGTCGGTTTCCAGGTGGGTGTAGAGCTTGACCTTCCAAGTCCAGCGCACCACCTCGGCCAGCCATTTATCGGCGGCGCGGTTCTGGTTCTGGATGCCGAATTGCTGGCCGATCATGCCTTCGCACGGGTGCATGGTGCCGGGCAGTTCTTCACCGACCTTCAGGGCTGAACTGAGAATGCCTTCGTTGCGGCCACGAAAAATCGCCAGGGCACGGTGGGACGGCATGCTCTTGAGCGGTTCGTCATGCTCGAAGTAGTCGCGGAACTTGGCGCCTTCCTCTTCCTTGCCGGCGATGACGCGGGCGCTGAGGATGGCTTCCTGCTTGAGGAAGTTGCGCAGTTTCTCCAACAGGTTGGCGTCTTCGGCGAAGCGCTCCATGAGGATGTACTTGGCGCCTTCCAGCGCGGCCTTCACGTCCGCCACGCCTTTTTCGGCATCGACAAAGCGTGCGGCCTCGGTTTCCGGGGCCAGGGTTGGATCATTGAATAGGCCATCGGCCAGCTCGCCGAGGCCGGCTTCCAAGGCGATCTGGCCCTTGGTGCGGCGCTTCTGCTTGTAGGGCAGGTACAAATCTTCGAGGCGGGTCTTGGTATCGGCCAGCTTGATGTCGCGCTCGAGTTGCGGGGTCAGCTTGCCCTGCTCCTGGATGCTCGCCAGGATGCTGATGCGCCGTTCGTCGAGTTCGCGCAGGTAGCGCAGGCGCTCTTCCAGATGACGCAACTGGGTGTCATCGAGGCTGCCGGTCACTTCTTTCCGGTAACGGGCTATGAAAGGGACCGTGGAGCCTTCATCGAGTAGCGCGACGGCCGCTTCGACCTGTTGTGGGCGGACGCCGAGTTCCTCGGCGATGCGGCTGTTGATGCTGTCCATAAAACCACCTGACAAATTGTGAAATCAGGCTCGCCGCCGCAGAAGCCGGGCTCGGCGAGACTGGTTGAGCGGCCTGGCATGCGCCGCTGCCTGGGTCAAAAGGCTGCCTGTTGACCCGCGAAATTCAAAAAGTGCTGCCTGGCCAGGGGTAAAAAAAGTGCTGCGCCGTTATAGAGATCCGGCCTGGTCCTGGCACAAAGGCCGCGCATTATAACCAGCGTTCCGTTGTTCGGGGGTGTCGTGAACCGAGGGTTTGATGGGTGGATTGCTGGAGATAGAGGAAAAATCTGCTAACAATGCACACGGTGCGTATAACGGCAGCTAGGCCATAATGCGCGCCAAGATCAAAGGAGCTTCCTATGAGCAGCACAGCACAAACTGCTGAAGGCGAAAAAATTCTGATTGTTGACGACGATCCCGGGCTGAGCAGCCTGCTGGAGCGTTTTTTCGTCAGCAAGGGCTACCGCGCCCGTACCGTACCGAACACCGAGCAAATGGATCGCCTGCTGGCCCGTGAGGTGTTCAACCTCGTGGTCCTCGATCTGATGCTGCCGGGTGAGGACGGCTTGACCGCTTGCCGTCGCCTGCGTGGCGCGAACAACCAGATCCCGATCATCATGCTCACTGCCAAGGGCGACGAACTGAGCCGCATCAAGGGGCTGGAGTTGGGCGCCGACGATTACCTGGCCAAGCCGTTCAACCCGGACGAGTTGATGGCCCGGGTCAAGGCGGTCTTGCGTCGCCAATCGGCCCCGGTGCCGGGCGCGCCGGGCAGCGAAGACGAAAGCGTGACCTTCGGCGACTATGAATTGTCGTTGGCCACTCGTGAGCTCAAGCGTGGCGACGAAATCCACATGCTCACCACCGGTGAGTTCGCCGTGCTCAAGGCCCTGGTGATGAACGCCCGCCAGCCGTTGACTCGGGACAAGCTGATGAACCTGGCCCGTGGCCGCGAATGGGATGCGCTGGAGCGCTCCATCGATGTGCAGATTTCCCGTCTGCGACGGATGATCGAGCCCGATCCATCCAAGCCGCGTTATATCCAGACCGTCTGGGGCGTGGGTTATGTGTTCGTGCCGGATGGCGCCGCCAGCAAGTGATTGGCGATTTGTAGGAGCGGGTAGCCTGGCTGGTTGAAATGTCTTCTTCCAGGCGACTCGCGGTCCGTCATTGTGCGAGCATCGCTCGCTCCTGCAAGTGTGTAGCGGCTATTCATGAAAACCCCCGTTTGGTTCCCCCAGAGTTTTTTCTCCCGCACCCTCTGGCTGGTGCTGATCGTCGTGCTTTTTTCCAAGGCGCTGACGCTGGTCTACCTGCTGATGAACGAAGACGTGTTGGTGGACCGCCAATACAGTCACGGCGTGGCCTTGACCCTGCGGGCCTATTGGGCGGCTGACGAAACCAATCGAGCCAAGATTGCCGAGGCGGCGACATTGATTCGGGTCGTTGGCGCCGGCGTGCCGGAAGGGGAGCAGCACTGGCCGTACAGCGAAATCTATCAACGGCAGATGCAGGCCGAACTGGGCGCCGACACCGAGGTGCGACTGCGCATGCATTCGCCTCCGGCATTGTGGGTGCGTGCCCCGAGCCTGGGTGACGGTTGGTTGAAGGTGCCGCTGTACCCGCATCCATTGCGTGGCCAGAAAATCTGGAACGTGCTGGGTTGGTTCCTGGCGATCGGCCTGTTATCGACGGCATCGGCATGGATCTTCGTCAGCCAGCTCAACCAACCGCTCAAGCGCCTGGTGTATGCCGCCCGGCAATTGGGCCAGGGTCGAAGCGTACGATTGCCCATCAGCGATACCCCGAGCGAGATGACCGAGGTCTATCGCGCTTTCAACCAGATGGCCGAGGATGTCGAGCAGGCCGGACGCGAGCGCGAGCTGATGCTTGCGGGAGTCTCCCATGACCTGCGAACGCCCCTGACTCGATTGCGGCTTTCCCTGGAATTGATGGGCGAGCACACCGACCTGACCGACGAGATGGTTCGTGACATCGAAGACATGGACGCGATTCTCGACCAGTTCCTGGCGTTCATTCGAGACGGTCGTGATGAGTCCGTGGAGGAGGTGGACCTCAGTGAGTTGGTGCGGGAAGTGGTTGCGCCCTATAACCAGAACGACGAAAAAGTGCAGTTGCGCCTGGAGCCGATCCAGCCGTTCCCGTTGCGCCGGGTGTCAATGAAGCGTTTGTTGAACAACCTGATCGGCAATGCGCTGAACCATGCGGGCGCCGGTGTTGAAGTCGCGGCCTATGTCTCCGGCGACACCAGTGCGCCTTACGTGGTGCTGAGCGTCATGGACCGTGGCGCTGGTATTGATCCGTCGGAGCTTGAGGCCATTTTCAATCCCTTTACCCGGGGCGATCGCGCCCGAGGAGGAAAGGGCACCGGACTGGGCCTGGCGATCGTCAAGCGCATCGCCTCGATGCACGGCGGCAACGTCGAACTGCGCAACCGCGTCGGTGGCGGGTTGGAAGCACGGGTGCGCTTGCCGTTGGGCTTGATGCTGCCTCGGGATGCGGTGTAGCGATTTCTTTCAGGTCAGGCAGAGGACCTGTGGGAGCGAGCAAGCTCGCTCCCACAGTGTTTGTAAATGGATTAGCCTTTGCCCTTGGTCCGGGTCATGTTCGGCCCGCCATTCTTTTCCAGGTGTTCGATGATGATCCCTGCCACGTTCTTGCTGGTGGTGGTCTCGATGCCTTCCAGGCCTGGCGAGGAGTTGACCTCCATCACCAGCGGTCCGTGATTGGAACGCAGGATATCCACGCCAGCCACGGCGAGCCCCATGACCTTGGCGGCACGCAGGGCGGTCATGCGTTCTTCGGGGGTGATCTTGATCAGGCTCGCACTGCCGCCCCGATGCAAGTTGGAGCGGAACTCACCGGGCCGGGCCTGGCGTTTCATCGAGGCGATCACTTTGTCGCCGACCACGAAGCAACGAATGTCCGCACCGCCGGCTTCCTTGATGTATTCCTGGACCATGATGTTTTGCTTCAGGCCCATGAACGCCTCGATCACCGACTCCGCCGCCGTTGCGGTTTCACACAGCACCACGCCAATGCCCTGGGTACCCTCCAGCACCTTGATCACCAGGGGGGCGCCATTGACCATCGCGATCAGGTCGGGAATGTCATCCGGCGAGTGGGCAAAACCGGTCACGGGCAGGCCGATGCCGCGCCGAGACAGCAATTGCAGGGAGCGCAGCTTGTCTCGCGAGCGGGCAATCGCGACGGACTCATTGAGGGGATACACGCCCATCATTTCAAACTGGCGCAATACCGCGCAGCCGTAGAAGGTCACCGATGCGCCGATGCGCGGGATGACCGCATCGAAGCCTTCCAGCGGTTTGCCGCGGTAATGGATCTGCGGCTTGTGGCTGGCAATGTTCATATAGGCGCGCAGGGTATCGATCACCACCATTTCATGGCCACGTTCGGTCCCGGCCTCGACCAGGCGACGGGTGGAATACAGACGCGGATTTCGCGACAGCACAGCGATCTTCATGCAACACCTGTGGCAGAGGTAGTGGACACCGGGTATGCCGGCTTGTCTTGGACGTATTTGATGCCTGGATTGACCACCAACTGGCCGTCAATCAGAGCTTTGGAACCCAGCAACAGGCGATAACGCATGGATTTGCGGCAGGCGAGGGTGAACTCGACCCGCCAGAACCGATCGCCCAGCGCCAGCGTGGTGCTGATCACGTAGCGGACCTGGGCGTGGCCGTTGGAGCTCTTGATGGTCTTGCGCGCTACCAGCGGCGCTTCGCAGCGGCGATGGCGCAACTGCACCACCGTGCCCAGGTGCGCGGTGAAACGCACCCATTTTTCGCCGTCGCGCTCGAATGGCTCGATGTCGGTAGCGTGCAGGCTGGAAGTACTGGCTCCGGTGTCGATTTTTGCGCGCAGGCCGGCGACTCCCAAGTCCGGGAGCGCCACCCATTCGCGCAGACCGACGACGGTCAGATGGTCAAATGTCTTCAATAAAAACAACCTGAAATTGGCACATCGGATCGTGGACTCCGCGAATCGCGGTATTCACGCAGAATAATCACAAAATGGCGACAGTTATCTACGCACCCGTTTGAATGTGTAGCCGATGCCGACGCTCGCCCTATGAACGGGCGGTTCGGCGGGCATTCTATCCGTCGCGACGGATTCGTGCGCCCGACAAAAACGGTAGTACAGTTCCAGCTATTCGTTAGAAAGAGGAATTCCAGTGGCACAAAAAAGCGAAGAGGATGACAAGGTCCGTCTCGATAAATGGTTGTGGGCGGCACGATTCTACAAGACCCGAGCCTTGGCCAAGGCCGCCATTGAAAGCGGCAAGGTCCATCACCGGGGCGAGCGTTGCAAGCCTGGCAAAGAGCCACGTATCGGTGACGAATACGTCATCCGTACCGGTTTTGATGAAAAAACCGTGGTTGTCGAAGCCTTGTCCATCGTGCGTCGCGGCGCGCCGGAAGCTCAAACGCTATACCGCGAGACCGAAGCCAGCGTCGCCAAGCGCGAAGCTGCTGCCGCCCAGCGCAAGGCCGGTGCCCTGGGCGTCAGCACCGACGGCAAGCCGAGCAAGAAGCAGCGTCGGGACCTGTTCAAGTTTCATGGCAGCAACAGCGAGTAAAGCATCGGCCACACCGGTAACCCGTGGCGAGGGAGCTTGCTCCCGCTGGGCCGGTCCGACGCCTCGGGCGTAGCGGCCTCAGAATCTTGCGGTCGCTACGCAACCGAGCGGGAGCAAGCTCCCTCGCCACAACAGCGCTGCACATGCAGATAGATGCTCAGTCTTCCCACAAAGCAAAATCATGGCTTGCTTGGAACCCACCCTGAATGCCCATAAAATGCCTGTCATCAATTGCCATCACCTCAGATACCAGACCCTATGACTGATTTACCGGATACCGACTACACCCAACGTTTCATCTTCGATGACAGCGACGCCCGTGGCGAGCTGGTGGCGTTGGAGCGTAGCTACGCCGAAGTCCTTGCCAAGCACGCCTATCCGGAGCCGGTCGCGCAATTGCTCGGCGAGTTGATGGCCGCCGCGGCGCTGCTGGTGGGTACCTTGAAATTCGATGGTTTGCTGATCCTCCAGGCGCGCTCCGAAGGTCCGGTGCCTCTGCTGATGATCGAATGCTCCAGCGAGCGAGAGATCCGTGGCCTGGCCCGTTATCACGCGGAGCAGATCGCGCCCGACGCGACCTTGGCCGACCTGATGCCCAACGGCGTGCTGGCCCTGACGGTCGACCCGAGCCATGGCAAGCGCTATCAGGGCATCGTCGATCTCGACGGCGCGACGCTGGCTGAGTGCTTCACCAATTACTTCGTCATGTCCCAGCAGACCAACACCCGCTTCTGGCTCTATGCCGACGGGCGGCGCGCCCGTGGATTGCTGCTGCAGCAACTGCCTGCCGACCGCATCCGTGATCCGGAAGAGCGCGACGCCAGCTGGCAGCACGTCACCGCTCTGGCCAGCACCTTGAGCGCTGATGAATTGCTGGGCCTGGACAACGAAACCGTCCTGCATCGCCTGTACCACGAAGAGCAGGTTCGCTTGTTCGATGGCCAGCCGTTGCGCTTCAAATGCAGTTGCTCCCGTGAACGTTCCGGCAATGCGCTGGTCAGTCTGGGTCTGGAAGATGCACAGCAACTGGTGATCGAACATGGCGGCGCCATTGAAATCGATTGCCAGTTTTGCAATGAGCGCTACCTGTTCGATGCCGCGGACATTGCCCAATTGTTCGCCGGTGCGGGTGTCGACACACCGTCAGATACTCGTCACTAAATCGGTTCAGCGCAGGTAAATCTCCTGGCAAACGCCGGATTTACGCCGTACTGACGGGAGGGCCCTACTTTTTTTGGGCTTTTCTGGCATAATCCGGCCCACTTTTTTCGGGTAGTAGTGCGCGACTTCCTACTACAAAACGTTTGGAGCACTCGGCCACGGGCCGACGGGGAATCTCATGACGCAAGCCAATAACGCCGTGTACACCGATCTGAGTGTCGATGATCTGGTCAAAGAAGCCCTGAATCGCGGTGAAGGCGAGCTTGCCGATACTGGCGCGCTGGTTGTACGTACCGGTCATCGTACCGGTCGCTCGCCAGTCGACCGTTTCATCGTGGAAGAGCCAACCACCCAGCACGCCATTGCCTGGGGCCCGATCAACCGCAAGTTCCCGGCCGACAAGTTCGACGCCCTGTGGAACCGCGTCGCAGCCTACTTGGGCGAGCGCGAGCGTTTTGTTTCCCACGTGCATGTAGGTTCCGATCCTGCGCACTACCTGCCGGTCAAGATGACCACCGAGACCGCGTGGCACAACCTGTTCGGCCGCTGCCTGTTCATCAACCCCGAGCAGTACAACGCCGGCGGCAAGGACGAGTGGCAGATCCTCAACGCGCCGAACTTCGTCTGCGAGCCTGAGCGTGACGGCACCAACTCCGACGGCACCGTGATCATCAACTTCGCGGCCAAGAAAGTGCTGATCGCCGGCATGCGCTACGCCGGTGAGATGAAGAAAGCCCTGTTCTCCGTGCAGAACTTCCTGTTGCCAGCCGTTGACGTGCTGCCGATGCACTGCGCCGCCAACATGGGCGAAGAGGGCGATGTGACCCTGTTCTTCGGTCTGTCGGGCACCGGCAAGACCACCCTGTCCGCCGACGAAAGCCGCTACCTGATCGGTGACGACGAACACGGCTGGGGCGTAGGCGTGGTCTTCAACATCGAAGGCGGTTGCTACGCCAAGTGCATCGACCTGTCCGAGAAGAACGAGCCGGTCATCTGGAAAGCCATCCAGCACGGCGCCGTGTTGGAGAACGTCGTCCTGGACCCGGTCACCAAGAAAGCCGACTACGCCGACGACAGCCTGACCCAGAACAGCCGCGCCGCCTACCCGCGTGAGCTGATCGAAAAACGCGCACCGAAGAACCTCGGTGGCGAGCCAAACGCCGTGATCTTCCTGACCTGCGACCTGACCGGCGTACTGCCGCCCGTGTCGATCCTCAGCGAAGAACAAGCTGCCTACCACTTCCTGTCCGGCTACACCGCACTGGTGGGCTCGACCGAAATGGGCTCGGGCAGCGGCATCAAGTCGACCTTCTCCACTTGCTTCGGCGCGCCGTTCTTCCCGCGTCCAGCCGGTGAATACGCAGAGCTGCTGATCAAGCGCATCCGTGGCTTCGGCTCCAAGGTCTACCTGGTCAACACCGGCTGGACCGGCGGCGGCTACGGCGTCGGCAAGCGCTTCAACATCCCGACCACCCGTGCGGTGATCGCAGCCATCCAGAGCGGCGCGCTGATCGGTGCTGAAACCGAACACCTGGACATCATCAACCTGGACGTGCCGCTGGCTGTTCCGGGCGTCGAGACTGGCCTGTTGAACCCACGCAACACCTGGGCCGACAAAGCCGCCTACGACGAAGCCGCCAAGGCATTGGCCGGGCTGTTCATCGAGAACTTCAAGAAGTTCGAAGTGAGCGACGCGATCAAGGCGGCAGGTCCGCAGCTGTAAGGCTTGGTTGATAGATGAAAAAGCCGCCCTTCAAGGGCGGCTTTTTTGTGCGCGACTAGTTTTCTTCCAATGCCTGCGTATCCCATCGCTGCACCTTGATTGCCTTGTACAGCATGCCGATGGTCAGCGGCATCTTGTTTGCGCGCCCCTTGGCCCTGCGCTTTTGAAATACATCGAATCCTTCCGGTTGGAAATAGCGATAGGCGTCATAGTCGATGAGCTCGACGGCGAACCGCTCTTCCAATGTTTCCATCAAATGCCGCGCATCCGCGCCGTCGCAGCCTAGATCGTGATTGATCGCGGTTTCCAGCCGAAGGGTCTTGCGTTCCGGCAGGCCGATCTCTTCGTGGAGCAATTCCATGAGTTGGCGCATGACGGCATCGTCGGGGAAGTCTGGGGCGAAGTGCATGTTGGGGGATCCGACTGGTAGGAATGGCAGGGCTGTACGGTTGGCAAGTTTAGGGCGAAATCGTTTCTCAAAAAGAAGAAAAGTCTCACGTCATGCTCGGAATCGTCTGGTGAGCATTGCCCCGCTTACTCGGTAAGGTTCTCCGCGCCGCTTGCATTGAGTTGGCGCTGACCGAGCAAGGACGAAGCATGGCGAAAGGAAAAGGCGATATTCCCCAAGTCTGGGAGTACCGAGGTGGTGACTGGCGCCACAGAGTCCTACGGGACATGACCCCGGACGAGCTGGCAAAACGAGACGCCGATTATAAAGCCCATGAGGACATGCTCGCTCGGCAAGAGGCGTACATGACCCAACGGCTGAGCCAGATACATCAGAAGGAAGCCCGCGTATCAAAGGCTGCGTGTTCGCCAAGTCCTGCGAACTGCCCGATGCGATCATCGATTATCACAATCCAACCGGTTACATTCCGACGGAGATGCTGAGCGCTTATGGCGCCTTCACGTTGTTGGGCGGCCGAGAGGTAGACGCGTCAGGCTGCGTACCGCTGAAGACCATCAGCGGAGCGTTGCCCGCAAGTGTTGGCACGCTGGCACTGGGTGGAACGGCGTTGGCCCCCCTTGGCGCTGGCGCGGCGATCACGGCGCCGGTAGCGGCAGGCGCACTGGTGGGATTGGTGGGGCTGCTGATGCCCTCGAACCTGGGCGACGGTTCGCTGTGCACCGAAGAGCAACTAAGGTCCCTTGAACAAGCGCGCAGCCGGGTTCGCCTACATGTCGAAACCCAGCCCGACGGGACGCTTAAAGGTTACGGCTACAACACCCAGTCAAGACGCGACTGGGAGATGATCCCGGTGGTGACATTCCAGGCCCGCGGCGAGCAGCAAGTGGCAGACTTCGGCGACGGGGTCGAGTTGATCTGGACGCCGGCAGTGGACCCTTCCGCGACGTTGGGCATTCCAGCGTTGGAAGCTGCGCCACAGGCGCCGCGCATCTGGATCTTCCCGCCGACGCCCATGGCGGACAGCATCATCGTCAATCCGATCTATCCACCGGAGTACAAGGATTTCATTCTTGTGTTTCCGGTGGGGGCTGGGGTTTCGCCGTTATATGTAGTTTTGAATGTTCGGCGCAAAGGGTTGCCGGAGCCAGCGCATAAGTATCATCACGCACCTCAGACAAACGAAATTTCAGGCTTCGCTGGTCTTACTGAAGTTAAAGCAAAGACTCCCCGTCAAGGTGGCGGCGGTTTCCGGGAGCGTTGGATTGATGCTAAGGGCAGGAGAATTTACGAGTGGGACTCTAGCCACGCCGAGTTAGAAGTGTATCGTTCAAGCGATGGGGGCCATCTCGGTGCATTCGATCACCTTACGGGTGAGCAAAAGAAAAAACGAAATCCGAAACGTAACATCAAGAAGTATTTATGAGGACGCCATGGGTTTGAAAATTAGGCTGAGGTGGTTTGATAAAGTATCCGAGCTATTGGTCGAGAAAGAGTATTCAAAGGATTTCGGAAGCGACACCGAGATTCTGGATGAACTCAATATTCCTTCGGGAAATAATATTAATAACGGAAATCTTGATGTCGTCGGCGAATGGATTGGAATCCTCCAGCCACATTTCAAACATTATCTGGATTTGTCGAGGTACGACTATCAAGTATCTTTTGACTATCGAGATGAGTGGTGAGCGTAAGATCACGAGGTCGAGGCAATTACGGCCGGCTTTTCGACCCCGGCAAGCATCGGTGGCACTTCAGATAGCCTCATGCAACCGCCTAGCAAGAAGCTTGTGATCAGGACGGTAGGTAACGTCAGTTTGCTCAACATGATTTTTCTCCTTGTCTAATGAGCAAAGGGAATCCTGTCTTTTGCTGGTCCGATGCAGCCGATTCATGGATCGACGGCGCACCTTAACGCGTCTAATGACCGGAGACGAGACATCAAAGCGCCTGGATCGCTTCGTGGCAAAGCGATAACGCTCCCGAAAAAAGCGTATACAGCGAGAGAGGTAGAGCCATGAATTTTGCTGTGTTGGGATTTTATCCAGGCCAGGACGAATTGGTATTTGAACAGAGCATCAACCTGTCTATAAAGGACTTGATGCCATTGATGCTTTGGACTGACAACACCGATTATATTGGCGCTGATTTCAAGCTTTCCAAAACACAAATTATCGAAATTGGGCGCTTGGCGTCGTTGGCTTTTCCCGCAGAGTTTGATTTTTATCTAACGTCAACCGAATGACCCGGCCCGTGACTGTGCTCATTTACCTGTGAGCTGCATCCATCCGCTGAATGCCCGGCATCACACGAATAAATTTCAAAAAAAATCAGTGGCTGGCTAAGGTAATGGCTGTCCTTGGATCGCCAACAAGAGAGCAAACATGAGCCAGACAACCTTCGATATCCAGCGCGCCGCCGTGGTCGGTGCAGGCACCATGGGCCGTGGCATCGTGATGTGCCTGGCCAACGCCGGCGTCACTGTGCAATGGGTCGATAACAACCCGCAGATGCTTGAGCAGGCATTGGCCACGGTGGCCGAGACTTATGCCCATAACGTACGCCAGGGCCGACTCGAACAAAGCGAGGCCGACGCGCGGATCGCCCGGGTAATGAGGGCGGATGACTACGCGGCGATCCGCAATGTGGACCTCGTAATCGAAGCGGTCTACGAGAATCTGGAACTCAAGCAAAAGATATTCCGCGAGCTGGACGGCATGCTCAAACCCGAGGCGCTGCTGGCAAGCAACACTTCGGCGTTGGACATCGATGCCATTGCCGCCGCCACGCGTCGGCCAACCCAGGTGCTGGGCCTGCATTTCTTCAGCCCTGCGCACATCATGAAACTGCTGGAAATCGTCCGCGGCGCACAGACGTCGAAAGCGGTGCTGGACGCAGCGCTGGCGTTGGGCAAACGCATGGGCAAGGTAAGCGTGGTATCGGGTAATTGTCATGGGTTCATTGGCAACCGGATGCTGCATCCCTACGTGCTGGAGGCGCGCAAGATGCTTTTGGAGGGGGCGCTCCCCCATCAGGTCGATGCGGCGCTGCAAGGCTTCGGCTTCGCCATGGGGCCGTTTCGCATGTACGACGTGGTCGGGATCGATCTGGAATGGCGTGCCCGGGAACTGGCGGGCCAGGGCCAGGACGCGCCCGAGGTGCAAGTGGACAACCGCCTGTGCGAGTTGGGCCGGTTCGGCCAGAAGAGCGGCAACGGGTACTATCACTATGAGCCAGGCAGTCGCCAGGCTGAACACGATGTCGAGGTCGATGCGCTGGTGCAGCGGGTCAGCGAGGGGCTGGGTTTCCAGCGGCGTGACATTGGTACCGAGGAGATCCTCGAGCGCTGCTTGCTGGCCCTGGTCAACGAAGGTGCGAAGATCCTCCAGGAAGGCATCGCCGAGTCGTCTCACGACATCGATCTGGTTTACCTCAACGGATATGGCTTCCCCGCAGACAAGGGCGGCCCGATGGCCTGGGCTGACCAGCAAGGGCTTGACGACATCCATGCGCGCTTGTTGGCGCTTGAAACCAAGCAGGGCGACCAATGGAAACCCGCCCGTTTGATCGGCGAGCTGGCTGCGCAAGGCAAAGGATTCTCCCAGCGATAATGCCGAGCCTTGCCCTGCGTTCCAAAACCGGATTACCCAAGGACAACTGATGCCCCAACGCACGGAATACTTGCACTTCCAGCCCATTACCACGCGCTGGCACGACAACGATGTGTACGGTCACGTCAATAACGTCACCTACTACAGCTTTTTCGATACGGCCGTGAACACCTACCTGATCGAAACCGGCGGGTTGGATATCGACGAAGGAGAAGTGGTGGGCTTCGTAGTGAGTTCGGCCTGCGATTACTTTGCCTCGATCGCTTTTCCAGACCGGATCGAGGTTGGCCTGCGGGTCGGCAAACTGGGCAACAGTTCGGTGCAGTACGAGCTGGCGGTGTTCAAGGTGGACGAGGACGAAGCCTGCGCGGCGGGGCGCTTCGTGCATGTTTTCGTGGATCGGGCATCGAATCGGCCCGTGGCGATTCCTGATCGATTACGCGCAGCGTTGGAACGGTTGGTGGCCTGAAACGAAAAATCGCAGCCTCCGGTCAGTCTCTGAAGAGAACGGCCGAAGGCTGCGATCTTTTACCGGCTGGTAGAAAAGTCAGCCGTTAGTCGCGGTAGTAGCGGTGATGCTTCTTGCGATGCCCGTAGGCATGGCCGCGACCCGGGTGCCCGTCACGATAGTAGCGACGATCGCCACGGCGACCTTCGTAACGGTCGTCATCGTCGTCCTTGCCCATGTAGTTGCCCAGCGCGCCGCCGGCGCCACCGCCAGCAGCGGCACCGATCAGGCTACCAGTGGTGCCGCCTACGCTGCGGCCGACCACGTTACCGCCGGCTGCGCCCAATGCGCCGCCGATCGCCGCTTCACCGCGGCTATGTTTGTCTGCGCCGACTGCGCTACCACCCGCGCCGCCAAGGGCTGCGCCGATAGTGGAGCCGGTGTTGCCGCCCAGGGACTGGCCGACGACCGAACCCAAAACCCCGCCCAATGCGCCGCCTACACCTGCTTCGGCGGTACCGCCGGCAGACGCGACGCCACTGATCAGGCCAAGGGACAACAAGAGAATGGAGGAGAACTTCATAGAGGAGCCTCAAAGGGATGACGGCGCGATCCTGAGGCTGGCTTCGCTTGGTTACAATCGAAATCCGACGAGTAACACGACTTGTGCACAATTCTCTAAGTTATTGTTTTTAGGCTGGAACTTAACCGAATTTCGCCGGTCTTTAGCTACTTCAGACAGGCCGTTTTCATTGGAAAACGGCCTTTTTTGTGGGCGTCTGGAAGTACCGTGGAAGCCCGCCCCCTGAGAATTGCGTCAGGCCGACTTGGCCAGGATCAACCCGTTTTCGCTCGCGGCTTCGAGGCGGATCGCCACGAACTTCGAGGTTGGGGTAAAGCTGCCGTCGCCAGTGCTTTCCAGCGGCACCAAAGGATTCACTTCCGGGTAATAGGCTGCGGCCTGCCCGGCGGGGATGTCGAAGGCCAGCAAGGTAAAGCCTTTGACCCGACGCTCACGGCCATCATCCCAGAGCGAAACGATGTCGGCTTTCTGTCCTGGCTTGAAGCCCAGGCGGATGATGTCCGCTTCGTTCACGAACAGCACGTCGCGTTGGCCTTTGACGCCGCGATAACGGTCATCCAACCCATAGATCGTGGTGTTGTACTGATCGTGCGAACGCATCGATTGCAGGATCAGGTCCGGCAGTTGGCCTGTCGCGCGGGTGCGCTCATGGATCAGGTCCGTCGGCAGCCGGTTGGGCTTGAAGTTGGCCCGGCCCGAAGGGGTATTCCAGCGACGGGCACCGGCGCTGTTGCCCAGGTAGAAACCGCCGGGGTTCTTGAGTTTTTCGTTGAAGTCCTTGAAGCCAGGGACAGTCTCGGCGATCAAATCGCGGATACGGCTGTAGTCGGCCACGAGCCAGTTCCAATCCACTGGGCGGCTGCCCAGCGTGGCGGCGGCGATGCCGGCGATGATCCAGGGCTCGGAACGCATCTGGTTCGACAGCGGCTGCAGTTGGCCATTGGAGGCGTGGACCATGCTGAAGGAGTCTTCCACGGTCACCGCTTGCGAGCCTTCCGCTTGCAGGTCGATGTCGGTACGCCCCAGGCACGGCAAGATGAGCGCTTCCTTCCCGTGGGCCAGGTGGCTGCGGTTGAGCTTGGTGCTGATCTGGACGGTCAGGTCGCAGTTGCCCAAGGCCTGGAAGGTCCGGTGGCTGTCTGGCGTGGCCTGGGCGAAGTTGCCGCCCAGGGCGACGAACACTTTTGCCCGGCCTTCGGCCATGGCGTGGATCGCCTCGACCACGTTGTGGCCGTTTTCACGCGGTACCTTGAACTGGAAGCGCCGCTCCAGGGTGTCGAGGAACGCAACGGGCGGACGCTCGTTGATTCCCATGGTCCGGTCGCCTTGCACGTTACTGTGGCCACGAACCGGGCAGAGCCCTGCGCCTGGCTTGCCGATGTTGCCACGCAGCATCATCAGGTTGGCGATTTCCTGGATCGTCGCCACCGAATGGCGGTGCTGGGTAATGCCCATTGCCCAGCACATGATCACGTTGTTGGCCTTGGCGTACATACGCGCGGATTGCTCGATCTCGGCCAGGGTCAGGCCGGATTGCTCGACGATCTGCTCCCACGGGGTTTCATCGACGACTGCCAGGTATTCCAGGACGTTGGCGCTGTGTTCGTTGAGAAACCCATGGTCGAACACCGCAGGGCCGCCGCTGTTCTGCGCGTCCCGTTCCCATTGCAACAGGAATTTCGCCATGCCCCGCAGCACAGCCATGTCACCGCCCAGGGCCGGGCGGAAATAGGCGGTGTTGGTCGGTTTATCACCGTTGGTGAGCATTTCCAGCGGATGCTGTGGATGCTGGAAGCGTTCCAGGCCGCGCTCTTTCAGCGGGTTGATACACACCACCTGGGCGCCACGTTTGACGGCTTCGCGCAGCGGCTCGAGCATCCGTGGATGGTTGGTGCCGGGGTTCTGGCCCCAGACGAAAATCGCGTCGGCATGTTCGAAATCGTCGAAAGTGACCGTGCCTTTGCCCACGCCCACGCTCTGGGACAGGGCCACGCCACTGGCTTCATGGCACATGTTCGAGCAATCGGGAAAGTTGTTGGTGCCGAAGGCACGCACGAACAGTTGATACAGGTAGGCCGCTTCGTTGCTGGCCCGGCCTGACGTGTAGAACTCCGCCTGGTTCGGGCTGGACAGTCCGTTCAGATGCTTGCTGATCAGTGCGAATGCCGCGTCCCAACTGATGGGCTTGTAGCGGTCGGTTTCGGCGTCGTAGCTCATCGGCTCCGTCAGGCGCCCCTGGTATTCAAGCCAGTAATCGCTCTGCTCCAGCAACGACGTCACGCTGTGCTTGGCGAAAAAAGCCGCGTCGACACGACGCTTGGTCGCTTCCCAGTTCACGGCCTTGGCGCCGTTCTCACAGAACTTGACCATGCCGCTTTCCGGCGAATCACCCCAGGCGCAGCCGGGGCAGTCGAAGCCGCCGTTCTGGTTGGTCTTGAGCATCATGCGGATGTTCTTCAGCGCGTTATCGCTGGTCAGCCAGGCCTGGGCAACGCTGATCAGCGCCCCCCATCCACCGGCCGGGCCCTTGTAGGGCTTGTAGCGCGGTGCGGGTTTCTGGTTGGCTTGTTGATAGTTGCTCACGCTTGTTTCTCCATCGCAGGGCTATAGACCCGCGGCGCACTTTTCTGCGGCAGGTGGATGAGGTTGAGGTTGTGTTGGCGGGCCCACTGCACGGCGAGGCCCGTGGGCGACGACAGGCTGACCAAGGTCTGGATGCCCGCACGCAGGACTTTCTGGATCAATTCGAGGCTGCAACGGCTGGTGACAATCGCCAAGCCGCCGGCTACCGGGATTTGTTGCCGGATCAACGCACCGATCAGTTTATCGAGGGCGTTGTGTCGGCCAATGTCTTCGCGGCCCAGCAGCAGCTCGCCCTGGGCATTCATGAACAATGCCGCATGGACCGCGCCGCAGTGCTGGCCCAGGGGCTGGAACTGGCTGATGCGTTGGCGCAGGCCATCGAGCCATGGCGCCGGTGGTAGCGGCGCCCCGGGCAGCGCCTTGAGGTCGGGTAGCGCCTGTTCCACGGCTTCCACGCCACACAGTCCGCAACCACTGGTGCCGGCCATCTGCCGGCGTTGCTGCTTGAGATTCCAGAAGGCGCGATTGGCGATGGTGACCTGGGCATATTGCGCCGAACCGGCACCGCTCAGTTGCAAATCATAGATATCCGCGGGGTCTTCGATGATGCCGCTGCCGAGGCTGAAACCGACGATAAAATCTTCGAGATCTGTGGGCGTGACCAACATGACAGCCTGGCTGATGCCGTTATAGGCAATGGCCAACGCCACTTCCTCGGCCAGCGCGGTGCTGTCCGAGTCGGAGTGGTCCAGGTTGCAGTAGCGATAGCTCTGGCTGGCGGCTGGCGTGGAGGGTTCCACGTCAGGCGTTGGACAGACCGGAGGCTTGTCGTTCATGGGCATCACTGAAAGTAGGAATAGTGGTAAGACTAAATGCGGCAATCTGCCACGTCTAATCGCTATTACTGATCTTCCAATAGATGACGTCGATCAAGAGATGCTTGTTGATTTCTGGTAAAGCGCGAAACAGGCCTCCGCCAACGCCGAACGCGGGGCGCCGCGACGCATGATCAGGCCGAGCGGGACGAGTGACTGCGCCCCTTCGATGGGCTGGATCCGCAGGTCTTCGGCCATGTCGTGCAGGCCGCCCTCCAATGGCACCACCGCGCAACACAGCCCGCCGTGAACGGCTTGTAGCAGCTGATGCACGGCGTCGGTCTGCAACAGCGGCTGGGGTGACAATCCCCGACTGTGGAAGTTGTGGTCGATGGACTGGCGAAAATGCATGCCGCTGGTGAGCATGCCCAAGGGCAATTCGACCAGCGCTTCCCAGCTCAGCGGTTGTTCATCGAAAAAGAAAAACCGCTGGTCGTAAAGCAGGCCCATGCGGGTATGGCTGAACGGCAGCGCCTCGAAACGATCGTTGTCCAGGCGTTCCAGGTAGGAAATGCCCAGGTCGATGCGGTTGTTCGCCAACTGTTCGAGAATCTGCTCGGAGCTCAGGGACGACAATTCGAAACGCAGGCTGGGGTGGTCGGCGTGCAGGCGCTGCATCATCGACAGCGGATCGAAGTTTGACAGCGGCACCACGCCCAGGCGCAGCGTGCCCACCAGATTGCCCCGGCAGGCCGCCGCTTCGGCCTGAAGCCCGTCGTAGGCGGCCAGCACCGTGCGAGCCCAGGCCAGCACCCGTTCACCTGGCGCGGTAAAACCCTCGAAGCGCTGGCCGCGGTTGACCAGTGGCAGGCCAAGCTCTTCTTCCAGGCTGCGCAAGCGCATCGACAGGGTGGGTTGGGTGATGTGGCAACGAGCGGCGGCCTGGCCGAAGTGACGGGTTTCGTCGAGCGCAATGAGAAATTTCAGTTGCTTGATGTCCATCTTCGCTCCAGGGCGCTTGAAGGTTGGGATTCTAGCGCTTGCGCGTGGCGGGGTCATCGGTCGGTTGGGGAGCGGGTTCGGTGGGCTTGGTCTAGGCTTTGCGTCTGGACATTTGAACCCAGGGAGAGACAACCATGAGCCTTTTCAGTTTTTTAAAAGATGCCGGTGAAAAAATTCTTGATGCGCTGACGCCCGACAAGGCCGAAGCCAACAGCGAGGCGCTGACCAAGCACGTACAAGATGCCCTGACAGGTATAGATACTTCCAGGATCCAGATAAAAGTCGAAGGCGAAAAGGTCATTGCCACGGGCGAAGCCGCGACGCAGGAGGAAAAGGAAAAAATCCTTTTGGCCCTGGGCAACGTTGCCGGTATCAGCGGCGTGGATGACCAGATCACGGTCACCGGGCCGGTTGCGGCGGCGGCCAGGTTCGTCACCGTTGAGAAGGGCGACACCTTGAGTGCCATTTCCAAGCGGGTCTATGGCGATGCGAACAAGTACAACAAGATTTTCGAAGCCAACAAGCCGATGCTGAAACACCCGGACAAGATCTACCCGGGGCAGGTGCTGCGTATCCCTGAGTAATCTTCAGACTTGCAGTGTCTTCATCGCAAGCAAGCTCGCTCCCACAGTTGACCACATGTCCCTGTGGGAGCGAGCTTGCTCGCGATGAAGGCGGTGCGGTTCAAAGTCCGGCAATCAAGTCCCGATAATCCCCGACCGCCTCAAACTCCCCCGTATCCTTCGGCCCCTTGCGGCTGTCTGGTTCGCTGACCGCCAGCAGATGGCCGACGCCAAAGTCCCGGGCGCTGCGCAATACCGGCAGGGTGTCGTCGATAAACAGGCTGCGGGCCGGGTCGAAATCCAGGTCGGCTTGCAAGGCATCCCAGAACTGCGGGTTCTCCTTGGGGAAACCGTAGTCGTGGGAACTGATCAAGCGCTCGAAATATGGAGCCAGTTCGATACGCTCCAGTTTCAACGACAACGAATCTCGGTGGGCATTGGTGATCATCACGACCCGTTTGCCGGCCCTTTGGATCGCCGCCAGGAACGTATCGGCGTCCGGGCGCAACGCGATCAAGTGCGCGGTTTCCAGCTTCAACTCGCGCACCGGCAGTTTCAGTTCCTCGCTCCAGAAGTCCAGGCAATACCACTGCAACTGGCCGGCGTTGCGTTCGAACAGCGGTTGCAGCTCCATCTCGGCCATCGCGCGGCTGACGCCATGCAGTTCGGCGTAGCGCTGGGGCAGGTGCTCCAGCCAGAAATGGTTGTCGTAATGCAGGTCCAGCAAGGTGCCGTCCATGTCCAACAGCACCGTGTCGATCTCGTGCCAGGGCAATAAAGCCATCAAACTTCTCCAGCGGTAATCAGATATCCGACACAAACAATCAGGATAGGCCGGGTATAGTAGCCCGCTATCGCCCAGGGAGCCGTTTATGCGCCAGAAGCCCACCATACTCGACCGACGGATCGTCGCCACCAGCCGCCTGTTTTGCGTTGAAGAATTGCAATTGCGTTTTTCCAACGGTGTGGAACGCACCTATGAGCGGCTGGCGAGCAAGGGCGCAGGCTACGGCGCGGTGATGATCGTGGCGATGCTCGACGCCGACCACGCGGTCTTGGTGGAAGAGTACTGCGGCGGTACCGATGCCTACGAGCTGTCCCTGCCCAAAGGTCTGATCGAGCCCGGGGAGGACGTGCTGGCGGCGGCTGAACGGGAGCTCAAGGAAGAGGCCGGTTTTGGCGCGCGACAACTGGAGCACTTGACCGAGCTGTCATTGTCGCCTGGCTACATGAGCCAGAAAATCCAAGTAGTGTTGGCGACCGATCTGTATGAAGAACGGTTGGAGGGCGACGAGCCCGAGGCGATGCGCGTCGAGAAGGTCAACCTGGGCGAGCTCTGGGCCCTGGCGCAGAATCCACAATTCACCGAAGGCCGGGCGCTGGCGGCGCTGTATCTGGCTCGCGACCTGCTGACCCAGCGTGGAGCCTACCTGCCATGAATTACCCACATCCCCTGATCGCCCCGGTGATCGAGCTGGCGCTCAAGGCCGGCGCGGCGATCCTGCCATTCTGGCGAGCCAATGTGGAAGTCGTGCAAAAGGCTGACGAATCACCCGTCACCGCCGCCGACATGGCCGCTCACGATGTCATCGTCGCTGGATTGGCTGCGCTGGCGCCGGATATCCCGATCCTTTCCGAAGAGGACGCCAATATTGCACAAAGCGTGCGCGCGACCTGGAAACGCTGGTGGCTGGTGGACCCGCTGGATGGCACCAAGGAATTCATTTCCGGCAGCGAAGAGTTCACCGTCAACATCGCCTTGGTCGAAGAGGGGCGGGTGGTGTTCGGCGTGGTTTCGATGCCTACCAACGGGCGCTTTTATGTCGGCGGCGCTGGGCTTGGCGCCTGGCGTGGCGATAAAAATGCCGAGCCTTTGCCCATCGCCGTGCGTAACGTATTGGCGCCAGGGGAAGTGTTTACCGTCGTCGCCAGCCGCCGCCACACCAGTGCGGAGCAGGAGCGCTTGTTGGCCGGCTTGAGCGAGAGCCTTGGCGCCTTGCAATTGACCAATATCGGCAGTTCGTTGAAGTTCTGCCTGCTGGCCGAAGGTGCGGCGGATTGCTATCCACGGTTGGCGCCAACGTCCCAGTGGGACACCGCCGCCGCCCAGGGTGTGTTGGAAGGTGCCGGGGGCGAGGTGTTGGACCTGGGCGGCGAACCGTTCTGCTATCCGCCACGGGCGTCGCTGTTGAATGCCTCGTTCCTGGCTTTGCCGGCGAAGGCGGCGTGGCGTGGGAAGTTGTTGGAGCTTGCCCGCGCCTAAGATCAAATCTGACCTTTTGGCTCGGACTGCTTCTGTGGCGAGGGAGCTTGCTCCCGCTGGGCCGCGAAGCGGCCCCAAAGGCGTCTGCTGCGCCCGAGGCGTCGGACCGGCCGAACGGGAGCAAGCTCCCTCGCCACGGGTTTTATGCTGCTTTGATCAACGGTGCAGCACGTACTGCCCTTCGAATTGCACCGCCACGTCCTCGCTGTCCACGTTCATCACCCGCGTCTGCAGGGCCAGCCGCGCCCGTCCGTAGCGCCGATACGTGGCCAGGAAGCGCTTCCAGGTTTTTTCATCAGGCGCTTCGCAGACGACGTGCGCATCCCGGGTGACCGGCAGCGGATAGCTGATCTGCCCCTCCTGGATCACGATGTGTCCGTCCTCGATCCCTTCCTCGCGCAAGGCCAGGTGCAGCCAGCCCCAGCCGCCCAGTACCGCGCCGCAGTACAGACTGCCGCCGAACATGGTGCTCTTGTGGTTGACGTTGGCCTCGAGGGGCAGGAACAGGCGCAGTTCCCGGCCCTGCCAATCGAGCACTTTCAGGCCCATGTCCCGCGTCAACGGGATGTCCCGGTGCAGAATCGATTCCAGGTAGGTGCTGTCGCGGTTCATGCTGGGCCTCTTGCTTGAAAGGGAAGATGGGCGGGCATTCAATCAGACTCTTCGGCCGAGCCATGGCTGCTATCGAAGGCCAGCCCATGCTTGCGCAGCTTGTCGTGCAGCGTCTTGCGCGGGATGCCCAATGCTTCGGCAAGGCTGCGTACCGAACTGTGTGGGCGGGCCAGCTCGGCGGCGATCAGGGTCTTTTCGAAGTTCTCCACCTGCTCGCTCAAGCCGCCGCTGACCACTTCCATCGGCGTGCCTGGATGACTTTCCGGCGCGCTGTTATCCAGGGCCAATTCCAGGCCCAGGGCAAAACGTTCGGCGGCGTTCTGCAACTCGCGCACGTTGCCCGGCCAGCCATGGCGCAGCAGCAGCGCCCGATGGGCCGGTTGCAGCTCGTGGGGCGGCAGGCCGTGGCGGGCGCTGGCCTCGTCGGCGAAATATTGGAACAGCAACAACACGTCCTCACCTCGTTCGCGCAACGGTGGTATGCGCAGTGGCGCGACGTTCAGGCGGTAATACAAGTCGGCGCGGAACCGCCCCTGATCGGCGGCCTGGCGCAGGTCTTCCTTGGTCGCGGCAATGATGCGGATATCCAGCGGGATCTGCTGATTGCCACCCAGCCGTTCCACCACGCGTTCTTGCAGCAGGCGAAGCAACTTGACCTGTACGTCCAGGCTCATGCTTTCGATTTCATCGAGGAACAACGTGCCACCGTTGGCGAACTCGAATTTGCCGATACGGCGTTTCTGCGCGCCGGTAAAGGCGCCGGGTTCGTGGCCGAACAATTCGCTCTCCACCACCGACTCCGCCAAGGCGCCGGCATTAATGGCCACGAATGGCCCGTTGCGCCGGCTGGAGAGGTCGTGCAGGGCGCGGGCCACCACTTCCTTGCCGGCGCCGGTTTCACCGAGGATCAGCACATCGGCGCGGGTCGCCGCCAGGGCACCGATCTGCTCGCGCAGGCGCAACATGGGCGCCGATTGACCCACCAGCCGCGCGCTGAGTTCGTGGCGGTCGCTCAGGGCCAGGCGCAGGCTGCGGTTGTCCAGCACCAGGCGGCGCAAGGCCAGGGCTCGGCGAACGCTGTCGAGCAGATGATCGCTGGCGAACGGTTTCTCCAGGAAGTCGTACGCGCCAGCGCGCATGGCCTGCACGGCGAGCGGTACATCGCCGTGACCGGTGATCAGCAGCACCGGCAGTTCCGGATCCTGGGCGTGCAGTTGGCTCAGCAGTTCCAGGCCGTCCATGCCCGGCATGCGAATGTCGCTGACCACCACCCCCGGCCAGTCGCGGGGCAATTGCCCGGCCAGGCCATTGGCCTCGCCCAGGGGCAGGATGTTCAGCCCGGCCAGGTCGAGGGTCTGGCTCAAGGCCTGACGCAGATGGGGATCGTCGTCGATCAGCACCACCTCAATCTGGTTGTCGATGGTCATACACTACGGTCCTCGGAGGGTTGCAGGCTTACCCCGGGCGCGCCCGCGCGCAGCTTCAGGGTGATCAGGGCGCCGCCTTCCTTGTGGTTGGCGAACAACAGCTCGCCGCCAAAGGCGCGCATCAGGGTGTCGCAGATCGCCAGCCCCAGGCCAAGCCCCTGGGTACGGGTCTTGGTGGTGTAGAACGGCTCGCCGGCGCGGCCGAGGGCTTCCATGCAAAACCCCGGGCCGTTATCGCGGATGTACAGGTTGACGCCGGTTTCGGTCGCCTGGGCACTGAGCCAGAGTTTACGTGGCGGGCCTTTTTCGGTCAGCGCATCCAGGGCGTTTGCCAGGAGGTTACCCAGCACCTGGCGCAAGCGCGTTTCGCCGGCCTCGACCCACAGTGTGGCGGCCGGCAGGTCGCGGATCAGTTCCACTTCCATGCTCCGCCGCCGTTTGGCGAGTAACGCCAAGGCATCGTCCAGCGCCGGTTGCAAGGCGACACTTTCTGGCGCATGGCGGTCGCGACGGGCGAAGGCGCGCAAGTGGGCAATGATCGACGCCATGCGCCCGGTCAGTTCGTTGATCAACCTGAGATTGCCACGGGCATCTTCGGTACGCTGGTGGTCGAGCAATACCTCGGCGTTTTCGGCATAGCTTCGAATCGCCGCCAACGGCTGGTTGAGTTCATGGCTGATGCTGGCCGACATGGTGCCGAGTGCCGACAGCTTGCCGGCCTGGACCAGGTCATCCTGGGCCCGGACCAGTTCCTGCTGGGCGTGCTCGCGCTCCAGGACCTCCTGCTTTAGGCGCCGGTTAAGGCCTTCAAGGTCGCTGGTGCGTTCCGCGACCCGGCCTTCCAGTTCGTGGCGAGCCTTGGCCTCGAAGGCGATGCGGTCCAGGTAATGGCGCCTGCGCTGCATCATCAGGCCGAGCAACAGCATCAAGACCAGGAGCGCTGCGCCGCCGATGATCACCACCGTGCGCACCGGACGATCGATCAGGGTGCGCGGGGCGAGGATGCTGACGCTCCAGCCTGTTTCTTCGATGGTCTGGGTCTGGGGCAGCCAGGCGCTGGCGTCGAGGTTCAGCGGCTTGGGGTCGCGTGTCGGGTAGGGTTGTATCGCGCTGATCGCCTTGCTTTCCGCATCGCTCAAGGGGCGGGTCGAGCGGAAGCGCCATTCCTGGCGCGAGGTGAGGATGACCACGCCATTGGGGTCAGTCACCAGCAGTTGCTCCGGGGTCTTGCCCCAGAGGCTTTCGGTGTGGTCCAGGTCAACCTTGACCACCAGCACGCCGATGACTTTCTCACGGTCGCGGACGGCGGCGGCAAAGAAATAACCGCGTTTGCCCGATGTGGTGCCCAGGCCGAAGAAGCGTCCCAGGCGCCCGGCCATGGCTTCGATGTAGTAAGGGCGAAAAGCGAAATTGCGGCCGACGAAGCTGTCGTGCTTGTCCCAGTTCGACGCCGCCAGGGTCTTGCCCGTGGTGTCCATCAAGTACATGACTTCGGCGCCGGTCTGGGCGCTGATGTTTTTCAGCAGCCGGTTGGCGTTGCCCTGGGTGACGCCATCGTCCGGTGCCGACAGGGCCGCGCGCAGGGCCGGCAGTTCACCGAGAATCTGCGGCAGCACTTCATAGCGATGCAGGGTGCCCAGCAGGTTCGCGACGTAAAGATCGAGCGTCTGGCGATTCTGTCCGGCCAGCTCGCTGCGGTAATACCGCTCGGCCAGATGCTCCAGCGGCCACAGCAAAGGCGCCAGGCACAATGCGAGCAAGGCCAGGCTGCGCCAACGGGGTCTGCGGGGGAGGGTGGAATTCATGAGCAGGATGCGCCTGTGGTTACAGACGCATTATGCCTAGGCTTGTCCGGCAAGGCACTGTCGCAAAGCGCTTCGCCAGTCTGGCTGGCTCACGCCCCATTCCCGGAGCAGGCGCGTGCAATCGAGCCGCGAATTCAGTGGGCGCGGTGCCGGTGTCGGGTACTCGCTGGTGGGGATTGGCTCAAGCACGGCGCAAGGCTTGTGCTGCTCCACCAGGTTTTCACCGATGGCCTGGGCGAAGCCGAACCATGACGTCTGGCCCTGGGCCGTCAGATGATAAGTGCCCCAGGCTCCGCACTGTCCGGCCTGCCAGCGCTCGATCAACTTTGCGGTGCTGTCGGCAATGGTGCCGGCCCAGGTCGGTGCGCCGATCTGATCGGCCACCACTCGCAGGTGGGGTTTTTCCTGGAGCAGGCGTTGCATGGTCAGCAGGAAGTTACGCCCCGCGTTGGAATACACCCAACTGGTGCGCAGGATCAGATGCTGCCCGCCAGCCTCGCGGATGACCTCTTCGCCCGCCAGTTTGCTGCGACCGTAGACACTCAGGGGATTGGGCGCATCGTCTTCGGTGTAGGGCTCGGGCTTGCGACCGTCAAAGACATAATCGGTGGAGTAGTGAAACAGTGGAACGCCCAGCCCAAGCGCCGCCCGGGCGAGCACGCCCGGTGCCGTGGCGTTGATGGCAAACGCCCGCTCCGCTTCGCTTTCGGCCTGGTCGACGGCGGTGTGGGCGGCGGCATTGATGATCAGGTCGGGCCGCAATGCATCGATAGGCGCGCGGATGTCATCCGTACGCGCCATGTCGAGCTGGTTGCTGCCCAGCACGATCAGTTCGCCCACAGCCGTGAGGCGCTTTTGCAACGCCTGGGAGACCTGGCCGTTCTGGCCGATGATCAGGATGCGCAAGGATGAATTCATGGGAACAGGTCGGCCTCGCGAAGGGCGCTGCCGGCCTGATCCTTGGCGGACAGGATCGGCGCGCCCTGCAGTTCCCAGTCGATCGCCAGTTCCGGATCGTCCCAGCGAATGCAGCGTTCGGCTGATGGGGCGTAGTAATCGGTGGTCTTGTAGAGGAAATCGGCTGACTCGCTCAGCACCACGAATCCATGGGCGAATCCTGGTGGAATCCACAGCTGCCGATGGTTCTGTCCCGACAGGCGTACGCTTGTCCACTGGCCGAAAGTCGGGGAGCTGCGGCGAATGTCCACCGCAACGTCCAGGACCTCACCTTCGGTGACGCGCACCAGTTTCCCCTGGGATTGTTCGATCTGGTAATGCAGGCCGCGCAGCACGCCCTTGGCCGAGCGCGAATGATTGTCCTGGACGAACTGCACCACGCGGCCAGTGGCTTCGGCGAATGCCCGGGCGTTGAAGCTTTCATAGAAAAAGCCGCGTTCGTCGCCGAAGACCTTCGGCTCGATGATCAGGACGTCCGGCAGGTGGGTGGCGATGACGTTCAACGTGTCTCTCCGGCGATCTTGAACAGGTACTGGCCGTAACCGGTCTTGCCAAAATATTGGGCGCGCGCAAGAACGTGCTCTCGACTGACCCAACCCTGCTGGTAAGCGATTTCTTCCAGGCACGCGACCTTCAAGCCCTGTCGATGCTCAATGGTCTGTACGTATTGCGAGGCCTCCAGCAGGCTGTCATGGGTACCGGTATCCAGCCAGGCAAAACCACGTCCAAACCGCTCGACATGCAAATCTCCGCGTTGCAGGTAAGCGTTGTTGACGTCGGTAATCTCCAGTTCGCCTCGTTTGGACGGCTTGATGGTCTTGGCGATCTGTATGACATCGTTGTCATAGAAATACAGGCCGGTCACCGCATAGCTGGACTTGGGCTCGGTGGGTTTTTCTTCGATGGAAACGGCGCGTCCTTCCGGGTCGAAGTCGATCACGCCGAAACGCTCGGGGTCCTTGACCCAATAACCGAACACCGTCGCACCGCGCTCGCGATTGACGGCGGTCTGCAACTGCTCGCCGAAATGCTGGCCGTGAAAGATGTTGTCGCCGAGGATCAAGCACACCGGGTCGCTGCCAATGAATTGCTCGCCAATCAGGAATGCCTGGGCCAGTCCGTCGGGGGCGGGCTGTTCGGCGTAGCTGAAACGCACGCCGAACTGAGAACCATCGCCCAGCAGGTTGCGATATTGCGGCAAGTCCAGTGGGGTGGAGATGATCAGGATTTCCTTGATGCCAGCGAGCATCAACACCGAGATTGGATAATAGATCATCGGTTTGTCGTAGATCGGCAGCAGTTGTTTCGAAACCCCGAGGGTAATCGGGTGCAGCCGCGTACCGGAACCGCCGGCCAGAACAATGCCTTTCATCATGCAATCGTATCCTTGTTGTCGAGTGAGCCCAGGCGCTCGCCCTGATAACTGCCATCCTGGACGCGCCGGCACCACAGCAGGTTTTCGAGGTACCACTGCACGGTCTTGCGCAGTCCGGTCTCGAAGGTTTCCGAAGGTGTCCAGCCCAGCTCCCGTTCGATCTTGCCGGCATCGATGGCGTAGCGCAGGTCGTGGCCGGGACGATCCTTGACGAAGGTGATCAGGTCGGCGTAGTGCTCGACGCCCGCGGGCTTGTGCGGCGCCAGTTCTTCAAGCAGCGTACAAATGTTGCGCACTACGTCGATGTTCTTTTGTTCATTGTGGCCGCCGATGTTGTAGGTCTCACCGACCACCCCTTCGGTGACGACTTTGAGTAGCGCCCGGGCGTGGTCCTCGACGAACAGCCAGTCGCGCACTTGCAGCCCATCGCCATACACCGGCAGCGGTTTACCGGCCAGGGCGTTGAGGATCACCAGCGGAATCAGCTTTTCGGGGAAGTGAAAGGGCCCGTAGTTATTCGAGCAGTTGGTCAGCAGCACGGGCAAGCCATACGTACGCTGCCAGGCGCGGACCAGATGGTCGGACGCCGCCTTGCTGGCCGAATACGGCGAGCTTGGGGCGTAGGCGGTGGTTTCGGTGAACAGGTCATCCACGCCATGCAGGTCGCCATACACTTCGTCGGTGGAAATGTGGTGGAAGCGAAACGCCCGCTTTTGCGGTTCGGCCAGGGTTTGCCAATAGGCGCGGGTGGCTTCCAGCAGGCTGTAGGTGCCGACAATATTGGTCTGGATGAAATCCGCCGGACCGTCGATGGAGCGGTCCACATGGGATTCTGCGGCCAGGTGCATGATGGCGTCAGGTTTGAATCGCCCCAGCACCGCGCTGATCGTCGGTTGGTCGACGATGTCGGCCTGCACGAACTCGTAGCGGCTATCGTGATCGATGCTGCTCAGCGACTCCAGGTTGCCAGCGTAGGTCAGTTTGTCGAGGTTCAGGACCTGATGGTCAGTATGGTCAATCAAATGTCGTATTAAAGCCGAGCCGATGAAGCCGGCGCCGCCGGTAATGAGAATGCGCATCCGGTTAAGCCTTTTTTCGATAAGACGATACAGCGATGGAGCATAGCTTGTCGGCATGACGAAGAGGGTGCAAGCGAATATCCGCAAGGAGCGCGTCATGGCAGGCAGGCTATCGGCGGAGCAAAAAGAAGGGGTTGCTAATTCCCCCGACTCAATGGCGTGATAGGCATCCAAAACAAAACCACACAGGGGTCGTTGTATGCCGCTCGCTACGTTGGTTCACCGTGCCAGTTTGCCAAGCCCACAGATCAGCGCCGAACAGGCGTTGGTGCTGTTGCGCTTGAATTACGGACTCAGCGGCGACCTGCGACCCCTCGGCAGCCACCAGGACCTCAACTACCGCGTCGATAGCGAGCGCGGCCGGTATGTGCTGAAAATTTGCCATGGCGACTACGCCATCCAGGAACTCCAGGCCCAGCATGCGGCCCTGAAGGCGCTGGCCGGGCACGGCACGGTGAAGGTGCCAGCGGTTATCGCGGCCAGCAGTGGCGAGGATCTGTTGACGCTTGAAGTCGCCGGACAAACGGTCCATGTACGCCTGCTGGAATACATCGACGGCCAATCCCTGACCCAGCTCAAGCACTTGACCCCGGACCTGGTAACCGGGTTGGGACGGCTGTGTGCGGAGATGAACCTGGCCCTTGTCACCTTCGATCATCCGGGCCTGGAGCGCACCCTGCAATGGGATGCGCGCCATGCCCCGGCGTTGATCGACCACCTGCTGCCTGTCATCCGGGATGACCAGCGGCGCCAATTGATCGCCGACGTCGCGCAACAGGCCGAACGACGCTTGCAGCCACTCAAGGCCAGCCTGCCAATACAGGCGATCCACATGGACATCACGGATGACAACGTGGTCTGGCAGCGCGACGCCCAGCGCCAGTGGCAGATGCAGGGCGTGATTGATTTTGGCGACTTGATCCGCACCTGGCGCATCACCGACCTGTCGGTGACCTGTGCAGCGCTGCTGCACCATGCCGATGGCGATCCGTTTTTCATCCTGCCCGCGATCAAGGCCTATCACTCGACCAATCCGTTGCAGCGCGAAGAACTCCTGGCGCTCTGGCCGTTGATCGTGGCCCGTGCCGCTGTGCTGGTACTCAGCGGTGAACAACAAGTCGCGATCGACCCGGACAACCAATACTCCCGTGACAATCTTGAACATGAGTGGGAAATCTTCAACGTCGCCCGTTCCGTGCCGCTTGAGCTGATGGAGACGGCGATTCTCACTGCCGCCGGCCATAGCCTGCCGCCCGTTGCCAACGAGGGCTTCGCGCCGCTGTTGCCGACGCTGGTGGGGCGCGACTTTGCCTTGATCGATCTCGGCGTCCTCAGCCCGCATTTCGAGGCCGGTAACTGGGAGCAGGCGGGAATCGACCAACGCCTGTTGAGCGAAGCCGCCGCCGTACACGGTCTGGCGGCCAGCCGTTACGGCCAGTACCGCTTATCCCGCACCCAGCCAGACAACGCCGTCGAGCCCGATACTTATCCGCTGCATGTCGAATTGCACGTACCGCAAGGCGCACCACTGGAGTCACCCTTCGCCGGCGTGGTGCACAAGGGCGTCGATGGCCTGCTGCGGCTCGATGGCCCGCAGTTGAGCGTGTGCCTGTGGGGCGTGGCATCGTCGTTGCTGCCCGGGGCCGCGCTGGTCAAGGGGCAGGTGATCGGCGAAGTGACCGGGCCGTTGCGGGTCCAACTGTGCCGGGGCGCGCATTTGAATCCCCCGCTGTTCTGCTCGCCGGCGCGGGCGCAAGCGTGGCAAGCGCTATGCCCGTCCCCCGCGGCCCTGCTGGGACTGGCGTGTAACGCCGAGCCGGAAATCGATCCCGAGGCGCTGCTGGCCCGTCGCGATGCGAGTTTTGCCCGTTCGCAGAAGCACTACTACGTCGATCCACCGCGCATCGAGCGCGGCTGGCGCAACCACCTGATCGACATGCAAGGCCGCTCCTACCTCGACATGCTCAACAACGTCGCGGTGCTGGGCCATGGTCATCCGCGCATGGCGGCGGTAGCGGCGCGGCAGTGGTCGCTGCTCAATACCAACTCGCGCTTCCACTACGCGGCGATCGCCGAGTTCTCCGAACGTCTGTTGGCGCTGGCGCCGTCGAACATGGATCGCGTGTTCCTGGTCAACAGCGGCACCGAGGCCAACGACCTGGCGATTCGCCTGGCCTGGGCCTACAGCGGCGGGCGCGACATGCTCAGCGTGCTGGAGGCGTACCACGGCTGGTCGGTGGCGGCCGATGCCGTCTCGACGTCCATCGCCGACAATCCAAAGGCCCTCAGCAGTCGTCCGGATTGGGTGCATCCGGTCACGGCGCCGAACACGTATCGCGGTGAATTCCGTGGGGCCGACAGTGCGCCGGACTACGTGCGCAGCGTCGAACACAACCTGGCGAAAATCGCCGAGCAGAAACGCCAGCTCGCCGGCTTCATCTGCGAACCGGTATACGGCAACGCCGGTGGCATCGCGCTGCCGCCGGGGTATCTTAAACAGGTCTACGCCATGGTGCGCGAGCGTGGTGGCGTCTGCATCGCCGACGAGGTGCAGGTTGGCTACGGGCGCATGGGCGAGTTTTTCTGGGGCTTCGAAGAGCAAGGCGTGGTGCCGGACATCATCACCATGGCCAAGGGCATGGGCAACGGCCAGCCGTTGGGTGCCGTCATCACCCGCCGGGAGATCGCCGAGGCGCTGGAAGCCGAAGGGTATTTCTTCTCGTCTGCCGGCGGCAGTCCGGTCAGCTGCCAGATCGGCATGGCCGTGCTGGATGTCATGGAGGAAGAAAACCTCTGGGAAAACGCCCGGGTGGTCGGCGGACATTTCAAAGCCCGCCTGGAAGCCTTGATCGACCAATACCCGTTGGTCGGAGCGGTGCATGGTTCGGGCTTCTACCTGGGCGTGGAGCTGATCCGCAACCGCGTCACCCTGGAGCCGGCCACCGAAGAAACCACGGCGCTGTGCAATCGCTTGAGGGAGCTGGGCATTTTCATGCAACCGACCGGTGATTACTTGAACGTCCTCAAGATCAAGCCGCCGATGGTCACCAGCCGTCAAAGTGTGGATTTCTTCGTCGATATGCTGGCGAAGGTATTGGAGGAGGGGTTGTAGCCAATCTGACACGCCACGCTGTTCCCCTGTGGGAGCGAGCTTGCTCGCGATGAGCGGTTCAAGGCCGATAGTGATTTGGTTGGCCTACCGCTATCGCGAGCAAGCTCGCTCCCACAGGTTTTTCGGTGCTCTTAAAGTCGATTTTTGTCGGGATTTTAAGTCTTGATTATAGAGTTTTTGATTTTATTTCCTTTAAAAGCCGATTTTTATCGGCTATAAATACGCCTCTGTCCATCGCCCAGGAGATGATTCATGAGTCGTATCGTTACCGTAGCCGCTACTCAAATGGCCTGCTCCTGGGATCTCGAAGCCAATATCGAGACCGCCGAGAAGCTGGTTCGCCAAGCGGCCGTCCAAGGCGCGCAGGTCATCCTGATCCAGGAGTTGTTCGAGACGCCATACTTCTGCCAGAAGCCGAACCCGGACTACTTGCAGCTGGCGACTTCGGTTGACGACAACGTTGCCATCAAGCATTTCCAGAAAGTCGCCGAAGAGTTGCAAGTCGTGTTGCCCATCAGTTTTTTTGAACTGGCCGGTCGTGCGCGCTTCAACAGTATTGCGATCATCGATTCCGACGGGCGGAACCTGGGCGTCTATCGCAAGAGCCACATTCCGGACGGTCCTGGCTACCATGAAAAGTACTACTTCAATCCTGGCGATACCGGTTTCAAAGTGTGGAATACCCGCTACGCAAAAATTGGCGTAGGCATCTGTTGGGACCAGTGGTTTCCGGAATGCGCCCGCAGCATGGCGCTGCAAGGCGCGGAAATCCTGCTGTACCCGACCGCCATCGGCAGTGAGCCGCACGACAAGACCATCTCGTCGCGTGACCACTGGCAACGCGTTCAACAAGGCCATGCGGGCGCCAACCTGATGCCGCTGGTGGCGAGCAATCGCATCGGCAATGAAGAGCAGGATGGCTACGACATCACATTCTACGGCTCGTCGTTCATCGCCAATCAGTTCGGTGAAAAAGTCCAGGAACTGAACGAAACCGAAGAAGGTGTGCTAGTACACAGCTTTGACCTCGACGAGCTGGAACACATTCGCAGTGCCTGGGGCACTTTCCGTGATCGGCGGCCGAACCTGTACGGCGCGATCAAAACCCTCGACGGCTCATTGGAGTCCTGATTGATGACAACTTTGCATAGCACTCCGCGCGCGGACGGTTTCCACATGCCTGCCGAGTGGGCGACCCAGAGCCAGGTCTGGATGATCTGGCCCGAGCGCCCGGACAACTGGCGCCTGGGTGGCAAGCCCGCGCAGGCCGCCCATGTAGCGGTGGCCAAGGCCATCGCCCGCTTCGAACCGGTGACCGTGGCGGTGTCCGCAGCCCAATATGAAAACGCCCGGGCGCGCCTCGATGTGCCGAATATCCGCCTGGTAGAAATGTCCAGCGACGACGCGTGGGTCCGCGATACGGGCCCGACGTTTGTCATCAACGACAACGGTGAAATACGCGGTGTCGATTGGGATTTCAACGCCTGGGGTGGTTTCGACGGTGGCCTGTATTCGCCGTGGAACCGCGATTCGCAAGTGGCCGGCAAGATCCTGGAAATCGAGCGTAGCCCGCGTTACCGCACCGAAGGTTTCGTGCTCGAAGGCGGCTCGATCCATGTCGACGGTGAAGGCACCGTGATCACCACCGAGGAATGCCTGCTAAACCGCAATCGCAACCCGCACATGAGCCGCGAAGAGATCGAGGCCGTACTCGGCGCTCAATTGGCTGTGGATAAAGTCATCTGGCTGCCGGACGGTCTGTTCAATGACGAAACCGACGGTCATGTGGATAACTTCTGCTGCTACGTGCGCCCGGGTGAAGTGTTGCTCGCCTGGACCGACGATCCGCAGGACCCGAACTACGCCCGTTGCCAAGCGGCCATGAATGTCCTGCAAAACAGCACCGACGCCAAGGGCCGCCCGTTCACGGTGCATAAAATGCCGATTCCCGGGCCGTTGTATGCCACCGAAGAAGAATGTGCCGGCGTGGACGCGGTAGAAGGTTCCCAGGAGCGCAATCCGAGCGTGCGACTGGCGGGCTCCTATGTGAACTTCCTGATCGTCAACGGCGGCATTATCGCGCCGAGTTTCGACGACCCACTGGACGCCACGGCCAGGGAGATCCTGCAGAAGCTGTTTCCGCAGCATGAAGTCGTCATGGTGCCGGGACGGGAACTGTTACTGGGGGGCGGAAACATCCATTGCCTTACCCAACAACAACCGGCGCCGCGCATGAAATGAGTGGCTATGTAACAGCCTGGTGATATCAATCGCAGCGGTCCGGTGCCGCTGTTTTTGGATCCATGCAGAGCAAGCCCGCGCCCCAATTGGAGCGCGGGCTTTTTTGTGTCTGGCTTGTTGCCGACGTGATGACATTGGCATAGCTCTTGTATCGGCATACAGGCGGTTCTGAAGAGAGGAGCTGCGTTGTTTTGTCATAAACCTCGGATAAATTGGCCGCTCATCAACCAGGAGGGCGCTGGAATGAACATGATAAGCGAGCGCACATGCCATCCTTTGGCCGTTAATGGTGAGTCGCTTCAAGCCGTGGCGCAGTGGTTGAAGTCCAATGGAACGCGTCAGATCAGAGAGCCTGATCCGCGCCGGACGATCATGGAGCGCTACCCCGCTGGCCTGTTCAGCGAGGCGGAAATGGAAGCGTTGTGGGATGTGATGCAAGGATAGAATTCAACGGATTGATCAAGGCGCTGCCTGCAAGGGCGGCGCTTTTTTATGCCTGTGGATTTCCCACAGATTCGACCGATCCACGAAACAGACTGAACACCATTCCGGCGTTTTTCCGCGCGGTCCTCCAAGGCTAACCTGCCGCTACAGAAACCAAAGCCCCGGCGGAAGTCTTCATGACCCAACTTCACTATATCTATGATCCACTGTGCGGCTGGTGCTACGGCGCGAAGCCGCTGATCCAGGCCGCCAGGACAGTGTTGCCAGTTATTGCCCATGGTGGTGGCATGATGACCGGCGCTAATCGCCAGAAAGTCTCCGTCCAGTTGCGCAATTACGTGACGCCCCATGACCGGAGAATCGCTGAATACACCGGGCAGCCGTTTGGCGAGGCCTATTTCGAGGGGCTTTTGCGGGACGAGGAGGCGGTCTTCGACTCGGCGCCTCCGACTGCGGCGGTTCTTGCGGCTGAACAGCTCGAGGGCCGAGGCCTGGCGTTGTTGGAGCGCTTGCAAACGGCCCATTACGTTGAAGGCCGGCGAATTGCTGACGAAACGGTGCTGTTGGAATTGGCCAACTCCATCGGCTTCGGGGCCGAGGTATTCCGGCGTTCATTCATCGAAGTCGATGTGCAAGCGCATTTCGTTGCAAGTCGGGCCTTGTTGGCCAAGGTTGGCGGGCAGGGTTTCCCGACGCTCGCCCTGGAGCGGGACGGCCGGCTGACGCTGATCGATATCGGTCCCTGGCTGGGCAAGCCCGAGGCGTTCGCCCAGTGGCTGAAGCAAGCCATGCCATTGCACGATTCTGCACCCGCAGCGGTCTGTGGCTTGGACGGCTGTTCAAACTGATCTGTTCTTAGACGTTTTTCGCCTAATCACAGATGATTCACGAAATTGACACAGGGTTCATGGCGCGACTAGGATTCGTCCACGCCTGTGGCCAACAGCCATGACTCTTAAATAATAAAAGGGCCCGACACGATCATCGTGGGCGGGCCTTTTCATTATTTTCAGGAGCAAGAGTCCGAATAAAGAGCGCAAAAGCGCCATTCCGGTTGCCGGTTGCAGTGCGAATCAACCCGTATAAGGAAAATAATCATGTTGAACAAGCGCATCAGTTTGATCGCACTGGGGATCTTGAGCACCACACAAGCCATGGCCAATGACCAGGCCGAGTCCAAGGGCTTCGTTGAAGACAGCAGCTTGAAAGTGCTGTTGCGCAACGCCTATATCAATCGCGACTACAAGGACGGCAACAAGGACAAGGCCGAATGGGGCCAATCAGCTATCGGTACGTTCTCGTCCGGCTTCACCCAAGGCACGGTGGGCGTGGGTGTGGATGCATTCGGCTTGTATGCGTTGCGTCTGGACGGCGGCAAAGGACGTACCGGTGCGCAAGGCATCGATTTCTTCAAGAAAGGCGACAGCGGCAACGCGGCCGATGACCTGTCCAAGTTCGGTGCCGCGGTGAAGTTCCGCGTCTCCAACACCGTACTGGCCTACGGCGACCAGATGCCGGCCTTGCCCGTATTAAGTTATGACAACGGGCGCCTGCTGCCGGAAAGCTACACCGGCACACTGATCACCTCCAAGGAAATCAAAGGGCTCGAACTGAACGCCGGTCGTTTCACCGCCGAGTCGCGTAAAAGCGCCGAAGGTCGTGACAGCGGTGGCTTGAAGTCGATCAACGTACTGGGCGGCAGCTACCAGTTCACCGAACAGTTCAAGGCTTCGCTCTACGCCTCGGATGTCGAGGACGTGCTGAAGAAACAATACGTGAACGCCAACTACGTATTCCCGCTGGCCAAGGACCAATCCCTGACCCTGGACTTCAACGGCTATCGCACCAAGCTGGATAACAGCTACGTGCGGGAAAACAACGTCACCGGCGACGACAACAAGATCTGGAGCCTGGCGGCCACCTTCGCCACCGGTCCGCACAGCTTTACCCTTGCCCACCAGCGCAGCACCGGCGACAGCAACCTCGGCTACGCCTACGGCGGCTACCAGCGAGATCAGAATCGTGTCGGCGATGGCGGCAATACCATCTACCTGGCCAACTCCTACTGGTCGGACTTCAACGCCGAAGACGAACGCAGCTGGCAGTTGGGCTACGGCCTGGACTTCACCACCTTCGGCGTCCCGGGCCTGACCTATAACGTGGCCTATGTGCGTGGCGATAACATCACCACCTCCACCAGCGAAGGCGGTACCGAGCGCGAGATCTTCAACCAGTTCAAATACGTCGTCCAGGGCGGCCCGGCCAAGGACCTGAGCGTGCGCTTGCGCAGTTCGGTGTTGCGTGTGTCGCAGAAGTCCAGTGAGTACAACGTCAGCGGTAATGAGCTGCGGGTGTTTGTGGATTATCCGATTGATGTTTTTTGATGGGTGATGGGGTTTAAAAGCCTTCCATGGAACCCCGGCATGGCGATTGGCCGGGGTTTTTTATTGTGGGTTTCGCCGTTCTGCGAATAGTTGTTCATACTGCGATAGAGCGGCTTTCCAATTTTTGAGCAGGTAGTCTTTGGAGCCTTCCGTGCCATCCGATGCTGGCATGTAGCGGATCAATGGTGCTAGCTCCTCTGGATAGTTGAAGTCCGAATATAATATTTCTAGTTCTTCATAAATGTTGTTGTATAGATGTTTATTGTCAAATAAAAAAGAAAGGGACAGGAATAGCCAGGGTTCGGTTGTGTTTGTCGTTTTTTCTTTGCTTTGGCTCGCCAGGGTGCTTAGCAGTTGATGTATGAGGTGCTGGTTTTCTATCGGAGTAACCGCAATTTCATATGCCTCTTTAGGGTGTGTGATCGTCAAGCTGCAGCAGATGTAATCTGAAATTTCCTTTTCATCTATATAGTTTTGTTCGAGTCCATATAGAAGATCGCTCCAGCTTAACCAAGGCGCTAGCTTATAGATGTAATGGCCGTCGAGAGACAAAGAATGCATCGTTTTATCACACTTTGATGGGCGAAGGGCAATGATTTCTTCGGGAGCTATATTTCGATTGCAATATTGATTTCATTCGTTATATAGCTCGTTGTGATACCAATATGTCTCGTGTGGTTGGTTTGTTGTGTGATTTGCCCAGGATTTAATCCTTTTGCCGTTGAGTGAGGCCTTTTGTGCGCATTGTCTAGGCCAGTGGTTAGTCCAGCGGGTAGTCGCACGTCCACGGAGGCGTAAATAGTTGCGGGTCGACTCCTTTGTTCGTTAGGAAAACATTTATTTCCTCTTCTGTATCCATTGTTTGGCTATATATAATGGTCACGTTACTGGTGTCGATACCGTCATTGATTTCAAGAGTTGATTTTGGAATTGTAAATTCAATTGCGACATACCTCGATCCTTTAGCATTCTCCAAAAATTCGTAGTAACGGTGCCAAGGAAACCTGTTGTCGAAATTTAAATGATAAACCGCATAGATAGCGATCCATTTCCTTAAACTTTCATCTGATGATGGCAGCTCCTGTGCAATTTCGATGTACGATTTTGCTTCTAAGCCCCACCATACCTTTCTGGAAATATGGTTTTTTTTGTTGTTTGATTTGGTGGTGGTTTCATTTTCAATCATGTGCGTTATCCATTTGGGGGGTTAAGTTAAGGTTGGCTAATTGCTATAAGGGGTAGTCGCACCTCCATGGAGGTGTAAATAGCTGTAGGTCTACTCCTTTGTGTGTAAGGAAATCATTTATTTCCTCTTCTGTGTCCATTGTTTGGCTATATGTAATTGTCACGTCACGGTCGTCGACACCGTCGTTGATTTCAAAAGTTAATTTTGGAATTGTAAATTCAATTGCGACATATCTCGAACCTTGAGCGTTCTCCAAAAAATCGTAGTAGCTGTCGCCAGGGAATCTGTCGTCGAAATTTAAATGATAAACCGCATAGATAGCGCTCCATTTTCTTGATTTTTCATCTGGTGATGGCAACTCCTGTGCAATTCTGGTGTACGATTTTGCTTCCAAGCCCCACCATACTTTTCTGGGAATGAGTTCTTGATCGTTTATGTTCATTGATGCGCCTGATATAGAGATTACTTCATTATGTTTTTGTAAGCCGAGGGGCTACATAGCAGAAAATGTTTGGTTTTTAGTTCTATAAGTTAAGTGTCGTTGAAGGCTTGAAGTAAAAGGCTATCTTGTTGTTTGGTTGTCTTGACGGTTAGCTTATTATTTGTTGGGGTGTCAATGATTTTTTAAGATTTCATTCGATGGTCACTATTCGGAGTAGTCATTGTGATAGGCTTTTATGTTGGAGATGTACACGCCTCTCGCCGTACATTTCGTTATGCACTTGTCTAAAGTATTTAAGTGGATTTCGTGATCTGTTTTGTTCTTTTCAATGGATATGCAGATGGGGCCGGAAAAATTAAATTCGTTGATGGTAATTGAGTTGACCTGGTCAAGTAGTAGTTCGAATTCAAATTCATTGTACCCTTTGTCGGTCCATTTAGAGGGGCAGTGGTCGGGCTCTATTGGGCTGTTTAATTTTAATCTCATTGATTGGTTTTCAAAAATCGCATAAGAGATGTTGATGTTTTTTGGTGTGTGGTTTTTTCCAAATACATAGATCCACTGTGCATTGTTTTGAATGTTATATGGCCACATGGCTTACTTCTCGCTGAATGTTATCTGGCGAATGCGCTTCCTGTACTGTTGCGCTATATGGGTGTGGCTTTACTGGTATACACGCAATCGTGATCATCCATGTAGGTGAGGAAGTTTAAATTTTTACTGGTGATCCAGAATGGATATCCGGTGGTTTCACTCAATAATGTCGTCAAGTCGCGTGAGGTTTCGAACTCCCATCCGTGAGTTTTTGTGTCTTGTACTATTAGTATGGGGGCTTGTATATGAATTATCTTGTCGATTTTGTTCCAGAAAGCAGGGTCATACGTTTTTTTAGGGGCTCTCAGATTTGTCGGGTCGAGGGTTTTTGTCCCAAAAACCAAGAACGATTCTATTAATTTCAATGTTAATTTTTCGACAGCCTGAGTGCTTAATTTTTTGTGCGGTAGAAAATTGGTTTTGATTGCAATATCGATTTCGTTCGCTATATAGCTCATTGTGATGCCCATATGTCTGGGGTGATTGGTTTGTTATATGATATGTCCAGGATTTTAACCTCTTGCTGTTGAATGAAGCTTTTTGTCTCATCGTCTAGGCTGGTGGTTAGTCCAATGGGTAATCGCATGTCCACGGAGGTGTAAATAGTTGCTGGTCCACTCCTTTGCTCGTTAGGAAATCATTTATTTCCTCTTCGCTATCCATTGTTTGACTATATGTAATGGTTGTGTCGTTGGCGCCAATGCTATCTCTAGTCTCAAGTAGTATTTTTTCAATTGTGAATTCAACGACTAAATATTTTGAGCCTCTAGCCTTTTCCAGAAAGCTGTAATAGCGTCTGCCAGGCAGTCTATTATTAAAATTTAGGTGATAAATTGCATAAATAGCTATCCATCTTCGCAAGCTATTATCTGGCGATGGCAATTCTTGTGCGATTTCGGTATACGACTTTGCTTCTAAACCCCACCATACTTTTTTTGGAACATTTACCTTAATCATTTTTGGTTCTCGTATGGGTTTTGCCAATAGATTCTTATAGCTTCGCCTTTTGTTGGGTGAAGTTGTAAGTGTGGATGATCGCCATGTGGGTCGGCAGGGTCATGATTTGCCATTGTTACTTTCCTGGTTTTTATATTCGAAATCGGTGTGTCGTCCCAATGGTAATAGTTCTCTGGCTCTTTTGTTTTTCTGAAATGCTTTTTTGCTGTTGCTGAATTAAATTCTTCGGCGTTTCTGTATCCGTCGCCTACATATCTACCTAAAAAAATCTCTTCTGCTTCCGCACGGCTCTTTACGGTGACAGAGATTTCACCTCTATCCAGAGCTTCAGAAGCTCTCCTTACACTAGGGCTTGACCACTTGATATCTGGAAGCGGCGGTTCCCCGGTGTCAACTCTGGCTCTCTTCTCAGGAGAGGTCGATTTCTCCTGATCTCCATCAGGAGGACACCCATCCAACCCCAACGGATCCACCCACCCCGTCGGGTTGCGCACGTACCGGTAGGCATTCAACCCACCTGCCAGCTTTATCGGGTCAGCCGTCAGATACCGCCCCGTCTCCGGATTGTAGTACCGGTGCCGGTTGTAATGCAGGCCGCTTTCCCGGTCGTGGTATTGGCCTTGGAAGCGCAGCGGCTGTTCCAGGCGCTTGCTGTTGCCGTGCCTTAGTTCGGTGAGTTTGCCGTAGCCGTTGTAGCGCGCGGCCCAGACGATTTCGCCTTGGTGGCTGGTCAGTTCCTGGGGCGTGCCGAGGTGGTCGTTGTGGTAGTGGAACGGCGTGGCGTTTTGTGGGCCTTCGCCTTCGAGCAGGGCCAATGGGCGGAAGGTGCCGGGTTCGTAGACGTAGCTTTGGTAGTGGCGGTCGCTGCTTTCGGCGATGACTTGATCGCCTTGCCAGATAAATTCCGTGGTCTGGCCGGCCACGGTCTTTTCGATGCGTCGGCCGAAGGCATCGTAGCGGTAGGACGTTTCGTTGCCGTCCGGGCTGGTGACGCCGATGAGGCGGTGTTGGCTGTCGTAGCGGTAGTGCGTGACGAGGCACTGGGTTTTGCCGCGGCGTTCGCGGATGAGGTTGCCGTAGGCGTCGTAGTCGTAGTGACGGTCGCCCTCCATGAGCAAGCGGTTTGCCTTGAGGGTGGTCGGGCCGGGGCGGTCTTGCAGCAACAGGTTGCCGGCTGGGTCGTGGGCGAAGCGTTCGGGGCCTTGGCTGTGGGCATGGTCGATGCGGACTAGGCGATCTTGCGCGTCGTATTGGTAGCTGCGGCGGTTTCGATTGTCGGAAAGCGCGGCGAGGTTGCCGTTGGCGCTGTAGGAATAGTCACGCCAGAACAGTTGGTGCTGCTGGGTCTGCCACACGGTTTGGGCTTTGAGGCGACCCTGTTCGTCGTAGCGGTAGTCGCTGAGCAGCAGGCCTTGCTGACGTTGGGTTTCGCGGCCGCCCTTGAAGCGGTGTTCGGTCAGGCAGGTGCCGTTGAGGTCGATGGCGATCAGCGCGCCGCCGCGGGCGTGGCGGTAGTCGAGGGTGCTGCGGTCGGGCAGGCGACAGTGGATCAGGCGACCAACGCTGTCGTAGCGATAACGCAGGGTGGCCCAGCCCTGGTGTTCGGCGACGAGACGGTCTTGGGCGTCGTACTCGTAGGCCAGCGGCCAATGGCCGTCGTCGACGCTGACCAAACGGCCAAGGGCGTCGTAGCAGTAATCGACCGCCTCGCCATCTGGCAAGGTCTTGCGCAGCAGGCGACCGGCGCTGTCGCGCTGATAGGCGGTGATCAGTTGGCTGCCATCGGCGCCGAACTCGGTCTTTTCCAGCAGGTGACCGTTGAGGTCGTAGGCATAACCGGTGCGCTGGCCGTCGAATCCGGTTTCCTGTCGGATCAGTCCGTTGGGCGTGTAGTCCAGCCGATAGTGTTCGCCGGATTCGTTCTCGATTTCCGTCAGCAACAGCCGCGCCGAGTCGTAGCGATATTTCAGTTCGCTGCCGTCGGGGCTGAGGCGGCGGCTGATCAGGTGCAAATCGTCGGCGTATTCGTAGCGGGTGGTGCGGCCCAGTTCGTCCCGTTCGGCGATGACCTTGCCGTAGGCGTTGTAGCGCCAGGTGCGGGTGGCGCCACCGGGCAAGGTGATTTGCAGCAAGCGGCCCACGGCGTCCCATTGGTAATGGGTGATGGCGCCGTGTTCGTCCTGGCGGCTGGCCTGCCGGCCGAGCGTGTCGTAGGTGTATAGAAGCTGACTGCCGTCGGGCAGGCATTCTTCAACCAGTTGACCGAGGTTGTTCCAGGCCAAGGAGTGAGCGCTACCGTCGGGGTGGCTGATGAGCCTCAGGCGCCCCTGGTCGCTGTAGTGGTAGTAAGTAATGTTTCCGTCAGGATCGATCTGCCGGGGTATATCGCCCTGCCGATTGCGGCGGTATTTCCAGCTGGCTTTGCCACGATGTACATCGCTCACGAAGCCGTTGATGTGTTCGTAGACGACCGCTTCGTCTTCCGGCGGGATGACGGCTGTGAGCAAGCCGTCCTCGTCGTAGCGGTATTCGGTCACGGCGCCCAGCGGATCTTTTTCTGCTATCAGCTGGCCCTTTTCGTTATAGGCCTTTCGATGTTGCGCGCCGTCCGGATCGGTCTTGCTGATGAGCCGGGCCTTGTCGTCGTGGGTGTAGATCTCTTCACTGCCGTCGCCATGGGTAACGGTGACGCTGCCCTTATCGTCCCAGGCATACCTCGCATGCATTTGCGAGAAGCTGGCCCAGTGACGAACGCAACGGGCCTGCTTCCCTTCGTTTTCCCACTCCCAGAAAAAACTGGCGCCACCGGCTAACTGTCGTTCGGTGATGACGTGTTGCTCGTCGTAGCGATAACGCTCGGTCTCCCCGCTGGCGTTGGTCGCCTCGACCAGACGATGCTGGGCGTCATAGTGGTAGGTGATCAGCGTCTGGACGGTCGTCCAGCACCGTTCCAGCATGTTCTGAGCATTAAGTTGTTGGTAATCGACCGCGACGATGCGACTGCCGTTGTAGCGCAAGAGCAACCCGCGCCCGGCACCGTTGTCCAGGCGCTTGATCTGCCCAAGCACGTCGCGAGTAACGCGCAGCCGATTGCCATAGCTGTCGCTGATGGCAACCAAGCTCGCGCCATCGTTGTGCAAATGAAAGTGATAGAACGAGGGCCGTTGCCCGGCTTGAGCCACGATCAGCTCGTTGGGAGCGTCGCCCAGGTAAATAGCCGCACGGGACAGACTGTTGCTAATCGCTGGACGCTGCTTGCTCGGGCGCGGGAAGCGGATGGATCGATTTTCGTGATCGGTCCAAATGACTTCTTCAGCATTGATTTCAAGCCGATGGGCCAGTGCGTGGCTCCAGCCATAACCCAGGCCGCAGTCGATTTCCGCTGCGCTGGTTCGGTACAGGCGAGTCCACTCGAACGGCAGCAGGCCATCGAGTTGGCCATCGTTGAGCGTCAACAGTTCTTCGCCGGTCACCATCGAGACCGGGCATTTGTCGGTGCAGGTACGGGCGGCGGGCTCGGCGCTCTTGCCGGTCGGCGTCGTCGCCTGCTTCGAAGCATCGTCGACCGTCTTGCCAGCGGCGATCCTGGCGTTCCTCTTGCCATCGATGCGCAGCTCGACCGCGCCTTTTTTCATGGGCGCCGCCGTGCCCCGCACCGCTACTGGAATGTACTTGGCGACGTACCCCATGAAGCCGTCGATGATGGCAAACACTGACTCTACGAAACCGATCACCGCCTTGAGGATGATTTCCCCATATTTCTTCAACCGTGCCGCGAGATAAATGACCCCGGTACCCTCGGCAACCACCGTCAGGACAATTGCCAACACGATGTCGATCACGATTCCCATGACCGCAGCGGTGGTCATCCTTGCGGCATCGCCGGCCATTTGCATCGGCGGCAGGCTTGCCAACCAGATCAGCGCACAACGCATCATCAGGAAGAGCGCAGCCTCGTCGCTGGCCAGCAGCATGGCCTTTTTCATGACCTCGGGTGCTTGTCTGGCGACTTCAATGAGCCGATCGGCCCCTTCGCCCAGTTCAACCATGAACTTCGCCGGGTTTTTCAGCATTTCCAGCACCAGGCTGATGCCGTCCCACACACCCTTGATGGCTTCCCAGCCGCCTTCGAGGATGCCGCTGCCCACCGCCAGGGCCGTGCCGGACAAAGACAGGCTCGACCATTGCTGCCGATGCCCCGCCGGGCCTTCCCATTTATTGCGCAGGAATTTTTCCAGCTCGCCCGTCAGCCCGTCATAAGTGCTGAACAACGCGTCGATCTGGGCAGGCGTGACGTTGCTGTGCACGCGTATCTGGTAGTACTTGCCGGGTACACCGTCGGTCCAGCTGGCCTTTCCCTGGGCGTCGAGTCTGATTTTGCTGGTGGCCCCACTCTCCACATCGATGATTTCAACGTCGATATCGCCGATCGGGATGTCGTAGACCGACTCGAATTTGCTTTCGATCAGCAACGGCCCCTTCAGCGGACACCGCGCTACATTCGAGTTGAATTCGCCGTCAGTCATGGCCACGGTTTTTTGGCCGTCACCGACCTTGATGACCCGCTCCATGCCCATCAGAGAAGGCAAGTCATTGAGTCTGCTGACGTCATCGGCCCACTGCGAATACCAGGCTCGGGTCTGCTCTTGATAGCGCTTCAAACTGTCCTTGAAGGCCGCAAGTTCCTCATCGACGAAAGCAATGTGATCCGTTGCGGACATCAACATTGCTCCAGGATCAGCTCGCTCAGCAGGGTTGCCTGCAGCGCTTCCTGAACCTTTGCACGGCGTACGCAGCGGCTGACTTTCAATCTCAGATTGTCCGTGGGCCAAGCGCTATAAAGATCCAGGCGCTCCTCCTCAAGCCACTGCATCAGGCCGTCCACCCGTGCCGAGGGGTTCTGCTCCGCCAGTGCGTCCGACAGCTCCTTCGGCACCTCCCACCACGGCCAATCCTTGACCGCCGGAACCTTTCTCGCAGGGTTTTCCAAGCATTTGCCGTTGATCAAATAACGCTCAAACACCGGCAACATATCCCCGGCGGCTTCACCGAGGTGTTCGAGGATCGGATGGATGAAGCGCCCATCCCAGAACCGGAAAAAGACCTCGCTGCCGTCCGGCATCTTCACTTGCGTGAGGCTGCGCAGGTGCGCCAACACTTCTTCCGGATCACACCGGGAAACGGCCAGCCAGCCCCAGTCGAGGCTGTCGGTTTCGGCAATCCAGGACAGGAATGCCGAGCCGGGGTCGAGTTCGGTCACGTAGGGCATCACGGCTTGCCAGGTGGCGTAGGGGGTGTCGCTCCAGACGGGTTGCAACGGATGGAGCGGGACCGAAGTGCGAAGGGCTTGCAGCGCATCGGCCTCGCTTGCCGCACTGATGATCAGATAAAGGTGCTCGTTTTCCTGCAATGGCTGTTGCGCCAGCCATGTCCTGGGGTCGAGTGGAATGAACGTCGGGGTGGCCATTGGGCTCTCCTTGCCGAAGGTGCGAGGCCGGGGATTGCCCCGGTGAGGGCCGCACATCTATCAAGGAATGAGCCAGGTTTCAGGAAGGCCCGTGAACAGCCGGGCTGAAGCGTTTTTTGGATGTTTGAAGGCAAGTCGTGCGGGGCGAAAACGCCTAGTAAATTGCGCAGTGCTGCGTCACTTATTGCGCAGTTAGGACAAAAACGGAATTCGCCGTCGCTCACTGCAAAAATGACGTCGCAAACGCGTTTTTCCGTGCAAAAAAGTCGTACTGACGAAACTTTTTGTACCGTTTCAAGTACGGCTTGAAATGCTTCAAATACTTTCTCATGGACGCAAATCCTGCACCTACTAGATTAGTCCGCTCAATGCAGCGGAGACCTTTGAAAAATGATCGTTCTGAACAGGGAAGTGGGCGAAGCGCTACGACGAGACAAATACGTCAACGTCCGCGGTGGAGACTTCAATCTCTACGGTCATTTCGGCGACTTTGTCCGGCTGACCAAAAGCTGGGAAAACATGGAGCCCGACAGTTATTACGGCCAGGCCGAGTCAGGCATGCGTTTTCGCCGCTACAGCGACTTCGAATACAACCCCGCGACCCGTGAACTCAAGCAGCTCGAACACCGGGCCTACGTCCAGTCCAAGGCCAATAACAGCTATGTCGGCGGATTGGAGCGGCACTTCCAGGACTTTTCCAATGAAGTGATCAACTCGCCCGTGATGCGCAGCCTGATCGACACGGACTTCGAGGTGTACAAGAACGTCCTGCCGCCGGAGTTGCATGATGAAGTCTGGCAGTGCCAGATCCATCAGATCCGCATCGAGATCAAGCCGGGCAAGCAATTGGAAATCACCCCTGAAGGCATTCATTGCGATGGCTACCCGTTCAGCGGCGTGCATTTCTGGGGCCGACACAATGTGGCGGGCGCGGAAAGTCGTCTGTACAGCGCTCAGGAAGAGCAACTGGCGGCAACCACTTACGAGGATATCCTCGATACGACATTCTTCCTCGACCGCGACATGCGCCACTATGTGACCCCTGCCCGCAACGTCCATAGTCATGAAATGGCGTTCAGGCAGATTCTGGCGATTTCGTTTTCGCGGCCCGGGACCGCTTTCGACATTGTTCGCTGAGCAGCTCGAGCCCTTGGATGATTCGGTGCAACAAGTGCTGTTGCGCCGGGCCATGGTCAGGGATGCCGAACGACTGGAGCAGTTCTTTCGCGGTTTTGACGAAGTGTCATTCTGCGAGTGGCAGGATGCCCGGTTCTTGCGTGGGGTGTTGTTGCAGGAAACCACGACCGCCTACATGGCCTTCGATGCCCAGGGTGAGGTCGTGGGTGCGGTGATCGGCGGTATGCTCGGCACGCGCGGAACGATCAACCACCTGGCCGTCAGCCCCAGGCATCGTACCCAAGGCCTCGGGCAACGCCTGGTGGAAGCGGCGTCAGCCGACATGAAACGGGTAGGCGTGCTGCGCATGTTCCTGTTCGTCGACGAAAGCAATCTGGCCGGCAAGCGTTTCTGGGCTGCCCAGGGGTTCTGCGAGCCCCGGGGCGAAATTACTTTCGAGAGGGATTTATGAACAAGACTTCCAGCCAGCCGCTGGCGGTCGAACCACAAGCCTCACGAACCTTTGCTGAAGCCAGTCCGGTGGTAGCAGGTTATTTCACGGTTTCGTTTGTGTTCGGTCTGATGGCAGTCAACGCCGGGTTGCCCTTGTGGCTCCCGGTCGCGATGTGCCTGTTCGTCTACGCAGGCGCCTCGCAATTCGCGGCGCTGGCGTTGATTTCCAGCGGCGCGTCGTTGACCACCATCGTGTTGACCACGTTCCTGATCAATGCCCGTCACATGCTGATGTCGGTCTACATGGCCAAGGCATTGCGTGCGCTGGGGCTCAGTCGTTTCGAGCGCTGGTGCTATGCGGTGGGGCTCACGGACGAGTCGTTCGCCTTTCACAGCGTCAAGCTAGGCAGCGGGGCGCCGGTCAGTGTTCGCTACCTGATCGGTTTCAATTTGTTCTGCCATACATCCTGGGTGCTCGGCGGCTTGCTGGGCGCCATCTGCGCCCAATACGCGGCGCACCTGATCAAGTATCAGCTCGACTACGCCCTGACCGCCATGATGCTCTACGTACTGGTTTCGTTGTGCAACACGCGCAACAAGCTGATCGCGGCGTTGGCGGCAGTCGTCTGCATGGGTGCGCTGAGCCTGGTGGGCAGTTCGCCCTTCAATGTCTTCATCGCCACGTTCGTTGGCTGCGGGGTGGGCGTATGCCTGACCAAACGTTCCTGATCCTGGCCGTTGCGCTGATGATGGCCGTGACCTTCCTGCCACGGGCCCTGCCGCTGCAGGTCAATACCGAAAACTGGCCGCCCTTCGTCGCACGTGCCCTGGAATACCTGCCGGTGGCGATCGTCGCCGCGATCAGCCTGACGCCGTTGCTGATCAAGGATCAGCACATCCAGCTCGACCGCCCCGAGTTCTATGCCGCGATTCCGACGCTGCTATGTGCGTATTTCAGCCGCAACCTGTTTCTCAGCGTAGCGGTGGGGACGGCGGCGTATATCGCGCTCGGCTCGTTCCTGTAGCGTCAGGTCGACCACGTCGTGCAACGCCTGGTCGGACAGTTCGGGATTGTTCACCGCCAGGCGTACTTCAAGGAAATCCTCGAAGTCCGGGAAAATCGCCAAACCGTTGCGAAGCGCCGCGTCGCGGGACACAAGCCCCAAGCCATCAAGCTGGGTGATCAACGACAGCGTCAGCGTTTCGCTGCAGGAATAAACCATTCGCTGGCTTGGCCCATATTCGCCGAGACCCGCGTCGAGAAAGCGAAGAAAGCTGTGGGAATACGGACATTCTTGCGCAGGACGCACCTGGAATTTGTCGCCCAGCAGGCCAAGGGAATCGTCTTCGTCACCACAGTGGGCGCCAACCACCCGCACCTGTACATCCGGCATCGGAATGCTGGAAAAACCGCTCTGTTGTCCGATCAGGATGGCCAGGTCAAAGTCTTCGTTCTTGAGTTTGCTCAGGTTCTCCATCGATTCGGCGTAGCTGAATTCCAATTGATAATGAGGGAACACAGCGATCAGGCGATCGATCATCCGACGATTGAAATCACCAGGCAGGGTGGTATTGAGCGCCACTTTCAGGCTGCGTTGCCTGGGCGTCTTGAGCGCCGTGACTTTCTCTTCCAATTGCCGAGTGGCCGCAAGGACCTGGTCCATGAAAGGCGTCAGTTCCGAGCCCTGGCTGGTCAACGTGAGGCCTTTGTTCGAGCGCCGGAACAACCTGAACCCGAACTGCTCCTCGACCTTGTTCAACTGCGCCGCCAATGCCTGCACCGTCAGGCACGACTGCTCCGCCGCCGCCGACAACGAACCGGTCTGAACGATGCGCATGAGGTTACGTAAGGTTCTGCTATCCATGAGGTAATGCCCTCTGCTCAAGTGGGCTCGCTATTGTTGTGCACCCGGCCCGGGCCCGGCGGTGCGATGGTGGCTATCATCAAGCACCTTGCCACGGTTGTCGCGGTTTTGTAGCGAAAAGCGCCGGCAGCCGATAACTGGAGCTTATGTGGGATTTGAGGTTTTTGCTGGTTTGGCTTGCAGGTCGGTCTTTATCAAAACAATCACGTCGAGATGAATGAGCCGTTACTGGGGCTCTTGTTTGTCCGCTTGCGAATTAAAACTTAAACTTTATCCATATGTGTACTACTCTCTAGGCATCAGTCAGCAACAAGGGAGCCAAGACTCATGGCGATTTCCTCCGTCAGCCTCAACGCACAGCAACAATTGGATTCCCCGGATGCGGGACGAGTCGCGTTGAAATTTTTCTTCAATCTCATGGAGCTGTGGGGTTGCAGCGTCGAGCAGCAGCGTACGTTGTTGGGCAAAGTAGGCAACACGACCTTCTACAAGTACAAACAGCTGCCCGATAACGTAAGGCTGCCGCGAGACACCCTCGAGCGCATTTCCTATCTCATGGGAATACACAAGGCGTTGAGCATCATCTTCAGCAACAGCCGGGACCGTGCGTATCAGTGGATCAGCAGTCCTAACACCGCTGCGCCGTTCAATGGCCAGTCGGCATTGTCCTACATGCTGGCCGGCCGGGTGGTGGACATTGCCGATGTGCGGCGATACCTCGATGGAGTGCGCGGCTAATGACGCCACCTTTGGCGGACCCGCAATGGAAACGGGCCTATCGGATCGTCAACAGTAGTTTTCCGCCGATCACGTTGTTCGAAGATGTGCTCGATCCTGAAGACTTGCCCACGGCCTATGCCCTGGAAGCATTGACCAACGACCGGCTCATGGAAGAAGCCGGCGTGCTCTCCCGGGTGCGTCCCGAAGACCGCGTCTCCGGGCCGGGCTCCTCACCGGTGATGGCGGCATTTACCCACATTGGCAAAAGCAGCCGCTTCAGCGATGGCACCTTCGGCGTTTATTACGCCGCCAGCAGCCAAGAAGCCGCGATTGCCGAGACGTGTTATCACCAGGCCCGGTTCCTGGGGGCTACCAACGAACCGGATCTGGAATTGACGATGCGCACCTACGTCAACCAAGTGGTCAAACCCCTGCACGACATCCGTCACGATTACCCACATCTGTACAACCCCGACCCCGCCGCCTATGGCCCGTCGCAGGTGTTCGCCCGGGACCTGCGTGAAACCTTGTCATGGGGCCTGCTGTACAACAGCGTCCGCCTGCCCGGTCACGAATGTGTGGCCGCGTTCCGCCCGCCGGCGGTATCGATCCCGGTGCAGGGCAAGCATATTCGGTATGTCTGGAGCGCCCAGAAGCGGGAGATTTCGTTTGTGTTCGAGGTGAGCCAGGTTTGAGTGAGCCAGCAACCTGATTCACACCGGGTAACCCGTGGCGAGGGAGCTTGCTCCCGCTGGGCTGCGTAGCAGCCCCGATTGATCAAATCTTGAACTGCTGCACCGAAGCCTGCATCGAACCCGCCGCGTCGTTCAACTGATCCGCCGTTTGCGTCAGGTTATGAATCGAACGGGTGTTCTCCCTGGACTGCTCGGCAATCGACTCCACCCGCTGGGCCATCTCGTCACTGGCCTTGGATTGCTCGGCAATGGTCTGGGAAATCTCTTCCACCACCTCGGCGGCATGCCGGGCGCCGGTGCGGATTTCGCTGATGGACACCCCGGCCTGCTGGGCCAGGTTGACACCTTCGTCCACGCGGCTGACGCATGCCTGCATGTTCGCCACCGCGTCCCGGGCGCTGGACTGGATGCGCTCGATCATCGCAGTGATTTCCTGGGTGGACTGCGTCGTGCGCGCTGCCAGGTTGCGCACTTCGTCGGCCACTACCGCAAAACCACGGCCCGCCTCACCGGCGCGAGCGGCCTCGATGGCGGCGTTGAGGGCCAGCAAATTGGTTTGCTCGGCGATGCTCTTGATCACCTGGATGATGGAATGAATGTCCTCGGATGACGCGTCCAACGCCGTGATCTTGCTGGACGATTGGTTAACCACCTCGGCGATCCGGTTCATGCCTTCCACCACCCCGAGAATCACCTGGCCGCCGCTGCTCGCCAATTGTTCGGATTGCGCCGAAATCGTCCGCGCACTGTCGGCGTGCTGATGGATCTGGCTGATGTTCGCCATCATCTGCTCCATGCTCGCCGCCATGCTGGTCGCGCTCTGGGCCTGCTGGTCAGCGCTGGAAACGATCTGCCGCGCCGTATCACCCAGATTCCGCGACGTGCCGTGCAACTCGTCGCTCTGACCGCGAATGGTGGCGATCATCTGCCGCAGATTGGTCTGCATCTGCTCGATCACGCCTTGCAACTGACCCAGCTCATCCTTGCTTTGAGCCCCCATCGAGCGCTGTAGATCGCCTTGGGAAATCGCCTGGGTATTAACGATGATTTTGTTCAGTGGCGTGAGCACCGCCTTGAGCAGGCTCCATGACAACAACGCCAGGGCGACACAGGTCGCCAGCAAGGTCACGATCAGCCAGCGCTCCGAGGTCTGAATGCTGCTGTCCTGATGTTCGCGCGATGATTGCGCCTGGTTTTCGATCAGCTCGCTGACCGCCTCGTTGCGTTCTTCCAGTGCTGAAAACGCGCCATCGAACTCCGCCCGCAGTGCATGGGCATCCTGGGCGCCGCCCAGCGCCTGGTCGATGATCTGCTTGGCTTTACCGATGTAGGTCTCGACTTGCGGTTTGAGTTCGCCAATCGCCTTGGCGACATCCCCTGGCAACTTCGCCTCGGCATTCTCGGCGATGACCTTGCGCATCCGTTGCGTATGCTCATCGAACCCGTCCAACACTTCCTTCGCCCCCTGCGCATCCCCCGGCTTCACCAGCAGGGCGGCCAGCACATCGGCACGAATGGCGTCGTGCATCATGTCCGCCTCCATGTGCTTGCGCATGGCCGAAATACTGGTCTCGTTCTGCACCAGGGCCTCGGTCATGGAGTGATAGCCCCACAACCCGATTCCGCCTAGCAGCAGCGCAAAAGAAAGACTGACCAACCCCGAGCCTATGACTTTGGTGCGGATCTTCATCGCTAACTGCTCCTGGAGCGAGATGTCTGGGCAAGTGTAGTCGAGCGCCAGCAGAGCCTTGGGACGGCTCATACCTGAAGCTATCGGCGAGGCAAATGATTAGATGAGGCTGTGGCGAGGGAGCTTGCTCCCGCTGGGCTGCGAAGCAGTCCTTTTCCGCAAGCAAACATTCTAGAGTGGATTCAAAGAGCCCTTCGCGACGATCTCATCCCACGCGGTAGGAGTGGGAAACAGCTCGTTCAGGAAACTCACGAACGCCTTGACGTTCGGACTTCCGCGGCGGCTTTCCGGCCACAACGCCGTAATGGAGGAGCGATCAATGGCAAATTGTGGAAACAGCGGCGTCAGTTCACCCCGGGCAACATAGGGCGCCGCGACATAGGTCGGTGAAATTCCAATGCCGCCGCCAGCAGCGAGTACCGCAGCCACCGCATCGCTGGCGTCGATGACGATGGAGGCGTCGGGCGCGATCTCCACCGTGCGATCCCCCACGCTGAACGGCCAGCGCAGCGCTTGGCCCGAGCTCTGGTAGCGAAAATTCACGCAATCATGGTTGGCCAGGTCGCTCAGTTCCAGCGGCGTGCCGCGTTTGGCCAGATAGGCTGGCGAAGCAAAAGCGCAAATTCGATGCGGGCCCAGCGTGCGAGAGATAAGACGGGAATCGGCCAGGTTGCCCACGCGCACGGCCACGTCGATGCCCTGCTCGACGATGTCGGCAAACTGATCGCCCAAGCGCAGGTCGATGGCGAGCTTGGGGTAGCGCTCGCGAAACCTGGGGATCGCCGGCGCCAAAATGTTCAGCCCGATAGGCGGTGGCGCTGTCACTTTCAAGGTGCCGGAGGGTTCAGCGCGCGAGGCCACGGCGGCCTGCTCGATGTCTTCCACCTCCCGCAGAATCCGCAGCGCCCGTTCGTACAGGTCCCGGCCCTCGACGGTGAGAGTCAACGAGCGGGTGGTGCGGCTGAACAGACTCAACCCGAAATGCTGCTCCAGCCGTTGCACGCTCTTGCTGATGGCCGACGGCGACACCGACAGATCGCGAGCCGCAGCGGTATAGCTGCCCAAAGAGGCGGCGCGGGCAAAGGCAATAAGACCGGTCAGGCGGTCCAAACCTATTTGTTCCTTCATGGCATTAGTAAAGCGACTTGCGACCCAATTATCAACGTTGGCTCGAATCTTTAGTCTTTGCCCATCGACGCCATCCAGGCGTTCAAGGAGATAGACCATGAGCCATTCATTCGCCCAACCATTGCCTGCCCAACTGCAGGACCGCACCGTAGTGATATTCGGCGGCACCTCCGGCATCGGTCTTGCCGCCGCGATTCAAGCCAAGGCCGCCGGCGCATCCGTCATCGTGATCGGTTCCAACGCCGAGCGTGCCGAGCAAGCCGCCCTGGAACACGGCCTTGCCGGCTGGCGCGCCGCCGACGTCACCCAAAGCGAAGCCATCTACGCCGCCTTGGCGGACATCCCGCAGGTGGACCATCTGGTTCTGTTCGCCGGCACCTTCGTGGCGGGCAAAGTGCTGGATGCAGAAATCGACTACCTGCGCCGGGCGTTCGAAGAGCGCATGTGGGCCTCTATCCATGCGATCCGAGCGCTCGGGGATCGCTTGTCCAAGGAAGGCTCCATCACCTTTATATCAGGCTGCCTGGCCGACCGGCCCAATGCCCATGGCACCGCGATAATTGCTGCCGCTTCGGCCGCAATGGAAGCATTGGCCCGTGGCCTGGCCTTGGAACTGGCGCCCATCCGCGTCAACACGCTGTCTCCAGGCCCGATCGATACGCCTATCTTCAGCAAAGCCTTGGGTGACGGGCGCGATGCGTACGTTCGCGCATGGGAACAGGTGCTGCCGCTGCATCGCGTGGGCACTGCCGCTGAGGCAGGCGCGGCTACGGTTTTCCTGATGACGAACACGTTCATAAACGGCGCCACGCTGAACATCGATGGCGGTGCGCGGTTGGTCTGACTCAAACCCCGTGGCGAGGGAGCTTGCTCCCGCTGGGCTGTAAAGCAGCCCCTCTTTATCCGCTCAAGCCAATGCTGCCCCATCCAGCGAGCAGCATTGGCCCGCTACCCTTAAGCCGGATGACTCCCCGGCGCCTCCAGCACCTTCACCACGTCATCAATGACGGCCTTGCTCATATCCTGCAAATAATACGAAGCCCAGGCATACCGATCCGTGCCGCGAATCATCGCCGCTTCCTCGGCGAGGACCTTGGCAACGTGAAGCAGGTCGGAAGCGTGGGATAGGGCTTCGCCAATAGGGATGCCGCTGTTGACGCGGAATAGCGGGCGGTCGGAGTGGTAGGAGAAGGGGGTTAGGCCTGGGGTTTTGAGGTCCTTGGGATGGGTCATTGCGCACCTCCAATCGCCAACTGGCGGCGGGTGGCTGGCAACGTGATAAAGCGAGACTGCAGCAGATCCATGGCGTGCATCGATGAACTCCCATATCAGATATGAGCTGCCACGTTCGTTCTCAGGCGAATGGGTGGCAGCTGTGCGCAGGCTGAGAAACCGGAGATACAGGAACCCGGCAGACCCGAAGGTCTCCCACGCACAGCCGCCATTGCACGGAATGCGGACATAAAAAAACGCCGCAAAACGTGGTTCGGGCGCTGTAGCGCCTGCATCTTACTCGGGTTCTCAGGCCCGGTCGCTGAATTGGCAGCGACGGTTGGAGAGTAGCGGGCGATTGGGTAGGGTGCAATCGTGGCCTGATGCTGGCGGGGGAGGTTTAGGTGATTCTATGGATGGGCAATAGTTTGCGTTTTGGCCGATGTAGCCGACTATAGGGCGCGCGCGAAAACACGCGTTCGGAGGAGCGTTGCAATGGATGATGAATACAAGAAATTTCAGCGAGACGTGCTTACGGCTGCGCATCAGACGGGGGAGAGATCACGCCAGGTTGTGCCCAATCAGGATCAGCTATCTTCCAAGACCGCCATGATGATCGACGATGATTTGGCCTTGATTCATAAGGTTCGAGAGCGGCTTGCTGACCCACAACGAGTTAAAGTTTCAACGGATGATCTGTGACCCAAAGCCCGGTGACGGGTGGAAATGGCGTAGTCGGAAGGATATTCACCGCGATCAATCGCAGAAAAGCGAGAAGGTGCATTATCTGGTGGTCGGCAGCGTGGGTAATGAGCAGTGGCGCCACAGTACCTACGGAACGAAGATCATGAAGGCAGTGGAGCTGCGGGAAGCGGGTGCTTCGATTGCCATTGTGGGTGAGGATCACTGGCAGAGGATGTTGTTTGGTTGAGCTGGCCTGGGAAAGGCTGCCCGTTGTCTTGGACGAGAAGATTGTCGGTGGGTTGATGGCTTCATCGCGAGCAAGCTCGCTCCCACAGGTTTTTCAGGGGGGCGGAGGAAAATTGAGCACCCCATAAACAACAAAGCCCCCACATTTCTGCGAGGGCTTCGTTTTGTATGGTGCGGCACCAGGAGTCGAACTGAACGCTAACTAATTATGAAATAATATTTTTTCAGAATTGGTATCTGTTTCTACCCCTAAAACTACCTCAAAAATTTGAGAATATTTTTGGTGGATGTTGCCCTTAGGCCGATTTAAATAATAAATATGTCATGGTTTTTAATACTATTTAGTAATTTAACCGCGCGTTTTAATAGTTAAATGCGCTGGAGTTTGAATGCCTTTTCTCCCCATTAGATGAGCTAAGCTGTTCCAGCAATTCGAGAGTTACTCCATACGAAGATTTTTTTGGGTAACACCTGATGGTAAGGACTATTCAAGCTTCCGTAGTCAGTACTGAGCTCCGTTCAGAGATGAACGCTGCGGTAAATTACGACTGGTGGCATGGTGCAACTTGGACCTCTTGGCTCATAGGCATTACTCATGGAATGGACTGCAGAAGCACCTTTTCAGGCACTAGCGCTTACCGGTGGAGGCTACCGTGGTCTATTCACAGCACGTGTATTAGACGTGATGGAAAAAGAGGTAGGGCATCCGATTGCGAGGCGTTTTGACCTAGTTTGCGGCACCTCCATCGGAGGCATCATCGCTTTGGCTGCAGCTTTTGAGGTGCCCATGGCGAAAGTAGTTAAAGTGTTCATCGAACACGGCCCCTCCATTTTCCCTCTTTATAAAAAACCAAGTCATGCAGCAGCGAAAGCATGGGACTTATGGGTCCATAGGTCCAAGCCACGCTACAGAACCGAGCCGCTTCGGGCCGTCATAACAAAGCTCATCCCAGAAAATGCCTTAATCGGCGATGCACTACACCCATTGGCAATACCCGCGGTTAATGTTACTGAGGGCAAACCCCAAGTATTTAAAACCCGACACTTTCAAGAATGGAATCGCGACTGGAAGCTGAAGGCTGTGGAAGTGGCGCTGGCAACCGCAGCTGCACCTACATTTTTTGAACTGGCCAAAATTAGCGATAGCCTTTATGCCGATGGAGGACTTTTCGCGAATGCTCCAGATTTAGTCGCGCAGCATGAGGCAGAGCACTTTTTCAACGTACCTAAAGACGCCTTTCGGCTTTTAAGTATTGGTACTACAACTCAAAAGTATTCCATTTCTCACGCTGCCGGCCGCGAATTCGGAATACTTGATTGGATGTCTGAACAGCGACTGTTTAACGTCATTATTTCGTCCCAACAGCAGTTGGTCGACCAACTTGTCGCGCACCGATTAGGTAGCAATTACCTACGTATTGATCAGGTACCGTCGAATGAGCAAGCACAGGACTTGGGCCTAGATGTTACAACCGATGCTGCGAGAAGCACGCTTTTGGCTTTAGCTGAAAAGTCAGTTACAGACATTCTAGGGTCCAAGCTTCAGCCATACCTTAATCACCAACCGCAACTTCAATTATTGAAGGATTCCTGACAATGGGAAAAGCCGTACGCTTGTTCAATGGTGCCGCCGAGCAGACTCTTTATTCGCGTGTCACTCCAACAACGGAACAACGAGCGTTTCTGCAAGAACAGTGGAATGCGTTGGCAGAGTATTTGAAGGAGCGGCTTGCGGTGCAGGGCTACCCGGTTTCAACTTGGCTTCAAGGTTCCTACAAATATGGGACACTCATTAAGCCAGTTCATAAGGGAGAGGAGTACGATGTTGATGTCGGTGTATATTTTGCGTGGAACCCAGAAGAGGAAGATGGAGCGCCCACAGCTCAGGAATTGAGGAGTTGGGTGCAAAGCGTGTTATGTGAATATAAGAGCTCCTGCGTCGAGCTAACGGAGGTACTGGAACCTCCCAAGGAGCGATGCTCCCGTGCGGTCTATGTGAAGCAGTTTCATATTGATACGCCGACATATCGTCTCATTCCTTCGACGGATCAGCGTCGACTTGCTTGTCTCTCCGGTAGATGGGAAGACAGCGATCCTAAGCAGCTCTATAAATGGTTCAGGGATACCGTAGATCCCGACAGCCGCTCACAATTGCGACGTCTTGTTCGCTATCTAAAGGGATGGGCTGCTGTGGCGTTCGATGATGTGCCGGAGGCTCGCCCGTCTTCTATTTTCCTTACAGTGACCTCTGCTGAGGCATGTTGCGAGGTATGGGGGGAGCATATTCCAAGTATTGGCGATGATGATGTCCTTGTTGCGGTTGTTGACAGGATTTACAAGCGATTGGCACAAGATCGGAGCATTCCGAATCCAGTCGATAAAACCGAGGACCTTAATCGCATACCTATGGACGCTTGGGATGCATTCCTGCAAAGGCTGAGGGGGCTGAACGATTCGGCTCAGGCTGCAAACGCTGCTGAAGATGAATCCTCTGCGGTCCTCGCTTGGGAGCAGGCATTTTCGTTCTTGATGCCTCTGCCCGAAACAGATGAGCTTGAGGTAGTCGAGTCCGCCACTGAGAAGGCGCTGATGCAGGTCCCGGATATTGATATCGCGGTGTATGACCGTAAGGGAGGAGCCTTACTAACAACCTACCGCAATGAGGTACCTAACGTAGAACGGAACCGATGGCTGGTGTTTAGCATTGTTAATAAGCAAGCGGTTCCTGACTCTGCTGAGATTGGCTGGACCGTAAGGAATGATGGAGAAAAGGCTGATTACATCGGTGATTTGGGGCACTCGAAAAAGGGGCGCGGCATGTTCACTGTGGAGGAAAGCACTGCGTATCTTGGAAAACATTATATGGACTGTGTCGTTTTTTGTGACGGATCGGTTTTTGCTGTGCGAAGAGTGACAGTCTCCATCAATCCTGGTCAGCAAAAGCTAGCTGCGCAGGCTCCTCGCGCATGGGTTAAGCTGCGGACACGCCGAGGTAGGCGCGGTTAGGATCTATGGATTAGTTTTTTAACATATTTGCAAAAGCCTAGAGATCCTATTTCTCCTAGCTGATTTGGAAGCAATCGGCAAGCTGCGCGTCAGAGAGCCATGCTTGAGTCGTCCACCAAACTTGAATTTTTCTGCTGATGAGTAGCCCTGAAATCGTGACACGTCTAGCTGCGATGCTTCGTAAGGCACAATCTTGTACCACTTCTGCCTTCACCGGCCTTGGGGTCATTGTGTGGGATGGTGTGACGGAGTTACCTGTTTGTGCGTTGACTGACGAACAACCAACTCTTGCCAAGGGAACGTTGGCTTCCCACCTCGCTGCGCTTGGTGAGCAGGAATGCCCTGTGCACGACGGGTTTCATATTCTTACCGAAGACTTTGTGTTGGTAGCTTCTGGTATGTATTTTTCTCCTCCAATCGTCCCAGGAGTAAATTGGGATCGTACACGTCACTACGGGGGGCGGTATGCCGCTGCGTTGTTCGGATCCTACCTTCCAGGGGTACTGGCTACTGGTGTGTTAAGTGCCTCCTACGGGATGGCTATATTTCCCCATAAGAAGACGGGTAATTACTGAATGTTTTCCTTATTCTCTCCGATTAAAATCATTGCCGTTATTGCTGGGATCTACGCCACTATATGGGCGTTCGTCGTTTCTTGTTATGGAAACGCTGATCTCGCCCAGGTTTTTCGGACCGTAACTATTCTCGAGTTTCTGTTATTGGCTTTCACTGCATGGGGGTGGCGAAAAATCTGGAAGCTTGTTCCGGCACTCAATCGCTTGCTATTTCCGGACCTAAATGGTCAGTGGCTGGCAACTATCGACTGGAATATGGATGCCAAATCCGGGCAAGCAAAAGGAAAGGTTCACATTATTCAGGACTTTTTCAAAATTTCTCTTGAGGTTGTAACCGATAGTTCTGAGTCAAATACACAGGCAGTGATAGTTAAGCGCGATCCAGAATCCGGTCGACCGATTTTACATTATGTCTATACTGTTCGTCCAAAACAGATAAGTGTTGGGGCTGAACCGACTTACGATGGAGCTGCACTACTAAAAGTTAGTCACGATGACTATGAGCAGTTGCAAGGAAATTATTTTACCAGTCTCTCCACAAATGGATATTTTAGCTTTGTTCGTACTGCTCCGTGACTTTTTGAGTCAATGCATATAAGTGCAATGCAGCGAGAGTTTTATGTTTGATTTTGCATGGCATTATGCATAACTTTATTTTGTTTTCGTGTTTTCGTGTTTTCGTGTTTTCGTGTTTTCGTGTTTTCGTGTTTTCGTGTTTTCGTGTTTTCGTGTTTTCGTGTTTTCGTGTTTTCGTGTTTTCGTGTTTTCGTGTTTTCGTGTTTTCGTGTTTGCTTAAGGCCTACTAAATCTTAGCCATCTAGAGGGTCTAAGATATGTGTGGCAAAGACTAGATACTCTCTTCCTATTTTAATGCTTCTATTGTTTGAATTGTTTTTCAAGCGGTCTAGAGCTCAGCTGCAAACGATGGCGGTAACTAGGGCTAGAACTAGATCCGGAAAAAGTCAAGGGCGTTAGTCGCAATTAGATTCTCTGCTGCGCGAGCTGGGAATCAAGTTTTGACTCGTTTGAAAGTCAATGCGCCGGCCGTATTACTTGCTCTTCGCCAATTGCGAGACGTCCAGTAGGTGCCTTGGAGCATGAGCGAATCGTTTTCTCGGGTCAGGAGTAGATGAGCTGCCCCTATATGTGATGAGGTGTCATCTGCTTCTGGATTGAGTCGTGAAGATTGGAATATGTAGGCCAAACTATGAGGCTCGCCATTGACTGAAACCAAAGGCTTAACGGCTATGCTGTGAGATTGCGATTTCTTGTCCCTACTCGTGACGACCATGGTCACATCGATTTTTAGAATGTTCGCATTGATCGTGATACGAGCCGGAATTTTTAGCAATTTGATCGTCTCCACCTGCTCCGGATCGAATTGATCAAATTGCCTGTCAGTAGACCGCGCAGCTTCACGCAGTATTTCCTGAACCGTGACATTCGACTCCAGGTATCCCTCCCATTCTCCCGTAATGTTGGGAAACGAACTGGGCAGTATTCGATTCATGACGTTCCAGAAAAATCCAAATACGGGTTTGATGCTCCCGAGAGCCAAAAAGCCGCTAACAGTGTATGTACCGACCTTCATTGCTAGCAGCCCGATGCTAATTGCATCTCCAGGCATCTGAATCAGCATCACGATGCCGGTGAACAAAATGACCATCGTAACGATGGCAGCAAGAAGGTTTCTGATTCCAAAAACGGCGTACATGCGCGCATTCCTACTAAAATTGACCGCTGATGATGCTACCCCATATAGTGCTGGCAATGTGAAATGACAGTGGGCAGGGATCGATCCAATGGAACTCCTCAATCTACACAGCTTGTTCAGTAGCAAGGTCTACCAAGACACCTTCATCAACAACCTGACGCTGGAGGAGGATGCATCCAAGACGATGCTTGAGGCTCGAACGGATATCCGCAACACGTTGCGTACCGAGCTGCCCAAACGTTTGAGAGTGGCCTTAGAGGAAGCTGGAAGAGTCCCAGTTCCGCGCTTTTTCACCCAAGGATCTTGGGCGTACAAAACGCTAAACGCTCCCTGTAAGCCTCCTCAGCAGGCTGACTTGGACGACGGTACATATCTGCCCTTCAGTTACATGGAGTCAGCTCCGCCGTCCGAGATGAGCAGCATTCTGTTTAATACGGTTGAGGCCATCCTGGATGAGCTAGCTGAGGAAAAGGGATGGGGGCTGGTCACAGACAACCCCAATTGCACCAGACTTGTCATCGATTCGGAGACGCATATCGACGTCCCGGTCTACAGCATTCCAGATGATGAGTTCTTACAGCTCAATGAAGCACGGGCCTCAATGGAGCAAAAAGGTCTTACCATGGATTCTGCTTTCTCCATTGATGACAATTGGGATTTGCTCCCTACCCAAGGTGTCCTCATGGCGACCAAAAAAAATGGTTGGCGGGATAGTGACCCTAGGCCGGTTAAGGAGTGGGTGGAGGGTGAGGTCAATCTTAAGGGGGATCAGCTCCGGCGAATCATGCGCTATATAAAGGCGTGGCGTGATAATCAGGACTGGGAAGCTGACAAGGATCCAAAGTCAATTCTGCTGATGGTGGCTACTGCAGAGGCTTTCGATGTCGCCATCCATGGCCGGGATGATCTAGCTTTAGTAAAAGTCTGCAAGGAGTTGCCGCGGATATTGCGCGGGAAGGTCATAAATCCAGTGACAGCCCATCGCTCCGCAGCCGATCAGGAAGATCTCGCCGCTAGATTGGACAAAGATGGAATTCGAGACTTGTTGGTCAGCCGTGTTGAGAAGCTTGCGAAGCATCTGGAGCAAGCGATCAATGATTGCAAAGATCCGAGTGTGGCTTGTTTCATTCTTCGTGCAGAGTTCGGAAGCCGGCTACCGAATGATCCAAATCGAGTTGGAATCGAGTCCGTTAAAACCGCAGTGCCCGTTGCAACAGTCGCTGTTAAACCTGTTGGCGACATTACTGCTGGTTAATCAATGAACGTTAATTTTGTAAGAATTCACGAGGCTCTTGTTTGCAGGGGCTTCGAGTTAATTAAGAGCTATCCTCTCCCAAAGTACTTTGGATCTTTGACTGTTGATGGTGTTGGTTATTCTTCGGTCATCTCTTTCAGCGATGTTGGTTTTACTAAGCTGCCAAACATCCGTGTCATCGAACGTCCGCCTGGAATACCGGCTAACTGTGCTCATCTCACGTCTAATGGCTATCTCTGCTATATCGGGCCTAATCAAGCACATCTACCTAGAGATAACTTGGTTGGTGGGATACTTGGATGCATTGAAATCGCTGAAAAATTACTGTCTCGATTGGCTGCTGGAGATGCCCTTAAGGACACTCAGGACGAGTTTCACGCGTCATGGCTTGGCGATAGTTTACTTATCGATATAGATAGCGGCGACTTCGGAAGCATTCTCGATTCACAAATGATACGAGTCATGAGCGAGAGTGAGAAGTCCGGAGTTTTCTTGTTGGGTCGTGAAAAAGAAAAGCTGCTCCAAAGATATAAATACTGGAGTCCCAGACTTGTCGATCTTCCATTTATTGTTCGGGTGGTTGAGGCGCAACTACCGCTTGGGGCCAGAGAGCATGATTGGCCGCTAGAAGATCTTTTTATGCTCCTGAATTGGCTGTCTTCAGACATTAAGGCCATAAATGGAGTTTACTCTGGAATAAAGGACATATACTCGGCTAAATGCCAAAATCTCATTCTGATCATTCAGGCGCCAAATGCTTCATGTGCGGCGTGGCTTACCTTTCCCGCATTGTGGTCTGATACGCCGTCTGTAAAGTCCCCAATTAAGTTTCTGCATACAGTTCTACGCAAGAAATCGAAGAGTATAAGTATGCTTCGCCTCCAACCCATTCGAATTGACCCGAAATCTTGGTTGGAGCGAAACCTTCAAGACGACCAGCGCGGTCTTTCAGGTAAGAAAATTATTATGGTTGGCTGTGGCGCGATTGGTGGTTATCTCGCTGACTTGCTCGCAAAAAGCGGCGCGGGTTTTTTGGGGGGGCATCTTGTACTGATAGACGACGATTACCTGTCATCTGGAAATCTTGGGCGCCACGTTCTGGGTTTCAGAGATATTTACAAAAGCAAGGCGATGACTTTGGCTGAGGAACTTCGTAATCGGTACCCCTCAATCAACGTTCTGGGCTTATGCGACAATATCCTCGATTTGAAGATCATGCATGGGGGGGATTTGATAGTCAATGCAACAGGCGATCAAGCCCTTTCTTATCACATGAGCGAGCAATGGTTAGAAGGTCGCATATCTCGAATCCTGTTTACGTGGATTACCGGAACCGGATGTGGTGCCCAGGCCTATTTTCTGGAAAAGAAGGGGCAGGCTTGCTTATCCTGTCTCGATTACAGCATTCCCGGTGGCCAGTACTCGATAATGTCTTCTGAGTACCAGCACAACTTTAAACATGCGCCTTCTTGTGGTGATTGGCTGGTGCCATATTCGGCATCAGCTGCTATGCATGCTGCTGGCCTGGCAAATGACCTAGCTTTAGCTTGGGTGCGAGGTGAAATTACATCATCACCTACGTTCAGAAGCATTACGCTTAATCATAAAACAGGAAAGTTAGTTCCTCCTGTATCACCTTCTCGTAGAAGTGATTGTTTCATATGCAGCCGCTATCACTTATAGATCGTTGTACTTACCGGATGGTGATTATCGCTCCCGAAGTGTTGGAGTTGATCCACCATTATAGGCAAGTTTCGACAGATGATTGTGAGTCTGGAGGGATTCTAATTGGTATTGCAAGAGGGATTCACTTAGAGGTCACAGCAGCGACTCCACCACAAATCTCCGACCAGCGCTCTCGCATGCGGTTTCGTCGATTCGAGGCTGGTCACAAGGAGATCTTGCTCAAACGTTGGAGAGCGAGCGAAGGAATGGAGAATTATGTGGGCGAGTGGCATACGCATCCCGAGCAAGATGCAAATCCAAGCCCTCTTGACTTGCGAGAGTGGTCTAGAGCCTCAAAGAGGCTCAAAGAACCCCTTCTTGTGATCATCGGGGGGACCGTCTCTAATTTTTATGCATTTGCGGATAATCAGAAGTGTCAACGACTTCAAGATATTGTATAGATGGTGCTATCGGAATTTATTTAAATATATCTGTAGTCCAGATTTTAGCTTGTAATCGGCATAGCCTGCCTTAATTGATTAATGCTTTCTATTTTTCAAGGGTGGCAGTTTTGAATTAAGTTACGCCTAGAACCATGATTTTCCTAAGCGAAGAGTAATTAACTTAGTAGTTAGTCCATAGTAGTAGCGTGTCGCTTCAGTTTTATGCGTTATCGAGTAATTCAGAAACCATAAGACGTGCTTTCGTTGCCAAGTCCACGGACTGTCACGTTGCCAACGTTCGGAAATTGCTGCTTGGATCGCTTTGGCTTGTCTTATGTGGCGCTGACGACTGGCATGCGAACCTGTCAACACTCCAGTCAGGAATAGCTCCATGTCATATGGTTTATTCATACTCGGCCACCGATATACGCCGAGACTACGTCAGTACGACCATGCCCTAGTTCGCGGCTGATTTGTATCCGAGCTTGTTGATCGAGGGCATGGTCTTTTCGATAGCAGGTACCACCATTGACGGGTGCCGAGCATCCTGTGATGTCTTCGTAACGTTTGCAGGCGTAGGCCACACGTAGTTCGTGAAAGCCTTTTAGATCGAACGCGTGCAGCACGTCTCGGGCAGGTCGAACGACTTTCCGTATGAATTCGGCATAGCTTTCTTCCGGCGCCAGCAGATTGTGGCTCCCATGTGGCGCTGTCTCTTGCGCAAATGCTATTGCCTCACGGATATGGGCATTCACTGACACCCAGCGTGGAGCCGAAGCCCCTGATCGGCCACCTTTGGTGCCATCTTGAATGTTGATCTTGCCAAGCTGGTTGGCTTCACGCTGCAATCGAGGCAGATCGGCTAAGATAGCCTCGCGCAGTCGCATTCCGATCTCACGCGCAAGATAGAGAATGGCAACAACTCGATATTGCTGTTGATCTCTGAGCGCCAAGATAATCCGATCAAATTGCGTTTTGTTCTGGCCCTGCGGTGCTGCATTACGAACGCTTGAACGCTGCATCCCTAATGTTTTACTCGGGCTCGGTACCCTGATGTGGTAATCACCGCGAAGTGCGGCCATCGTTCGGTTAACGCTGGACAGGCGGTTGTGAGCAGTGGCAACACTTAGTCCGCCTCGCTCGACCTGATTCCGAAGGTGATGGGCATACTGCATCAGAGTTTCTCGGTCTATCTGTCGGGCATCGTTATAGCCCGGTCCTTCTTCGGATCGGCACCAACGTACAAATGCCTGCCAGCGATCACTGTGTGCTTTGACCGTGCCGTAATGGCCGCCGCCAAACAGATCTTTCAACGCCTGTGGCCCGGCATAGCTCAGCTGCCGGCCATAGCCAAAATTCCGCCCATCCCGTCTACCTACCAATCCCATGACCAAACTCCTCTTGAAGCCAAAACTTTTAAGATCTTCCCCACGTCATCCCGCCAAGAGTGTTGAGTGTTATCAGGGATCAAGGCCCCTGCGACCTGTGAGGGTTGTCCACTAACGCGGGACTAACGGCTCCTTACGACCGGGAGTTTGGGCATCTCATGATCTGGCCTCCTGAGCACTTCCGAGGAAGTGGGCGGGTGGAGGCTGCACTGGCTGACGAGACCAATGCCGCGAGATCCTGAGTCGGGTGAAGGCAGTGAAGCGATGACCGGGGCATGCCTGACTGTCAGTCAGGTGCAGTCCATTCCGTGGGCTGCGGCACCATCATCTGCATCGCTGTTGCTGGTGATTTCGGTGTTTGTCACGCCGATTGTCACGAGGGGGAATGCCGCAAAGCCTTGTGCGAGTTGGGCTGCAGCAGCGGTAGGAGCGCCCGTCTCTTTCCGGGAGAAAGAGACGGGCGCAGGCTGGCGCAATGAAATGGCAACGCGGATAGGTTGCTGCAGGGCAGCTATGAAAGGGGATGAGTTGCCGCAGTGGGCACACTGGTAAAAGTAGGCATCCATCACATCGCTGTGACCGTGCGAGCTACCGGACGCTAATCGCACTTTGGGAGAACCACCACGGTGTGGCGTAGCCTTAAAGGTTCTGGCTACCTGGGTTGCTGTCAACGACAGCGCTTTGCCCGATCTTTTCTACGCCTGTGGATAATTCAGGTCAAGGCTCGAGTTTCTGCGAGTTCTGCGGCTGTGGATGAAATTATCCACCGGTGGAAATCTGTGGTTTTCCACAGACAGTTGGGTGGGCTTTAGATTTTTTAAGTGAGGTCCATCCAAGCAGGGCGGCTTTGCAGCCCTGTTTGGGTGGACCCGCGTGGACAAGCGGATCACTCAGATATGAAGACTGAGCGCTTACTCAGTTGCGCCACGTTTTACTTTTAGGCGAGTGACGTTCGCTCCGGTCTGGTTCGCGAATTCGTGTGGAGAGACATGCTCCTGCCGGTTGGCCTCCAGGTACCGGCTCCACCAGTTCATGATCAGCCTGCGCTCCTCGATGAACTCTGCCTTATGGATGTAAGCGGCGCGGACGTTGTTCCGCTCTTTGTGGCTCATCTGCCTTTCAATGGCAGTCTCGGACCACAGTCCTGATTCAATCAGTGCGCTACAGGCCATTGAGCGAAAGCCATGGCCGCAGATTTCGGTTTTGGTGTCGAAGCCCATCTTTCGAAGTGCGCTGTTTACCGTGTTTTCAGACATGGGTTTCCAGGGCTTGGCATCGCCTGCAAACACCAGGTCGAATTTGCCGGTGAGGGCGTGGATCTGTTCAAGCAGGACCACGGCTTGCGGCGATAAGGGTACAAGGTGGATGTCCCCGGCCATCTTCGTGCCCCTTGTTGAAAAGGGCACGCCGTCCAACGCGGGTCGAGTGTCCGGTATCTCCCAGGTGCCGCGCTTGAGGTCGAACTCGCTCCAACGGGCGAAGCGCAGTTCGCTGGAGCGGACGAACACATGCAGCGAGAGCATGACCGTCAGCCGGGTAAGTGCGCGGCCTCGGTAGGTGTCGATACGCTCCTGCAATTCAGGCAGACGCGATAAGGGTAAAGCAGGGCGGTGAATCACCCTCGGGGCTTTGATCAAACCTTCAAGGTCGTAGGCGGGGTTTGCGGTGATCTGCCGAGAACGCTTCGCCTCGCGCATGATGCTTTGCAGGTAGTTTTGTACCCTTAAAGCGACGTCAATCGTGCCGCGCTTCTGGATCGCTTCCAGAGGTTGCATCAGGTCATGGGTATCCAGATCGACAATGGAGCGAGCGCCGATCAGTGGGAAGACATGGGTTTTGAGGCGGCTCAGAACCGTCTTTGCATGACCCGGTGCCCATTTGGCAGACATCGCTTTGTGCCATTCCAGTGCAGCGCTTTCAAAGGTTCGGCCTTTGATTGCGGCCTGCGTCTTGGCTTGGTGTTTGGTCTCTATGGGATCGATGCCTTTCGCCAGCATCCGCTTGACCTCTAGGCGCTTGTTGCGCGCATCGGCGAGGCCGACCACGGGGTAGCTGCCGAACGAGGTCAGTCCTTCGCGTCCATCAGGTTTGACATACCTGAGACGCCAGCCTTTACGGCCATTGGGTTGGATTAAAAGATAGAGGCCATCGCCGTCGAAAAGCTTGTAGGCGCGGTCGGTGGGCTTGGCTGAGCGGCAAGCCGAATCGGAGAGTGGAGCGGTGGTTCGCGACATAAGGGTACTCCCCCTTTATCGAATTACCTTACCCCTAACATTACCCCTAAAACGGCTGGAATCCACCAGATTTTGACGTAACCTGACGGAACGCCAAAACGAAAAAACCCGCCATAAGGCGGGTCTTTCGGGGGTTTCAGAGATTTTGAAAGCCTTCTCTGGAACCTTGTATGGTGCCGGCACCAGGAGTCGAACCCGGGACCTACTGATTACAAGCCCGGTTTCATGCACTGTGTTCGTTGGGGAAAACCAGCAAAATCGGTAGTTTTCTCAGCGTTGTGTGCATATATGCAGGATATAAAATCGCCTAAATTGGACGGGGATTGGACGGAGGATTGGCTCCTGCTGTCCCCTCCTTTCCAAACGCTACACATAATGAAAACCGGGGCTTCTTGGAGCACTCCCCACCGGCCTGAGCGGAGGGCTCAATTGCCCTTCTGGCGCGATTGCACAAAACAATCACACGGACCCCGTCGGCGGGAGGGGGAAAAGTGCTTTCCCTTCGAGATTTTTCTTGTCGCGCTGATTTTTGGTCGGACAGGTCAAGCCAGCTCATGCAAAGCTTGGTGTAGCTACCGTCTTGGGCTCCATCGGGCTTCAGATCGCCCAGGCCAACCCCCCGGCCTATGAAATCCTGTGTAGCTATTAGCGATACGTGTAGACAAATGCTACACGCTTTTGGTATGATCCGTGTCGGGGAAAACGATCCCCTCTAAACCAGAATGTATTTACGACCACCGCGTCGAATTAACCGAGGTATCACCATGACTTACATAAGCAGCCGAGAAGCTACTTCAAATGCATAATTAGGAGAAAAATCAGACACTTAACCGAATCACACGAAGGAAATAATCATGACCAGTTCTTTGCATGCGGAGTCCGCATCAACAGAGAAAACCAAACCCGTCCCTATCAACATGAGGGTCGATTTCAAAAAACGAGACTTGATCGATGTGGCCGCAGCCATGTCGGGTAGCGATAGAACCAGCTTCATCCTGGATGCTGCTTGTAAAAAAGCAGAGGAAGTCATTCTGGATCAGCGCTTGTTCGTCCTTGCCGACGATGACTTCGACGCGTTCGAGAAAGCCTTACAGAACAATCCCGTAAGGAGCAATAAATGCCTACAAAAACTGCTGAACAGACCGTCCCGTTGGAGCTAAGCGCACCGGTAAAGCTGGACGAAACCCACGATCTAGATACTTTTGATTGTGGTGAGGACTCGATCAACGAGTTTCTGAAGAAAAAAGCCTTGAAAGCTCAGGCTGCCAAAACCGCCACAGTATTTGTGGTTTGCGTCAAGGGCACCAATACCGTTGTCGGTTACCACACGCTTTCGAGCGGTACCATCATGCGGGCAAACGTCGTCCCCAAGAAGGCGCAACGCAACTCCCCCGACCAGCATCCGATCACGATTTTGGGTCGCATGGGTGTGTGTAAGACGCTTCAGGGTACGGGACTGTCCCTCGACTTGATTCAAGATGCAGCGCTTCGGGCTCTCGCCGCCTCTGAGGATGTCGCCTCCACCGCGCTGGTAGTCCATCCTCTGAATGAGCGGTTGGTGAAGCTTTACGAGAAAGCAGGGTTCATTCGCTGCCCAGCACTTTCGCCAGTCACGATGATGCTTCCCTTCACCTGATTGACGTCATGCAGAAACTGGCCGTGCTCAACCGCGGCCAGTTCCGTTCCACTCCTTCCAATGAATCCTCGGCGCGTTGGGTTTCTGACCGAACCGGCTACTCATGCTCATCCAGCGGAAGGATCAGTTGCGCCCCCTGATTCCTGACGTTTCCCACCTCCCGACCCACCCGAAACCACTCAAAGTCCTCAGTCGGTCGACACGCGGTTTTCGCAATCTCTTCAGCCCTCGCCGCGTCCAGTTCCGGATCGAGCCATTCCCGCGCCATTGAAGGCGCAAGCACCAGCGGACGCCGATCATGAATATCAACCATCCCCTGATCACTGGCGGCGGTGACGATCACATACCCATCCTGGTCGTTCGGCTCCAGTCCAGGCGTCACCTGAGCCAGCGCGCCGAAGAACATCGGCGCCTGGCTTTTCAGGCGGATGAAGTAGGGCTGCTTCTTCTTCGGATCGGCCGGATCCTTGACCCACTCAAACCATCCGTTGGCAGGCGCGATGGCCCGCCCGTTCGGCCAAAGCTGTTTGAAGAATTTCCCAGTAGTAACCGTCTCTACCCGGGCGTTGATCGGATCAGGCCTTTTGCCCTTCGCCCAGAACGGCGACCATCCCCATCGCACCTTATCAACGCTCAATCCGCCTTCCGCTGGCCGGATGATCTCGACGCGAGTCGTAGGCGCTACGTTGTACCGATCGATGGCCCAAAGGTCGTACCCGTTAATGACCAGTTGCTGCGGGGCCAGCTCCCGCAGGTAGTGGTCCATCGGCTCGTAAATCGAATAGCGTCCGCACATGCTGTCACCCGTCGAAATTTCCTACGCACCAATTGACCACGTGAACAACGCCGAGTTTACTGTATACACATACAGTAAATTACGTTGAGTTTGCGTCATGAGTGTCACCATCCTTGGCCCGCTGTTGGAAGGGGGCGAAAAGCTCCCGCTGTATTCGTTCCAGATTCCTGCAGGTTTTCCTTCGCCGGCAGCCGACCACATCGAAAAACACATCTCCCTGGATGAGCTGTTCGAGATCCGCGCCCCGCACGTCTACTTAGCCAAGATCGAGGGCGAGAGCATGCAAGGCGCCGGGATATTTTGCGGCGACTTGGTCGTCGTCAATCGAAGCCTGACCGCCGAGCACGGCGACATCGTTATCGCCGGGCTTAACTCCGAGCCCATCTGTAAGCGCCTGCACATGCGTGACAACACAATCATCCTGCTATCAGCAAACAGCAAGTACCCGCCGCGCTACGTGATGGAGGGTGACGAGCTGATTATCTGGGGTGTCGTTACCTACAGCGTGCGCGACCATGGCAAACCGTGAACAAGTCTTTGCGCTGATCGACTGCAACAGCTTCTACGCCAGTTGCGAGCGTGTCTTCCGGCCGGACCTGGCGAAGACTCCCATCGTCGTGCTGAGCAACAACGACGGCTGCGTCATCGCGCGCAGCTACGACGCCAAGCCTTTCGTGAAAATGGGCGCGCCGTACTTCCAGATAAAGGACGTACTGCGCCGTAACGGCGTTCAGGTGTTCAGCAGCAATTACGCGCTCTATGGCGACATGAGCGAGCGCGTGATGACGATCATTGAATCCATGGTGCCCGCCGTCGAGGTGTACAGCATCGACGAAGCCTTTGCCGACCTCACAGGTATTCGCGGCGATCTGACGGCGTTCGGTCGCACCATTCGCGCCGCGGTCCACAAGCGCACCGGCATTCCGGTGGGCGTCGGCATCGCTCCCACAAAGACCCTGGCCAAGCTCGCCAACCACACCGCCAAACGTCTTCAAGCCCATACCGGTGGCGTCGTGGATATCTGCGATCAGGTCAAACGCGATTGGGTGCTGCGCAATACCGACGTGAGCGAAGTCTGGGGCGTGGGGCGCCGGATGAAGGTCCACCTCGAAGGCCTGGGCCTCAAGACGGCCATGGACCTGGCGAAAGCCGACCCCTGGATGCTCCGGCAGAAATTCAGCGTGGTGATCGAGAAGACCGCGCGCGAGCTGGCTGGAACTTCCTGCCTGGAGCTATCCGAGACCGAACCGCCCAAGCAGGAGATCTGCAGTAGCCGCATGTTCGGCAAGCGCCTGACGACCATAGAGCCGATCAAGGAAGCGGTGGCCACCTATGTTCACCGGGCAGCGGAAAAGCTTCGGGCGCAAAACTCGTTGTGCAAGAAGGTTCGCGTCAGCATCCGCACCGGCATGTTCAACCCAGAAGAGGCGAAGTATGCCAATGGCGCCCTGGTTGAATTGCCTTACCCAACCAACGATGTTCGATTGCTGACGAAGGCGGCGACCGAGGCAGTGGATCGTCTGTTCAGGCCGGGTTTCAAATACAGCAAAGCAGAGATCCTGCTGATGGATCTGCGCCAACCTGGTGAATTCACGGATGACTTGTTCGCTCAGTCTCAACCGCAGGCCGCTGAGAAGGTGATGGGCGTCCTGGATGAGATTAATCAACGGTGGGGGCGTGGAACCTTGCGTACTGGTAGCGTGCCGGTCAGTCCTGATTGGGGGATGCGGCGAGAGATGATGAGCCAGAGCTTCACCACGAGGCTCGATCAACTCTGGACGGTGAGGTGTTATTGAGATCCCGCCCCAAAAGAACAGGGGCCGAGGCCCCTGCTCACTCCATCTTAGAAGAGTATGCGGATCAAACGGATTGACCAATACGCGGCTTGCAGCGCACGGATCAACTCTTCAGGAATAAAACGAAAGGTGATTTTCACCATTTCTAAATGCTCCTCATATGGAAAGACTAGGTTCTGTTTAATAGAACCTCCATCCCGCCACTGCATCCAAACAATGATTAAAGTTTTCACCATGTCAATGTACGAATGCACTTTACGCAACTACGTACGTACTTACGTACGTTTAGTCAACGAAACCAGGTTGACTGAGGTGCGAACAGCCCATAACCTTTGTTTTGCGAAGACAAGTGAAATGGCTGAAGCGGCGGTTGAACGAATCATCAGGTTTTTTTGAAACCAGAGCAACCACGATTTTCAGCCCGTAAAGCCCGGCTCCAGCCGGGCTTTTTTGTGCGCGGAAGGTTCTGAAAATAATCTTCGAAGCGCCAACGCCTGACTGGTAAGGCTTTCACTGGGTTCTCCCCATTTGATCCAATTGACGCGGGTTTACTTATGTAAACCCCTAAAGGTATACATCTCGACTTGATCATCCGACGAACGGTAGGCCAAGAATTTTGTGGCTACGAAACTTCCGCCAACTGCGCAACAGAAGTGTTGCATAAGTGCGCAACACATCTGTTGCGCAACATCGCGCTATAGGAGGCAGCACAAGTAAACACAAAGCACGTGTTAACTGTGCTGTGTCCGTTGGGTTAGTTCCACATCAAGCTCTTTCATAAAAAACGCATCGTTATGCGTCGGGAGACCCGCAAGGAGCTCGTTACAAAATTAGGCTCATAGGGCCTAAAAAAAGCTGTTGTTGTAGGCTCAAGGAGCCTAGTATCGATTCCGTTGGTGGCATGCAGAAAGCCACTCGACTCTGAGGGGGCTAGCCATGCCGCCGGCGGAGAACGAGATGAAACTTTCTGAGATAGCGACCATCCGCACGCGCTTTCCCGAGGCACATTTCTGGATCGTACGGCGGGGCTCAATACAGCGGTGCGGCGAGCCCACCCGAAGCTACAACCCCGAGCACATCGGGTTACGGGTGGAACGAACTGATCTGTTGTTACCGGATTACCTGTTTTACTGTCTCGCGGCGATTCACCAGCGAGGCGACTGGCAAAGGGTAGCCACCGGGACGTTGAGTCTGGTCAATATCCGTGTTTCAGACGTTCGACGTATCGAGCTGTCGCCACGGTAAGCAAAGGGGGCCGCAAGGCCCCTGACGCTTCACAGGCGCTTAAGGAATTGGTTTTATGAACATCGATCTACCAAGCATTACCGAACAGCAGGCTTTCGTGTTCGAGGCGGCGACGAAGTCGGGCGTTGCGCAGCTCCAAGCCAACCTGAAAGCACCGAGACTGCCAGGGCAAACCGAGGTGGACGAAAGTCAGTACCCGCGTACCCACTTGCTGACCGAGCAAGAAGGATGGGAGCCTCCGCACCGGGATCTGATCGGTGCTTACTTTCGGCACTTTCAGGCGCATTTTCCGGCCTACAACACCGATGCCAAGTTGGCGGCACTGTTGGGGCTGTCATCGAATCGCCGGGTTAGGGCCTTCAAGGATGGCAGCAAGGCCCCGCCCTATGGCGTTTGGCGGCGCTTCCTGGTCCTCACCGGACGCGTCCCACAAGAGATAATTCCGGTCCTGGCTTTCATGGCATAGTGAGGTCGGATGAGCGACGCGCAATTGGTCGCGGCATCGAGCCGTCAAGAGTTCGAAAAGCTACACTAAGGGCAGAAAAAAAAGCTTGCGATTTGTACCCTAAAGGTACAGTATGGATCTCAGGGCAGCGCACAAAGCGCGACCCGTGACCCGAAAGGATGAACACCATGCAGGAATTCAGTATGAGCGGCGCAGAACTGGAAAAGGTCCACGTCGAAATCGCCAAGTTGATGGCCGAGACGAAGAAGCTCAACGCCGAGGCCGGGAAAATGACCCGCGAGACTTTCTGGTACCCAGTCGCGGTCGCCACCGGCTTGATCGGCACGGTGGCCACCGTCACCACGCTGCTGATCAAGTTCGTCTAACCCTACTGGCCCCGCAATCGCGGGGCCTTCTAGCAGCGAGCCCCCATGAAAATCATAGAACAGTACAGTCCGCCATCCGCGGACGCTTTGGCGCGCCTGAAAATCGACCTCGGCTATACAAGCCAGCAGATGGCCGAACTGGTCGGCCTGGCCCAGGGCGGACAGTGGCGTAAGTACACCGGCGGCGCCGCGCCGCGTACCTTGGGGGTGCACATGCATTTCTATATGGCGGCGCTGCTGACCCTCTCAGAGTCGGAGCTGGCCCGGGTGCTGGATACAATGCGTGCCCACGGGGCGGCGGTCACGGTCGGCGAAACTGGAAAAACGTCTACTAGTAGCTAAATCGTAGCGAAGCGGAACGTTTCGGCTTCGGTAGGGTAAAATGCCCTTCGGCCGGAACGGAGACCACAGTGACCGCCTATTTTCCAGCGCTGACCATTGGCGGTCAGACTTACGATTTTTCCCACCTCGAACCATTCAAATTCACGATACCCAGTCAACTGGCCAAACGTGATTTGAGGGTGCATGTCACCTTCTCCAATCATTGCTTTACCCGCGGCTACGAAGTGGAGACCCATCCAGTCGGACAGCCGGTCATTCCTGACGGCAAGCGACAGCGTACGTTTTGTCCGACCCGTTACCGTTTGTCACTGACGTTGCCGGACGTTATCCAGGGATTAGTGCATCCCAAAATCAAAGTGTGGGAGACAGCTGCCGAGCGTAACTGGTGCTATTCCATCACCATCGAAGACCCGACCGGACCCTACCACGTCTTTTTCGAAGTACGCCGGGCGGGGCAGGAGAAGCGCCAGTGGCAAGACCTGAATCTTGTGGTTGAAAGTGCGTATCACGAGGGTGAGGACGGCGGGCCGGCGCTGAAGGGCTCGATGGCGTTCGCGCTGTTGTGCGGGAAGGTTTATATGAGGCAGCCGACGTCGACGAAGCGGTAAGGCAGAAACGAAAAAAGACGCCATAGGCGTCTTCTTCGATTGGGTAAAGCAGATCCGGACACCACTTACGAACCGCCTTGCGCGGTTACGGCTTTCGCCGCTGGGAAGCGCTCAATCTCATCCGGTCAGTCGCTTCGATGGACAGATTATTGCGCAATTGCGCGGATGATACAAGATGAGCCCGGATGAAACAGCGTGAACGGTAGTTACGATAGCGCGAACGTATGTAGCGTAAGAGCGAAAGGCGTGTCAGCAGCCATGCGTAGCGCAGAGCCTTTCAAATGGGAGCTACGGCTTCGCCGCCATCAACCCCCGCCCAACCCACTCCGCGATCTGCGTAACCACGGCGTTTCCGGCACTGAAAGCCTCCGCAAGGTTGGCCGCATCCAGTCCGAGGCAAAGCCCATCATCTTCAGACGCTCGCTGCCGCTCAGCCATCTGATCCCATCCGTTCGGGTGAGCGACGAAAGTGTTACAGCCCAGAGCGATCTGGGAGCCGGCTTTGTTTGCCAATAGAGTATTGGCAGCCCAGGCATCCGCGGGCCGAGGCCATTGGATCGAGCGAGACGCTGGAGGTATTGCGTCCACTGGCGCGGCGTCAGCCAGGAACTCGAAGGGGGGCATTCGTCGATAACCGGCGACCAGGAATATTCGACGACGTTGCTGGGGGACTCCGAAATATTGAGCATTAAGCACTCGCCAAAATCCCACATACCCGCACTGCGCAAGGGCCCGGACGACTGTCTCAAAGTCTTGGCTATCGTTGACAGCGAGCAAGTTAACGACGTTCTCAAGGACCACCCAGCTAGGTTGTATTTCTTTGAGGATACGTATGACTTCCCAGAATAGACCGCTGCGCTCGCCCCGTAGTCCTCGGGAGGCGTGGTTGCCTTCTCGGTTTCCTGCAAGACTGATGTCCTGGCAGGGGAAGCCTGCGGTGAGCACGTCGACCGAGCTGAGGTTGTGGGCGCCGCTCTGGCGCACGTCTTCAAATTGCTGTGCATGGGGAAATCGATCGGCAAGCACAGCCCGGTTGATGGGGTTGAGCTCAACTTGCCAAGCGCTGCGGTAGCCCGCGTTTTCAAATCCGACATCAAAGCCTCCTATGCCTGCGAACAGGCTTCCAATCGTGGGTCGCTGCATTCATGAACTCGGTGTTCTGGATGCTCGCGGCACGCTGTGGGGAGGCTCTGGGCCTTCAAGTGGTTGAGCGTCCGGCAACGCGGACATTTGATCTGTAGTTCTATGAAGCCCTTGGCGGTAGCCAGCTTGCGGCAGCATTGGCCGCAACGGATGTCCTGCATGTGGTTACTCGGTGATGGGATTAAGCTGGTGGTATAGCTCCAGGGCCGTCGCGGCATGGGCTATAAAGCTGCCGGCGTTATCAGGTGGGGGCGTGGGGCCATGTTTGTGAAAGGCGATGTCAGCGTTCAGTTGTTCCACCATATCGATCAGGTTAACGAGCACCTGCAGCACGTTCACCGCCTCGGAGCCCAGCCAGATCGAGGGGGCTTTAAAAATATGGGCCGAAGCGGCCACGCTTTCTCGCACGCCCTGGATCCGCTCCAGCATATCGTCACCCACGGTTGTGTTGAGCTTTTGCCCGACCACCAGGTTCAGGTCCCGGCCGGTGGCCATGTGCAGGTCATCGACGGCGGCCAGGCTGGCGGAGCCGCCGGACAGCAGTTTCAACGCACCCAGCGCCTCGGTGGTCTTGATCCCACCGACGGACTCGGTGCTGTGGTCGTCGACCTCGATCTGGCTGCTCTGGTAGCGCTCGGTATTGTCCAGCGCTTGCACCTCACGCTCGCTGGCCCGATCGGTGATCTTGGCGTCGGTCTGGCGCAACCAGTTGCCCTCGGCGTCGGCACGCTGTTGCACGGCATCGCTGTGCTGCCATAGCTGATCGCCCTTCGGCACCTGGGGCAGGCTCAAGCCGTGGGGCAGGATCTGCAGAATGAACGGCTTGCTCGGCAACCCATAGGCAAAGCTGACCACCACGGTGGTGCCTTCCTCTGGAAAGGCATAGAAACCCATCTCGCTACCGCCGCCCGGCACCGGTAGGGCCACACCCAGCAGGTGGGGCAGCTGTGGATCTGCCTCGCCGTCGGGGCCCAGGACCTCCAGGTCCACGGCATAGCGCGGGCGAAAGTCATCGCACAGGCCAGCGTCGGTGGGGGGATCTGCGACGGCTAGTACGCGAGCGAAGCGGGGCAGGTGATAGGCACCGGCCAGTTCCGGGAAGCGTCGCTCAACGATGTGGGTTACGGCTTCTTCCATTTGAACACCATGTTTGTGCCGGCGAGCATCACTGACGTGACCCGCTGGCCGTGATTGATCATCGCCCCAGGGCGCAACCCGGGAAGGGCCGCGATCTCTGCGCTCTGGTTGGCCTGATGGCTGTCGAACAACTCGACCGGCAATTGCAACGCCGGTCGCACTCCCCAGTAACTGTCGGCCCAACTGCCCACGAACACCTCGCCATCGCCCTGTTGGTGCCAGATGAAGTCGGCGATGCCGAACACCTGCCCCACACTGTCCAGCGCCTGGATCCCTGCGCCTAAGGAATAGAAATAGGGCGTGCGGACCTTGGCATAAGCCGCATCCGGCACACGAAAGCGCAACCCAGTCAGGCGGCTGACTTCTGTCAGCACCGTGCTCAAGTCGACGTGACGCAGCGCCATGGGCAGTGGATAACTCAGGATGGCGGCCAGCTCACGGCAAAACAGCACCTGCTCCAGGTTGTTGCCGGCGGTGCTGCGCTCGATGTAGCCCACGAAGTGCCGCTGCAAGGGCTTGTCGTTGTAGCCCAGATCCAGCGTGACCAGGCCGCGCAGCGGCTGTGAGGCCTTGATGCGGAAACTGGCGCGCCCCGGGGTGCGCAAGTCGAGGCGGACTTCGTCGCTGACCAGGTCGAAGGGCTGACCGTCGATGCTCAATACTTTGTGCAGCTTCATGGCGGCCCCAAGTAGTCGTCGACACGCTTCAAGATGCTCTCGAAGCCGCTCAACTCCGGCGCATCGGCGCCGCTACCAGCATCTGAGCCCGCCGAAGGATCGGCCACACCGTTGCCGGTACCGCCTTGCTGTTGGACTTGGTTGCCCGGGCGACGGGTCTCGACGCGCTCAGGGTTCGACAGTTTCTCGGTGAGCGTGAATTGCACCCGCCAGGCCGACAGGCTGTCATCCTCGCGGGCGGTGATGGTGTCGCTGAAGGTCACTTGCCTCACGCCGAAGGCCTCGGCCGTGTCGTTGACCACCCGATAAGTCTTGAGCTGACCACCCTCGGCCGTGGCTTCTGCCAGGCGCATGATGTCCACCAGGTGCGGCTTGTCGCGATAAGGAATCAACACCGAAACTGTCAACGCCTTGGGCTTGAACCCCTTGTGTGAACTGTCTGTATTGCTGGTCTGCCCGGCGATGTCTCCGCGCTCGATGCGCAGATTGGCCGTCACCTTCAGGGTTTTGCCGTTGACCTTCTGTCCGTCGAGCAACAGCGTCATAGGCCCACCAGTTCGCGGACAAAGCTCAGGCCTTCTTTCGAACCGACCAGCATCAGGCCAGCGCACAGCACCCACTCATGGCCCGGGGCGGATTTTGCCAGCAAGGCCCGTCGCAACTCAGCCATATTCCCGGGGCCGATCAGGCGCGCGACCATGCTCGAATCCGGGGTGGGGTTTGCCAATTGATCCTGCAGGTCGCGAAGCTGCTGGTCACGCGCAGCGCCTTGGGCAACCTTGCGTGCTGCCAGGGCGGACAAGTCGCTCAGGGGCGAACCGTCCGCCATGTAGCTTTCCAGGGTGGACAACTGACCGGACAATGACTGCTTGGCCGCTTTGGTGAGGGTGCAACGCTCCAGCGGCAAGGTGTTCCAACGCGGGAGCGGGCCAGCGCTGGGCAACTCCCACTTTTGCGCCTCGAGGCGGGATAGGTGACGAGCGCGCTTCTCGCATCGCTCCAGTTCCGTGACCGGGATCAGCGCATTGAAGCGTGACAGCGTGTCGGCCAGCTGGTCGTAACGAGTGGCGAGAAACATCACTACCAGGGCGTACTGCTCCCCGTCCGTGCGCCGGTGATTGGAACTGTCCAGCAGCTTGTCGGCGAGCAACTGCACCAGGTTCGGCGCAGAAAGAAAACGCTGGTATCCCCGACCTTGCCCCGCGCTGTTCTGGAAGGGGGTGATCGCGATACAGGCGGGCGCCTGGCCCATTTGTTCCGCCATGGCCGCTCGTCCAGTCTCGACGGCTGCTTTGGCCGCGGGACCCACGGGGCCGGGATTGGTGGTTGCCAACCCAGCAAGCGCTGCCAGGCGCTGAGCCGTGCTAGCCAGCTCACTCCCGACCAGACTTTTCGCCGGCGCTAGATCCTCCATCCATTCTGTGGCTCGCGCTGGCCAGCGCATCGTGATCGGCGTCCAGGTCAATCCGGCATGCTCCATTCAAGGGCCTTCATAGCGGTTAAGTCTTGGCTTTCAAGCATTTGACGGAGCTGGTTTTTCAAGCTTTCAGTCTGCGCCAGGGCGGCTTGCTTGTGCTGCACCAGGTGCCGGCCGACGACCGCCAGTTGTGTGGCCAGGTGCTCGCGAAACACCTTTTTGTCGTCGTCAAAATAGCAAGGACACAGCGCATCGAGCCCGCTAACGATCAGCCCGCACAGGTTGACCTGATCTTCCAGGGCGCTGTCATAACGGTGCCATCTGCCAAGAGCATCAGAGCTGAAACCGGAAACGATGTAATGCGCGCACGCGCTGTTGAAAGCATCGATTTTTTTGGCGTAAAGCTTGGACAACAGCGTGTCCAGGTCGTCAACCCAGCGGTCCGCTTTCCATATCTGGCCCGGTTCGGGTCGTTGCATGGTGTAGCCGCTGGGAATCGGTTCCAACCCCATCAACGTCCGAGCAACGCCGGTCGTGGTGTTGTAAACGATCAGCCCCTCGAAGAAATCCAGAAGCTGCCAGGACTTTCCGTTCCAGTGGGCAGCTTTGAATTCCGGTATCTGGGGTGGAGGTAACTCCACGCACCCGGCTGGAATGAGGAAAACGCCGGGTTCAAGCGGTGACTCCTCAGCCTCAACCTCTCCCACGAACAAGCCGAGGTGATTGGTTTGATAAACCACTTTTGTACTCATGGGCGCCCTCAATATTTGATGCAAATCAGCAACGCCTGGTTGATAGGCCGTGCCTCGTTGCCGCCGGCAACGTTGACTGTAATGGCGTGGTCATGGGCACCCGCCACGGCAACCGTGACGGTGTGACTATGCTGTCCCGCTGCAACGATGCTGAGGGTATGGCTGTGCGCTCCTGCCTCGGAGGTAAGGTCCGCATAACCTCGATGAACGCCACCGCGGGAGTTGGTGTTGCGGCTATCTTCCTCACCTCTACCGAGGTCGATGGTGTGGCTGTGGCCGCCTTGCGTATTTGTCGTGCCGGTATGGGCGTGCTGGCCTTGAGCGTTCGTCGAAGCACTGTGGGCATGGTTGCCAACGACTGAGGCGATAGCAGTGTGGGAATGGGAAAGGTTTTGTCCTTGCTGAATGGTACCCAGCCTGCGATCGGGGTCGCGTCTGGCCCCGTCATCCAGCCCCCGGATGAACAGTCCGCGGCTGTCGCCTATGTTGAATGTGGTGCTGCCATCGCCGGCGCCGTATCGCGTGCCCAGGACGGCAAAAAGTTTTGCGTAAGTGGTGCGCGAGACGTTCGCGCCGTTCCGCTTGAGCCATCCCGGGGGGGCGGTCTCCATATCGAAACTTGCGACCATACCCACCAGGGAATCACTGATCTGCTGATCGAGATTGTTCAACGCGGCTGTTGTCGCCAGGATCTCGCTGTCGTTGGTACGTGGGTCGTCGCTTTTGGCGTTGGGCAGCTGGTCCAGACCTACGTCCTGTTTGGTCGTTCCTCGGGCACGAAGGTCGGGATAGTCGCCGTTATGGGACGCGAAATACTGCACCAACGGCCGATCGATAGGCACCGTCTCCCGTAGGTCGGTGATCTCTGTAGCGGTTGTCAGGTCTGCCAGGGCAATCAGGTAATGCTGGACGCCGGCACTGTCCACATAGTCGGTCCTTGGGCTTCCCCATTGCACCGACCACGCCACTCCCGCACTGTTTTCTTGGCGTTCCAGAGCTACATCCAGCCAGGCTTTGGTGGGCGGTGAAGCCGGGGTCACCGGTACGGCGGTGGTCAGTTCAAGCCGCATACCTTCCAGAAACGCCAGGCCGGGGTTGATCTGGACCCCTTGCGCGACGTTGACCAGCTGCAGACTGGAGCCGAAGAAACAGGCTCGACCGTATACCGCCCGATTCGACTGCCGTTCACGTTCGTCGATGTCATGCAGGCGCACCGTGAAGTCGTGCTGCCAAGTGCTTGCGTCAATGGTGACGTCCGTCAGTGCCTGGGCGCCATCAAACAGCAGCATCATGTTGCGAGTGACGTTGTTGCCGATCTGATGGGGCGGGATGTTCTTGCGCTTCTGCTGCACCGGCACGTACCCCACCGACAGCAGTACGTTTTCGGCAGTTTGGAGCCCGATCCAGTTCCAGTCGAAGTCGCCAATGTTGCTGCCCATCATCAGGCTGTAAACCACTTGGTTGGGGTTCACAAAGCCTTTTTGAGTGATGGCCTGAGTGTGGACGATCTGTTCAAGAGGTGGCATGGGCGCGGCGCGGTCCACCGGTCCCTCCGGATCTAGGTCGGGTACCAGGGCAAGCACGAATCGAACAACCTCCAGCACCTCATGGGCGGCTTGTTTCTCTGCGATCAAGCTTTCGCCCGCAAGCGTAATACTGGCAGCCATGGGGGCCTCTAAAAACTGGCGACCAGTGTTTGCTGGTCATCGTTGAAGTCGACCAGCCCCACCAGCAAACTAACTGGGGTGATGGTCACGAAGTCGTATCGGCGGCAGGTGCGGCCATACTGCTGCACAATCACGCGCAGCAGCTCAGGGTTGTCCGATAGTTGCGAGTCACTGAGCCGCAGTAGCACCACGTCCCAATCCCGATCAGGCAGTCGCTCCTTGATCTCGCCGTAGCCCACTCCAAGCCGCTGAAGGATGCGCAACAGCCCGGCTGTGGACCCAGCGTCCACGGAATTGATAAAGGCGAACTTGACTCGCAAGCGGTACAGGCTTTCAGGCTCGCCACGAAAGCGGGTGATGTCCCGCTGCCAGGCCAGCAGGTCGAGGATGGACATGTGGCAGCGTTCTGGGTCCATTTGCAGCAACGGCCATCGCAACCAACCTTCAGCATTGGCCCACCAGGCCTGAGCGGTGGCCTTGAGTTTTGTCAGCTCGACGCCACCCAGCCAGAACGGCAGATTGAGTTTAAGCATCCAAAACGACCTGAAGGCTTTCGATTCGGGGAATGTTCAGTTGTGAAATGATGTCTTCGCCCGCGAACCGTAGGGATTCAATCCGGGCAAATTGTTCGTGCAACTCTTCGCCCAGGCGGCTGAATGAAAAGCGCGACTGGGGGTAGGTGAGGGTCGGTTGATAGTCACTGGTGGTGCTCTCGCGAAATGCGGCGCGGATGAACTGCTCGACCTGGGCTTGGAGCTCGGCGCGTTGCTCGGCGCTCAGGTTGGCCCGCGGCCACACGCTCAGTTGCAGTGTGTGCAGCGTTTCGGGCATCACCCTGACCAGCAAGTCGTCGCCGTGGCCGTGGTTACCGCCCTCGCGAATGTAGGCATTGATCTGCGCCAGGTACTCATCCGCCGGCACACCGGCCTCGAACAAGACGTAAGCGTTGGCGCTACCGGGCCCACGTGGTGCGCCGTGCTCGAAGTACACGCCGTCGAGGCGTACGCCCGGAAAGCTTGCGATCATCGCCCGGTAAACCGCATCGGTGTGGTACTGGTTCACCGCCGAGAATTGGTTGCGCACCCGAAGCCGCAATTGGTCGTTGGGTTCGGCGTCGGCGCCGGGTTGGGCCAGCCAGTTGGCGGCATTGACGACCTGGACGATGCCCGGCACCGGCACGGGCAAAATCGCGTAGTACCCCGGCGCCAGGTTATAGCCACTCCCCGGGGCGGCCGCCTCGACGGGGATGGTTTGTTGCGACTGGCCGTCTGGGAATACACCGGGCACCGTGGTTTGCAATTCATAGACGTGGCCGTTAATCGCGGCAGACTGCACCCGAACGCCGGCAGGTAACTCCATCGCACCGGCGGCCGAGGCACGGGTGAAAAGCAGTTCGCCTTTGGCGTTGCTGGACGGTTTACGCTCGACGTTGACCGCCCAGGCGAGCATATCCAGCCAGGCGTCCACGGCGGTCTTGACGAAAAAGTTAGGCAGCACCGTGTTGACGATAAATTCGACCAGCCAAAGGACAGGCTTGGTCACCAGGGCGCTGATGATTCGCCAGAAGGGCGAGTAGGTGCTGGTGTTGCTGATTTTGCTGCCCTGTTCGACGGCTTCCTTTTCCCAGGCTTTTTTCAGTTCGGCCTCGGTGGTCGGGATGCCTGCATCGCGCAGCGCCTCTTTGAAATCGACGTCGCTCACACAGTCACCTTGATATGGCCGAATTTCACCGTCGTTGCGGTAACCAGGTAAGTGCCGGGCGGTGCTTGGGGCACGATTCGCGCAGTACCGGGCACCAGGCGTTCGTCAGCCTCCACCAGCAGCTCCATTTGTTGCCGGCAATCGCGTTGGCGCAGCGGGTCGCGCTCGGCGACCAATGTCACCAGCAGGCCGCTTTCGCGAATCATGTGCGCCAGGTCCTGGGCGATGCTGGCCCGGCCATCGATGAGCAGGGGCTGGAAAGAAGGATCGAGCACCAGGTCATTCCCGGCGATCAGCAGGTCGATGTATTCGCTCATCCGGCCATCACCAGCAGCCCCTCAAGTTCATGGGCCGTCATGGGCTTGTTGGTGTGGATCTCCACCTTTTCAACATGGGTGCCGCGGTTCTGCGTGGCATTGTTCTGGATGCTGGTCAGCAAGCCACCCTGCGGTACCGCCGTGGCGCGGTTCGGGGAAAGCGAAGGGATGGCCGCGTTGATGGTTTGCTGGGCGCGCTGCGCTGCTTCCAGGCTGTCCAGGTTGGGGCCGGAGGGTAACTCGCCGAAGTGGGTTTGGATGTCGACGCCTGGAATCGTGTTGAGCATCGCGATCAAGGCATTGATGGCACTGTGAAAGATCGCCACGATGCCGTCCCAGGCGGCCTTCGCCATGCCCGACCAGCCCCCCATGGAACCGAACCAGGCAGACAATGCGGACAGATGATCGCTGACCCATTGGAACGCGGCCGTATTCATCAAGGCCGTGGTCCACTCGTCCCAGTAATAGACCGCCGCCACAATCACCGCGACGCACGCAAGAATGGCCGCGACAATCCACACGATCGGGTTGGCCCAAAGTGCGGCGTTGGTCAGCCAGATAGCCGCCTGCCACAGCAGCATCGCGCCTTTGACCAGCCCGAACCAGGCCACCAGGGCGGTTAATCCCGCGACGTAAAGGGTGATCATCAAAATGTTCATCAAGTACGCGCCGACGTTGCGCCAGGCCACCAGGCTCAGCAGCTTCCAGAGCGCAACCACCGGCAGCACAGCGGTGCGCCAGACGCCGAAGGAGAAGGTCAACAGTGCGACGATGAAAGTCAGGCCGCCGACGGCCAGCGCGGTCAAGCCGATCACGCGGGTCAGGTTGGGGAACAGCGTGGTCCAGCGCACCACCGACGATCCACCCGCGGCCAGCCGCTCGATGATTGGATTGAGGGTCGGCAACAGTTTCTGGCCGAAGGCGATGCGCACCGCCAGGATGGCGTGTTCAAACCGCTCCCACGGGTCGGCGATGGTACGCGCCATCTTCTCGGCTTGGTCCAGGCCTTTGACCTTGCCCAACTGGTCGATGCTGTTTGCCAGGTCGCCGGTTTTGGGCAGAAGTTGGGTGATCAAACCCATGGCTTGCTTGCCGCCGAAGGCTTTGCTGATTTTGTCGGTTTCGGCCGCGTCGAGCTCGCCGAATTTGGCGTTCAGCTTGCCCAGGATCTCCAGCATGGGCAGCAAGCGGCCTTGGCTGTCGGTGAATGACAAGCCGAGCTTTTCCTGAGCGCCATAGGCGCCGGCCAAAAAGGCCCGGTATTTGGTCCCGGCTTCGCCGCCGCTCATGGTCGCCTGCAGCGTGCCGAGGATCGCCATCTGTTCATTGGCCTCGATCCCGGCCGAGGCCGCGCTGGCGCCCAAGGCTGTGAACGCGTTGCTCATGCCTTGGCCGGTGGTCTTGAACATCTGGACCGCTGTAGCGGTTTGGCCGGTCAGCTGTTCGATCCAGGCGCCTTTGCCCATGGCGTCGGCCTGCTTCTGAAAGATTCCATACATCGTCCCGACGTAACCGGTGACGGTCGCGGCATCCGCTTTGGTCGCCTTGGCGAGTAGGTTTGAGGAATAAGTAAAGGTCGCCAACTGAGTACCCGTCAGGCCGGCGATAGCGCTTTGAATGTCATAGGCCGAGCTGACAAACGCCGTTGCGCTTTCACCGTAGGCGATGCTGAAGGCTAGGGATTTTTGATTCAGGAGCTCCAAGGCGTCTGCCGCTACGCCCAAGCTTTCCACTTCGCCCAGGGCAGCGTTTTGCCCCAGGGCGGGGGCCATCGCTTTTTTGAGTGCGTAAGCTGTGCCGATCATGCCGCCCATGCCCACGCCCAACTGTGTGATGCCCTTCTGGCCCTGGGTCGCCAGGTCGCTGAAACCGATTTTCACCTTTCCCAGGGGCTGGCTCACGCGATCAACCAGGCGCAGGATGAAGTCGAGTTTGCTTGTGGCGGATTTGCTCATCGCGAAAGTCCCGGTATCAACCCTTCAAGGCCATGGCGATGCCGTTGGCTACGGCAATCTCCATTCGCTTCCAATGTTCGTCTTCCAGCCATTTAGCGGTGCCCAGGTTGTCGGCCGTGGGCTCGGCGCCGGGTAGCCAGCGTTCGGTCAGGGCCATCAACTGGCCCAGGTTGTCTTCGCTCAGGCGGTCAGCACGGTCGAGGGCTTTTTTACGACGATTTCAACGTCCGGCGCGTACTCTTCCAGCAGCACACCGGCCAGTTGCATGACGAACACAGGGTTTTTCAGCAGCGGGCGCAATGCGTCTTTGTGGTCGGGCAGTACGGTGGTGGTCAGCAGGTTGTTGGACGGCGCCACTTTGTTGTTGGGCGTGACGGCGTTGAAGTACTTGGTCACGTCCTGGGGAGCCAGGCTGAAAGTAAACTCGCTATCGCCGATTTCCAGTGTGATCTCGCGACGGTCGCTCATGGGGTGGTCCTCTGGTTCAGGTTGGAGAAGTAGTTGTCCAGGCAGCTTTCCAAGCGTTTTTCAAAGCGGTGTTCCAGCTTGTGCAGGGCTTTGTCGAAGGCTTCCAGGCGCCCGTTGTGGGTCGCCATTTCAATGCGCAATTCCAGGTTTTCGCGGCGGGCGGCGCTGATCTGGCGAAACAGATAAATTTGGAACCCGGCAACCCAGGTCAGCACCAGCTCGGTCAGCAGCAACATGGCACTCAGGTGAAAAGGTGTGAGTTCGCTCAAGGCCATTTCCCCCGGCCGCCGACACGTACCGCTTGCCACATCAACCAGGCCAGCGGTTTGGAGGTGCCTTCTTCCAGCAGCGCATCGTAAAAAATCCGGTCGGCTTCGCGCTTGGTGAAGCGGTGTGTGAGGTTGGTGTAGATGAAGTCATGCACCACCCCGGGCCGGCGCGTCGTGGGGCTTTGGGAGTCCACGAAACTGCGAACCAGGCGGGGGAAGCTGGATAGGTCCGAGAGATACCCGATAGACACCTCGATCAGTTGCGAGGCGCGCGGCTGATAGCCAGTGGGTAACGCCGGGGTCAGGGTGAAATGGCGGTATCTCAAGGGCTGGACGACTTCCCAGCGGTAGTGACCCGGCCGATGGCGCAGTTCAAGCTCGCTTTCAAAAGGCATGCTCAGTAGCTCCAAATTGTCGGGCTGGGCAAACGGCGACCAGTGGGCGCCAGGCCCAGGTGCAGGAATCGCGAGACACCTTTTTGATTCACCCCAATTCGGGTAAAGCCAAGTATCAGCGCCAAGTTGAGCAATCGCAGCGCCTCGGCCCCGCGGCACAGCACGTCGACGGCCAGCCCGTCGAGGTGTTCGCCTGGTGCAGGCTTATTGGCTTCGGCGGGGTGAAGAGGACAGCGATAGGCGCTGCTCAGTGGCATGGGACGGCCATAGAGCTCGCGAAGCTGTTGCACCAGGTCCATGAAGTGCGGAGCCATTTCATGCCCGGTGCTGTCACAGCGCCCGCACCTGCAGCGCAGCTCGGCATAAGGAAAGTTTGCCCAAGGACTGTCCGTCATCAGCGCAGCCCCTCTATCTCGCTGGCGTCCAGGTACGGCACGCCGTTGATGCGGATAAAGTCCGGACTGGTGACGTCGAAGGGGACCTTGTGGGTGGTTTTCTGGCCACCCTTGGGGTCGATGTCCAACAGGCTGGAGATCTTCAGCCGACAGCCGAAGGCTTCTACGCGTAGTTCGTCGGTCGCGGTCTTGGCGAAAAACAGGGTGTCGAAGGTTCCGAGCTTGCGAAACGAACCGGCCCGGCCCGCCGCCTGGATCAGCAGGGCGAGATTGGCGCTGTCCAGCTCGAATTCCCCGCTTGCCGCTACGTCTCCGTCCACATGGCCGTCGGGAACGCCCTTGGTCTGTGACACGGCGCTGTTGTCGGTAATGTCCAGGGTGGCTTTTTCGATATGCACCTGCAGGTCGCCCAGGTTCACATCGAAGTTCATGCCGCTGATTCGGGCCATGGCTTATTCCTCGTCGTCCAGTGCCAGGTCCAGGGCGATGTTCGCCGTCAGATCCTTGGGGCAGTTGTAGGGGCGAATCAGCAGATACGCTTCAATGGTGGTGCGGTTCTTCCAAAGCAGCGTCACGGAGTCGTCTTTGGGTGGCTGGATATCGCCGGGGAACTGTTGACCGGCGAAGGTCGCCGAGCGGGACATCTCGCGCAGCGGTCTCATCAGCTTCAGCTTGGTGGCGGCCATGCTGTTGGGGGTGTTGTTGATCTTGCGATCGGCGACCATCTGGATCAGCAGGATCCGCACGCGACGTGCCGCCTTATCGACGACTCGCAGGTTCTCGATCACGGTGAAATCGCTGCCCGGGGCGTCGAGCATGTTGGCATCGCCCCAAAACATGCCGGGATAGTCCGGATAGTTCTGCGGTGTCGAAAGCCGCATTTTGTCTAGCTCGGCCAGGGTCGAGGACGGCAGAGGGACGCCGTCCTTATCAACCGGGGTGGGGCCCAGCCCAATGAGGGCGCCGGTGGCCACTCGCATGGGGCTGTCGGCGATGCTGACCTCGGCGTTGGCCAAGCGACCGGCGAGAACGCCCAAATCATTGCCATGCAGCTGGGGCACCACCAGCAAACGTGGGGCGGAAACTTCCCGGGTGATTTGCCGTTGCTCCAGGCGGTAGGCCGGCCAATCCAGGGTGGGAGTAATGCCGGCGCTGGCGGCCATGATGAATACCCGTCGGCCGTAGCGGTTGTTGAGCTGCACGGCGGCGGCGTTCATCTCGGTGAGCTCCCCACTTTGGATCACGGGTTTGGTAATCACCACGGCTTCGACCGAAACATCCGCGCCCTGAGCCATGTCCAGCGCCACTTTCCAATCGCCATCAGAGGCCAGTGGTACCGCCATGCATGCCCAGCGGTTGCCGCCATTGGCACGGGCAGCGCTGACCTGGGTTTTCAAGTCGCTGTCCAGTACCCCGAGTTCGGTGTCCAGGTCGCTTCGAGTGTTGAGCGCCAATAGTTTGCCGACGTTTTTAGTGGCCGGGCCGATGAACAGAAAGAAGCGCTCGATCTCGGTCACCGGACCTTGGCCCAGGTTGAGGTTATTGACGCTGACTTGACCTTGAGCCATGGGGTGGCCTCGTTACTTTGGCGATTGAAGGGTTTGCTGCAACACGGTGCCGACGATTTCCCGGATATCCTGAGGATCGGCGCCGAGGGCATCACGGGCGGGAAGATCGATCTTCCAGGTTTGATGTTTTGTCCGCCCCTCAAGCACCGCCAGGATCAACCCGGCCTGGCCGCTTTTGAGGTTCTCCACAATCCAGCCCAGGGTGGGGCGCCGCCAGCGTTTGCCCTGGCGAATCTGGTAGCCGGCCTTGAGCAGGGCACGGGCCTGGTGGCGTGTGGCAGAGTCGGCGTGGTTCAGGGCGTTGCCCTCTCTGCGCATCCGGGCGGCGCTCATGGTGGTGGAGACGCCCGTTTGGTGTTCGTCGGCAATGCGTGCGTTTCTGCGTTGGCGCCATCCCAGAACGGCTGCGTCAGCTGTCAGTTGGGTCACTGAGAGCCGCTTGCCGAGGCCGCGAAGCATTTTGCGTTTGCCTGGACCCCGGCGTTTCTCGAAGGTTGAACCGTCAAGGTTGCGCTGCGCCTGGATCCGCCGGTTGTTTCGGGTGCGCAGGCGTTTGCTGGCATTGTTCAGCAGGCGTCGGCGTTTTGCTGCCGGCAGGGCAAGCAACTGCAACTTCTGTTCGGCCCCGATCAGGCCGCGGATGTCGAAGCTAAGCGTCGGGGCGGTCATGGCTGACGGCTCCCTGTTCGGCAACCCACAGGTCGAACGGTACGAACGCCCATCGTTTGCCAAAGGCCTGAATTTCCCCGTCGTCGGCCTCGGCCAGATGTACCGGTTCAATGAAGTCCAGCTCCAGCTCAATATCGGCGACGTCGGGTGTGAGTTGGTCGATCTCAATGACAGGCGCGGCTAAGTGGTCGTCCTCCCGGCCGGGGTCGTTGACCTCCAGCCATGCGCCCAGTAACGCCATCAGGCGAGCGGGGTTTCCGTTGAAGCGCGCCAGTACCATCACCGCCCGGTACCGCATGTCACCCATGTGCAAGCCTTGCTCGCTGGGTTTCCACTTCAGCGTCAACGTGAGCTGTTCGGCCCAGCTGTCGAACTGTTCGGACGGAACCAGAGAGCGGTCCACCAGGTGGCGGGTGAGGGCGCGCATTTTGTCCATCAGAGCAATTCCGAAGTGATGCGGCTGCGCCCTTGAATCAAGCGCACCGCGCCTTGGCTGAAGGCCAGGAATTCTTCGTGAGTTTCCGGTGCCTCCTTCGCCAGGTTTACCGCCGATTCGCGACGGACAATGGTTTTGAATTGGCTCAGTAAGTAGGACTTGGCCCGGCAATACACGGCGCGCTTGTAGCTGGCGGCCATGAAGGTGCGCTCCGGCAGGATCATCGGGTCGGCGCTTTCCACCCGGGTGATGCACTGCGCTTGCCACTGGGCTTTGCGCCGCGCCAGGTCTTTATTCACCTCGCCCATGGCAAAGACGAGCCCTTCCACCAGCATTTCCAGCAGGTACTCGGCCGGGAGGCGGTAGCCCTTTTGAAATTCGGCAATGTCCAGGTCCGGCCAGAAGCCGTCATTGGCGATGGGGTGAGGGACCAGCTCTGTGGGGCGGCCTGAAAAACTCATGTCCAGCGGCTCACTCAAAATAAAGGCGGGGGTGACTGCTTGTGGTCATTGGCACAGGGCCATGGCCTCGGCAGGCCCCCGCTGGGGGGGGAAGTCTTAGGTGTTTGCGTTCAAGCGACGCAACGCCTTGGTGGCTTCTTCGTGCCGGGTCTTCACGCCGATCTCGGGGTAAAGCTCGGTGGCACGTTCGAAGTGGGCGATGGCTATGGCCCAGTCTTCGTTGTCTATCGCGATAATCCCCAGCAGCTTGTGATAGCGCGCCGGAATCCTCTCGTAGAGCTTCCATTCGCCATCTACGCGTGGGAGCAAACGGGTCAGGTAGGGCTCGGGGCTGCGGTTGGCCTTTTGTTCCGCCTCGGCCCATTCGATGATCGTGTCCGCGACGAAGGTCGGAATGTCTCGCCTGAAGCGCTCAGGCATGGGCTGCCCTTGCTGCAATGCAAAGTCCGCGAGCTCCAAGGCCTCTTCGAATTGTTCGGTGTCGAACAGCCAGACCAGCACCTGCATAAGCACCGGGTTTGGGTGGTTCAACCCCGAGTCGCGATAGCGCTGCACATAATCCAGGTACTTGGGCAGCAGCTCTTCACGCTTGAGCCTTTGCCGCTCGGCGATGGCGTTGAGGTCTGAGAGCCGTGCGCAATCTTCGGCCAGGGCGGCGATCATCAACGCCAGGTGTTTTTGGGCGTTGGCCGGACCGGCCAGGGCAGTGGCGGGGGTATAGACCTCGCTGGTCACGGCGGGGCCGTGTTCCAGCACACGCTGCTTATGCTTCAGGGCAAGGCTCATACTGATGCCGCCTCATGTTGAGAGCTTTCGTCAGGCATGAACTCAACATTCGACGACTCGATGGCGGCGAACTTGCCCAATTGCTCCACCACATAGCCTTCGTTGCGGCTGTTGTAATCCTCGGTCCGTGAGCGCTTCGGGTTGTCGATCAGCTGCCGACGCCAGGACGTGTCCTGCACGTAAATGGACAGATTGTTGAAACTGGTCACCGTGACGCCTTTGCTTGGAAAGAAGGGGCAGGTGTACGACGCCAGGCCGCCATAAGTGGCGATCACCTGAGCCTGCTCAACGCGTTCCTTCTCGGTCGGGGTCCGGCCTTGTGCGGCATATAGCTTGCCCTTCTCATGGGCCAGCAGGTCGCGACCAACGATTGCCACCAGGTCGCCGCCGTCGCGGTATTCCTCGTCGACCATCAACGAGACGTCATGCACCAGGGCGTCCAGGTTTTGGTAGTCGCCTCCAGGTCCGATGCGAATTTTCCCAGACGTCGCGCCTTCTGCCAGGATCTGCTGTGGCGCCTGTTCACGAACGATTTGCAGCCAACCCTTATTCACGTCCTGCAATAGCGGGTAGGTGTTGCGGTCCGTGTCTGCTGCAACCCTGACCCCATTCCAACCGACCATGAGCCGGTCGAGACCGATCTGACGTCGAACGGCGGCGCTGTAGCGCGCGGCGAAGTCCTTGAACTTGGCCCAGGCGTCGATACTGGAATACTTGAGTGCCACGTCGCTGTGGGTGTCGAACAACTCGTAGCCCAAACCGTCCAGGTCCAGCAGGTGGTGGGCCTCGCGGTCCCGGCTGTTGGTGTCGGTGCGTCCCGTGACGGGACCGCTCAACCCCAACATGACCTTTTGGCCTTTGATCTCACTGACGCCGAGTATGTTGATCAGTTGCAAAAAGGCAGATGTCAGGGTGATTTGGTCATTCAGGGTCTGGGCCAGGCTGGGCTCGACGTTGAACTCTTCGCGTACCGAGGCAACCCCATAGGTGGCAGCCATGAGGACTTGCATTGCGTGGTATTGCTGGCGGGCAGCGTTACTCAGGTTCATCAGTAGACCTTCTCTTGAGTTTCATCGATGGGCCCGGTGGTCTGCGGCACATCCTTGCCTCTGCCCTGATTCAGCGCGGTATTGAAGGTTTCGGTCAGCTTGTCCAACGATCCCTTGAGGGTGTTGAACTGGTCGGTTGTGATGCCTGCAGCTGGGGCGGTCACCGGTGCGACTTCTGTCTGTTCGAGTTTTTGCGGTTCGTCGATTGATGCCGGTTTTTGTGCGGCAAAGGCGGTCGCGCTCTTTTCCAGGCTCGTGGCCACGGTGTTGAGCTTGTCCACCGCTGCGGTGAAGGCCTCGGCGGTTTTCAGGTCCATAGGGGGCGTCTCGTGCTGGGGT
>NZ_JAUTYU010000011.1:0-177553 GCF_052112105.1 Pseudomonas sp. BP11-1-1
CGAACTCAGCAGTGAAACGATGCATCGCCGATGGTAGTGTGGGGTTTCCCCATGTGAGAGTAGGTCATCGTCAAGATTAAATTCCGAAACCCCTATCTGCTGACGCAGGTAGGGGTTTTGTTTTGCCCGCAGGAAAGTAATTTTGTGTTTCTATGCAACCGTCTTGCGCATGGCTATCATGCGGGCCTCATTATCAGGGCGCAGTCCGCATGCTCACGTTGCTAAAACTTCTGAAGGATGGCCGCTTTCATTCGGGGCAGGCGCTGGGTGTTGCACTGGGCATCAGTCGCAGTGCTGTATGGAAGCAGTTGCAGCACTTGGAGGCGGATTTAGGATTGTCTGTTCATAAGGTCCGGGGTAAGGGGTATCAGTTGGCTAAGCCCCTATTGCTTTTGGACGCGGCAGAGATTTGCAAAAAAGGCCTTGGTGAATGGCCTGTCCATTTATTCGACTCTATCGACTCCACCAACGCCGAGGCGTTGCGTCTCATCGAGCGTGGTGGGGTGGCACCTTTCTTGGTCCTGGCTGAGCGACAGGTTGCGGGTCGCGGCCGTCGAGGTCGTAAGTGGGTCAGTCCGTTTGCTGAAAATCTCTATCACAGTCTGGTGTTGCGCATTGACGGCGGTATGCGGCAGCTCGAAGGGCTGAGCCTGGTCGTCGGGCTGGCGGTCATGCATGTCTTGCGTGATATGGGGATCGCAGCGGCGGGGTTGAAATGGCCCAATGATGTCTTGGTGGGTGAGAAAAAAATCGCCGGTATTTTGCTCGAATTGGTGGGAGATCCTGCAGACGTTTGCCATGTTGTCCTAGGTGTCGGGATTAACGTGAACATGCAATCGACTGACGAGGTCGACCAGCAATGGACTTCGATGTGTCTTGAGGCTGGCAGGAGTTACGATCGAAATGAGCTGGTGGCACGATTGGGTGCGAAGCTGCAGCGATATCTGGAGCTTCATCATGCGTCAGGATTTGCAGCGCTTCAGTCGGAGTGGGAGCAGTATCATCTTTGGCAGGGGCGAGCTGTATCTCTGATTGCGGGTGTTAATAAGGTCGACGGTATTGTGCTGGGCATTGATCATCAGGGTGCGTTGCGTTTGAAGGTAGATGGTGTGGAAAAGAACTTTAGCGGCGGTGAGCTCAGTTTGAGGTTGCGTGATGATTCTTGAGCTCGACTGCGGCAATAGCTTCATCAAGTGGCGCGTTCTTCGTCCTGACGGGGTGACGCCAGTCGAGGATGGCGTGGTCAGCTCCGATAGCGATCTGCTGGCGAGCCTGAGTGATGCCGAGAAATTCCAGCTCAAGAAATGTCGTCTTGTTAGTGTAAGGACCCAGGCGGAGACGGATTCGTTGGTCGCTTCGCTGGTTGAGTCGTTCGGGGTGTCGGTAGTTCTCGCGGTGCCTGCGCGGGAAATGGCGGGTGTGCGAAATGGCTACGAAGATTACGGGCGATTGGGGCTCGATCGATGGCTGGCCTTGCTTGGTGGGTTCCATCTCGCTTCGGGGGCATGCCTGGTCCTTGATTTTGGTACTGCTGTTACGGCTGACTTTGTGGCTGCGGATGGCGGACATCTCGGAGGGTTCATTTGCCCAGGTATGCCTTTGATGCGTAATCAATTGCGCACCCACACGCGTAAAATCCGCTATGACGATATAGCAGCCGAGCGCGCCCATGAGAGCCTCGCTCCAGGTCGTGCGACTGTCGAGGCGGTGGAGCGCGGTTGCATGTTGATGCTCAGAGGGTTTGTGCTGACTCAGCTTGAATTGGCGCGGCAATATTGGGGAAAGGATTTCGTAGTGTTTCTCACAGGGGGGGATGCCAATCTGGTATCCGGGGTTGTTCCCGATGCCAAGGTGGTTCCAGATCTCGTTTTTGTCGGTTTGGCGATGGCTTGTCCTTTGTCTTGAGGTTTCTATGCGGTGGCTGTTTCTACTATTGCTGGTTTTAAATGTCTTCTATTACGTCTGGCACCAGCAGGAAGCCCCGCTTCGCGCCAAGGATGTCACGCCGTTGAGTTTGTATCGCGGTTCGCAACAGGATATTCATCTCTTGAGCGAAACTGCTGATGCGCTTGTCAGGCGTGATTCAGGCAGGCCGGGTGAGGCCTCCAAAAACTGTGTCTACTTAGGTGGTTTTGTCCGTCCGGAGCTGGCCAGGCAGTTGGAGCAGCGTCTGGCTGCCTCAGGCATTGCAGGTCGTTCGGTAGCGCCGAGCTCGCCGAATGTTCCTGAGGGGGGTGGCTTCTGGGTCCAGGTTCCCCAGGAAAGCGCGGGAAAGGTAAATGAAACACTGCTTCAAAACCTTTCTAAAGAATTCAATGAGTTAAAACATAAAATAATGCCATGCGAAGGGGTTGCACCCGCAGGGTAGTTTGCATAGAATGGCGCCCGCTTCGCAGCGAAGACCTTTAAAGGTAAGCGATACGAGGCGACGTCAACGCAGCTAACCTCAGGTTTTTAATGAGAAAATGCTTGACAGAAGGCTGGCATGATATAGAATGCCGGCTCGCTTAGGAGGGGTTCCCGAGCGGCCAAAGGGATCAGACTGTAAATCTGACGTCTACGACTTCGAAGGTTCGAATCCTTCCCCCTCCACCATTTTTAGCGTGAGCTGCAAGCTCCGCGGGTATAGTTTAGTGGTAGAACCTCAGCCTTCCAAGCTGATGATGCGGGTTCGATTCCCGCTACCCGCTCCAAGTTTGCAGGTTGTGCAAAGTGTTTCGCTCTTGTAGCTCAGTTGGTAGAGCACACCCTTGGTAAGGGTGAGGTCAGCGGTTCAAATCCGCTCAAGAGCTCCATATAACAAGGCAGATATGAAAATATCTGCCTTTGTTTTAATGGCTTGCGTGACTCGCTAAATTCTTCTCCTAGGGGTGATTTCGATGGCTAAGGAAAAGTTCGAACGTAATAAGCCGCACGTCAACGTTGGCACCATTGGTCACGTCGACCACGGTAAAACCACGCTGACCGCTGCTCTGACCCGTGTCTGCTCCGAAGTTTTCGGTTCGGCCAAGGTTGACTTCGACAAGATCGACAGCGCCCCGGAAGAAAAAGCTCGCGGTATCACCATCAACACCGCTCACGTTGAATACGATTCGGCCGTGCGTCACTACGCACACGTTGACTGTCCAGGTCACGCCGACTACGTAAAAAACATGATCACCGGTGCTGCCCAGATGGACGGCGCGATCCTGGTTTGCTCGGCCGCTGATGGTCCGATGCCACAAACCCGTGAGCACATCCTGCTGTCCCGTCAGGTAGGCGTTCCGTACATCGTTGTCTTCCTGAACAAGGCTGACATGGTTGACGATGCTGAGCTGCTGGAGCTGGTTGAGATGGAAGTGCGCGACCTGCTGAGCACTTACGACTTCCCAGGTGATGACACTCCAATCATCATCGGTTCGGCTCTGATGGCTCTGAACGGCCAAGACGACAACGAAATGGGCACCACTGCTGTCAAGAAGCTGGTGGAAACTCTGGACAGCTACATCCCAGAGCCAGAGCGTGCTATCGACAAGCCGTTCCTGATGCCAATCGAAGACGTATTCTCGATCTCCGGTCGCGGTACTGTTGTGACTGGTCGTGTTGAGCGTGGCATCGTCCGTATCCAGGAAGAAGTTGAGATCGTCGGTCTGCGCGACACTCAGAAAACTACCTGCACCGGCGTTGAAATGTTCCGCAAGCTGCTCGACGAAGGTCGTGCTGGCGAGAACTGCGGCGTGCTGCTGCGCGGCACCAAGCGTGACGACGTTGAGCGTGGCCAGGTTCTGGTCAAGCCAGGCACCGTCAAGCCGCACACCAAGTTCACCGCAGAAGTCTACGTTCTGAGCAAGGAAGAAGGCGGTCGTCACACTCCGTTCTTCAAAGGCTACCGTCCACAGTTCTACTTCCGTACAACTGACGTGACTGGTAACTGCGAGCTGCCAGAAGGCGTTGAAATGGTAATGCCAGGTGACAACATTCAGATGACTGTTACCCTGATCAAGACCATCGCAATGGAAGACGGCCTGCGTTTCGCTATCCGTGAAGGCGGTCGTACCGTCGGCGCCGGCGTCGTAGCGAAAGTCATCGAGTAAACAGTTGTAATGTCTTTTTCGGGCCGGCATAATGGTCGGCCTGATTTTGTTTTAGGTCAGTAGCTCAATTGGCAGAGCGACGGTCTCCAAAACCGTAGGTTGGGGGTTCGATTCCCTCCTGACCTGCCAGATTCACTCGGTGTGTCTGGCTTTCTTTTCACAGGATCTTCATAGATGACTCCTAAAGCTGAAGCTCAAGGCTCTCGCTTCGATCTGCTCAAGTGGCTAGTGGTAGTCGCTTTGGTAGTTGTTGGCGTTGTTGGCAATCAGTATTTTTCTGCTTCGCCGATCCTGTACCGCGTACTTGCATTGCTTGCTATTGCTGCTGTAGCTGCCTTTGTAGGCCTGCAGACAGCCAAGGGCAAGTCTTTCTTTGTACTCGCTAAGGAAGCTCGCACCGAGATTCGTAAAGTCGTATGGCCGACTCGCCAAGAAACCACGCAGACCACGTTGATCGTTGTGGCTGTTGTTCTGGTAATGGCGTTGCTGTTGTGGGGGCTCGATTCCCTGCTCGGCTGGCTTGTTTCCTTGATTGTTGGCTAAGGGTGTCCCGTGGCTAAGCGTTGGTACGTTGTGCATGCTTACTCGGGTTACGAGAAGCATGTTATGCGCTCGCTGATAGAGCGTGTGAAGCTGGCTGGCATGGAAGATGGCTTTGGCGAGATTCTGGTTCCCACTGAAGAAGTGGTTGAAATGCGTAATGGCCAGAAACGCAAAAGCGAACGCAAGTTCTTTCCGGGCTATGTGCTGGTACAGATGGATATGAACGAAGGGACTTGGCACTTGGTCAAGGATACCCCTCGTGTGATGGGCTTCATTGGCGGTACCGCCGACAAGCCTGCGCCGATCACCGATAAAGAGGCGGAAGCGATTCTGCGTCGCGTCGCTGATGGTAGCGACAAGCCGAAGCCGAAAACGTTGTTTGAGCCAGGTGAGGTTGTACGTGTCACCGACGGTCCATTCGCTGATTTCAACGGCACGGTTGAAGAAGTTAACTACGAAAAGAGCCGGATCCAAGTGGCAGTGCTCATTTTCGGTCGCTCTACTCCGGTAGAGCTGGAGTTCAGTCAGGTCGAAAAGGTCTGATCGAACAGGCATCCCAACCCCGCAGCCCAAGGCTGTGGGGTTTTGTCGTCACTGGGATAAACGCGCAAGCAACCGGGGAGCCTTTCGAGGCGTTCGAACCCGTAATTGGAGTGCCTCATGGCCAAGAAGATTACCGCTTACATCAAGCTGCAAGTGAAGGCCGCTCAGGCTAACCCAAGCCCACCTGTTGGTCCTGCTCTGGGTCAGCACGGCGTGAACATCATGGAATTCTGCAAGGCCTTCAACGCCCGTACTCAGGGTCTTGAGCCAGGTCTGCCGACTCCAGTGATCATCACTGTCTACAGCGACCGTAGCTTCACTTTCGAAACAAAAAGCACCCCTGCTTCTGTTCTGCTGAAGAAGGCTGCAGGTTTGACCAGCGGTTCCGCTCGTCCAAACACCGTTAAGGTTGGCACCGTTACCCGTGCTCAGCTGGAAGAAATCGCGAAAACCAAAAACGCGGATCTGACTGCAGCTGATATGGATGCAGCCGTGCGTACTATCGCCGGTTCTGCTCGTAGCATGGGCCTTAACGTGGAGGGTGTGTAATGGCTAAGCTGACCAAGCGTCAAAAGGCTATCGCCGGCAAAATCGAAGCAGGCAAGGCCTACAACTTTGTAGATGCCGCCGCTCTGCTGGCTGAGCTGTCGACTGTCAAGTTCAGCGAGTCGTTCGACGTTGCTGTGAACCTGGGCGTTGACCCACGTAAATCCGACCAGGTCGTACGTAGCGCTACCGTGCTGCCACACGGCACTGGCAAGACCGTTCGCGTTGCCGTGTTCACCCAGGGTCCAGCAGCTGAAGCTGCTCTGGCTGCTGGTGCTGATCGCGTAGGCATGGACGATCTGGCTGCTGAAATGAAAGGCGGCGACCTGAACTATGACGTCGTGATCGCATCCCCGGATGCCATGCGCGTTGTAGGCCAGCTGGGTCAGATCCTCGGTCCACGTGGCCTGATGCCTAACCCTAAAGTCGGCACCGTAACTCCAGACGTAGCCACCGCGGTCAAGAACGCCAAGGCTGGTCAGGTTCGTTATCGCACCGACAAAAACGGCATTATCCACACTTCCGTTGGCAAGATTGGCTTCGACGCCGTCAAGCTGAAGGAAAACGTTGAAGCCCTGATCGCCGATCTGAAGCGCATCAAGCCAGCTTCTTCGAAAGGTATCTACGTCAAGCGCGTTACCCTGAGCACCACTATGGGCCCAGGTCTGATCATTGATCAGAGCTCGCTCGACGCGTAAGACAAAGGTTGGCGCAAGCGATTGCGCCAGTCGACATATTGGGGTCCCTGCCTGGCGGGGGCTGTCCAAGACCGTAGGCGACGCAAGTCTTAAACCACAAGCCTACGCAGATGGTGCTCCCGGTTCCTTACCGAATCAGACACCAAAACGACATTCGGTTTCGATCGGATGAAACGGTAACAAGCAGGAGTTAAACCCGTGGCAATTAAACTCGAAGACAAGAAGGCCATCGTCGCTGAAGTCAACGAGGCTGCCAAAGCTGCTCTGTCCGCTGTCGTGGCTGATGCCCGTGGCGTAACAGTAGGCGCTATGACCGGACTCCGTAAAGAGGCTCGTGAAGCTGGCGTTTACGTACGTGTAGTACGTAACACCCTGCTCAAGCGCGCTGTTGCTGACACTGAATACAGTGTCCTCAACGACGTGTTCACCGGCCCGACCTTGATTGCGTTCTCCACCCAACATCCTGGCGCTGCTGCCCGTTTGTTCAAGGAATTCGCCAAAGGTCAGGACAAGTTCGAGATTAAGGCAGCTGCGTTCGAGGGCAAGTTCCTCGCAGCTAACCAGATCGACGTATTGGCGACTCTGCCGACCCGTGACGAAGCAATTTCCCAGCTGATGAGCGTGATGCAAGGCGCCACCAGCAAATTGGCTCGTACCCTGGCGGCACTGCGCGACCAGAAAGAAGCTGCCGCAGCCTAAGGCTCGACACCTCTTTTCGCGTTTTTTGTTTATTTCGATGGTCGCGTAGGCCGTCCCCCAATTCAGGAATTTAGTTTCATGACTATCTCTCAAAACGACATCCTCGAAGCCGTTGCCAACATGTCCGTAATGGAAGTTGTTGAGCTGATCAAAGCTTTCGAAGAAAAATTCGGTGTTACCGCTGCTGCTGCTTCCGCTGGTCCAGCTGTTGCTGCTGCCGTTGCTGAAGAGCAAACCGAATTCAACGTCATGCTGACCGAAGCTGGCGAGAAGAAAGTAAACGTGATCAAGGCAGTACGTGAACTGACCGGTCTGGGCCTGAAAGAAGCCAAGGCTGTAGTTGACGGCGCTCCTGCCATGGTTCTGGAAGCTGTTGCCAAAGACGCAGCTGACAAAGCCAAAGCAGTTCTGGAAGAAGCAGGCGCTAAAGTCGAGCTGAAGTAAGCATCGACTTTGCGTCTCCAGCCCGAGCGTTAAGCGACAGGCTGATGGCTGGTGGCTCTTGCCACCGGCCTTTTTCCGTTATTGGCAGCCGACTGGGTCGGTGCTGATCGCGAGCTGTAACCACCCGATGTGGTGGCGCAAACCATGGGGTTTGCACGATTTTCTGGCTGCTCCCGTCGGGAGGGGCCAAACAAGCAGGTGACCAAGCTGGGGAACGCTGATGGCTTACTCATATACTGAGAAAAAACGTATCCGCAAGGACTTTAGCAAGTTGCCGGACGTCATGGATGTGCCGTACCTCCTGGCCATCCAGCTGGATTCGTATCGTGAATTCTTGCAAGCGGGAGCGACTAAAGATCAGTTCCGCGACGTGGGCCTGCATGCGGCCTTCAAATCCGTTTTCCCGATCATCAGCTACTCCGGCAATGCTGCGCTGGAGTACGTCGGTTATCGCCTGGGCGAACCGGCATTTGATGTCAAAGAATGCGTATTGCGCGGTGTAACTTACGCCGTACCTTTGCGGGTAAAAGTGCGCCTGATCATTTTCGACAAAGAATCGTCGAACAAAGCGATCAAGGACATCAAAGAGCAAGAAGTCTACATGGGTGAGATCCCCCTGATGACTGAAAACGGTACCTTCGTAATCAACGGTACCGAGCGTGTAATCGTTTCCCAGCTGCACCGTTCTCCGGGCGTGTTCTTCGACCACGACCGTGGCAAGACGCACAGCTCCGGCAAACTGCTCTACTCCGCGCGCATCATTCCTTACCGCGGTTCGTGGTTGGATTTCGAGTTCGACCCGAAAGACTGCGTATTCGTGCGTATCGACCGTCGTCGCAAGCTGCCTGCATCGGTGCTGCTGCGCGCGCTCGGCTATACCACCGAGGAAGTACTGGACGCGTTCTACACCACCAACGTCTTCCATGTGCAAGGTGAAAACCTGAGCCTGGAACTGGTGCCTCAGCGTCTGCGCGGTGAAATCGCGGTCCTCGATATCCAGGACGACAAGGGCAAGGTTATTGTCGAGCAAGGTCGTCGTATTACCGCTCGCCACATCAACCAGCTGGAAAAAGCCGGGATCAAAGAGCTGCAGGTGCCGATGGACTACGTCCTGGGTCGCACTTCGGCCAAGGTCATCGTGCATCCAGCCACTGGCGAGATCATCGCTGAGTGCAACACCGAGCTGACCGTCGAGATCCTGGCGAAAATCGTCAAGGCCCAGGTCGTTCGTATCGAGACCCTGTACACCAACGACATCGACTGCGGTCCGTTCATCTCCGACACGCTGAAGATCGACTCCACCGGCAACCAGTTGGAAGCCTTGGTCGAGATCTATCGCATGATGCGTCCTGGCGAGCCACCAACCAAGGATGCTGCCGAGACCCTGTTCAACAACCTGTTCTTCAGCCCTGAGCGCTATGACCTGTCTGCGGTCGGCCGGATGAAGTTCAACCGTCGTATCGGTCGTACCGAGATCGAAGGTTCGGGCGTGCTGAACAAGGATGACATCGTTGCGGTCCTCAAGACCTTGGTCGACATCCGTAACGGCAAGGGCATCGTCGATGACATCGACCACCTGGGTAACCGTCGTGTTCGCTGCGTAGGCGAAATGGCCGAGAACCAGTTCCGTGTTGGCCTGGTGCGCGTAGAGCGTGCGGTCAAGGAACGCCTGTCGATGGCTGAAAGCGAAGGCCTGATGCCGCAAGACCTGATCAATGCCAAGCCTGTGGCTGCGGCGGTGAAGGAGTTCTTCGGTTCGAGCCAGCTGTCCCAGTTCATGGACCAGAACAACCCGCTGTCCGAGATCACCCACAAGCGTCGTGTCTCCGCACTCGGCCCAGGCGGTCTGACGCGTGAGCGTGCAGGCTTCGAAGTTCGTGACGTACACCCGACTCACTACGGTCGTGTATGCCCGATCGAAACGCCGGAAGGTCCGAACATCGGTCTGATCAACTCCCTGGCTGCCTATGCGCGCACCAACCAGTACGGCTTCCTTGAAAGCCCGTACCGCGTGGTGAAAGACGCCCTGGTTACCGACGAGATCGTTTTCCTGTCCGCCATCGAAGAAGCTGATCATGTGATCGCCCAGGCTTCTGCCACGATGAACGAGAAGAAAGTCCTGGTCGACGAGCTGGTAGCTGTTCGTCACTTGAACGAGTTCACCGTCAAGGCGCCGGAAGACGTCACCTTGATGGACGTATCGCCGAAGCAGGTAGTTTCGGTTGCAGCGTCGCTGATCCCGTTCCTCGAGCACGACGACGCCAACCGTGCGTTGATGGGTTCGAACATGCAGCGTCAGGCTGTACCTACCCTGCGTGCCGACAAGCCGCTGGTTGGTACTGGTATGGAGCGCAACGTTGCTCGCGACTCCGGCGTTTGCGTCGTGGCTCGTCGTGGCGGTGTGATCGACTCCGTCGACGCCAGCCGTATCGTGGTTCGTGTTGCCGATGACGAAGTTGAAACTGGCGAAGCCGGTGTCGACATCTACAACCTGACCAAATACACCCGCTCGAACCAGAACACCTGCATCAACCAGCGTCCGCTGGTGAGCAAGGGTGATCGGGTTCAGCGTAGCGACATCATGGCCGACGGCCCGTCCACCGATATGGGTGAACTGGCCTTGGGTCAGAACATGCGCATCGCGTTCATGGCATGGAACGGCTTCAACTTCGAAGACTCCATCTGCCTGTCCGAGCGTGTGGTTCAGGAAGACCGCTTCACCACGATCCACATCCAGGAACTGACCTGCGTGGCTCGTGACACCAAGCTTGGCCCAGAGGAAATCACTGCGGACATCCCGAACGTGGGTGAGGCTGCACTGAACAAGCTGGACGAAGCCGGTATCGTTTACGTAGGTGCTGAAGTAGGCGCGGGCGACATCCTGGTCGGCAAGGTCACTCCGAAAGGCGAGACCCAACTGACTCCGGAAGAAAAACTGCTGCGTGCGATCTTCGGTGAAAAAGCCAGCGACGTAAAAGACACCTCCCTGCGCGTGCCTACCGGCACCAAGGGTACTGTCATCGACGTACAGGTCTTCACCCGTGACGGCGTTGAGCGTGATGCTCGTGCACTGTCGATCGAGAAGACTCAGCTCGACGAGATCCGCAAGGACCTGAACGAAGAGTTCCGTATCGTTGAAGGCGCAACTTTCGAGCGTCTGCGCTCCGCCCTGGTCGGCCACAAAGCCGAAGGCGGCGCCGGCCTGAAGAAAGGTCAGGAAATCACCGACGAAGTCCTCGACGGTCTTGAGCATGGCCAGTGGTTCAAACTGCGCATGGCTGAAGATGCTCTGAACGAGCAGCTCGAGAAGGCCCAGGCCTACATCGTTGATCGCCGCCGTCTGCTGGACGACAAGTTCGAAGACAAGAAGCGCAAGCTGCAGCAGGGCGATGACCTGGCTCCAGGCGTGCTGAAAATCGTCAAGGTTTACCTGGCAATCCGTCGCCGCATCCAGCCGGGCGACAAGATGGCCGGTCGTCACGGTAACAAGGGTGTGGTCTCCGTGATCATGCCGGTTGAAGACATGCCGCACGATGCCAATGGCACCCCGGTCGATGTGGTCCTCAACCCGTTGGGCGTACCTTCGCGTATGAACGTTGGTCAGATCCTTGAAACCCACCTGGGCCTCGCGGCCAAGGGCTTGGGCGAGAAGATCAACCGTATGATCGAAGAGCAGCGCAAGGTCGCTGACCTGCGCAAGTTCCTGCACGAGATCTACAACGAGATCGGCGGGCGCAACGAAGAGCTGGACACCTTCTCCGACCAGGAAATCCTGGATCTGGCGAAGAACCTGCGCGGCGGCGTTCCGATGGCTACCCCGGTGTTCGATGGTGCCAAGGAAAGCGAAATCAAGGCCATGCTGAAACTGGCAGACCTGCCGGAAAGCGGCCAGATGCAGCTGTTCGACGGCCGTACCGGCAACAAGTTCGAGCGTCCGGTTACCGTTGGCTACATGTACATGCTGAAGCTGAACCACTTGGTAGACGACAAGATGCATGCTCGTTCTACCGGTTCTTACAGCCTGGTTACCCAGCAGCCGCTGGGTGGTAAGGCGCAGTTCGGTGGTCAGCGTTTCGGGGAGATGGAGGTCTGGGCACTGGAAGCATACGGTGCTGCATACACTCTGCAAGAAATGCTCACAGTGAAGTCGGACGATGTGAACGGCCGGACCAAGATGTACAAAAACATCGTGGACGGCGATCACCGTATGGAGCCGGGCATGCCCGAGTCCTTCAACGTGTTGATCAAGGAAATTCGTTCCCTCGGCATCGATATCGATCTGGAAACCGAATAACACGTGACGCGAATCGAGAGCGGGGCTGTCTTGCCCGCTCTCTGCTCCGCCAGGAGGAAAGGCCTTGAAAGACCTACTGAATTTGCTGAAAAACCAGGGTCAAGTCGAAGAGTTCGACGCCATCCGTATTGGATTGGCCTCGCCTGAGATGATCCGTTCGTGGTCGTTCGGTGAAGTTAAAAAGCCGGAAACCATCAACTACCGTACGTTCAAACCCGAGCGTGACGGCCTGTTCTGCGCCAAGATCTTTGGCCCGGTAAAGGATTACGAGTGCCTGTGCGGTAAGTACAAGCGCTTGAAGCATCGCGGCGTGATCTGCGAGAAGTGCGGCGTTGAAGTCGCGCTGGCAAAGGTTCGTCGTGAGCGCATGGCGCACATCGAACTGGCCTCGCCAGTTGCTCACATCTGGTTCCTGAAATCGCTGCCGTCCCGTATCGGCCTGCTGATGGACATGACCCTGCGTGATATCGAACGCGTTCTCTACTTCGAGAGCTATGTCGTTATCGATCCAGGCATGACCACCCTTGAAAAGGGCCAGCTGCTGAATGACGAACAGTACTTCGAAGCGCTGGAAGAGTTCGGCGACGATTTCGATGCCCGCATGGGTGCCGAAGCTGTCCGCGAACTGCTGCACGCGATCGACCTGGAGCACGAGATTGGTCGTCTGCGCGAAGAGATTCCGCAAACCAACTCCGAAACCAAGATCAAGAAGCTGTCCAAGCGTCTGAAGTTGATGGAAGCCTTCCAGGGTTCCGGCAACCTGCCAGAGTGGATGGTGCTGACCGTTCTGCCGGTTCTGCCGCCAGACCTGCGTCCACTGGTTCCGCTCGATGGCGGTCGCTTCGCGACTTCCGACCTCAACGATCTGTATCGTCGAGTGATCAACCGTAACAACCGCTTGAAGCGTCTGCTCGACCTGTCCGCTCCGGACATCATCGTGCGCAACGAAAAGCGTATGTTGCAGGAAGCGGTCGACGCACTGCTCGACAACGGTCGTCGTGGCCGGGCTATCACCGGTTCGAACAAGCGTCCTCTGAAATCCCTGGCTGACATGATCAAGGGTAAGCAAGGTCGTTTCCGTCAGAACTTGCTCGGTAAGCGTGTTGACTACTCCGGTCGTTCGGTAATTACCGTAGGCCCGACCCTGCGTCTGCATCAGTGCGGCCTGCCCAAGAAAATGGCGCTGGAGCTGTTCAAGCCGTTCATCTTCGGCAAGCTGGAAATGCGTGGTCTTGCGACCACCATCAAAGCCGCCAAGAAAATGGTCGAGCGCGAACTGCCAGAGGTCTGGGACGTTCTCGCCGAAGTGATTCGCGAACACCCAGTGCTGCTCAACCGTGCACCGACCCTTCACCGTCTGGGCATCCAGGCGTTTGAACCGGTACTGATCGAAGGCAAGGCTATCCAGCTGCACCCTCTGGTCTGTGCTGCGTACAACGCCGACTTCGACGGCGACCAGATGGCCGTGCACGTACCGCTGACGCTGGAAGCCCAGCTCGAAGCGCGTGCGTTGATGATGTCGACCAACAACATCCTGTCGCCAGCCAACGGTGAGCCAATCATCGTTCCGTCCCAGGACGTTGTATTGGGTCTGTACTACATGACTCGTGAAGCGATCAACGCCAAGGGCGAAGGTCGTGTGTTCGCGGATCTGCAGGAAGTCGACCGTGTGTTCCGTGCTGGCGAAGCCGCACTGCACGCCAAGATCAAGGTGCGGATCAATGAAACCGTAAACGATCGTGATGGCAACAGCGTGACCAACACTCGCATCGTCGACACCACTGTCGGTCGTGCGCTGTTGTTCCAGGTTGTGCCAAAAGGCTTGTCGTTCGATGTCGTCAACCTGCCGATGAAGAAAAAGGCGATCTCCAAGCTGATCAACCAGTGCTACCGCGTGGTTGGTCTGAAAGAGACCGTGATCTTCGCCGACCAGTTGATGTACACCGGTTTTGCCTATTCGACCATCTCCGGCGTTTCCATCGGTGTTAACGACTTCGTTATCCCTGATGAAAAAGCCCGCATCATCGGTGCTGCCACCGAAGAAGTGAAAGAGATCGAAAGCCAGTACGCGTCCGGCCTGGTAACCCAGGGCGAGAAGTACAACAAGGTAATCGACCTCTGGTCCAAGGCGAACGACGAAGTTTCCAAGGCGATGATGGCCAACCTCTCGAAAGAGAAAGTCATCGACCGCCACGGCAACGAAGTTGACCAGGAATCGTTCAACTCGATGTACATGATGGCCGACTCGGGTGCACGGGGTTCTGCTGCGCAGATCCGTCAGCTCGCCGGTATGCGTGGCCTGATGGCCAAGCCGGACGGCTCCATCATCGAGACGCCGATTACTGCGAACTTCCGTGAAGGTTTGAGCGTACTCCAGTACTTCATCTCCACTCACGGTGCTCGTAAAGGTCTCGCGGATACCGCGTTGAAGACAGCGAACTCCGGTTACCTGACTCGTCGTCTGGTAGACGTGGCGCAAGACTTGGTCGTGACCGAGATCGATTGCGGCACCGAGCATGGCCTGGTCATGACGCCGCACATCGAAGGCGGCGACGTTGTCGAGCCATTGGGTGAGCGCGTATTGGGTCGTGTCATTGCCCGTGACGTATTCAAGCCAGGTACCGAGGACGTCATCGTTCCTGCTGGCACCCTGGTTGACGAGAAGTGGGTCGAATTCATCGAGCTCAACAGCATCGACGAAGTGATCGTGCGTTCGCCAATCAGCTGCGAAACCCGCTATGGCATCTGCGCCAAGTGCTACGGTCGCGACCTGGCACGTGGTCACCAGGTGAACATCGGTGAAGCGGTCGGCGTTATCGCTGCCCAGTCCATCGGTGAGCCGGGTACCCAGCTGACCATGCGTACGTTCCACATCGGTGGTGCGGCAAGCCGGACCTCCGCAGCCGACAGCGTCCAGGTGAAGAATGGCGGTACCGTCCGCCTGCACAACCTGAAGCACGTTGAGCGAGTGGATGGTCACCTGGTAGCTGTGTCCCGTTCCGGTGAGCTGGCAATTGCCGACGACTTCGGTCGTGAGCGCGAGCGCTACAAGCTGCCGTACGGTGCTGTGATTTCGGTGAAGGAAGGTGACAAGGTCGACGCTGGTGCCATCGTGGCCAAGTGGGATCCGCACACTCACCCAATCGTTACCGAGATGAAAGGTACCGTGACCTACGTTGGCATGGAAGAAGGCATCACGATCAAGCGTCAGACTGACGAATTGACCGGTATGACCAACATCGAAGTACTCGACGCAAAAGATCGTCCAGCTGCGGGCAAGGACATCCGTCCTGCTGTGAAGATGGTCGACGACAACGGCAAGGATCTGTTGCTGCCAGGCACTGACGTAATCGCTCAGTACTTCCTGCCAGCCAACGCCCTGGTCGGTGTAGCGGATGGTGCGAAGATCGCGATCGGCGATGTTATCGCTCGTATCCCGCAAGAGACTTCGAAAACTCGCGACATCACCGGTGGTCTGCCGCGTGTTGCCGACTTGTTCGAGGCCCGTCGTCCGAAAGAAGCCTCGATTCTGGCTGAAGTCAGCGGCACCATCGCGTTCGGTAAAGAGACCAAAGGCAAACGCCGTCTGGTTATCACCCCGAACGACGGTAGCGATCCGTACGAAGAGCTGATTCCGAAGTGGCGCCACCTGAACGTGTTCGAAGGCGAACAGGTAAACCGCGGCGAAGTTATCTCGGACGGTCCGAGCGATCCACATGACATCCTGCGTCTGCTGGGTGTGAGTGCGCTGGCCAAGTACATCGTGAACGAGATCCAGGACGTTTACCGTCTGCAAGGCGTGAAGATCAACGACAAGCACATCGAGACCATCCTGCGTCAGATGCTGCGTAAGGTCGAGATCGCTGAATCCGGCGACTCGAGTTTCATCAAGGGCGACCAGATGGAATTGACTCACGTGCTGGTAGAGAACGAGCGTCTGAGCGGCGAAGACAAGTTTGTCTCCAAGTTCACTCGCGTACTGCTGGGTATCACCAAGGCGTCGTTGTCCACCGAATCGTTCATCTCGGCGGCTTCCTTCCAGGAAACCACCCGCGTACTGACCGAAGCGGCGGTAACCGGCAAGCGCGATTACCTGCGCGGCCTGAAAGAAAACGTGGTCGTGGGTCGTCTGATCCCGGCCGGTACCGGTTTGGCCTATCACAGCGAGCGCAAGCGTCGCCGTGATGCAGACAAGCCGTTGCGCGTAAGCGCCAGTGAAGTGGAAGCTGCACTGACCGAAGCACTGAACTCGAGCGGTAACTGAGTTCGGCGTTGATTGAGTGCCTGGCCCTGGTCATCCCGTTCGGCGGATCGAGACAAATTGTCGAGATCTGGCGGGCGGGGAGGTCGGGGCCTTGCCTTGACTGGGGACAAGATCCTCTTTAGACTCTTGATCCCCTAAATTTGGCGGGAATTCGTTCCTGCCATTTTGCTTTTCTTGCAAGACAATAGCGTCGCAAGACAACAGTGGAGCTAGTAGATGGCAACTATCAACCAGCTGGTACGTCAGCCGCGTAAGCGTATCGTCGAGAAATCCGACGTGCCTGCGCTGCAGAACTGCCCGCAACGTCGTGGCGTATGCACCCGTGTGTATACCACCACGCCGAAAAAACCTAACTCGGCACTGCGTAAAGTATGCCGTGTGCGTCTGACCAACGGTTTCGAGGTTTCCTCGTACATCGGTGGTGAAGGCCACAACCTGCAAGAGCACAGCGTGGTGCTGATCCGCGGCGGTCGTGTAAAAGACTTGCCAGGTGTTCGTTACCACACCGTTCGCGGTTCTTTGGATACTTCCGGCGTTAAAGGTCGTAACCAGGGTCGTTCGAAGTACGGTACCAAGCGTCCGAAGTAATCGGTCGTTTTGCAGTTTTTCATTTTTATTGAGTCGATAAGAGTAAGGTCGGGCACGCATCTGCTGTCCCGGGCTAACCTGAAGACCGCTTGAGGGCTTATCATGCCAAGACGTCGCGTAGCAGCCAAACGTGAGATTCTGGACGATCCGAAATACGGAAGCCAGATTCTCGCCAAGTTCATGAACCACGTTATGGAAAGCGGCAAGAAAGCCGTTGCCGAGCGTATCGTTTATGGCGCACTGGACAAAGTTAAGGAACGCAAGAACAGCGATCCCCTGGAAATCTTCGAGAAAGCTCTCGACGCCATCGCTCCGCTGGTCGAAGTGAAGTCGCGCCGTGTAGGCGGTGCTACTTACCAGGTTCCGGTCGAAGTTCGTCCTTCCCGTCGTAACGCCCTGGCAATGCGCTGGCTGGTAGACTTCGCCCGCAAGCGCGGCGAGAAGTCCATGGCCCTGCGTTTGGCTGGTGAACTGTTGGACGCTGCTGAAGGTAAAGGTGCTGCAGTTAAGAAGCGTGAAGACGTGCACCGTATGGCTGAAGCCAACAAGGCTTTCTCGCACTACCGCTTCTAATTTTAGCGTCACTCAATTTGCGAGGGCTTTATGGCTCGTACTACACCGATTAACCGCTACCGTAACATCGGTATCGTTGCTCACGTGGATGCTGGTAAAACCACCACCACCGAGCGCGTCCTTTTTTACACCGGCAAAAGTCACAAAATGGGCGAGGTGCATGACGGCGCCGCGACCACAGACTGGATGGTTCAGGAGCAGGAGCGTGGTATTACCATTACTTCTGCTGCTATCACCGCCTTCTGGAAAGGTTCCGAGAAGCAGTACCCGCACGAGCATCGCTTCAACGTAATCGATACCCCGGGCCACGTAGACTTCACCATTGAAGTTGAGCGTTCCCTGCGTGTACTCGACGGCGCGGTCGTTGTGTTCTGTGGTACTTCGGGTGTTGAGCCTCAGTCGGAAACCGTATGGCGTCAGGCCAACAAATACGGCGTTCCACGTCTTGTTTACGTAAACAAGATGGACCGTGCTGGTGCCAACTTCCTGCGCGTGATCGGTCAGATCAAGCAGCGTCTGGGTCACACTCCGGTGCCTATCCAGCTCGCTATCGGTTCGGAAGACAACTTCCAGGGCCAGATCGACCTGATCAACATGCAGGCCGTGTACTGGAATGATGCCGACAAGGGCATGGTTCCTGTTCGCAAGGAAATTCCTGCCGAGCTGTTGGAAGAAGCCGAGCAATGGCGCAGCAACATGGTTGAGGCTGCAGCCGAAGCCAGCGAAGAGCTGATGAACAAGTACCTCGAGGGTGAAGAACTCACCAACGACGAAATCAAGGCCGCTCTGCGTCAGCGCACTATCGCTGGTGAGATCGTTCTGGCTGTTTGCGGTTCTTCCTTCAAGAACAAGGGTGTTCCCCTGGTTCTCGACGCTGTGATCGACTTCCTGCCTGCTCCAACCGACATTCCTGCTATCAAGGGTTCCAACCCTGATAACGAGGAAGAGGAAATGGAGCGTCACGCAAGTGATGACGAGCCGTTCGCGGCCTTGGCGTTCAAGATCGCTACCGACCCATTCGTGGGTACCTTGACCTTTGTTCGAGTTTACTCGGGCGTGTTGGCATCCGGCGACGGCGTGATCAACTCGGTAAAAGGCAAGAAAGAGCGCGTGGGTCGTATGGTGCAGATGCACGCAAACGCCCGTGAAGAAATCAAGGAAGTACGCGCTGGCGACATCGCGGCCTTGATCGGCATGAAGGACGTCACCACCGGTGAAACCTTGTGCAACGCTGACAAGCCAATCATCCTGGTTCGCATGGACTTCCCGGAGCCGGTTATTTCGGTTGCTGTTGAGCCTAAGACCAAGGATGACCAGGAAAAAATGGGTATCGCTCTGGGCAAGCTTGCTCAGGAAGACCCGTCTTTCCGCGTCAAGACTGATGAAGAGACTGGTCAGACGATCATCTCCGGCATGGGCGAGCTGCACCTGGACATCCTGGTTGACCGGATGCGCCGTGAGTTCAACGTCGAAGCCAACATCGGTAAGCCTCAGGTTTCCTATCGTGAGCGCATCACGAAGAGCTGTGAAATCGAAGGCAAGTTCGTTCGCCAGTCCGGCGGTCGTGGCCAGTTCGGTCACTGCTGGATCCGTTTTGCTCCTGCTGACGAAGGTCAGGAAGGTCTGCAATTCCTGAACGAAGTCGTAGGTGGTGTGGTTCCGAAGGAATACATCCCAGCGATCCAGAAGGGTATCGAAGAGCAGATGAAGAACGGCGTTGTTGCCGGCTATCCGCTGATCGGCCTGAAGGCGACCGTGTTCGACGGTTCTTACCACGACGTCGACTCCAACGAGATGGCGTTTAAGGTGGCTGCTTCCATGGCTACCAAGCAACTGGCCCAGAAGGGCGGTGGTGAGTTGCTTGAGCCTATCATGGCGGTAGAAGTCGTTACGCCTGAAGACTACATGGGTGATGTCATGGGCGACCTTAACCGTCGTCGTGGCATGATTCTGGGTATGGAAGATACGGTTTCCGGCAAGGTTATCCGCGCCGAGGTTCCGTTGGGTGAGATGTTCGGTTACGCAACCGACGTTCGCTCCATGTCTCAGGGTCGCGCAAGCTACTCTATGGAATTCAAAAAATACAATACAGCTCCGTCGCATATCGTCGAGACTGTTACCAAAAAGCAAGGCTGATCCAGCCCCTTTAAGCTAGGAGTTAATTGTCGTGGCTAAAGAAAAATTTGAACGGAACAAACCGCACGTCAACGTTGGCACCATCGGCCACGTTGACCACGGTAAAACTACCCTGACCGCTGCTCTGACCCGTGTCTGCTCCGAAGTTTTCGGTTCGGCCAAGGTTGACTTCGACAAGATCGACAGCGCCCCGGAAGAAAAAGCTCGCGGTATCACCATCAACACCGCTCACGTTGAATACGATTCGGCCGTGCGTCACTACGCACACGTTGACTGCCCAGGTCACGCCGACTACGTAAAAAACATGATCACCGGTGCTGCCCAGATGGACGGCGCGATCCTGGTTTGCTCGGCCGCCGATGGTCCGATGCCACAAACCCGTGAGCACATCCTGCTGTCCCGTCAGGTAGGCGTTCCGTACATCGTTGTCTTCCTGAACAAGGCTGACATGGTTGACGATGCTGAGCTGCTGGAACTGGTTGAGATGGAAGTGCGCGACCTGCTGAGCACTTACGACTTCCCAGGTGATGACACTCCAATCATCATCGGTTCGGCTCTGATGGCTCTGAACGGCCAAGACGACAACGAAATGGGCACCACCGCTGTCAAGAAGCTGGTGGAAACTCTGGACAGCTACATCCCAGAGCCGGAGCGTGCTATCGACAAGCCGTTCCTGATGCCAATCGAAGACGTATTCTCGATCTCCGGTCGCGGTACTGTTGTGACTGGTCGTGTTGAGCGTGGCATCGTCCGTATCCAGGAAGAAGTTGAGATCGTCGGTCTGCGCGACACTCAGAAAACTACCTGCACCGGCGTTGAAATGTTCCGCAAGCTGCTCGACGAAGGTCGTGCTGGCGAGAACTGCGGCGTACTGCTGCGCGGCACCAAGCGTGACGACGTTGAGCGTGGCCAGGTTCTGGTCAAGCCAGGCACCGTCAAGCCGCACACCAAGTTCACCGCAGAAGTCTACGTTCTGAGCAAGGAAGAAGGCGGTCGTCACACTCCGTTCTTCAAAGGCTACCGTCCACAGTTCTACTTCCGTACAACTGACGTGACTGGTAACTGCGAGCTGCCAGAAGGCGTTGAAATGGTAATGCCAGGTGACAACATTCAGATGACTGTTACCCTGATCAAGACCATCGCAATGGAAGACGGCCTGCGTTTCGCTATCCGTGAAGGCGGTCGTACCGTCGGCGCCGGCGTCGTAGCCAAAGTCATCGAATAAGACTCTTTCAGAGTCGGTTCGATGGACAGGAAAGCCCCCGCTTAGCGGGGGCTTTTTTATTGGGTTGACACCTATCAGGGGCGTCTATAGAATTGCGCCTCCTTTTAACGGGCGTATTGCGCCCGGTGGGAATAGCAGCCGGAGTCTGAAATCCAATGCAAAATCAGCAAATCCGTATCAGGTTGAAGGCTTTTGACCATCGCCTGATCGACCAATCCACCCAGGAAATCGTGGAAACCGCGAAACGTACTGGTGCTCAAGTGCGTGGTCCAATTCCACTGCCTACCCGTAAAGAGCGGTTCACCGTTCTGGTCTCCCCGCACGTCAACAAAGACGCGCGTGACCAGTACGAGATCCGTACTCATAAGCGCGTTCTGGACATCGTCCAGCCAACGGATAAAACCGTTGATGCTCTTATGAAGCTCGATCTTGCGGCCGGTGTGGAAGTGCAGATCAGCCTCGGCTAAGACTCGGTCTTAGTCGTGTAACGCTCTGAAATGGGCGGCCATAGCGGGTGAAAGCCCCGTACACTCATGAGGTTTACAACATGACTATTGGTGTAGTCGGTCGTAAATGCGGTATGACCCGTATTTTCACCGAAGAAGGTGTCTCCATTCCGGTCACGGTCATTGAGATCGAGCCGAATCGCGTCACCCAGTTCAAAACTGAAGAGACCGATGGCTATCGTGCAGTGCAAGTCACTGTCGGCGAGCGTCGCGCTTCGCGTGTAACAGCAGCTCAGGCTGGCCACTTCGCCAAGGCGAACGTTGCCGCTGGTCGTACCGTAATGGAATTCCGCCTTGAAGAAGGCGAGTACCAGGCTGGCGATCTGATCAACGCTGAAATCTTCGCCGCTGGTCAACTGGTTGATGTAACCGGTCAGTCCAAGGGTAAAGGCTTCCAGGGTACGATCAAGCGTTGGAACTTCCGCGGGCAAGATAACACCCACGGTAACTCCGTATCCCACCGCGTTCCAGGCTCTATCGGCCAGTGCCAGACTCCTGGTCGTGTATTCAAGGGCAAGAAAATGTCCGGTCATATGGGCGCTGAGCGCGTGACCGTGCAGTCCCTCGAAGTAGTGCGCGTGGACGCTGAACGCAATCTGTTGTTGGTCAAGGGCGCTGTTCCTGGCGCTACTGGCGGCAACTTGGTTGTACGTCCAGCAGCCAAGGCTCGCGGTTAAGGGGAAGCTGACATGCAATTAAATGTAAATGACGCTCAAGCGATCGAAGTTTCCGAACTGACATTTGGCGGCGAATTCAACGAGACGCTGGTTCACCAAGCAGTCGTGGCCTACATGGCTGGCGGCCGTCAAGGTAGCAAGCAGCAAAAGACCCGTTCCGACGTTTCCGGTGGCGGTAAGCGCCCATGGCGTCAGAAAGGTACTGGCCGTGCTCGTGCCGGTACTATCCGTAGCCCAATCTGGCGTGGCGGCGGTACCACTTTCGCAGCTCGTCCTCAGGATCACTCCCAGAAGCTGAACAAGAAGATGTATCGCGCAGCAATGCGTTCCATTCTTGCTGAGCTGGTGCGTACTGATCGTCTGGTCGTGGTTCAGGACTTCGCTGTCGAAGCACCGAAAACCAAAGATCTGCTGAACAAGCTGAACGGCATGGGCCTGACTGACGTCCTGATCGTGTCTGACGCTGTTGATCAGAACCTGTACCTGGCTGCTCGCAACCTGCCACACGTCGACGTTCGTGACGTGCAAGGTTCCGATCCGGTCAGTCTGATCGCATACGACAAGGTGTTGATCACCGTGTCGGCCGTGAAGAAATTCGAGGAGCTGCTGGGATGAACCAGGAACGCGTATTTAAAGTTCTGCTTGGCCCGCACGTTTCCGAGAAGGCTACGGTTCTGGCAGACAAGAAAGGCCAGTTCGTTTTCAAGGTTGCGACCGACGCAACCAAGCTGGAAATCAAGAAGGCCGTCGAAAGCCTGTTCAGCGTGAAAGTAGAGCGCGTGACTACCCTGAACGTTCTGGGTAAAAGCAAGCGCACTGCTCGCGGTCTGGGCAAGCGTAATGACTGGAAGAAGGCAGTTATCTCCCTTCAGCCAGGCCAAGATCTCGATTTCAGCAGCAGTGCTGAGTAAGGAAGGGGTGCATCATGGCAATCGTTAAATGCAAACCGACTTCCCCTGGCCGCCGTTTTGTGGTCAAGGTGGTCAACCAGGAGCTGCATAAAGGCGCTCCTCACGCACCGCTGCTCGAGAAAAAATCGAAGTCTGGTGGTCGTAACAACAATGGCCGTATTACCACTCGTCACATCGGTGGTGGTCATAAGCAGCATTACCGTCTGGTCGACTTCCGTCGCAACGACAAGGATGGCATCGCTGCCACCGTCGAGCGTATCGAATACGATCCAAACCGTACTGCTCACATCGCTCTGCTGCTGTACGCAGATGGCGAGCGTCGCTACATCATCGCCCCTAAAGGCGTGAGCGCTGGCGACCAGCTGATCGCAGGTGCCTTGGCACCGATCAAGCCGGGCAACGCTCTGCAGCTGCGCAACATTCCAGTTGGTAGCACCGTACACGGCATCGAATTGAAGCCAGGTAAAGGCGCGCAAATCGCTCGTTCCGCTGGTGCTTCGGCTCAGCTGATCGCTCGTGAAGGTGTCTACGTGACCCTGCGTCTGCGTTCTGGTGAGATGCGTAAAGTACTGGCTGAATGCCGTGCGACCCTGGGCGAAGTCTCGAACTCCGAGCACAGCCTGCGTTCGTTGGGTAAAGCTGGTGCCAAGCGCTGGCGTGGCGTTCGCCCAACCGTTCGTGGTGTTGCCATGAACCCGGTTGACCACCCACATGGTGGTGGTGAAGGTCGTACCTCTGGTGGTCGTCATCCGGTATCGCCATGGGGCTTCCCGACTAAGGGCGCGAAGACTCGTGGTAATAAGCGTACCGACAAAATGATCGTCCGTCGTCGCAAGTAAATAGAGGGATACGACAGTGCCACGTTCTCTGAAAAAAGGTCCTTTTATTGATCTTCACCTACTGAAGAAGATCGAAGTGGCGGCGGAAAAGAACGATCGCAAACCAGTTAAGACCTGGTCGCGCCGTTCGATGATCCTGCCACAAATGGTCGGTCTGACCATTGCTGTACACAACGGTCGTCAACACGTCCCAGTTCTCGTTAACGAAGACATGGTCGGCCACAAACTGGGCGAGTTCGCCGGTACCCGCACTTATCGCGGGCACGTGGCAGACAAGAAAGCCAAGCGTTAAGGGGTTAGGAAATGGAAGTAGCCGCTAAGTTGTCGGGCGCTCGAATCTCCGCCCAGAAAGCCCGCTTGGTCGCCGACCAGATCCGCGGGAAGAAGGTGGGCGAAGCGCTCAACCTGTTGGCTTTCAGCAGTAAGAAAGCCGCCGAGATCATGAAAAAAGTGCTGGAGTCGGCCGTAGCCAACGCCGAGCATAACGAAGGCGCAGACGTTGATGACCTGAAGGTCAGCACCGTTTTCGTCAACGAAGGGCGTTCGCTGAAGCGCATCATGCCACGTGCCAAAGGCCGTGCTGATCGCATCGTCAAGCGGTCTTGCCATATCACTGTCAAGGTTGCTGACAAGTAACGGAGTCGAAGAGATGGGTCAGAAAGTACATCCCATTGGCATTCGCCTGGGAATCGTCAAGGAGCACACCTCCGTCTGGTACGCAGACGGTCGGACTTATGCGGACTACTTGTTCGCTGATCTGAAGGTGCGTGAGTATCTCCAAGACAAACTAAAAAGCGCGTCCGTCAGCCGTATCGATATCCATCGTCCGGCTCAGACTGCACGTATCACCATCCACACCGCTCGCCCAGGTATCGTTATCGGGAAGAAAGGTGAAGATGTTGAGAAACTGCGTCAGGACCTGACCAAGCAAATGGGTGTGCCTGTGCACATCAATATCGAAGAGATCCGCAAGCCGGAACTCGACGGTATGCTGGTTGCGCAGAGCGTAGCTCAGCAGCTGGAGCGTCGTGTAATGTTCCGTCGCGCTATGAAGCGCGCTGTACAGAACGCAATGCGCATTGGTGCCAAAGGCATCAAAATCCAAGTGAGCGGTCGTCTCGGCGGTGCTGAAATCGCACGTACTGAATGGTATCGCGAAGGTCGTGTGCCACTGCACACCCTGCGTGCCGACATCGACTATGCCAACTACGAAGCTCACACCACCTACGGTGTGATCGGTGTAAAGGTTTGGATCTTCAAAGGCGAAGTAATTGGTGGTCGCCAAGAAGAACTGAAGCCACAAGCACCAGCGCCTCGTAAAAAAGCTGCTAAGTAAGGGGTACGCCAAATGTTGCAACCAAAGCGTACGAAGTTCCGCAAGCAGATGACCGGTCACAACCGTGGCCTGGCATTGCGCGGTAGCAAAGTCAGCTTCGGCGAGTTCGCGCTGAAGTCTGTTGCTCGTGGTCGTCTCACCGCTCGTCAGATCGAGTCAGCGCGTCGTGCTCTGACCCGTCACGTAAAACGTGGCGGCAAGATCTGGATCCGTGTATTCCCGGACAAGCCTGTCACCAAGAAGCCACTCGAAGTTCGGATGGGTAAAGGTAAGGGTAACGTGGAGTACTGGGTTGCCCAGATTCAGCCAGGCAAAGTCCTGTATGAAATCGAGGGTGTTTCTGAAGAGCTGGCGCGTGAGGCTTTCGCCCTGGCTGCTGCAAAGCTGCCGCTCGCCACCTCCTTTGTTAAACGGACGGTGATGTGATGAAAGCGAATGAACTTCGTGAAAAATCCGCACAGCAGCTGAACGAGCAACTGCTCGGCCTGCTGCGCGACCAGTTCAATCTGCGCATGCAGAAAGCAACTGGCCAGTTGGGGCAGTCTCATCTGCTCTCGCAAGTTAAGCGTGACATCGCTCGCGTGAAAACTGTGCTCAACCAGCAGGCAGGTAAGTGATCATGGCTGAAGCCGAAAAAACTGTCCGTACGCTGACTGGCCGTGTTGTCAGCGACAAGATGGACAAAACCATCACCGTTCTGATCGAGCGTCGCGTTAAGCACCCGATCTACGGTAAATACGTTAAGCGTTCGACTAAGCTGCACGCGCACGACGAAACCAATCAGTGCCACATCGGCGACAAGGTCACTATTCGTGAAACTCGTCCGATGGCCAAGACCAAATCTTGGGCGCTGGTTGATGTTCTCGAACGCGCTGTGGAAGTCTAAGGGCTAGGGGTCGGAGAAATTATATGATTCAGACTCAATCCATGCTCGATGTGGCCGATAACAGCGGCGCTCGCCGCGTTATGTGCATCAAGGTGCTGGGTGGCTCCCATCGTCGTTACGCTGGTATCGGTGACATCATCAAAGTTACCGTCAAGGAAGCAATTCCTCGCGGTAAGGTGAAGAAAGGTCAAGTGATGACTGCTGTTGTAGTCCGCACTCGCCACGGTGTTCGTCGTGCTGACGGCTCCATCATCCGCTTTGATGGCAACGCTGCTGTTCTGTTGAACAACAAGCAAGAGCCAATCGGCACCCGTATCTTTGGGCCAGTGACCCGTGAACTTCGTACTGAGAAGTTTATGAAGATCGTCTCGCTCGCCCCAGAAGTGCTGTAAGGAGATCCGACATGCAAAAGATTCGTCGTGACGACGAGATCATCGTGATCGCCGGCAAAGACAAGGGTAAGCGCGGTAAGGTGCTGAAGGTTCTTGCTGACAACCGTCTGGTTGTTGGTGGTCTGAACCTGGTCAAGCGTCATACCAAGCCTAACCCGATGTCGGGCGTACAGGGCGGTATCGTCGAGAAAGAAGCGCCACTGCACGCTTCCAACGTCGCCATTTTCAACGGCGAAACCAACAAGGCTGACCGCGTTGGTTTCAAAGTAGAAGACGGTAAGAAAATTCGTGTCTTCAAGTCGACCCAAAAAGCGGTTGATGCTTGAACACTGCTAGGTAGAAGACCATGGCACGACTAAAAGAGATTTACCGGAAGGAAATCGCACCGAAACTTAAGGAAGAACTTAAGCTTTCGAACGTGATGGAAGTTCCGCGCGTTACCAAAATCACCCTGAACATGGGTCTGGGCGAAGCGATCGGCGACAAAAAAGTCATCGAGCACGCTGTTGCTGACCTGGAAAAGATCACCGGCCAGAAAGTCGTCGTGACCTACGCTCGGAAATCCATCGCTGGCTTTAAAGTCCGTGAAGGTTGGCCGATCGGCGTCAAGGTGACCCTGCGCCGTGAGCGTATGTACGAGTTCCTGGATCGTCTGCTGTCGATCTCCCTGCCTCGGGTTCGCGACTTCCGCGGCCTGAATGCCAAGTCCTTCGATGGTCGTGGCAACTACAGCATGGGCGTAAAAGAGCAGATCATTTTCCCGGAAATCGATTACGACAAGATCGATGCTCTCCGCGGTCTGGACATTACCCTGACCACCACTGCTCGGACGGATGAAGAAGGTCGCGCATTGCTGCGTGCTTTCAAATTCCCGTTCCGCAACTGATTGGAGTAGGACAATGGCCAAGAAGAGCATGAAGAACCGTGAGCTGAAGCGTCAGCTCACCGTTGCCAAGTACGCCACCAAGCGTGCAGCGCTGAAAGCTATCATCGTTGATCTGAACGCAAGTCCAGAAGCGCGTTGGGAAGCTACCGTAGCACTGCAGAAGCAGCCACGTGACGCGAGCGCTTCGCGCATGCGTAACCGCTGCCGCCTGACTGGTCGTCCGCACGGCGTGTACCGCAAGTTCGGCCTCGGCCGTAACATGCTGCGTCAAGCTGCTATGCGTGGTGACGTTCCAGGTCTGGTTAAAGCCAGCTGGTAAGCACTGTCAAAGTCACGATGTTCGGGGTCGCAAGATCCTGACCATCGGTGGCCTTGAACTTGAATCAAGCCCCTTTTGGGGCTTGATTCATTTCTGGGGTGTGTCTAGAATACCCGGCTCGCCTGAGCCCGTGTTTTTATTGCGCGGATGCGCTCGGCGACACGTACTAGCCGAAAGGCTAATTTTTTGTGTATTAGGAGCGTCTAGCCCATGAGTATGCAGGACCCGTTAGCGGACATGCTAACTCGTATCCGTAATGCCCAGATGGCTGAAAAGTCCGTCGTAAGCATGCCATCTTCTACGTTGAAGGTAGCTGTTGCCAAAGTCCTGAAGGACGAAGGTTACATTGCGGGTTATCAGATCAGCAGCGAAATCAAGCCTCTGCTGTCCATCGAGCTGAAGTACTTCGAAGGCCGTCCGGTCATCGAGGAAGTGAAGCGCGTTAGCCGTCCTGGCCTGCGTCAGTACAAGTCCGTTGAGGATCTGCCGAAAGTTCGTGGCGGCCTGGGCGTGTCTATCGTCTCCACCAACAAAGGTGTGATGACGGATCGTGCTGCGCGCGCTGCCGGTGTCGGCGGCGAAGTTCTTTGCACTGTGTTCTAAGGGGGGATAAGCATGTCACGCGTCGCTAAGAACCCCGTTAAGCTGCCAGCCGGTGTCGAAGTCAAATTCGCAGGCCAACAGCTTTCGGTGAAGGGTGCCAAGGGCACTCTGCAACTGAACATCCATTCGTCCGTTGAGATCGTTGAAGAAGCTGGTGAGCTGCGTTTCGCTGCTCGCAATGGCGATCAACAGACTCGCGCAATGGCTGGTACCACTCGTGCGTTGGTAAACAACATGGTCCAAGGCGTAAGCCAAGGCTTCGAGCGCAAGCTCCAGCTGGTCGGTGTTGGTTACAAAGCGCAAGCAAAAGGCACAGTGCTGAACCTGGCTCTTGGCTTCTCGCACCCAGTGGATTATGAACTGCCGGAAGGCATCACCGCTGAGACTCCTAGCCAGACCGATATCCTGATCAAGGGCATCGACAAGCAGCTGGTAGGTCAAGTGGCCGCCGAGATCCGCGACTTCCGTCCACCAGAGCCGTACAAAGGCAAGGGTGTGCGCTACGCGGACGAAGTCGTCCGTCGTAAAGAAGCCAAGAAGAAGTAGGGCATAGCAAATGACCGACAAAAAAGTTACTCGACTGCGTCGCGCTCGCAAAGCACGCCTGAAAATGCACGAACTCGAAGTCGTGCGTCTCTGCGTGTTCCGCTCGTCGCAGCACATCTACGCCCAGGTCATTTCGGCCGACGGCAACAAAGTCCTGGCAAGTGCCTCGACTTTGGATAAAGAACTGCGTGATGGTGCCACTGGCAACATCGACGCGGCCACTAAGGTTGGCCAGCTGGTCGCTACGCGTGCTAAAGCCGCTGGCGTCTCGCAGGTGGCTTTCGACCGCTCTGGCTTCAAGTACCACGGCCGCGTCAAGGCGCTGGCTGATGCTGCTCGTGAAGCTGGGCTGGAGTTCTAAGTTATGTCAAATAACGACCAAAAGCGCGACGAAGGCTACATCGAGAAGCTGGTTCAAGTTAACCGCGTAGCCAAAACCGTTAAAGGCGGCCGTATCTTCACTTTCACCGCGTTGACCGTGGTGGGTGATGGTAAGGGCCGTGTTGGCTTCGGCCGTGGCAAGTCGCGTGAAGTGCCTGCTGCGATCCAGAAGGCAATGGAAGCTGCTCGCCGCAACATGATCCAGGTTGATCTGAACGGCACCACTCTGCAGTACGCAATGAAGTCCGCCCATGGCGCTTCGAAGGTGTACATGCAGCCTGCTTCTGAAGGTACCGGTATCATCGCTGGCGGCGCTATGCGTGCCGTCCTCGAAGTTGCTGGCGTTCAGAACGTTCTGGCCAAGTGCTACGGCTCGACTAACCCTGTAAACGTGGTTCACGCCACTTTCAAGGGTTTGAAAGCAATGCAGTCTCCTGAATCCATTGCCGCCAAGCGTGGCAAAAGCGTCAAGGAGATCTTCTGATCATGGCTACCGTAAAAGTTACGCTGATCAAAAGCATGACCGGCCGCATCCCTAACCACAAACTGTGCGTTAAGGGTCTGGGTCTGCGTCGCATCGGTCACACTGTAGAAGTCCTGGATACTCCCGAGAATCGCGGGATGATCAACAAGGCTTACTACATGCTGCGTGTCGAGGGTTAATCGATGAAACTCAATGATCTGAGTCCAGCGCCGGGTTCCCGTCGCGAAAAGCATCGTCCGGGCCGTGGTATCGGTAGTGGTTTGGGCAAGACCGGTGGCCGTGGCCACAAAGGTCAGACCTCCCGCTCCGGTGGCACTATTGCTCCAGGCTTTGAAGGCGGTCAACAGCCGCTGCATCGTCGCCTGCCGAAGTTCGGTTTCGTTTCCCTGAAAGCCATGGACCGCGCAGAAGTGCGTCTGTCCGAACTGGCCAAAGTGGACGGCGACATCGTCACCGTGCAGTCCCTGAAGGATGCCAACGTGATCAACCAGAACGTACAGCGTGTGAAAATCATGCTGTCGGGCGAAGTTGCTCGTGCTGTCACCATCGGAAAGGGAATCGGCGCCACCAAAGGTGCGCGTGCGGCTATCGAAGCAGCTGGCGGCAAGTTCGAGGAATAAATGGCTAAGCAAGGTGCTCTCTCTGCGCTCGGCAAAGGCGGTATGTCTGAACTCTGGGCTCGTCTGCGTTTTCTGTTCCTGGCGATTATCGTCTACCGAATAGGCGCACACATCCCGGTTCCAGGTATCAACCCGGACCGACTCGCGGACCTGTTTCGACAGAATGAGGGGACCATTCTTAGCTTGTTCAACATGTTTTCCGGCGGCGCGCTGGAACGGATGAGCATTTTTGCATTGGGGATCATGCCGTACATCTCGGCATCGATCATCATGCAGTTGATGACCGCCGTCAGCCCGCAGCTGGAGCAGTTGAAGAAGGAAGGTGAAGCTGGCCGTCGCAAGATCAGCCAGTACACCCGCTACGGCACTGTCGTCCTCGCTCTCGTTCAAGCCATTGGCATGTCCATTGGCCTGGCTGGGCAGGGCGTATCGTTCACTGGTGACTTTAGCTTCCATTTCGTTGCGGTAACCACGTTTGTGGCGGGCGCAATGTTCATGATGTGGCTGGGTGAGCAGATTACTGAGCGTGGTGTTGGCAACGGTATCTCGATGTTGATTTTCGCAGGTATCGTCGCCGGTCTTCCGAGAGCAATCGGGCAGTCTTTCGAGTCTGCGCGTCAGGGCGATATCAACATTTTTGCCTTGGTTGCCATCGGTTTGCTGGCAGTAGCGATTATCGGTTTCGTGGTGTTCATTGAGCGTGGCCAGCGTCGTATTGCTGTTCACTACGCCAAGCGTCAGCAGGGCCGCAAGGTGTTTGCTGCGCAGACCAGCCACTTGCCGTTGAAGGTGAACATGGCCGGCGTTATCCCGGCCATTTTCGCGAGCAGCATCCTGCTGTTCCCGGCTTCGTTGGGTGCCTGGTTCGGCCAGTCTGAAGGTATGGGCTGGTTGCAGGACATCTCGCAGTCGATCGCTCCTGGTCAGCCGTTGAATATTCTGCTGTTTAGTGCAGGGATTATTTTCTTCTGCTTCTTCTATACGGCGTTGATGTTCAATCCGAAAGACGTAGCGGAAAACCTGAAGAAGTCCGGTGCCTTTATTCCGGGCATCCGTCCTGGTGAGCAGTCTGCGCGCTACATTGATGGCGTTCTGACTCGCTTGACCATGTTCGGTGCTCTTTACATGACGGCCGTCTGCCTGCTTCCCCAGTTCCTGGTGGTTGCGGCAAACGTACCGTTCTACCTTGGCGGGACCTCGTTGCTGATCGTGGTCGTGGTTGTGATGGACTTCATGTCCCAAGTACAATCGCACCTCGTTTCGCACCAGTACGAATCCCTGATGAAGAAAGCCAACCTGAAGGGCTACGGCAGCGGCATGTTGCGCTGAGTAGCGTCCATAAGGTTCGAGGAGTTGGTGATGAAAGTTCGTGCATCGGTGAAAAAGCTGTGCCGTAACTGCAAGATTATTCGCCGCGAAGGTGTTGTTCGGGTAATTTGCAGCGCGGAACCGCGTCACAAACAGCGCCAAGGCTGAGTGTGATTGTGCTTTAAGCCCGGCAGCTAGTGCGCTGCCGGGTTGATTATTTGTTATTACAGCGATATTATCTCGCGCCCTATTTCTTGGCTTCCGGGGCGTAGGTAGCTGTCAATTGGAGTCCCACTGAATGGCCCGTATTGCAGGCGTCAACATTCCAGATAACAAGCATACTGTTATCTCGCTGACCTACATCTATGGTGTTGGTCGCACTACTGCACAGAAAATTTGTGCAGTGACTGGGGTTAACCCAGCGGCAAAGATCAAGGATCTGAGCGACGAGCAAATTGAACAGCTGCGTGGCGAAGTGGCGAAGTTCACCACTGAAGGTGACCTGCGTCGCGAAATCAACATGAAAATCAAGCGCTTGATGGACCTCGGTTGCTATCGCGGTCTGCGTCATCGTCGTGGTCTGCCAGTACGCGGTCAGCGTACCAAGACCAACGCGCGTACCCGTAAAGGTCCGCGTAAGCCGATCCGCAAGTAATCGCCCCAGCGAATCGACAGGAATTTAATCATGGCAAAACCTGCTGCTCGTCCTCGTAAAAAAGTTAAAAAGACAGTGGTTGATGGCATCGCCCACATCCATGCTTCTTTTAACAACACCATCGTGACCATTACCGACCGTCAAGGTAACGCTCTTTCCTGGGCTACCTCCGGTGGTTCGGGTTTCCGCGGTTCCCGCAAGTCCACCCCGTTCGCTGCTCAAGTAGCTGCTGAGCGTGCTGGTCAAGCTGCGCTGGAATACGGCCTGAAAAACCTCGACGTCAACGTCAAAGGTCCAGGTCCAGGTCGTGAATCCGCAGTCCGCGCTTTGAACGGCTGTGGCTACAAGATCGCCAGCATCACCGACGTGACGCCAATCCCGCACAACGGGTGCCGTCCGCCGAAGAAGCGCCGCGTGTAATCCAGGAGATTGTAAAGAATGGCTCGTTACATTGGTCCAAAATGCAAACTCGCTCGTCGCGAAGGCACCGATCTCTTCCTGAAGAGCGGCGTGCGCGCGATCGAATCGAAGTGCAACATTGAAGCAGCACCTGGTATCCACGGCCAACGCCGCGGTCGCCAGTCCGACTACGGCACCCAACTGCGTGAAAAGCAGAAGGTCCGTCGTATCTACGGCGTTCTCGAGCGTCAATTCAGCGGCTACTACAAAGAAGCTGCTGGCAAGAAAGGCGCAACCGGCGAAAACCTGTTGCAACTGCTCGAATGCCGCCTGGACAACGTTGTATACCGTATGGGTTTCGGTTCTACTCGTGCCGAATCCCGTCAGCTGGTATCGCACAAGTCGATCAGCGTTAACGGCCAGACCGTAAACGTTCCGTCCTACCAGGTTCGTGCTGGTGACGTGGTTGCTGTTCGCGAGAAAGCAAAGAACCAACTTCGCATTGTCCAAGCTCTCGATCTGTGTGCCCAACGTGGCCGCGTAGAATGGGTAGAAGTAGACACTGAGAAGAAGTCGGGCGTTTTCAAGAACGTTCCTGCTCGCAGTGATCTGTCCGCCGACATCAACGAAAGCCTGATTGTCGAGCTCTACTCCAAGTAAGGGCTAGAAAATAGGTGCATCCATGCAGATTTCGGTAAATGAGTTCCTGACACCCCGCCATATTGATGTGCAGGTTGTCAGTCCAACCCGCGCCAAGATCACACTCGAGCCTCTCGAGCGTGGTTTCGGCCACACCCTGGGCAACGCGCTGCGCCGCATCCTGTTGTCCTCAATGCCCGGCTGTGCAGTAGTCGAGGCCGAGATTGACGGTGTGCTCCACGAGTACAGCGCCATCGAAGGTGTACAGGAAGACGTAATTGAAATCCTGTTGAACCTTAAAGGTCTGGCTATCAAGCTGCACGGTCGTGACGAAGTTACGCTGACCTTGTCGAAGAAGGGTTCGGGGGTGGTTACCGCTGCCGATATTCAGCTGGATCATGATGTCGAGATCGTTAACCCCGATCACGTAATCGCTAACCTGGCGTCTAACGGCGCCCTGAACATGAAGCTCACCGTAGCTCGTGGTCGTGGTTATGAACCGGCAGACTCGCGTCAGAGCGATGAAGACGAAAGCCGCAGCATCGGTCGCTTGCAGCTTGACTCTTCGTTCAGCCCGGTTCGCCGTATCGCATACGTGGTGGAAAACGCCCGTGTCGAACAGCGTACCAACCTGGACAAGCTGGTTATTGATCTGGAAACCAACGGTACCCTGGATCCTGAAGAGGCTATCCGTCGTGCAGCAACCATCCTGCAACAGCAGTTGGCTGCGTTCGTCGACCTCAAAGGTGACAGTGAGCCAGTGGTTGTCGAGCAGGAAGACGAGATCGATCCGATCCTGCTTCGCCCGGTTGACGATCTGGAACTGACTGTACGTTCGGCTAACTGCCTTAAGGCGGAAAACATCTACTACATCGGCGACCTGATTCAGCGTACCGAAGTAGAGCTGTTGAAGACTCCGAACCTTGGCAAGAAATCCTTGACTGAAATCAAGGACGTTCTGGCCTCCCGCGGTCTGTCCCTCGGCATGCGCCTCGACAACTGGCCGCCTGCAAGTCTTAAGAAGGACGACAAGGCGACTGCCTGATCGTCGTAATCACCGAACGTTGTGTTTGGTAAGGAATGAACCATGCGTCATCGTAAAAGTGGTCGTCACCTGAGCCGCACCAGCTCGCACCGCAAGGCCATGTTTCAAAACATGGCGGTGTCGCTGTTCGAGCACGAGCTGATCAAAACTACACTGCCGAAAGCCAAAGAACTGCGCCGCGTTGCCGAGCCGCTGATCACTCTGGCCAAGACAGACAGCCTGGCTAACCGCCGCCTGGCTTTCGACCGTACTCGTTCGAAAGCTATCGTTGGTAAGCTCTTCAACGACCTGGGCAAGCGTTACGCTACCCGTGAGGGTGGCTACCTGCGCATCCTCAAGTGCGGTTTCCGCGCTGGCGACAACGCGCCTATGGCGTACGTCGAGTTGGTTGATCGTGCTACTGCCGGCGAAGCTGTAAGCGCCGAGTAAGACGACAGTCTGCAACAAAGAACCGGGCCTAGTGCCCGGTTTTTTGTGTGCGTAAGAAAAACAGCTTATTCGTACAAGCTTCCATAGGGCCAAGGCGCCACTATTGCTGTTGGGGTTGTTGGTAGAGATTCTCTATTGATACGCACAATTTAATAAATTTGTGGCCGTTACATTGTTGATCAATACTCCTCTCCAGCCGATTAGCCGGCAGTCCGAAGACCGACCTAGGAAGAATTGAGCATGAGCCAGATAAAAACGCTTACGACCGCCAGCGGCGCTCCTGTCGCCGATAACCAGAACTCTCGCTCCGCCGGCCCACGTGGCCCGCTGCTGCTCGATGATTTCCACCTGATCGAGAAGCTTGCTCATTTCAACCGCGAAAACATTCCCGAACGCCGCGTGCACGCGAAAGGGTCAGGTGCATACGGCACCTTCACCGTAACCCGTGATATCACCCAATACACCAGCGCGAAGCTGTTCGATTCGGTGGGCAAGCAGACGCCAACTTTCCTTCGCTTCTCCACCGTTGGCGGTGAGCGCGGCTCCGCTGACACCGAGCGCGATCCACGCGGTTTCGCCTTGAAGTTCTACACAGAAGAAGGCAACTGGGACATCGTTGGCAACAACACGCCTGTATTCTTCATCCGCGATCCGCTGAAATTTCCGGACTTCATCCACACGCAAAAACGCTTGCCGCAAAGCAATCTCAAAAGCGCGCAGATGATGTGGGATTTTTGGTCGCACTCTCCAGAGGCGTTGCACCAGATCACCATCCTGTTCTCTGACCGCGGCATTCCTGACGGCTACCGTCACATGCACGGCTTCGGCAGTCATACCTATAGCCTGATCAATGCCCAAGGTGAGCGTCACTGGGTGAAATGGCACTACAAGACCAAGCAGGGGATCAAGAACCTGGCACCGGCCGAGGCCGCTCGCCTGGCGGGTACCGACCCGGATTATGCCCAGCGCGACTTGTTCAACGCGATCGAGCGCGGTGATTTCCCGAAATGGAGCGTTTGCATCCAGATCATGACCGAGGCTCAGGCTGCGGGTCATTACGAGAACCCGTTCGATGTGACCAAGACCTGGTCACAGAAGGAATTCCCGCTGATCGAAGTCGGTGAGCTCGAACTCAATCGCAATCCGCTGAACTACTTTGCCGAGGTCGAGCAAGCGGCATTCGGGCCGAGCAACATGGTGCCGGGTGTGGGTCTTTCGCCTGATCGCATGCTGCAGGGCCGCGTATTTGCCTACGCCGATGCACACCGCTACCGCGTGGGTACCAATCACCAGCAATTGCCGGTGAATGCGCCGCGCAGCCCGGTCAATACCTACCAGCGTGACGGCGCGATGGCGTTCGGCAGCAATGGTGGCGCGGCTCCCAACTACGAGCCTAACAGCTATGTCGAAGCGCCGAAGCAGGCACCGCATTATGCGGAGCCGGCATTGGCCCTCAGCGGTGCGGCGGATCGTTATGATCACCGCGAAGACACTGACTACTACAGCCACGCTGGCGCGCTGTTCCGCTTGATGAGCGACGAGCAGAAAGCGCTGCTGATCAGCAACGTTGCTGGCGCGATGGGTGGCGTTTCGGCGGATGTGGTTGATCGCCAACTGCAGCATTTCTTCAAGGCAGACGCTGCTTACGGAGAAGGTATCGCAAAGGCGCTGGGCGTACAGCTTAACTAAGTCTAAACGAGAAGCAGAACCGCCCTCATTAGGGCGGTTTTTGCGTTATTTAACCTGCTTTTCTTGGATTTTCTTCACTTTTGTTGCGCTAGACGAGTGACCTTGCAGTCTGCTTGGTTCAAACTAGAGCCTTTCAAAGCTTGTGGAGATGTAGGGCGATGCAAGGTCACCCAGACGTAATCGATTACCTCAACACGTTGCTGACCGGCGAGCTGGCAGCCCGTGATCAATATTTCATCCATTCGCGGATGTACGAGGATTGGGGTTTTACCGAGCTCTACGAACGTATCAACCATGAGATGGAAGAAGAGGCACAGCACGCTGATGCGTTGATGCGCCGGATCCTTATGCTCGAAGGCACGCCGCGGATGCGCCCGGACGACCTGGACGTCGGGACCACCGTGCCCGACATGCTCGCCGCCGACCTTCGCCTGGAATACAAGGTTCGCGCCGCGCTGTGCAAAGGCATTGAGTTATGCGAGCAGCACAACGACTACGTGACCCGCGAGATCCTGCGTATCCAGCTCAACGATACCGAAGAAGATCATACCTACTGGCTGGAGAAGCAGTTGGGCCTGATCAAGCTGATCGGATTGGAAAACTACCTGCAGTCGCAGTTCTGATGTGGTCATTGTAGAAGCAAGCTCGCTCCTACAGGAAACGAACAAAAAGCCCCTGCCATCGATGAGATGACAGGGGCTTTTTTGTGCCAGGGAGAATCAGTCCCGATCACGCTCCAGCAGTGGCTTGAGGTAATACCCGGTGTGGGACTGCTTCATCTCCGCCACCTGCTCCGGCGTCCCTACGGCAATGATCTGGCCGCCCTTGGAACCGCCTTCCGGGCCCAGGTCCACCAGCCAGTCAGCGGTCTTGATCACGTCCAGGTTGTGTTCAATGACCACCACGGTGTTGCCGTGATCGCGAAGACGATGCAGTACATCGAGCAACTGCTGGATATCGGCGAAGTGCAAACCGGTGGTCGGCTCATCGAGGATATACAGCGTCTTGCCGGTATCGCGCTTGGACAGCTCGCGCGACAGCTTGACCCGCTGCGCCTCGCCGCCGGACAAGGTCGTTGCCGACTGCCCGAGCTTGATGTACGACAGCCCTACATCCATCAACGTCTGGAGTTTGCGCGCCAAAGCCGGTACCGCGTCGAAGAACACCCGGGCCTCTTCGATGGTCATCTCCAGGGTCTCGTGGATGTTCTTGCCCTTGTACTTGATCTCCAGGGTCTCGCGGTTGTAACGCTTGCTCTTGCACACATCGCATGGCACGTAGATGTCAGGCAGGAAGTGCATTTCCACCTTGATCAGGCCATCGCCCTGGCAGGCCTCGCAGCGCCCACCCTTGACGTTGAACGAGAAACGCCCCGGGCCGTAACCCCGTGAGCGGGACTCCGGTACGCCGGCGAACAGTTCGCGGATCGGGGTGAACAGCCCGGTGTAGGTCGCCGGGTTGGAGCGCGGCGTACGACCAATCGGGCTTTGGTCGATGTCGACGACCTTGTCCAGGTGCTCCAGGCCCTTGATGCTGTCGTGAGCGGCGGCTTCCAGGGTCGTGGCGCCGTTCAGGGCGGTGGCACTGAGGGGGAACAGCGTGTTGTTGATCAGCGTCGACTTGCCGGAACCAGACACGCCGGTGACACACGTGAGCAGGCCAATCGGGATCTCCAGGTCGACGTTGCGCAGATTGTTGCCGCGGGCACCCTTGAGGGTCAGCGACAATTTCTTGTTGCGTGGGGTGCGCTTGGCCGGAACCTTGATCTTCACCCGGCCCGACAGGTATTTGCCGGTCAGCGAGTCGGGGTGCGCCATGACCTCGGCGGCAGTGCCCTGGGCGACAATATGCCCACCGTGGACGCCCGCGCCTGGGCCGATGTCCACCACGTAATCCGCCAGGCGAATCGCGTCTTCGTCATGTTCTACGACGATGACGGTGTTGCCGATATCCCGCAGGTGCTTCAAGGTCCCGAGCAGGCGGTCGTTATCCCGCTGGTGCAGGCCAATGGACGGTTCGTCGAGGATGTACATGACGCCCACCAGGCCGGCGCCGATCTGGCTGGCAAGGCGGATGCGCTGGGCTTCGCCGCCGGACAAGGTGTCTGCACTGCGATCGAGGGTCAGGTAATCCAGTCCGACGTTCACCAGGAACTGCAGGCGCTCGCGGATTTCCTTGAGGATCTTGTCGGCGATTTCGCCACGACGACCGGTGAGTTTCAAGCCGCCGAAATAATCGGTGGCATCGCCAATAGGCAGGTTGGTCACCGCCGGCAGCGTCTTCTCGCCGACCCACACATGCCGCGCTTCTCGGCGCAAGCGGGTGCCGCGGCAATCGGGGCAGGGCTGGGTGCTGAGGAACTTGGCCAGTTCTTCGCGCACGCTGGCCGATTCGGTTTCGCGATAGCGCCGCTCCAGGTTCGGCACGATGCCTTCGAACGGATGCGAGCGCTTGACGATATCGCCACGGTCGTTCAGGTATTTGAAGTCGACATTCTGCGAGCCGCTGCCGTGCAGGATGAATTTCTGCTGGTCGGCGGGCAGCTCGCTGAACGGCTTGTCCAGGCTGAACTTGTAGTGGGCTGCCAGCGACCCAAGCATCTGGAAGTAGTAGACGTTGCGCCTGTCCCAGCCACGAATCGCGCCTTCGGCCAGGGTCAGTTCGCCATTGACCAGGCGCTTGGTGTCGAAGAACTGCTTGACCCCCAGGCCGTCGCAGGTCGGGCAGGCGCCAGCCGGGTTGTTGAAGGAGAACAGCTTGGGCTCCAGTTCGCTGATCGCATGGCCGCAGATCGGGCAGGCGAAGCGCGCGGAAAAGATCATCTCCTCGCCAGGCTCGTCGTCCATCGGCGCCACCAGGGCGATGCCGTCGGCCAGCTTCAACGCGGTCTCGAAGGACTCGGCCAGGCGTTGCTGGAGATCGGCGCGGACCTTGAAGCGGTCAACCACCACATCAATGGAATGCTTCTTCTGTTTATCCAGCTTCGGCAGCTCGTCGAGCTCGCACAATTTGCCGTTGACCCGCGCACGAACGAACCCCTGGGCGCGCAGCTCTTCGAAGACCATCAGGTGCTCGCCCTTGCGCTCGCGGATGACCGGCGCCAGGAGCATCAGCTTGCTGCCTTCGGGCTGGGCCAGCACGAGGTCGACCATCTGGCTGACGGTCTGGGCTTCCAGCGGAATGTCATGATCGGGGCAGCGGGGAACACCGACGCGCGCATAGAGCAGGCGAAGGTAGTCGTAGATCTCGGTGATCGTGCCGACCGTCGAACGGGGGTTGTGGGAGGTCGACTTCTGTTCGATGGAGATCGCCGGCGACAGGCCTTCGATGGTGTCGACGTCGGGTTTTTCCATCATCGACAGGAACTGCCGGGCGTAGGCCGACAGCGATTCGACATAGCGTCGCTGGCCTTCGGCGTACAAGGTGTCGAAAGCCAGCGATGATTTGCCGGATCCGGACAGGCCGGTGATGACGATCAGCTTGTCCCGTGGCAGGGTCAGGTCGATGTTCTTCAGGTTGTGGGTACGGGCCCCACGAATCAGGATCTTGTCCAAAGTGGCCTCGCTCGGCGGGCATCGAAAACGTAGGAGTATACGGGTAAATACTGGATGGATACACACTATCAAGCGTCATACATGAAGACTGCGCGGCAAACGGTCGCCATATACCCCCTCAATCGATGGGACTGGTAGAATCCCCGCCGGTTCACACGAGGTTTTTCCATGCACGATCCCCACAGCGAACGCATGAGTAGCGGCGAGACCCGCGCGGCAAGCGGCCTGGCCCTGGTGTTCGCCTTTCGCATGCTGGGCATGTTCATGGTGTTGCCGGTACTGGCGACCTATGGCATGGACCTGGCGGGCGCGACCCCGGCCCTCATCGGGCTGGCGATCGGCGCCTACGGCCTGACCCAGGCGATTTTCCAGATCCCTTTCGGGATCATTTCCGACCGTATCGGTCGACGTCCCGTCATTTACCTGGGGCTTATCGTGTTCGCCCTCGGCAGCGTGTTGGCGGCGAACGCGGACTCGATCTGGGGCGTGATCGCCGGACGGATCCTGCAAGGCGCGGGTGCTATTTCCGCCGCTGTCATGGCATTGCTGTCAGACCTGACCCGCGAACAGCATCGGACAAAAGCCATGGCGATGATCGGCATGACGATTGGTCTGTCGTTCGCTGTCGCCATGGTTGTAGGACCGTTGTTGACGCGGGCTTTCGGTTTGTCGGGCCTGTTCCTCGCCACCGGGGCCATGGCGCTGGTGGGTGTGCTGATCGTTGCGTTCATCGTGCCGCGTTCCACCGGGCCGTTGCAGCATCGCGAATCCGGAGTCGCCCGCCAGGCGCTGGTGCCGACACTCAAGCATCCCGACCTGCTGCGCCTGGACCTGGGCATCTTCGTACTCCACGCCATGCTGATGTCCAGCTTCGTGGCCCTGCCGCTGGCGCTGGTGGAAAAGGCCGGCCTGCCCAAGGAGCAGCACTGGTGGGTCTACCTGACGGCATTGCTGATTTCGTTTTTCGCCATGATCCCGTTCATCATCTATGGCGAGAAGCGACGCAAAATGAAACGAGTTTTACTCGGCGCCGTCGTGACGCTCATGCTCACTGAGCTATTCTTCTGGCAGTTCGGCGACAGCCTGCGGGCCTTGGTGATCGGCACGGTAGTGTTCTTCACTGCGTTCAACCTGCTCGAGGCGTCACTGCCGTCGTTGATCAGCAAGGTTTCTCCGGCGGGCGGCAAGGGCACGGCGATGGGGGTTTATTCCACCAGCCAGTTCCTGGGTTCGGCACTGGGCGGCATCCTCGGCGGCTGGTTGTTCCAGCATGGCGGTTTGTCGGTTGTGTTCCTGGGATGTGCCGCGCTGGCTGCACTTTGGTTGGCCTTTGCTGTTACCATGCGCGAACCTCCGTATGTGACGAGCCTGCGCTTGCCGTTGTCGCCCGAAGCCATCCGCGAAGCAGGCCTGGCCGAGCGCCTCAGGGCCGTCGTGGGAGTAACCGATGCAGTGGTGGTCGCCGACGAGGCGGCCGTGTATATCAAACTGGACACCGAATTATTGGATCGTGCGACGCTCGAGCGCCTGGTGAACAACCCGGCCCCGGCAGCGTGCGAAGCCTAGGAGAACGTTATGGCCCGTGGGGTTAACAAAGTCATATTGGTCGGTACTTGCGGCCAGGATCCAGAAGTTCGCTACCTGCCTAACGGCAACGCCGTGACCAACCTGAGCCTGGCGACCAGCGAACAATGGACCGACAAGCAAACCGGCCAGAAGGTCGAGAAGACCGAGTGGCACCGCGTGTCGATGTTCGGCAAAGTGGCTGAGATTGCCGGCGAATACCTGCGCAAGGGTTCACAGGTCTACATCGAAGGCAAGCTGCAGACCCGCGAGTGGGAAAAGGACGGCATCAAGCGCTACACCACCGAAATCGTGGTCGACATGCAAGGCACCATGCAATTGCTCGGTGGCCGTCCGCAAGGCGACCAGCAGCAGGGTGGCAACAACTACCAGCAGTCGGCTCCGCGCCAGCAAGCCCCTCGTCCGCAGTCGGCGCCACAGCCACAACGCGAGCGCCCGGCCCCACAACAGGCCGCGCCGCAACCGGCTCCGGATTTCGACAGCTTTGACGACGATATTCCGTTCTAGGACTCAGTGGTATCAGTCGATGAGGCTCCTCGCTCACTGACACTTCAAGTTCGATAAAAAACCCTCTTCGCTGCAAAGCCAGGAGGGTTTTTTTCGCTCTGTGCAAAACCGCGAATCAATCAGTCATAAATAATCTTCTGATAGACCGGCGTCTGCTTGGCGCTGTGCTTGATGCGTCGCACTGAGCTGCCGGTGATGAGTTGGCCACCGAGAAGAAGATTGCCACAAGGCGATCGCGGTTCGAACAGCTGCTGCCTCAAGACCCTGATCGCTTCTGCGCCCAATTCATCGCGGGGCACGTGAAGGGTGGTGAGCGGGATGTCGTTGATGTCGGCCAGGTTGAACCCGTCCATGCTCATCACTGAAACATCCTGGGGAACCCTCAAGCCAGCATTCTGCAGCGCTTTAACGGCCCCGGCCGCCATGAAATCACCCCCGGCCAGAATGGCAGTCGGTCGGTCGTCAGGTGCGCAGTTTTCCAAGAAGGTCGCTATCCGCGCCTCAGATTCAGCACTGCCGAAACCCTCGGCAACCATCAGGTGTTTTGCTTCGACAAATTCGAGATTTTGCTCCTTCCATGCATCACGAATTCCACGTATTCGCAGATCCATCGTGTACCGCCTGAGGCACTGGAGCGTCAGGACATTTCGGTGCCCCATTTGAAACAGATAATTGATCGAATAGTGGCCGATTAGAAAGTGGTCGGGCGATATCGAGGGCAGGCGCATGCTGCGATCGATGCAGTTGATCAGCACCGTCGGCTTGCTGAGGTCGGCCGCCAGTTGGTGTATGTGCGGATCATCGATACCAATCAGGATCGCCGCACCGGTGTCCTTCTGGTTCATCTTTTCCAGAAACAACAAGGCGTCGCTGTCGACCTCTTCAAGCTCGCAGTAGCGGACGCGAACGTCATGTTGCGCGACCGCCTGCGTGATGCCCTGGATGACTTTGTAATAGAAGATATCAGCGCGTACGTTGAAGGCCCGCGAGGGCGCGAAAATGGTCAGCCCGTTGAGCAGGAAGCGACCATTGGCGAGGTCTTCCAGCACGCCCTGCTGACGAGCCGCCGCCAATACTTTTTCTCTCGTGGCTGGGCGGGTATTCGATTTGCCAGCCAGCACTCGCGACACCGTCGCGATGGACAGGCCCGTCTGTGCCGCGATTTCAGCAATGCGTAATTTCCCCATCGCGGCTTATCCATTGAGACAATTTATGTAAAGGCTTTCATAGCAGAAAAGGGCCACCAATCCTAGCGTCCTTGGGTTTCTGCCGAGCTGCGCTGGAGAGGAATGTAAATCCATACATGCTTGCTTCTGTACGAGCCATGAGCAGTGCCATAGCGTTCAAGCCTCAAATAAAAACAACACGCCGGAAAATCCGGCGACAGGCGAAGAATTGATGACTATCGATATCGAACGCAATGCTCGACTTTCGGCCAAGCTAAAATTCATCCCGCATTTGCGTTGGTGGATGCTGTCCCTGTTTTTGCTCGGCGTCACCGTCAACTATATAACCCGCAATTCCCTGGGCATCCTGGCGCCGGAACTAAAGACCACGTTCAGCATGTCGACTGAACAGTACTCGTGGGTGGTCGCCTCGTTTCAACTTGCCTATACCGTTTTCCAGCCCATCTGCGGCTGGCTGATCGATGCGATCGGGCTCAAGCTCGGCTTCGTGATATGCGCCGTCGTATGGTCGGTGATGTGCCTGCTTCATGCCGGGGCTGCGAGTTGGGTACATCTGGCGATCCTGCGTTTTTTCATGGGCGCTTCGGAGGCCGCGGCCACACCGGCCAATGCCAAGGCGATAGGGGACTGGTTTCCGAAAAAGGAACGACCTGTCGCAGCAGGCTGGGCGGGGGTTGGCTTTTCCCTGGGGGCGATGCTCGCGCCCCCCATCATCTACCTGGCCCATGTATCCCTGGGCTGGCAGGGCGCATTTCTGATTTCCGGGGGGATCGGCCTGATTTGGGCCGCCGTCTGGGCGTGGCTCTACCACGCCCCTGATATCCACCCGCGCTTATCGCCCGATGAGTTGCAGCATATCCAACAAGATGGCGAAAAAATTGGCCAGCAAATGCCATTTTTCAAGGCGTTGAAGAAGATCGGCCGGGACAAGCGATTCTACGGTATCGCGCTTCCTGCCTTCATGGCAGAGCCGGCATGGGCCGTCATGAGTTTCTGGGTGCCGCTGTATCTGGCCAACGAAAGAGGAATGGACCTCAAGCAAATCGTACTGTTTGCCTGGGTTCCGTTTCTGGCGGCGGATCTGGGCAGTATCGCCAGCGGTTATCTGTCACGCGCTTACCATCGTTTTTTCAAATGCACCCGGGTGAACTCGATCGTCGCCAGTTCAATCACCGGCGCGTTCCTGATGTTTTCGCTCGCCGTGATGACCCAGGTGAAAGACCCCTATGTTGCGATAGCGCTTATTTCGCTTGGCGGTTTTGGCCACCAGATTATTTCCTGCATGTTGAGCGCACTGGTCGTCGAAACGTTTGATCGGGATGAGCTGGCAACGGTGAACGGAATGCGAGGTTCATGCGCCTGGATTGCCAGCTTTCTTTTCTCGCTGATCATCGGTGTCAGCGTGGACAAGATAGGGTTCAACCCATTGTTCATTGCGATGGGGCTCTTTGATTTTATAGGTGCGTTTTTCATGATTTTGTTTATCGCGGACAGAACGTCCAAATCAAAAGCGGTGCGTGCACAATGAAGTCACTTAAAGTCTGGACGCTACAGGCCCAGGAAAAAGGCTACGTCGAGCTCCTGGTCGAGGGCCGGCATCTCTTCAGAATCCATATCCTCGAAGACGGTTTGGCGCGTGTCCTGCTCATGCGGGCTGGCACGTTGGCACTGGATCGGACCTGGAGCATCGCGCCCCGGGAGGACGTTGCCTGGGAGGGCCGGGCCCGCGAGTCGTTGGCGGATTTCTCTCTGCCCACGTACCGGGTCGAAGAAGGTCAGGACCGGTTGGTACTCACGACTAAAAAACTACGCATCACGGTGCATCAACCGCTGTGGCTACAGTGGGAATACCATGATGGCCAGGATTGGAGGCCGTTGGTCTCGGATCGGCCCACCGGTGCTTATTTGCTTGATGCTCATGGTGAAGGCCTGGAGCATTACCAGCTTCGCGCGCCGGAACATCGCTATTACGGGCTCGGCGAAAAAACCGGCGATTTGAATCGCGCCGGCAAACGTTTTGAAATGCGTAACCTGGATGCAATGGGTTATGACGCTGCGAGCACCGACCCGCTGTACAAGCATATTCCCTTTGTCATCACGCACCAGGAGCACGCCAGCTTCGGGATGTTTTATGACAACCTGAACACCAGCCTGTTTGATCTGGGGAACGAGCTGGATAACTATCACCGACCCTATCGTCGGTACAAGGCGGATGCCGGTGACCTCGATTACTGGGTACTTGCTGGCCCCCGCGTACTGGATGTGACGAAGGCTTTCGTTCGCCTGACCGGACGCACCTTGTTCCTGCCGAAATGGAGCCTGGGCTACAGCGGCTCAACCATGCGTTATACCGATGCCGATAATGCCCAGGAACAGTTGTTGGAGTTTCTTGATCTGTGCCGTCAGCACGACATTCCCTGTGACTCTTTTCAGCTGTCATCCGGGTACACCTCCATTGGCGAAAAACGCTATGTGTTCAACTGGAATCGTGAAAAGGTCCCGGACCCCAAGGCGCTTGCCCAGGCCTACCGTGATGCCGGCGTCAGGCTGATCGCCAACATAAAGCCATGCCTGCTGCAGGACCACCCGCGCTACGCCGAGGTCGCCCACCAAAAGATGTTCATCGGTGACTCTGAACACGACATGCCAGAGCGGTCGGTCTTCTGGGACGACGAAGGCTCTCATCTGGACTTCACCAACCCGGACGCTGTCGGTTGGTGGCAGTCAAATGTCACATCACAGCTGCTGGAACTGGGCATTGAATGCACGTGGAACGATAACAATGAATTCGAAGTGTGGGACGGTGAGGCGCGCTGTCATGGCTTCGGGCGCGAGATAGCGATCAAACATATCCGGCCCGTCATGGCATTGCTGATGATGAGAGCGTCTTTAGAGGCACAACAGCGGTTTTCACCATCAGAACGGCCCTACCTTATTTCACGTTCAGGGTGTGCCGGCATGCAGCGCTATGTCCAGACCTGGAGCGGTGACAACCGGACCCACTGGAAAACACTTCGCTACAACACTCGCATGGGCCTGGGCATGAGCCTGTCGGGGTTGTACAACGTGGGCCACGATGTAGGTGGGTTCTCCGGCAACAAGCCGGATCCCGAGCTGTTTGTCCGTTGGGTCCAGAACGGTGTGATGCATCCACGCTTCACCATTCACTCCTGGAACGACGATGGCACGGTCAATGAGCCATGGATGCATCCTTCGGTCACCGATGCGGTCCGTGACGCGATCAGGCTCAGATACCGGTTGATGCCTTATTTCTACACCTTGCTGTGGCAAGCCAGTCACGAAGACGAGCCCATTCTGCGACCAACGTTTCTCGACCACGAGCATGACCCTCAAACGTTCAAGGAAAACGACGAGTTCCTTCTTGGCCGGGACGTCCTCGTCGCCAGCGTCGTAGAGCAAGGCGCACGCGAGCGCGAGGTATGGCTACCCCTGAATACGACAGGCTGGTGCGACTGGCACACCGGTGACTGGTACGAAGGCGGCCAATACGTTTCCCTGGATGCGCCGTTGGAACGTTTGCCCTTGTTGGTACGAGGGGGCGCTGCGATACCGACCGGTGAATGCCACAAGCTTAACGATCCCGCCCTTGATCGGCGTCGCGAGCTGGTGATTTTTCCTGCACCTTCAGGCACCTCCAGCGGCGTGTTATTTGAAGATGACGGCATCAGTCATGAGTGGAAAAACGGAAACTGCCTGGTGATCCGATGGACCGTTGAATATGGTCCGGACTTCATTGATTTGACGATCGCTAAAACAGGGGATTTTCGTCCGGCGTGGGAACAGCTTGGGGTGGCCTTGAAGGTTGCGGATGGGAGAGCCTTGAGAGTCAATGGCCATGGTGGCTGCACGTTGACGCTGGTCGACATTCCGGAGCATAGGCCACTTCATTGATGCCCTGGTAAGTCTTGCCCTCCCGATCTGGGAGGGCAAGTAGCCCACGCACGCCTAGTCATTTTGCTCGCTGTTTATCACTGCGCCTGCGCTTGGCTGTCGCTCAGAAACTCCTCTGCACTCACTACCTTCGCATAGGCAAACCCCAGCGCCGACATGAACGCGGCATGGACTTGTGCGGCCGGGACGACCACGCCGTTGAATTCAAGATCGCGAGTCGCGCACGCATCGTGAATCACCGTGACGCCGTAGCCCAGGTCTGCTGCCGCCCGCACGATGCCATCGATACACATATGGCTCATGCTACCGACCACCACCACCTGCTCAACGCCTTGCTGATCGAGGATCGCCTGCAGTTCGGTCTCGCGAAACGAATTGACGAAATGCTTGAGCACCACCGGCTCATCGGCACGGTTGAGCACCTTGGTATGCAATTGCGCGCCTTCGGAGCCTGGCGTGAAAAAGGGCGCTTCGTCGGAAGTGAATTCGTGGCGAATGTGCACCACCGGGTTTGCGGCCTGGCGAAACGCTTCGATCATTTTGGCGGCGTTTTCGGCTGCAGCCTCGACGCCGACCAATGGCCATTTTCCCTGGGGGAAGTAGTCGTTCTGGATATCGACTACGATGAGCGCTTGCTTGGACATGGGGACTTCCTCGGGTTGATTGCGGTGAAGCCAGTATTGGCCAAGCCCGGCGATGGGAGGATTGGCCGTAACGACAATAGGCGAGGTAAAACTGACAATGGCGCAGGAAAGGGCATTCGCTGAACTTGGCGTGCTGATGTATCCCGGCGCGCAATTGGCGGCGGTGCACGGCCTGACCGATCTGTTCACGGTCGCGGCCAGGATCGCAACCGAGCAGGCCAGTGTGCAGTTGCCGAGGCTGCGGGTGAGTCATTGGCGCACGGAAAACGGTGAGGCGCCGCTGCGGGTGTTCGACAGCGAGGACGGAGCACCGGGCAAACTGATTGCCTTGCTGATCCCGCCCTCCATTGCCGGCTTCAATGAAAAGCTCGCCACGCCGCACCTGATGGATTGGTTGCGGGCGCAGCATGCCGACGGCACCGTATTGGGCGGGGTGTGCGTCGGCTCGATCCTGCTGGCCGAAAGTGGGCTGCTCGATGGACGCAGCGCCACGACCCACTGGACGTCGGCGAAGTCTTTCGCGGCGCGTTATCCGAAGATCAAGCTCAACGCCGACAAACCCATCGTCGATGACGGTGACCTGATCACCACGGCGGGGCTGATGGCCTGGTCGGAGCTCGGGCTGCGGCTGGTGGACCGTCTGCTCGGACCCAGCATCGCCACGCGCACGGCGAAATTCCTGGTGGTCGAGCACAGCGACAGCGCGAGTCAGTGCGGCAGCAATTTCGCGCCGATCCTGGGACACGGTGACGGCGCGATCCTCAAGGTGCAGCACTGGCTGCAGCGCAGCGGCGCGGTGGATGTCTCCCTCGGCGCAATGGCGGAGCAGGCCGGCCTGGAAGAACGCACCTTCCTGCGCCGGTTCCGTGCCGCCACCGGACTCAAGCCCACCGAATACTGCCAGCACCTGCGAGTCGGCAAGGCCCGGGAAATGCTGGAGTTCACCAACGGCACCATCGATCACATTGCCTGGACCGTGGGCTATCAGGACCCCGGTGCCTTTCGCTCGACCTTCAAGAAAATCACCGGGCTGGCGCCGAGTGATTACCGGGCGAGGTTTGGGGTAAGTCCGCCGAGCGCTTCCAAAGGCTGAAACCGACCCGTGGCGAGGGAGCTTGCTCCCGCTGGGTGCGCAGCGCCCCACAGAGAACTTACACCGCGGTGTGTCATTTTAATCGTTAGGGGCTGCTGCGCAGCCCAGCGGGAGCAAGCTCCCTCGCCACAGAAAATCCGCAATGGCGTCGTGCAATTTGCCGGATCCCCACTTCTCGTCGTGCAGAATGAAACAGGCCCCGTGCCACATCATCCGCCATCACCCCCGGTTCCTCGACCCGTTCGTCCCCCACCGTGCCGTTGGCCTGATCTCTGCAATCCTTATGGCTACGGCTATTGAGCGCAGTTGAAAGGACAACGCATGACGTCGATCCATCGTGACAAATTAGTAGTAGCTCACTCGGTCAATCCCCAGGCGCCGATGCATGAAGTCGAAACCAATCGGGCGCTGGCGCGCTGGTTGGCGAATATCCTTGGCCTGGAATACGGTGGCAGCTACGACAACCAGCAACACGCCGGACGGGATCTGTACCTGTTGCCCACGCAAACCCTGATCGGCGCGGAGGCTGCATTGCGCCTGGGCGTCAAGGGGCCGGATGATCTCTGGGGCGGTTACGTCGACCACGATTTCATCTGCACCAAGGCGATCGCCCATGGTCTGTTGAATAAGGACGCGGTTGCGCCGAAAGGTTGGTCGCCGCTGTTCGCCAAGCTGACCCGGGGCGTTGTACTCGACGGCGTCAGTGTGTTCTCCCTCAAGGATGCGCGCCAGGCCGCCGAGCATTTGCTTTACGCCGGACCGATTCGCTTCAAGCCAATCCATGCTTGCGCCGGACGTGGCCAGCGGGTCATCCGAAGCATCGCGCAATTCGACGAAATCGTCGCGGCGCCAGACGCCCAGGCGGTGTTCAGCGAGGGCATCGTGCTGGAGCAGAACCTCAATGAGATCAAGACCCAGAGCGTCGGCCAAAGCTTCATCAACGGCAAGGTCTTGAGCTACTGCGGCGTGCAACACCTGACCCATGACAACGAAGGGCAGGAGGTCTATGGCGGTTCCGACCTGCTGGTGGCCCAAGGTGGCTACATCGAGTTGCTCGGTCTGGAACTGCAAGACGATGTGCGCGAGGCGGTGCGTCTGGCCCAGGTGTTCGATGACGCCGCCAACCAGGCATTTCCGACGTTCTTTGCATCGCGGCGCAATTACGACATCGCCCAAGGGACGGATACTGGTGGCCAGCCTCGCGGCGGCGTGCTGGAGCAATCCTGGCGAATGGGCGGTGCCAGCAGCGCGGAGCTCGCGGCACTGCAGGTGTTTGTCGAGGATCCTTCGGTCCGCGCGGTCCGGGTGTCCTCGGTCGAAACCTACACCGATCAGCCGCTGCCCCCCGGCGCGACGGAGGTTTATCGGGGCGCGGCGGAAAACGGTGATTTCCTACTCAAATACGTAACGGTTCAATCCTATGACGGCTAGAAGTGAAACCATCCAGATTGCCATCGATGATGAGCATATGAACGGGACCTTCCTGAGCCCCAAATCAAAGGTCCCCGGTGTGTTGTTCGTACACGGTTGGGGCGGCAGCCAGGAACGTGATCTTGAACGGGCGAAGGGCATCGCCGGCCTGGGCTGCGTGTGCCTGACCTTCGACTTGCGCGGGCACACGGGGGGCGCGGGAATTCCGTTGTCACGGGTTACGCGGGAGGACAACCTGCGGGACTTGCTGGCGGCCTATGACCGATTGCTGGCCCACCCCGGCCTGGACACATCGGCGATCGCGGTGGTCGGCACCAGCTACGGCGGTTACCTGGCCTCGATCCTGACGTCGTTGCGTCCGGTGCGCTGGCTGGCCTTGCGGGTGCCGGCGCTCTACCGGGACGAGCAGTGGCACACGCCCAAGCGTGACCTGGACAAGACCGACCTGCTCGATTATCGCAGCACCTTGGTCCACGCCGACACCAACCGGGCCTTGCAGGCCTGCTCGCAATTCACGGGCGATGTGCTGCTGGTGGAGTCCGAGACCGATGACCATGTGCCCCACGCCACGATCATGAGTTATCGAGCGGCGTGCCAGCAGACCCACTCGTTGACCCATCGGATCATCGACGGCGCCGACCATTCCCTGAGCGACCCCGTGTCACAACAGGCCTACACCTCGATCCTGGTGAGCTGGATCACGGAGATGGTGGTGGGCGAGCGGTTGAGCATTATTCAGGAGCGGTAGACATGTGGCGTTCAGGCGGGCCTCTTCGCGAGCAAGCCCGCTCCCACAAGAGACCTGTGTGAACCCGGGCTCAGACTCTCTGCGAATCCCTGTGGGAGCGGGCTTGCTCGCGAAGAGGCTAGCACAAGCACCTCGTGATTCAAGCAACCGCTCACTTGACCCCAGGCTTGACCCGCAACGCCTTGGCCTTCGCCTCGATCACCAGGTACATCACCACCGTGATCAACAGCGGCAGGATGAAATAGATCGCCCGGTAGGCAATCAGCCCGGCGATCAAGCTGCCCCGTGACACCTCATGCTGCAACAGCGCGACAAACACCGCCTCCAGCACCCCGAGTCCGGCCGGAATGTGGGTAATCACGCCAGCAATGCTGCTGATCAACAGCACCCCGAGCACCACCGGGTATTCGAGTTTGCTCGGCAACAGCGTAAAGATCACCGCCGCCATCAGCGACCAGTTCAGCGCCCCCAATGCCAATTGCAACACGGCCATGCGCAGCGAAGGCAGGTTGATTTCCATGCCGCGCACCGTCCAGGCCCGGCGCTTGGAGAAACGGCAGGCCAGCAGATAGCCGGCGCTGATTAGCAATAGCAGCACTCCGACGCCTTGCAGCGCATCGCTGCTCAGTTTCCAGCCCGGAGGCATCGTCACCAGGCCACTGCTGAACACCACGCCGGCCAAGGTCATGTAGCCGAACCAGTTGGTGGCCAGGCTCAAGCCGAGAATCTTGGCGATATTGCCCGTGCTCACCCCCAGCCGCGAATACAGCCGATAGCGCATGGCGATGCCGCCGACCCAGGCGCTGAGGTTGAGATTGAAGGCGTAACTGATCACCCCCACCGGAAGTATTTGCCGCCAGCCCAGTTTTTGCCGGATGTAAGTGCGCCCGATCAGGTCGAAGCCGGCATAGGTGATGAAGCTGGCGATGGTCAGCGCGGCGGCGATCAGCAAAGTGCGCAGCTTGAAATCCGCCAGGGTCGTGAACACCTCGGACCAATCGATGCGCCGCGCCAGGGCGGTGAACAGCACGATCAGCAGCAGGAAAAAAGCCAGGGTCAGCGGGCGTTTCCAGCGACTCCAGCGCGACTTCGGCTTGGCCTGTTCCGGGGCTTGGGCATCTCTCGGCGCGGTGTGCGCTTCAGAGTGGTTCATGGGGTTCGCTCCGGACCGCCGTCGGCGGCGAAAAAGGTTTCAGACGCGGTTTATGGGCCGGCAACCATCCGGCCCAGGCCGGAAAATGACGCAGGAAGTGGAACACCATGAAACCGATGGTCATGCGCCACAGCCGCCCGCGACGGGCGTGATTTTCGGGCATGACGGTGCAGTGATTGCGGCTCAGGTGATCGAGGCGCTCGAACAGTTCGCGGTTGAACGCCCGGTCGCGGATCAGCACGTTGGCTTCCAGGTTCAGGGATAGGCTCAGCGGGTCGAGGTTGCTCGAACCGACCGTGCTCCAGTCTTCATCGACCAAGGCGACCTTGCCGTGCAGCGGCCGCTCGCAATACTCGTAGATCGTCACGCCGGCCTTGATCAGATAGTCATAGAGCATCCGCGCCGCGAGCTTGGCGATCATCATGTCCGGTTGCCCTTGCAGGATCAGCCGCACCTCCACGCCACGTCGCGCGGCGTTGCGGATCTCGCGCAGCAACCGATAACCGGGGAAGAAATACGCGTTGGCGATTACCACCCGACGCTGGGCGCTGCGCAGCACTTGCAGGTAGACCTCTTCGATGTCGGTCTGATGCTCGTGGTTATCGCGGTAGACCAGGCGCACCTGGCCGTCATGGTCGTTGAAGGCCAACTCGGTGCGGCGGCTGCGGCGACGTTGCCACCAATACTTGGCCCGGGCTGGCCGACCGCTTTGCAGCAGCGCGAAGTGATGGATATCCACCACCGCCGGACCTTTGATTTCCACTGAGTAATCCTGCTTGGCCTCGGGACCGAAGTCGCCCAGGTGGTCAGCGGAAAAGTTGATTCCGCCGATGAACGCGATCACCCCGTCCACCACTACGATCTTGCGGTGCAGGCGGCGGAACCAGTTGGTGCGGATGCCCAGGTGCCGGGGGGCCGGATCGAACATCTGCAGGCGTACCCCGGCGTCGCTCAACGAGGCGAGAAACGCCGTGCTCAGCTCACCGCAACCGAAACCGTCGAGGTTGACGGTGATGCGTACGCCGCGCTTGGCCGCCTCGACCAATATATCCCGCAGTTCAAAGCCGACCTTGTCCTCGAACAGAATGAACGTCTCCAGGAGAATTTCTTCCTGGGCGCGGCGAATCGCTTCGAAAACCCGTGGGAAATATTCCTCGCCGTTTTCCAGCAGCGTGACGCGGTTGTTGCCGTGCCAGCCGTATTCGACGTCGGCCAGCGCCGGGTTGCGTTCGGTCGGCGGCACCTCGACCTTTTCCACCGTCGCCTTGTCCATCGTCGCGTTCATAACTCGATCTCCACCGACAGCGGTGCGTGGTCGGAAAGGTGCGACCAGGGACGTACATTCAGTACCTTGGCGTGATGGGCCTTGAGGTTGCGCACGTAGATGCGGTCCAGGCGCAGGATCGGCAGGCGCGCCGGAAAACTGCGGGCCGGCTTGCCCCACTGTTCGGCGAATACCTCCCGCAGGCCGCAGGGCGCGAGCAGGTCATTGGCCTTGCCGCGCCAGTCGTTGAAGTCGCCGGCAACGATGACCGGTGCTTCGGGCGGCAATTCGCTCAAGCGTTGGCAAAGCAGCTTCAGTTGCTCGACGCGATGGCCTTCACGCAACCCCAAGTGGACGCAAATGGCATGCACGTCCTGTCCACCGTCAGCGTTCGGCAGGCGCAGCACGCTGTGCAGCATGCCGCGGCTTTCGTGGCCGCTGATGGACACGTCCAGGTTGTCGTGGCGGATGATCTGGAATTTCGACAGCAATGCGTTGCCATGGTCGCCCGCCGGATACACCGCGTTGCGCCCATAGGCGAACTGCGGCCAGAGGGTGTCGGCGAGAAACTCATATTGCGGGATGGTCGGCCAGTTGCTGTAGCGCTGGGGATGGTGCTCGTGGGTGCCGTGTACTTCCTGCAGGAACACCACATCGGCGGACACGCTGCGCACGGCTTCGCGCAGTTCCGGCAGGATGAATCGCCGATTCAGCGCGGTGAAGCCCTTATGCGTGTTGACCGTCAGCACCGTGAATCGATTGACTCCGTCGAGCAGGCGCTGCGCCGAATCGTGCAGCGGCTCGCGAGTGGCTTCGCTGGATTCTGGCGTGCTCATGGTAATACTCCTTCGGCCGGGCGCACACCGGGAGCGGTGGCGAGATGCTTGTCCAGGTCGAAGCGCTCCAGCAGGTGGCGCGCGTCGTAGGGCGCGCGGACTTTGATGTCGTTGTCGAAATAGCAGAACACTTCCCGGCTCTTGCGCGGCCGGGGTTTCTTTTTCGGATCGATCAACTGTGCGTCGCTCGGCTGCGTGCCGTGGCTCCAGGCCTCGATCCGGTCACCCCAGCGCTTCAAAGCCTCGTCGGTGTAGCCGCTGGCGTACAACTCTTCGGCGCCATGCAGGCGCAGGTAGACGAAGTCGCTGGTGACGTCCTCGCGGTAGGGCCATTTTCCGGCGGTATCGGCGACCACCAGGGCAACGTCGTAGCGTTTGAGCAGGGCGACGAAGCGTGGGTCGATGAAGCTTTCGTGACGGATTTCCACGGCATGGCGCAGCGCACGCTTTTTATCGGTCTCGGTGCTGGCGTGGCCGTCCAGGCGCGACTCGTGCTCCCGGGCCAGCGCGGCGGCGGCCTGGGTGTCATGGGGCAGTTGCTTGAGGAAGTCTTCGAACAGTTCCGGGTCGAATTTGAAGCTGGGCGGAAACTGCCAGAGGATGGCGCCGAGTTTTTCCTTGAGCTCCAGCACCCCGGACGCGAAGAAATTCGCCAGCGGCTTGTGAATGTCCCGCAGGCGCTTGATGTGGGTAATGAAGCGCGGCGCCTTGACGCTGAACACGAAGTCCGGCGGCGTCTCGGCGTACCACTGGGCATACCGTTCGGGGCGTTGCAGGGCGTAGAACGATCCATTGATTTCGATGCTGTTGACCGCTCGAGAGGCGAATTGCAGTTCTCGTTTCTGCGCCAGCCCCTTGGGATAGAAATCCCCGCGCCAGGGCGTGTAGCGCCAACCGGAAATGCCAATGTGGATCGCCGTCATGTATCCCTCCCGTGCCAATGACCTCGTACTGCCTGTGTCTTTTGATGACCGCCGGGCGGGCTGGAAAGTTTCGATGGCCTTACCGATGGTGGCGCAAACGGTGAAGTACCGTGGCGAGGGGATTTATCCCCGCTGGGCTGCGCAGCAGCCCCAACAGGCTGAGCACATTCAGCCTGACATACCGAGGCGTTAGATTTTGGGGCCGCTGCGCAGCCCAGCGGGGATAAATCCCCTCGCCACGGGATATCAGCGAACTTGCCGGCCCATTGTTGATCAGTTCCTTACCGACCCCGTGCGAAGGAGCCCCGCGTTTTGTCTCGATTGAGCACTGTATTGCTGCTATTGCTGTTGGCCATGACCGGCACCAGCGCCTACGGGACCGCTGCGGTCCCTGGCCTCCCCAAGCCTGCCGAAGCCCCGACCGAGCCCGAACCGCTGGTGCAAGGCGGCTTATTGGGAGCAATCAGTTCCAGCATCGACGATGTCCAGGACAAGCTCGACCTCGACCAGAGCCTGGTGGATGCCTGGCGCCTGCGGGCGGATCGGGCGGCTGACGAGGTCGATCGACTGGTGGACCAGACGTCCCGTTCGTCCTGGCGGATAGCGGGCGATTTCCTGTTGCTGTCAGGCGTGTGGCTGGGGACCTTCGCGCTGCTCTGGGCCGGTGCGCGCTTGCTGGTGCGACGTCTCGGTCGGCGCCGCTGGCTACGCACTCGCCAGCGGTTGCGGGACCTGCTCGGTTATCTGCTGCCGTACACCTTGCCGGCCGTGGCCTGCCTGCCCTTGACCCTTTACGTCAGCCATTTCCTGCAAGTCTCGGTCGGTCGCGCCCTCGCGCTGTGTTTCGCCTACGCCACCAGCAGCGGCATTGTTTCCACATCGGTGCTGCTCTGCGTGATCGTGATGTTCAACGCCGGCCATAAACGCCGTGCCGTGGCGATCATTCGGCGTTTCAGCCCACGGCCGTTGTTCCTGATCGGCTTCCTGGCGGCCCTCAGCGATGCCCTGACCAGCCCGCAGATCGCCCGCCAACTGGGCGGCAATATCACCAGCAGCGTCGCGGTGTTCACCGGTCTGTCGGCTTCGCTGATCTTCGGTTGGCTGGTGATCCACATGCGCCGGCCCGTGGCCCACCTGATCCGCAACCGGCCGCTGGCCCAGCGTCTCAAGCAACCGGCCTTGCAGGAATCCCTGCGGATTTTTTCCGGGCTCTGGTATTGGCCGATCCTGCTGATGGTATTGGTCTCGGCGGTGAGCCTGATCGGTGTCGGCGAAGACAACCAGAAGGCCCTGCGTTGCGCCTTGTTCACCACCCTCCTGCTGATCGCGACGGTGTTCCTCAGCACCGTGTTCCAGCACATCTTCAAATCGCCCAAGGCCGAGGCCATCCAGCGCAACAGCGCCTACAAGGGGCGGCTGTTGAGCTTGCTGCACGCCTTGTTGCGGATTGTCATGGCCGTGGTATTCATCGAAGTGCTCGGGCGGATCTGGGGAATCTCTTTGTTCGAGTTCGCCTCGCGCAACGCCGTGGGACGGGCGATCAGCGATTCCCTGAGCCGCATCGGCCTGATCTTCCTGGTGACCTGGCTGACGTGGGTAGTGCTCGACACGGCGATCCAGGAGGCGTTGAAACCTCCGCTCAACAAGCGCGGCGCCCGGGCACCCAGCACCCGGGTGAAGACCATCCTGCCGCTGTTGCGCAACGCGGCCAAAATCATCCTGGTGGTGATTTGCGCGATCACCACCATGGCCAACCTCGGCATCAACGTCGCGCCATTGCTCGCCGGTGCCGGCGTGGTCGGGCTGGCGATCGGTTTCGGTTCGCAGCAACTGGTGCAGGACGTGATCACCGGGCTGTTCATCATCATCGAGGACACGCTGTCCATCGGCGACTGGGTGGTGCTCAGCTCCGGCCATGCCGGCACTGTCGAAGGCCTGACCATCCGCACCCTGCGCCTGCGCGACGGCAAGGGCTTCGTGCATTCGGTGCCGTTCGGGCAGATCAAGGCCGTGACCAACCAATCCCGGCAATTCGCCTTTGCGTTTTTCTCGGTGCAGTTCACCTACGACACCGACGTGGACCGTGCCATTGAATTGATCCGCGAGGCCGGCGATTCGATTTCCGAGGACCCGTTCCTCAAGTTCAACCTGCAAGGGCCGCTGGATGTGTTCGGCGTGGACAAGATGGACCTCAACGGCGTGGTCCTCACGGCCCAGTTCCGCACGGTCTCGGGCGGGCAGTACGCGGTGAGCCGGGCATTCAACCAGCGATTGAAAAAGCTTGTGGATAACGAGCCGTCGGTGCACTTCGCGCAGACTTATCCACAGCAGGTGGTGTTGCCGAAGCGGTTGGTTGAGGAGCCGAAGGCAGGGGGCGAGGAGGCTGATCAAGCTCAATAATTACTTCAGGTTTGTGGTGAGGCTTATGGCCTCATCGCGAGCAAGCTCGCTCCCACAGTAGGTTTGTGGTGAATGGACAGCCCCCTGTGGGAGCGGGCTTGCTCGCGAAGGGGCCCGGCCAGACACCCTCAATTTTTCTGAATGAGCTTGTTCCTGACCCCAGCCATCCCTTCTGCATCCAACTCCACAAATAGCTGCTGCTTGCCCGCCACCAGCGCCGCCACCGGCAACCCATCCCGATACACCAGCCGATTACTCGCCAGCGCCGGCACTTTCGCCCCGGGCAACAACGTGCCGGCCAAGTTCAACGGATCAACCCCGCACACCGCCACCAGGCTGCCATCGGTGGGCCGACGCCGTGCTTCGCGCAGCAGCGGGATGGCTTCGGGCAAGGCGAATTGTTCGCCGGCCAGCCCGCTGACAAAGCGCCCGCCTCGAATCTCGCCCCGTGCCTCCAGACGATGAAACGTGCGCAGCAATTCACGCCAGCTCGGCAGCCAATCGGCCTCGCGCTCCAGCAGGCGCCAGAACACCACGCCATAACGGCGCAACAGGGTCAGGGCGATGTGTTCCAGGGTATCGGGCGGTGTGGGCGCGGGCCGGTTGCCGGGTTCTGGCGCGGGCGAACTGCGGCGCAATAAGGCCCAGCGCCCGGCATCGTCCATGCCGCCGACAAACGCCCCGCGTCCGCGCCGGCTGCTACGGGCCTGGCGTTTGCTGGCAGGGGTGATCAAGGCCCGCAGCCCGGCGAAGCTGTCAGCATTCACGAGCCCGGCACCGACCAGTTCCTGCAAGGCGATTTCCAGTTCGCTGCGCAGCAAATGGGCCTCGTGCAGCAATTCATCGAAAAACAACGCGCCATGTTCACTGAGGGCTTGATGGACTTTTTGCGTCTTGAGCGACAGTTCGCTGATCGGTGTCTGCTCGGCCAGGCTGCTCCACAGCGCGACGTTGGCACGCGGCAGCAACACGATCGGCGTGCTGCGCAGCGCGCCGGCGGACAATTTCTGGCGGGCGCTCAGGCGCGTCCAGACGAACTTGCCGCTGCGGCACAGTTCGTCGAGCCAGCTCGGCGAATAATCCTTGATCCGCGCTGGCAAAAGGTCGCTGTCCCAGGCCGAGGCGGCGGCCGGGTAGCCTTCGAACTGGCCGATTATCGACGGCAGCACCGCGTTGCCGCGGCCCTGGCTGGACGGCGACAGATGCTGCCAGTCGAACAGGAAACGCATGAAATCCTGCAACATCACCGGCTCGATTTCCCGGCGCAAGCGCTTGACCGTGTAGCGGTGGATCCGCGCCAGCAGATGCCGTTCGCACCACTCCTCTTGAGCGGTGCCCGGAGTGAAGCGACCGCGCAGCACATACCCCTGTTGTTCGAGCTGAGCCAGGGCCTGGGTCGCTTGCGCCGGCGACAGCCCCAGCGGGTAGGCGATCGCCGTCAACGGCTGCGGGCCAAAGGCACTGAGCCGCGCGCGCAGCACTTCCACCACGGCCTCGTCGCTGTCCCACGGCTCATCGAACCCCGGCAGCGGTGTCAGCGGCGGCTGCCATTGGGCTTGTGGATAAATCGCCTGCAGGCACGTCAGCCGCTCCAGCGGCACCCACAGGCCGCGCTCGTCGCTGATCTGAATGTGGCTGGCGCGACCGCGCTCCGCCAGGGTCCGCAGCCCGTCCAGCCAAGACGGCTCGGCACTGGCTTCGCTGTCGGCGATGCAGGCCAGGCTCATCAGCGCTTCGTGGATTTCATCGACATTGGTCGGCGTCGGCCAGGCCTCTTCCCGCACGGCCTGGATGGCATTGGCGTCCAGCGCACCGAGGTCGTCGGTGGATTGCGGATCGCTCCAGCGCCGGTTGATCACCGCTTGGGTACGGCGCTCCTCCAGCGGCGCGTCGTCGAGAAAGGTGTAAGGCCGGGCGCTGAGGATTTCTGCCGCCAGGGGCGAGGGCGCCGGCAGGTCGCGGCTGACCAGGCGGATCTCGCCCGCTTCCATGCGCCGCAACAGCGCCAGCCAGCCTTCGCTGTCCATCGCCTCGTGCAGGCAATCGTCCAGGGTTTGCTCCACCAGCGGATGATCGGGAATCTCTCGCTCGCCGGCGAGGTTTTCCAGGCAGGCGATCTGGTCCGGGAACACGCTGGCGATCAAGTCTTCACTTTTCATGCGCTGGATCTGTGGCGCGACTTTACGCCCGCCGGTATAGCGCGGCAACGCCAGGGCCACGCCGGCATTCCAGCGCCAGCGCACGCCGAACAGCGGCGCATCCAATACCGCTTGAATCAGGATTTGCTCGGCGCTCTGGCTGTTGAGGTAGCGCCAGACCTCGTCCAGTTCGAAGCTGTGGCTGGTGGACAGCGACAGCACGATGGCGTCCTCGCTGGCGGCGGCCTGCAACTCGAAGTTGAAGGTGCGGCAGAAACGCTTGCCCAGGGCCAGGCCCCAGGCGCGGTTGATGCGGCTGCCGAAGGGCGTATGGATGATCAGTTGCGTGCCGCCGGACTCGTCGAAAAACCGTTCCATCACCAAGGTGTCCTGGGACGGCAGGGCGCCGAAGGCCAGGCGCGCCGGGGCGAGGTAATCGAGGATCTGCTCGGCGCTGGCAAGGTTCAAGTGCAAGGTGCCGGTCAGCCAGTCGAGTGCCGGTTGCAGATTACCCGGCGTGGCGCCGAGCAGTTGATCGAGCTGGGCTTGCAGGCGGGCGACGGCCTGAGACAACTCGGCGCTGCGCCCCGGGGCTTCGCCGAGCCAGAACGGGATGGTCGGCGGTTGACCCTGGGCGTCCTCGACCCGCACGCGGCCGGTCTCGACGCGGATGATGCGATAGGACGTATTGCCTAGCTGGAACACGTCCCCGGCGATGCTCTCGACGGCGAAGTCTTCGTTGACGCTGCCGATGTTCAAGCCTTGCGGTTCGAGCAAAACGCTGTAGTCGGCGTTGTCCGGGATAGTGCCGCCGCTGGTCACCGCCGTCAGTTTGCTGCCCCGGCGCCCGCGCAAGGTCCGGCTCACGGCGTCGCGGTGCAGGTAGGCGCTGCGCACGCCTTGTCGGCCATTGAGTCCCTCGGCGAGCATTTGCAGCAAGGCCTGGTAATGGGCTTCGTCCAGCTCCGCGTAGGGCGAGGCGCGGCGGAACATCTCCAGCAACGCCTGTTCATGCCATTCCTGGCAACTGACTTCGGCGACGATCTGCTGGGCCAGGACATCCAGCGGCGCCCTGGGGATGTGCAGGATGTCCAGCTCGCCACGGCGCACGCAATCGAGCAGGGCGGCACATTCGATCAAGTCGTCGCGGGTGGTGGCGAACAGGCGTCCCTTGGGCGTGCCGCCAACCTGGTGGCCGGAGCGGCCAACCCTTTGCAGGAACGCCGAGATCGAACGGGGCGAGGCGATCTGGCAGACCAGGTCGACGTCACCGATGTCGATGCCCAACTCCAGCGACGCGGTGGCAATCAGCACCTGCAATTCACCGCGCTTGAGGCGTTGTTCGGCGTCGAGGCGAAACTCCTTGGCCAGGCTGCCGTGGTGGGCCGCCACGGCGTCCTTGCCCAGGCGTTCGCTCAAGTGGCGACTCAGCCGTTCGGCCAGCCGCCGCGTGTTGACGAATACCAGCGTGGTTCGGTGCGCCCGGGCCAGCTCGGCGAGGCGGTTGTAGACCAGCTCCCAGACGTCATTGGCCATCACCGCAGAAAGCGGCACCGGCGGCACCTCGATGTCCAGGTCGCGGGGGCGGGCGTGGCCGATGTCGACAATCTCGCAGGCGCGCCCTGCGCCGACCAGAAAGCGCGAGACTGCTTCGATGGGCTTTTGCGTGGCCGACAGGCCGATGCGCATCAGCGGTTCGGCGCACAGGGCTTGCAGCCGTTCCAGGCTCAAGGCCAGGTGGCTGCCGCGCTTGCTGGCGGCGATGGCGTGGATTTCGTCGACGATCACCGTGCGGGTGCTGGCGAGCATCTGCCGGCCGGAATCGGAGCCGAGCAGCACATAGAGCGATTCGGGGGTGGTGACGAGGATGTGCGGCGCGGTCTTGCGCATCGCCGAGCGTTCTTTTTGCGGGGTGTCACCGGTGCGCACGGCGGTGGTGATGGGCAAGGGCGGCAGGCCCATTCGCTGCAACTGCTCGGTGATACCGGCCAGGGGATTCTGCAGGTTGATCTGGATGTCGTTGCTCAGGGCCTTGAGCGGCGAGACGTAGACCACCAGCGTCGCGTCCGGCAGGCCACCTTGCTCCAGGCCGCGGTGCACCAGGTCATCCAGCACTGCGAGAAATGCGGTCAGGGTCTTGCCCGAACCCGTTGGAGCGGCGACCAGCACCGAACGGCGCTGGCCGATCAACGGCCACGCCCGGGCCTGGGCGGCCGTGACCGCCGGGAATGTCTGGCTGAACCAGGCGCGAACGGCGGGGTGAAAGCCTGCCATGGCGTGGTCGGCTGCAAGGGGCAGATTCATGTGGGCAGTTTAGGCGGGTGGGGTGGGGATGATGCAAGTGGCGAGGGGATTTATCCCCGCTGGACTGCGCAGCAGTCCCTTTAATTAACACCTGGGTGGGTCAGGCTCGCCTCATTTGCTTGGTTGGGGCTGCTGCGCAGCCCAGCGGGGATAAATCCCCTCGCCACAAGAGCTCAGCAACCGCCTTGGAAGACGGCAAACCCGTAGATCTGCACTTTACGGATGACGGTTGCGCACTAAACCCGCAAAATGCAACGATTCCGACGACGCCCTCGGGCGTTGTCGACCAAATTCTTGTGCCAACAGACTGGGCCTGCTGACTTTATGCGAATGCGCCTTATGTTACTGGGCGGCGGAAATGCCCTTGGGCAGGCGCTGATTCGCCTCGGTGCAGAAGAAGACATCGGTTTTCTTGCCCCCCGCCCCCCCGAAGACGGCTGGGATGCCGCGAGCCTGACGCAACTGCTCGACGACACCCGGCCGGACGCCTTGATCAACCTGGCGTACTACTTCGACTGGTTCCAGGCCGAGACTGTCAGTGAGCAGCGCCTGGCCAGCCAGGAGCGGGCGGTCGAGCGCCTGGCGGAACTGTGCCAGCATCACAACATCGTCTTGCTGCAACCGTCGAGCTACCGCGTATTCGATGGCTCCCGCGCCACCGCCTACAGCGAAAAGGACGAGCCCGTGCCGCTGGGCCTGCGTGGCCAGGCCTTGTGGCGAATCGAGCAAAGCGTGCGCGCCACCTGCCCGCAACATGTATTGCTGCGTTTCGGCTGGCTGCTGGATGACAGTGCCGACGGCATCCTCGGCCGTTTCCTGGCCCGGGCCGAACAGCCCGACGAGTTGTTGCTGGCCGATGACCGTCGGGGCAATCCGACGCCGGTTGACGATGCGGCGCGGGTGATCATCTCGGTGCTCAAGCAACTCGATTGTGCCGCGCCGCTGTGGGGCACGTATCATTACGCCGGGCATGAAGCGACCACGCCACTGGCGCTGGGCCAGGCGATTCTCACCGAAGCGCGGGCCCTGCATCCGCTGGCGATCGAGTCGCCCACGCCCCAGGCCCATGCCGCAAGGCCGGACGCCGCGGAAGAACCGCAACACGCGGTCCTGGCCTGCAAGAAAATTCTGCACACCTTCGGGATCAAGCCCCGCGCCTGGCGCGCCGCGCTCCCGAGCTTACTGGATAGGTTTTATCGCCATGGCTGACGGCCCTGTACTCATTACCGGCGGCGCGGGTTTCATTGGTTCGCACCTGACCGACGCCTTGCTCGCCAAAGGGCACTCGGTACGCATTCTCGATGATTTGTCCACCGGCAAGCGCAGCAACCTGCCGCTGGACAACCCGGCGGTGGAACTGATCGAAGGCGACGTCGCCGACGCTGCGCTGGTCGCCCAGGCCATGGCCGGTTGCCGTGCCGTGGCGCACCTGGCGGCGGTGGCCTCGGTGCAAGCCTCGGTGGATGATCCGGTGCGTACGCACCAAAGCAATTTCATCGGCACCCTGAATGTCTGCGAAGCCATGCGCCAGAGCGGCGTGAAACGGGTGCTGTTCGCCTCCAGCGCGGCGGTCTACGGCAACAACGGCGAAGGCCAGTCCATCGACGAAGACACCCCCAAGGCACCGCTCACGCCCTACGCGGCGGACAAACTGGCCAGCGAATACTATTTCGACTTCTATCGTCGCCAGCACGATCTGGAGCCAGCGGTGTTCCGCTTCTTCAACATTTACGGCCCACGCCAGGATCCATCCTCGCCCTATTCAGGCGTCATCAGCATTTTCAGCGAGCGCGCGCAGAAAGGCCTGCCGATCACCGTGTTCGGTGATGGCGAGCAGACTCGGGATTTCGTCTATGTCGAGGACCTGGTGGACGTGTTGGTCCAGGCCATCGAAAAGCCTGAAGTGGGGGTGGGCGCGGTGAATGTCGGCTGGAACCAGGCGACGACGCTCAAGCAGATGCTCCAGGCCCTGGCGGTAGTGGTGGGTGACTTGCCCACCATCAGCCACGGCCCGGCGCGTTCCGGTGACATCCGTCATTCGCGCGCCGACAACGGTCGCCTGTTGGAGCGTTTCAGCGTTCCGAAGCAGACGCCGATGAGCGTGGGGCTGGCGCGATTGTTGGGGCGCTGAGTTTCCGCCATGAAAAAGGCGCCTCTCGAGGCGCCTTTTTTGTCACGGCCTACCACGTTGTGGCGAGGGGATTTATCCCCGTTGGGCTGCGCAGCAGCCCCAAAAGCTGCCACCTCGGCGTGTCAGGCTGATCAAGGTCGACCAGCCAGGGGACTGCTGCGCAGTCCAGCGGGGATAAATCCCCTCGCCACAGGGTGTTGTCAACTCGCGATGGTGCTCAGGCTCAGAACTTGTAACCCAACCCCACCATGTAGACGAACGGATCCACATCGACGTCCACCTTGGCCCGGGTGCCACCGGCCACGGCGTTGTTGTCGACATACGCAGTGGTGTCGATGTCGATGTAGCGGATCTGGCCGTTGATCATGATGTTGTCGGTCAGCATGTAGTCCGCACCGACTTGCCAGGCCATGCCCCAGCTGTTTTTCGCACGGAAGTTGCTGAAGCCATTGGCGCTGGCTTCGCTGCCGACGTGCTCGTCATAGATCCAGGTGTAGTTGATGCCCGCACCGACATAAGGCTGGAAGGCCGATTTGGCGTCGAGCGGGTAGTAGACCAGGCTCAAGGTCGGCGGCAGGTGCTTGAGGGTGCCGAGCTTATTGTTGGCGGCGCCAAGTGCGGTGCCTTTGATTTTTACGTCATGCTCGAACGGCGAGGCCGCCAGCAATTCGATACCCCAGTTGTTGGTGAGCATGTAGGCGAAGTTCAAGCCCAGTTGCGTGTCGCTGCTCATGGTCGCCTTGCCGCCCAGGTCGGTGCCGGCCAGCGGGCCACGGTCGACCTTGACGCTGGAACTGTCGGCGTCCGGGTTGACGGTGATCGCACCGGCGCGAACGATGATGTCGCCGGCAGTATGGGCCTGGGCGAGTGGGGCGGCGAGGGCGAGCGCGATAAGGGAAGCGCTGAGCAAGGACTTGTTCATTGAGGGCTCCAGAAGGCATCGAAAATTGATGTCCCATGGTACGAAGCCGTCTGGTCCGGTCTTTTGACTCAGCTCAATGAGTCAGGGGGTGTTTAATTGACTCAGCTCAATGAAATGATGATGAGCAAACCTTGAGGGCCCCATCCGACGATAGCTATCTCATCAACAACCCATCACCACCGGATTCACTCCGGCAGCTCATACACATAAATCTTCTCAGCCTCCATCTGATACCCGGCATCGGCCAGTTCACTGGTGGACGGCTTGACCTGCATCGGCCCTTCGACCCAGTACGGCTGATACAACTCGTCGAGCTTGACCCCGACTTCGCTTTTCACATGGACGATCTGGTTCGACGGCGGAGGCGGCACATGGATACAGGCGCCGAAGTACGGCACCAACAGAAAGTCCGTGGTGCGACCTTCTTCGCTGACTTCCAGCGGCACGATGTAGCCCGGCAAGCGAATCTGCTGGCCATCGAGGGCCTTGACCACCGGCGCGTTGGGCAGGTCCTGCCTGGCCGCAGGGGCGGATTCGGCAGCCAGGGCATCGCTCATCTTCGACAGGTCGTGCAACGGCGTCATGTTCGGCACTTCCGGTGGCGCGTCCGGCGGGATCATTTCCGACCAGGCCAGGTCCCTCGGCTCGGCCGCCCAAAGGGGCAGGGCGGCGACCAGCATCAACAGCGCAAGCACGGCGCGGGGCATCTTCGGCTTCCTCATAAACGGATCGACAGGCCATCGGCCAACGATTGGCGATAGGCGCGCCAGGCCGGCACGCTGCCCATCAACAGGGCGGCGACCAGGATGCCAGCCAGCAGCGTCCATTCATATTCACTTGGCCAGCCCAGCGGCAAGTACAAGCCATAGGCAGACTGCACGTAACCCTGGGCGGCGGCGATGCCGATGTACAGCAACGCCAGCCCCGCAGTGACGCCGGCCAGCGCCAAGGCGAAGGCTTCGAGCACCAGCAGGCTCGCGATGTGCCACGGCCGTGCGCCCACCGAGCGCAGGATCGCCATTTCCCGGCGGCGCTCGTTGAGGCTGGTGAGGATCGCCGTGAGCATGCCAATCAATCCGGTCAGGACGACGAATAGCGAAATCACGAACAGGGCTTTTTCCGCCGTGCCCATCAGGCTCCACAATTCCTGCAATGCCACGCCAGGGAGAATGGCCAGCAGCGGTTCTCCACGGAACTCGTTGATCTCGCGCTGCAGGGCGAAGGTAGAAATCTTGCTATTGAGGCCAAGCATGAACGCGGTAATCGCTTGCGGCGTGAGATCCATGTTGCGGGCCTGGTCGGCGCTGATGCGGCCATTGCCCTGGGCCGGCACGCCGTTTTTCCAATCGATGTGGATGGCCTCCATGCCGCCGAGGCTGATGTGCAGTGTGCGGTCCACTGGCGTACCGGTGCGCTTGAGAATCCCGACCACGGTGAAGGGCTTGTCGTCATGCTTGACCAGGCTGATCGCCGCGACGCCGTGGGCCAGCACCAGTTTGTCCCCCAGTTTGTAATGCAGCGCCTCGGCTACTTCGGCGCCCAGCACGACTTCGAATGGATCGGTGGCGAACGCCCGGCCATTGGCCAACGCCAGATGTTGCTGGCGGCCGTACTGGTAATGCTCGAAGTAGGCTTCGGTGGTGCCCATCACCCGATAACCGCGATGGGAATCGCCGAGGGACATGGGAATCGCCCATTTCACTCTCGGGTTCTTGGCGAACTGCTCGAAGCTGTCCCAGCGGATGTTATTGGTGGCGTTGCCGATGCGAAACACCGAATACAACAGCAGGTTCACCGAGCCGGAACGGGCGCCGACGATCAGGTCGGTGCCGCTGATGGTGCTGGCGAAACTGGCCCGCGCCTCGGTGCGCACGCGTTCCACCGCCAGCAGCAGGCACACCGACAGGGCAATGGCAAACGCAGTGAGGATCGCGGTGAAGCGGCGGTTCGCCAGGCTGGCCATGGCTAGACGGAACAAATACATCTCAGACCTCGAGTGGCGTGGCGGCGCGATTGAGATCGGCCAGCGAGAGGTTACGGTCGAACAGCGGCGCCAGGCTCTGGTCATGGCTGACAAACAACAGGCTCGACCCGGCTTCGCGGCATTCCGCAAACAACAAGCGCAGGAAATTTTCCCTAGCGTCGTAGTCCAGGGCCGAAGTCGGTTCGTCGGCGATCACCAGTTCCGGTTGGCCGATCAAGGCGCGGGCGGCGGCGACCCGTTGTTGCTGGCCGATGGACAATGAATCGGCGCGCCGCTCCAACAGGCTTGGATCGGTCAGCCCCAGGTGGGCCAGCAAGGTGGCGGCGGCCTGGTCGATGCTGCCGTGACGCTGGATAGCCCGTTGCGCGCGCAGTTTGGAAAAGTGGCAGGGCAATTCGACGTTTTCGCGCACCGAGAGAAACGGCAGCAGGTTGAACTGCTGGAAGATGTAGCCGGTGTGGTCCACACGGAAGCGGTCGCGGCGGCCGGCGCCCAGTTCGCTGAGTTCCTGGCCGAGCAGGCGGATGCTGCCGCGATCCGGTGTCTGCACGCCGCCCAGCAGCCCCAGCAAGGTGGTCTTGCCGCTGCCGCTCGGGCCCTTGAGGAACACGGTTTCGCCGGCTTCCAGGCGAAACGCCGGGATATCCAGCAAGGGCGGGTGCCCGGGCCAACTGAAGCCCAGGTTGGACAGTTCGATGAGTGCTTGGGTCATATCGCCGGTTTTTCAGAGTAGTGGGAGCCCCCCCTGTGGGAGCGGGCTTGCTCGCGAAAGCGGTGCCAGGCGACATCACTGTTAAATGTGCCGGCGCATTCGCGAGCAAGCCCGCTCCCACATGAGGTTTTCGGTGAGTCAGAATTTCAACGCTGGCGCCTTGGCCGTCACTTCCACGCCTTGCTGGCCGCTCGGGCTGATCAGTTGTACCTGAATTTTCTGGGTGGCCGGGAAGGTTTTGAACAGCGTCGCCAAGTCCAGGTTCTTCAAGGCGCCAGGGGTGGCGCAGGTGAATTGATAGTGGGCGTGGATCTCGCTGTGTTCGCCATGGTGTTCGTCGCCATCGGCGTCTTCGTCATGGTCTTCATGATCCGGTTCATCACCGAACAACGGGCTTTCCAGTTCCTGCTGGGCCACGGTGCATTTGGCGGCGGCTGGCAGGGTGAACAGCGCCAGTGGTTTTTCCAATTGCGCGCGCACGGCGGCGACCTTGGCCTTGTCGGCATCGCTGGTGGCGGCGTGTTCGAAACCCACCAGGTTCATCGCCGGGCTTTCCAGTTCCAATTCCAGGGTCTGGCCGTCCAGGGCGGCGTTCAGTCGAGCGACGCCGTGTTCATGGGCGCCGAGGCTGCCGTGTTCGTGGTCATGGTCATGCTCCACCGCGGCGTGAGCGACGGCCAATGGCAGCAGGGCGAACGGCAAAGCGAGAAGCAGACGACGCATGACGAGTCTCCGAAAAGGTTATGTAATCTTATAACGAAAGTGCGCAGAGTTTGACCGTCTGCTTGGCGTCGCGCAAGGCCCATGGGAGCATGCGAACATGAAATCTTCGGGAGCACGGTGATGTTGCGGATACGCGGAACCGTCGGCGAGTGGCCGGTGGACTTGACGATCGAAATGGATGAGGGCGACTGGGCGCAGCTCGGCGCGCAGTTGCAAGTGGCCAAGTCCGAGAGTGCAGTGGCGCCTGCGGCCAAACCGGCGAATCAAGATGATGCCCAATGGCAGATCGCAAAGGAACTGCTGCGCAAGGCCGGCCAACTGAGCGGCCCGGACCTGCTGGAACAACTCGAAGGCCTGACCGGCAGCGCTTCGGCGGGCAAGCGCTTGTTGGTGCGCTTGCGCCACAGCCCGGATGTAAAAGTCATCAGCGGCGGCGACACACCGCTCTACAGCTGGCACGAAACCGTGTAGGAGCTGTGTAGGCCGTGTAGGAGCTGCCGAGCGAAGCGAGGCTGCGATCTTTTGATCTTTTGATCTTTCTCTTGAGATTCAAGTGTCTGGGGTAAAGATCGCAGCCTCGCTTCGCTCGGCAGCTCCTACGCAGCTCGGTGGGCGTCAGTAAAGTGCGGCGAACAGCTTGCGACGGTAGGTCGTCACCAGCGGATGGTCGTTGCCCAGCAGTTCGAACACTTGCAGCAAGGTCTTGTGGGGCAGGCCTTCGCTGTAGCTGCGGTTACGGACGAACAGCTTGAGCAGCGCATCGAGGGCCGCTTCGTACTGTTGGCGCGCCAGTTGCTGGATCGCCAGTTGGTACACCGCTTCATCGTCCTGCGGGTCCTTCGCCAGGCGGGCCTTGAGGTCGGCGGCGTCCGGCAAGTGCTTGGCCAGGCCGAGGAACTGGATCTGCGCCCTGGCGCCGGCGAGGGCGGCCTTGTGCTCGTCGCTTTTCACCGCGTCGAGCACCGTCTGCGCTTCGTCCAGCTCGCCGCGCTCGGTCAGGCAGCGGGCATACAGGATCAGGGCCTTGGCGTTGGTGTTGTCTTCACCCAGCAACACGGTGAGCACGGCCTCGGCATCGGCGAAACGACCGTCGTCGAACAGCGCCTGGGCCTGTTCGAACGGATCGGCCGCAGCCGGCGGCGGCATCTGCACATGGGGCTCGAGCAGCGCCCGCACCGCCGATTCCGGCTGGGCCCCGGCAAAGCCGTCGACCGGCTGGCCGTCCTTGAACAGCACCACGGTCGGCAGGCTGCGAATGCCGAAGCGGGCAACGATGTCCTGCTCGATGTCGCAGTTGACCTTGGCCAGCAGCAGTTCGCCCCGATAGCTCTCGGCGATGCCTTGCAACATGGGCATCAACGCCTTGCACGGCGCGCACCACTCGGCCCAGAAATCCACCAGCACCGGTTTGTGGAAAGAGTTGGCGATCACCGACTGGTCGAAATCGGCCGTGGTGGCGTCAAAGATGTAAGGCGTGTCCTGGGTCATGGGAAATCTCGTAGAACGCTTGAATGGGGCAACTATACGGCTTGGTGGGGGGTGGCTGAAAGCGGGGTGGCAGTGAGAGGTGTATTGATTGGCAGGGCCTTATCGCGAGCAAGCTCGCTCCCACAGGAATTTCAAGTGTTCATGCGGGCCCTGTGGGAGCGAGCTTGCTCGCGATGCTTCTATGAGTCAGCGCCGAGCGTGGTACAGACTCACATGCCGAAACTCCTCCGGCTCGGCCAGGTCTGGCAAGGTCATGGCCTCCAGCATTCCGATGCGCCGGTACAGCGGATGCTGGAAATCCCGCACCCGGGAGTCGGCCACCAACGCCTCGCGACCCCGGCTGAGGAATTCATCGAGCAACGGCAGGTTGGCCCGGTCGTAGAGCACGTCGGCGACCAGGATCAGATCAAAGCGATCAGCCTCGGCGAAAAAATCCCTCGAATAACCCAGCTCGACGCCGTTGAGTTCGGCATTCGCCTGGCACGCGCCAATCGCCAACGGATCCAGGTCGCAGGCCACCACTTCCAGCGCGCCGGCCTTGATCGCCGCGATGCCCGCCACCCCGGAGCCAGCGCCGAAATCCAGCACTCGCTTGCCTTCGACCCACTGTGGTTGTTCGGCCAGGTAGCGTGCCATCGCCAGGCCGCTGGCCCAGCAAAAACTCCAGTAGGGCGGTTCGTGGAGGATGCGCCGGGTTTCCTCCGGGCTGAAGGCGCGGTCCATGTTGTCGCCGTCAATCAGCCACAACTTCAAGTCTGTGCCCGGTAGCGGACAGGCCACCAGGCGCGCATCGCCAAGCAACTCGCCCAGCGCTTGTTGCAGGTCCTGCGGTGCCCTCATGGCGCTTTGACGAATTGCAGGACGCCCAGCGCCTGGGTGGTCGGTTGGCTGATGCGTTGCTCCGGCAGGTGCAGGATCAACTGGCCCGACTGGCTGGCCCGGCCGCGCAATTCCACGCGGGCGCCAACGGGGAACGCCTCGGGGTTGAAGCGCAGGTGGAACGGCAGGGCCTGATTGGTGCCGATCAGGCTGGAACTGGCGAGCAGTTGCTGCGGGCGATCCTTGTCATCGATCACCAGCAGCGCCAGTTCCACTTCAGCCCCGGCCGGCACGCCTTGCAAGGTGCCGCTCAATTCGCGCTGATACGCCGGCAGCGGTCCCAGCTCCGCTGCCTGGCGGGCCTTCTCCTGGGCCTGTTTTGGCGCGGGCGTTGGAGCCGGCGCGGCGGGTTTGGGGGCGTCGCTGCTGCACGCCATCAGCAGGCTGAAAAGGCTGAGCAAAACAATGGATCGTAGCGGCATGGGTGGCTCCAGCAAGGTGAATTCCATGGATCTGGCGATAAGCCCGTCTGTATACCGTAAACCCTATGGCTTGTCTTGCCAGTGGGATGCGCTACCATGGCCCTCCCTTTTTTTGTTGCCTGCCACCATGCACTGTCCCTTCTGCGGTGCCAACGACACCAAAGTCATCGACTCGCGACTGGTCGCCGAAGGCGAACAAGTCCGCCGCCGCCGCGAATGCCTGGCCTGCGGCGAGCGTTTCACGACGTTCGAGACGGCTGAACTGGTGTTGCCGCGCCTGATCAAGACCGACGGCAGCCGCCAGCCGTTCGACGAAGAAAAACTGCGCGCCGGCATGCAGCGCGCCCTGGAAAAACGCCCGGTGAGCGTCGAGCGCCTGGAAGCGGCGCTGGTGCACATCAAGCACAAGCTGCGCGCGACCGGCGAGCGCGAGGTCAAGTCCCTCGTTGTCGGCGAGCTGGTGATGGCCGAGTTGCAGAAGCTCGATGAAGTGGCCTACATCCGCTTCGCCTCGGTCTATCGACGTTTCCAGGACCTCAACGAATTCCGCGAAGAAATCGACCGCCTGGCCCGCGAGCCGGTGAAAGAATGACCAGCCCGGCGCAACAAGCCGTCCTCGACGCTCACTACATGGCTCGCGCCCTGGAGTTGGCGCGACGTGGTCACTACACCACCCACCCCAATCCTCGCGTAGGTTGCGTAATCGTGCGGGACGGGCAGGTGGTCGGCGAAGGCTGGCACATCCGCGCTGGCGAACCCCACGCCGAAGTCCATGCCCTTCGGGCCGCCGGTGACAACGCCCGGGGCGCCACGGCCTACGTGACCCTCGAGCCGTGCAGTCATCATGGCCGTACGCCGCCATGTGCCGATGCGTTGGTCAATGCCGGCGTGGCGCGGGTGGTGGCGGCGATGCAGGACCCCAACCCCGAAGTCGCCGGCCGCGGCCTGCAGCGGTTGGCCCAGGCCGGTATCGCCACCGAAAGCGGCGTGCTCGAAGGCGAAGCGCGCAAGCTCAACGAAGGTTTTCTCAAGCGCATGGAGCACGGCCTGCCGTTCGTGCGGGTCAAGCTCGCCATGAGCCTCGACGGTCGCACGGCCATGGAAAGCGGCGAGAGCCAGTGGATCACCGGCCCTGCCGCACGCTCGGCGGTCCAACGCCTGCGGGCCCAGGCCAGTGTCGTGCTGACCGGTGCCGACACGGTGCTGGCGGACAACGCCCGGCTGACCGTGCGCGCCGACGAGCTGGGGCTGGACGCCGAGCAGACCGCGTTGGCCATGAGCCGCCCGCCGTTGCGCGTGCTCGTGGATGGACGCCTGCGGGTGCCGCTGAATGCGCCGTTTTTCAAGGCCGGCCCGGCGCTGGTCGCTACCTGCATGGCGGTGGAAGAACAGTACGCCAACGGTCCCGAATGCATGATCGTGGCGGGTGACGACGGTCAGGTCGATTTGCGACGGCTGTTGGTTGAATTGGCGGCCCGAGGCGTGAATGAAGTGCTGGTGGAGGCCGGCCCGCGACTGGCGGGAGCATTTGCCCGGCAAGGCCTGGTGGACGAATTCCAGATTTTCGTCGCCGGCAAGTTCCTCGGTTCCACAGCGCGGCCGCTGCTCGACTGGCCGCTGGCGCAGATGAAAGACGCGCCCCAGCTGAAAATCATCGACATTCGCGCCGTGGGCGATGACTGGCGAGTCATTGCCATCCCCGTTCCGCTGGCGAGCGTATAATTCCCGGCTTTCGCTCAAGCGGCGGCCCGTTCTCGAGGAGGACTCCATGTTTACCGGCATCATCGAATCCATCGGCAGCATCCGCGCACTCACCCCCAAGGGCGGGGATGTGCGGGTCCATGTCGAAACCGGCAAGCTCGACCTGAGCGACGTCAAGTTGGGCGACAGCATCGCCGTGAACGGTGTCTGCCTGACGGCCGTCGAGCTGCCGGGCAATGGCTTTCTCGCCGACGTCAGCCGCGAAACCCTCGACTGCACCGCCATGAATGACCTCAAGAGTGGCAGCCCGGTCAACCTGGAAAAAGCCCTTACACCAACCACCCGCCTGGGCGGTCACCTGGTCAGCGGCCATGTGGATGGCGTCGGTGAAGTCGTCTCGCGTACCGATAACGCCCGTGCCGTGGAATTTCGTATCCGCGCTCCGAAAGAACTGGCCAAGTACATCGCCCATAAAGGCTCGATCACTGTCGACGGCACCAGCCTGACGGTCAACGCGGTGGATGGCGCCGAGTTCATGCTGACGATCATTCCCCATACGTTGAGCGAAACCATCATGGCTTCGTATCGGCCAGGTCGCCGGGTCAACCTGGAAGTCGACCTGCTGGCCCGTTACCTGGAGCGCCTGTTGTTGGGCGATAAGGCCGCAGAGCCTGGCTCCCCACAAAAGCCGGGTAACATCACTGAAAGTTTTCTGGCCGCCAACGGCTACCTCAAATCCTGACCCAAGGGGGTGCCGCGTGGCGCTCAATAGCATCGAAGAACTGGTTGAAGACATCCGCCAAGGCAAGATGGTCATCCTCATGGATGACGAAGACCGCGAGAACGAAGGCGACTTGATCATGGCCGCCGAATGCTGCAAGGCCGAACACATCAACTTCATGGCCAAGCACGCCCGTGGCCTGATCTGCATGCCGATGACCCGCGAGCGCTGCGAGCTGCTGAAGCTGCCGCTGATGGCGCCGCGCAATGGCTCGGGCTTCGGCACCAAGTTCACCGTGTCCATCGAGGCCGCCGAGGGCGTGACCACCGGTATCTCCGCCGCTGACCGCGCGCGCACCGTGCAAGCCGCTGCGGCCGCCGACGCCAAGGCCGAAGACATCGTCAGCCCGGGCCATATCTTTCCGCTGATGGCCCAGGCCGGCGGCACCCTGGCCCGTGCCGGCCACACCGAAGCAGCGTGCGACCTGGCGCGCATGGCCGGTTTCGAGCCCGCCGGCGTCATCTGCGAAGTGATGAACGACGACGGCACCATGTCCCGTCGCGCGGAACTGGAAGCCTTTGCCGTCGAGCACAACATCAAGATCGGCACCATCGCCGACCTGATTCACTATCGGATGATCCACGAACGTACCGTTCAGCGGATTGCCGAGCAGCCGTTGGACAGCGAACTGGGCCAGTTCAACCTGGTGACCTACCGCGATTCGGTGGAAGGCGACGTGCACATGGCGCTGACCCTGGGCACTGTCTGTGCTGAAGAACCGACGCTGGTCCGCGTGCACAACATGGACCCGCTGCGCGACTTGCTGATGGTCAAGCAACCCGGCCGCTGGAGCCTGCGCGCCGCCATGGCCGCCGTGGCCGAGGCGGGCAGCGGCGTGGTGCTGCTGCTCGGACATCCGCTCGATGGCGATGTGCTGCTGGCGCATATCCGCGAAACCACCGAACAACAACCGGTGAAAAAACCGACCACCTACAGCATCGTCGGTGCCGGTTCGCAGATCCTTCGCGACCTGGGCGTACGCAAGATGCGCCTGATGAGCGCACCTATGAAATTTAATGCGATATCCGGTTTCGATCTGGAAGTTGTAGAATACGTGCCCTCCGAATAATGGCCTGCGGATTCCGGCATTATCGTTAAGGCTTGTCAGATTCATTGTGGCGAGGGAGCTTGCTCCCGCTTGGGTGCGAAGCACCCATAACAGGGCCGCTGCGCAGCGCCCACAATCGGGGCCGCTACGCAGCCCAGCGGGAGCAAGCTCCCTCGCCACAGAAAATATGCAAGTGAACGAGATGGCGGGATCCACGACCCTGTATTCGTGGCTAATATCACTGAGGAGCGCGTATCGAACGTGCTCCGGCTCTTTAAGAGATCTGACGAATGACCCTGAAGACCATCGAAGGTACCTTCATCGCCCCCAAGGGCCGCTACGCGCTGGTAGTTGGCCGTTTCAACAGCTTCGTGGTTGAGAGCCTGGTCGACGGCGCGGTCGATGCCCTGGTTCGCCATGGCGTGAGCGAAAGCGACATCACCATTATCCGTGCGCCTGGCGCCTTCGAAATTCCGCTGGTTGCGCAGAAAGTCGCTCAAAAGGGCGAATACGCGGCGATCATCGCCCTCGGCGCGGTCATTCGTGGCGGTACTCCGCACTTCGAATACGTCGCTGGCGAATGCACCAAGGGCCTGGCCCAGGTGTCCATGGAGTTCGGCGTACCGGTCGCGTTCGGCGTGCTGACCGTTGATTCCATCGAACAAGCCATCGAACGTTCCGGCACCAAGGCCGGTAACAAAGGTGCCGAAGCTGCCCTGTCCGCCCTGGAAATGGTCAGCCTGCTGGCGCAGTTGGAGGCCAAGTGATTAGCGACGAAAGCGATCGTTTCAACCCGCGCGATCCAAAGCCCGCGGATGCCGGCAAGCCTTCGAAGAGCGTCAAGCGCCGCGAAGCCCGTCAGCTCGCGACCCAGGCCCTGTACCAATGGCACATGGCCAAGCAATCGCTGAACGAGATCGAAGCGCAGTTTCGCGTCGATAACGATTTCAGTGATGTCGACGGCGCGTATTTCCGCGAAATCCTCCACGGGGTTCCGCAGTTCAAGACCGAAATCGACACGGCGCTGACGCCTTGCCTGGACTTGGCCATTGAAGAACTGGATCCGGTTGAACTGGCGGTCCTGCGCCTGTCCACCTGGGAGCTGCTCAAGCGCGTCGACGTACCGTATCGCGTGGTGATCAACGAAGGGATCGAACTGGCGAAAGTCTTCGGTTCCACCGACGGCCACAAGTTCGTCAACGGTGTGCTCGACAAGCTCGCCCCGCGCCTGCGTGAAGCTGAAGTGAAGGCGTTCAAGCGCTGATAGCGCTTGGAATCCCATGGGTGAGTTTGAGCTGATCCGCCATTACTTCGCCGCTGCGCCATGCGCGCAGGGCGGCGAGGGCGTTGCGCTGGGGATCGGCGACGACTGCGCCTTGCTGGCCGTTCCTTCCGGGGAACAGCTGGCGGTTTCCACCGACACGCTCGTGGCCGGTGTGCATTTCCCTGATCCTTGCGACCCGTTCCTGCTCGGCCAGCGCTCGCTGGCTGTGGCGGTGAGCGACCTGGCTGCCATGGGCGCCAGCCCTGTTGCCTTCACCCTCGCCCTGACCCTGCCAACCGTGACCGCCGATTGGCTGCAAGCCTACGCCCACGGTTTGAGCCAGATGGCCCAGGCGTGCGGCGTGGCGCTGGTGGGCGGTGATACCACCCGCGGACCGTTGAGCCTGACCATGACCGTGTTCGGTCGCGTGCCGGCCGGGCAGGCCTTGACCCGAAGCGGCGCGCAGCCGGGCGATCTGTTGTGTGTCGGCGGCGAGCTGGGCAATGCCGCTGGGGCGTTGCCGCTGGTCCTCGGCCAGCGCAGCGCCGAACCTGAGGTCGCCGGGCCGCTGCTGGCGCATTACTGGTCACCGCAGCCGCAGATCGACCTCGGCCTGGCATTGCGGGGCAAGGCCAGTGCGGCGATGGATATTTCCGATGGCTTGCTGGCCGATTGCGGGCATATCGCGCAGGCCTCGGATGTGGCACTGACTGTTGAACGGGACCGACTACCGCTGTCCAACGCTCTGGTGGCATTGCTCGGCCAGCCGGGCGCCCAACAGGCGGCACTGAGTGGTGGCGACGACTACGTGTTGTTGTTTACCCTGCCGCCGGTCCGATTATCGGCGCTTTTGGCCGAAGGTTGGCCGATCCATGTGGTCGGCAAGGTCAGCGCCGGGCAGGGCGTCATGCTGGCGGACAGCCTCGGACGCGACATCACCCCACAAATACGGGGTTATCAACATTTTCGGGAGACACCGTGACAGATCATCCCAATCAGGTTCCGGCAGAGTTTGTCCCGCCTTCGGTGTGGCGCAATCCCTGGCATTTCATGGCTTTTGGCTTCGGTTCGGGTACTTTGCCTAAAGCACCGGGCACCTGGGGCTCGCTGGTTGCGCTACCCTTCATACCGTTGTGGCAGATGTTGCCGGACTGGGGCTACTGGCTGATGCTCGGCATCACCATGCTGTTCGGCTTCTGGCTATGTGGCAAGGTGGCGGACGACCTGCGGGTGCATGACCATGAAGGTATCGTCTGGGACGAGATGGTCGGCATGTGGATTACCCTGTGGCTGGTGCCGGAGGGCTGGTACTGGTTGCTGACGGGTTTCCTGGTGTTCCGCTTCTTCGATATCCTCAAGCCATGGCCCATCCGCTGGATCGACAGGCATGTACACGGGGGTGTCGGCATCATGCTCGACGATGTCCTGGCCGGGGTGTTTGCCTGGCTCGCAATGCAAGGGTTGGTGTGGTGTTTTACCTGAGGGAACCAGGCATGGGCGTAAGCCGCGCACTACTGCTGTTGCTGTGTTTAGGGGCGCTGCTCGGTGTTCCGGCGGCCGAATCGGCGCCGCTGCCCGGCAAGATCCGTGCGGCCAGCGAAGAGTGGGCCGATTACACCCAGGCCGATGGCCAGGGAATGGGCTGGGACATCTTGCGGGCCGTGTTCGAGCCTGAAGGCGTCAAGCTGGAGATCCGCAGCGTGCCCTATACCCGCTCGATCGGGTTGGTGCAACGTGGGGAGGTGGATGCACAGGTCGGCGCCTATCGCGATGAAACCGAAGGGCTGCTGTACCCGCATTGGCACTACGACGTCGATCATATCTATGCCCTGGGGCTGGCCTCCAAGCCGTCACCGACGCTGGCGACGATTGGCAATTATCGACTGGTGTGGATGCGGGGGTACGAATACAACAACTACCTGCCCAACATCCGGCGTTTCAATGAAATTCACCGCGCCGTGGGTATCTTGCCGATGCTGGCCCATGATCGTGCCGATTTTTATATCGATGCGTTGATGGAAATCCAGGATGTGCTCGCCAAGGCCGACGATCCCAAGCAATTCAAACTCTCGCCGCTGATCAATCTGCCGCTGTACCTGGGGTTCGCCAATAACGAAAACGGCCGTACGTTGCGGGCGCTGTTCGACCGCCGTATGGAAGTGCTGGTGAAGAGCGGCGAGTTGAAACCGATTTTCGAACGCTGGAAGCAACCCTATCCGTTTGACGAGAATGGCAAGCCACCGAAGCCGTGATCAAACTTTTCGATCGTAATAGCCGATAATTCAGCCTAAGCGTCTGTAGGAACCTGCTGTTACAATGCCCGCCTCTGCGAATCTCCAGTACTAGATCAGGAGCACACCGGTGCCTGTCGTTTTTGTTGCCGCTTCCAAGCTGCCAACGCCCTTTGCGCAATTCACCATGCATGGTTTTCTCGATGAAGCCACCGGTCGGGAGCACGTTGTGCTGAGCCTGGGTGATTTCGCCGACGGCGCTCCGGTACTCGGTCGCCTGCACTCTGAATGCCTGACGGGCGATGCCCTGTTCAGCCAGCGCTGCGATTGCGGCTCGCAACTCGAAGCGGCATTGCAGGCCATCGCCCGTGAAGGCCGTGGCGTGTTGCTGTATCTGCGCCAGGAAGGGCGTGGCATTGGCCTGCTGAACAAGATCCGCGCCTATGAGCTGCAAGACGGCGGTGCGGACACGGTGGAAGCCAACGAGCGCCTCGGCTTTGCCGCCGACTTGCGCGACTACAGCATTTGCTTGCCGATGCTCGAGCACCTGGGTATCAAGTCCTTGCGGTTGATGACCAACAACCCGCGCAAGGTCAAGGCGCTGACCGACATGGGGATCGTAGTGGCCGAGCGCGTGCCGCTGCACACCGGTCACAACCCGCACAACAAACTCTACCTGGCAACCAAGGCCAGCAAGCTCGACCACATGATGGGCAACGAGCACCAGGGCGAGGTCGACCGGGCGTGACGCGCGGCCAAGTCCGGCGGCGCCTGGCCGTCAGCTGGTGGCAGTACCTGGCGCTGGCCTTGCTGCCGCTGTTCGTGATCAACGCGGTATTCGGCCAGGGCGAGGCTATCCTGCCAGTGCTGGCGATGCCGCTGTTCATTGCGGGCGTGGCGTCGATGTTTGTCAGCCTGCGGTTCTTCGGCGGCTATAAAAACGCCCTGGTCGCCACGCAAAAGTCCCTCGATACACCTGAAGAACCCCAAGCCTGGATCACCCTGGCGGCGCGACGGCGCGCAGCCTTCCTGGTGGCAGGCCTGCCAGCATGGATTGGCGCCCTGGCGGTGTTCGTTGGCCTCGAAGCGGTGCCGTTGATGCTCCTGGCGTTATCCACCGCCGTGTTGTTCTACCTGTATCGCATCCCGCGTCAGCTCGGTTGATGCGTCTTTGGCTGGCGGTCCTGCTGCTGGCCACCAGCGCCTCGACGATGGCGGCGACCCGTGTGGTCAGCCTGGCGCCCTCGCTCTCGGAAATCGTTGTCGAGCTCGATTCCGCCGACCTGCTGGTGGGCGTGTTGGATGGCGGTGAACGTCCGACGGTCCTGAAGGATCTGCCTTCGGTTGGGCGTTACGGCCAGCTGGACATGGAGCGTCTGCTCAGCCTCAAGCCTGATTTGCTCCTGCTCTGGCCGGGCAGCGTGGGTCCGGGGCAGCGCGCGCAACTTAAAGCGCTGGGCATTCCGATCTACGTCGCCGAACCCCACAGCCTTGACCAGCTCATTACACAAATTCAAGACATCGCCACCCAGCTCGGCCGTCCGGAACGGGGCGTGCAGCGAGCGGCGCAGTTGCGTGAACGTCTTGAGGCGCTGCGACAACGCTATCGCCGGGACACGCCGGTGCCGGTGTTCTATCAGGTCTGGGACCGGCCGTTGTACACCGTCGGTGGCGGGCAGATCATCAGTGATGCGCTGGCCGTGTGCGGCGCCCACAACGTTTTTGCCGACCTCGATCTGCCAGCGCCGCAGGTGAGCGTGGAGTCGGTGTTGCAGCGCCAACCGCAGATGATCCTGGCCACGGACCAGGCGCAGCTAGACGCCTGGAAAACCTGGCCGGTGGCGCAGGGGAGGTTGCTGTTGGTCAATGACAAAGGGCTGGAGCGGCCCAGCGGGCAGATGATCGAGGCGACGGCGCGGTTGTGTGAGTTGATAGCGCCGGACAGATAGACGGCGGCGCCTGCAATCGCGAGCAAGCTCGCTCCCACAGGTTTTGTTGTGAACACAAAACCTGTGGTCACTGAAGATCAACTGTGGGAGCGAGCTTGCTCGCGATGAGGCCAGTCCAGACGCTACAGGTTCTGGATCAGAGCGCCGGGGTCCAGGTCACCCCAAACAACCAGGCCCGACCTTCCTCCCGATACCCATGCTGCTCACCGTCATGGCTGTACAGCGCCCGGCTGTAACTCTGGTCCAGCACATTATCCACCTTCATCTCCAGCTTCACTTCCCGGCTCAGCGCCCAACTGCCGCGCAACCCGAGCAGGGCATAGCCGCCCAAGGCATTGCGGTTGTTTTCATCGTCATAGCTACTGCTCACCGCTTGCCAGGTGGCGCCGAGGCCCAGGCGATCGAATTGCCGATCCAGGTCCAGGTTCAGCGTCCGTCGGGCGCGGCGGGCGAGGGTATGGCCACTGTCGCGATCGCGCGGGTCGATGATGGCCAGGCCCAGGTTGCCCTGCCAGCCAAACAGTTCCTGCCGGTAGGCCATCTCGAAGCCGTTGATCCGCGCCGAAGCGACGTTCTGCGGACGTGAGTCGCGGCCAAAAATGATCGCGTCTTCCAGGTCGGTGCGGTACAGCGAAGCCTCGACGCTGGCACGGTCGCTCAGTTGGCTGCGCCATTGCAGTTCGTAGCTCCTGGCGGTCTCGGGTTTCAGGTCGGGGTTGCTGTAGTCCGGGTAATACAGGTCGTTGAAGGTCGGCGCGCGGAAGCTTTCGCTGTAGGTCAGCAACACGTCGTTATCCGGGTTGACCGGCAGGGTGAGCGTGCCGCTCCAACTGTTCTGGCCGCCGAATTGCTGGTTCTGGTCGCGACGCAGGCCCAGTTCAGTGGAAAACGTATCGGCCCGGAAGCGGTGCTGGATAAACGCTGCGCGATTCCAGCGACTGTCCTCATCGAACGGTGTGCTGCTGTTGACCCGGTCCTGATACCCGTCGCCACCCACGATCAGGCTGTTGCGCTCGTCGAGCGTCACATCGTTCTGCCAGGTCAGCGAATCACGATAGGTATTGAAGGTCTCGCGCACATCGCTGAGCTTGTCGTAGGTGTTCTCGCGGTTCTCGCTGTGGCCCAGTTCGAAGCGGGATTGCCAGGCATCGTTGATTCGCCCGTCCACGTAGGTGCTGAAGCTGCTCACGGCAAATTCGCTATAAGGCTGCTGGGGCAGGGACTCGAAGGTGTTGGGGTCGAAACGGCCGAACGGGTTGTCGTATTCGCTCTTGCCGCGGTTATCCAGCAGGTTCACGCCGATTTCCAGGTCATCGCTGAGCGCATGGCTCAGGCTCAGGCTGAAGGACTGGTTGCGGTTCGCGTCGTCGTCGCGGTCGCTGGCGTAGGACTCGTGGGTTCGATTGCCTCCTGCGGTTTCGTCCAGGCTCGCGCCCAGGTTGAAGCGGGTCTGCCTGTCGCCACCGGACAGGCCAAGGCTGCGCTCCCACGTCCGGTGGCTGCCAACACCCAGGTGCAGGCGTGGTTGCAGGCCTTGTTCGGTACCGCGTCGGGTAAAAATCTGAATGACCCCGCCCACGGCATCGGCGCCATAGATGACCGATCGCGAGCCGCGCAAGACTTCCACCCGTTCGATCTGGTTGATGTTCAGGCGTTGCAGGTTACTGTCGCCGGAGGTGGCGTTGCCGATGCGCTGGCCATCCACCAGCACCAGGCTCTGGGCAGACTTGGTGCCGCGGATATAAATCCCCGGCAGGCTGCCGCGCCCGCCCAGTGGCGCAACCTGCACACCCGGCACGCGGCTGAGCAGGTCGGTGACGCTGGCCGGTTGCAGGCGTTCGATGTCGTCGCGGGTGAAGATCGTGTTGGCGGCGCTGCTGTCATTGCGGGCCTCGACCTGGCGGTTGGCGCTGATCAGGATATCGGGCAGCGTCAGTGCTTGATCGCGTTCGAAGGTGTCGGCCTGCAGGTCGGGGATGGGGAGCAGGGCGAGCGTGAGGGCGAGACGGCGTTTCATGGGTGTTCCAATCATGCTTGATTCACACAAAACCAATGTGGGAGCGAGCTTGCTCGCGATAGCGGTTTGTCAGCCAATGGGTTAATTGACTGATCTTCCGCTATCGCGAGCAAGCTCGCTCCCACAGGGGCTTGTGTGGGCTGAACTTACAGGCCCAGCAGTTGCAACCGCAGCCGAACCGCCGCTTCGATCCCAGTCTCGTCCAGCCCGCATTCGGCCAGCATCTGCGCAGGCTTGGCGTGTTCGACATAGATATCCGGCAGCCCAAGGTGCAGCACCGACTTGAGGATGTTTTCCCGCGCCAGGAATTCGCTGACCGCTGCGCCGGCGCCGCCCATGATGGCGTTCTCTTCGACGGTCACCAGCAGTTGGTGGCTGGCGGCCATCTCGCGGACCATGGCTTCGTCCAGGGGTTTGACGAAACGCATGTCCACCACGGTGGCGTCGAGTGTCTCGGCGACTTTCAGGGCCTCGGCCAGTTGTACGCCAAACACCAGCAGGGCCGTTTGCTTGCCCTGGCGACGGATCACGCCCTTGCCGATCTCGATCGGCTCCAATTCGCTTTCAATCGTGGCGTTCGGGCCGGTGCCGCGCGGGTAGCGCACCGCCGCCGGGCCGGTGAACAGGTGGCCGGTGGTGAGCATCTTGCGCAGTTCGTTTTCATCGCTCGGCGTCATGACCAGCATGCCGGGGATGCAACGCAGGTACGACAAGTCGAAGCTCCCGGCATGGGTCGGGCCATCTTCGCCCACCAGCCCGGCGCGGTCGATGGCGAACAGCACGTCGAGGTTCTGCACGGCTACATCGTGGACGAGCTGGTCATAGCCGCGCTGCAGGAACGTCGAGTAGATCGCCACGACAGGCTTGGCGCCTTCGCAGGCCATGCCGGCGGCGAGGGTCACGGCGTGCTGCTCGGCAATCGCCACGTCGAAATAGCGCTGCGGGTAGCGCTCGCTGAAGGCCACCAGGTCCGAGCCTTCCTTCATCGCCGGGGTGATGCCCACCAGGCGCGGGTCGGCGGCGGCCATGTCGCACAGCCATTGGCCGAACACGCCGGAATACTTCGGTCCGCCAGCCTTTTTCGGTGCGGCCGCCGGAGCGTCCAGGGGTTCGAGCTTGGTGATCGCGTGGTAGCCGATCGGGTCGACTTCCGCCGGGGCGAAGCCTTTGCCTTTCTTGGTGACCACGTGCAGGAACTGCGGGCCCTTGAGGTCGCGCATGTTGCGCAGGGTGGCGATCAGCGTGGGCAGGTCGTGGCCGTCGATGGGGCCGATGTAGTTCCAGCCCAGCTCTTCGAACAGCGTGCCGGGCACCAGCATGCCCTTGGCGTATTCTTCGGTGCGGCGGGCGATTTCCCAGGCGCCGGGCAGGCGCGACAGGACCTTCTTGCTGCCTTCGCGCATGCTCGCGTAGGTGCGGCTGGAAAGGATCTTCGCCAGGTAGTTGGACAAGCCGCCGACGTTGCGCGAGATCGACATGTCGTTGTCGTTGAGGATCACCAGCATGTTGGCGTCGACTTCCGGCGCGTGGTTCAGCGCCTCGAAAGCCATGCCCGCGGTCAGTGCGCCGTCGCCGATCACCGCAATCGCCTTGCGCTCGCTGTTTTGCAGGCGGGCGGCAATTGCCATGCCCAGGGCGGCGCTGATGGAGGTGCTGGAGTGGCCAACGCCGAAGGTGTCGTATTCGCTCTCGGAACGGCGCGGGAAGGCGGCGATGCCGTCCTTCTGGCGCAGCGTGCCCATGCGGTCGCGACGTCCGGTGAGGATTTTATGCGGGTACGCCTGGTGCCCGACGTCCCACACCAGCCGGTCGTCCGGGGTGTCGAAGACGTAATGCAACGCGATGGTCAGCTCGATGACGCCAAGGCCCGCGCCGAAGTGCCCACCGGTCTGGCCGACCGTGTAGAGCAGTTCCAGGCGCAACTCATCGGCCAGGGTTTCCAGCTCGGCTTCACCCAGGCGACGCAGGCCGTCCGGCGTGTTGGCGCGGTCCAGCAGGGGCGTGGTCGGGCGCTTGCGGGGAATCTCTTGGAACGTCGTGGGCATCAGGCGAATCGTTATAGGTATAGAAAGAGGCGGCAGTTTACCTTATGCATCGCAAGCTGCCCACGCGTCGGCCGGAACTTGGCCGATACGCACTTAAATGGGTTGACCGTGTATCAGCTGCGTCGTTCGACGATATAACGCGCCAGATCGCGCAACGGTTCGGCCGCCGCGTCAAAGGGTCGCAGCGCGGCCAGGGCCTGGTCGCGCAGTTCCAGGGCGTAGGCCTTGGCGGCATCGAGGCCGAGCAGGGCCGGGTAGGTTGGCTTGTCCCGCGCGATGTCGGCGCCTTGGCGCTTGCCCAGGGTCTGGGTATCGCTTTCGACGTCGAGGATGTCGTCCTGCACCTGGAACGCCAGGCCGATGGCTCGGGCGTAGGTCTGCAAGGCCTGCAGCTGTGCGGGCGTGGCCCGGCCGCTGGCCAGGGCGCCGAGCTTGACGCTGGCTTCGATCAGCGCGCCGGTCTTGTGCCGGTGCATGTATTCCAATGCGTCCTGATCGAGCTTCAAGCCCACCGAACCGAGGTCGATGGCTTGGCCTCCGACCATTCCGGCAGGGCCTGCCGCCAATGCCAGGGCGCTGACCATGTCCAGGCGAACCTGCGCCGGGCAATCGCTCAGGGTCGGGTCCAGCAGCGCACTGAAGGCCAGGCTCTGCAGGCCATCACCGGCCAGGATCGCGCAGGCTTCGTCGAATTTTTTGTGAGTCGTTGGCTGGCCGCGACGCAGGTCGTCATCGTCCATGGCCGGCAGGTCGTCATGCACCAGGGAATAGGCGTGAATCAGCTCAACCGCGCAAGCCGCGCCGTTGGCCTGCTCGGCCGCGCCGCCAAGGGCTTCGCACGCGGCATAGGCCAGCAGCGGACGTACCCGCTTGCCGCCGTTCATCACGCTGTAGCGCATGGCTTCGTACAGCCGCGCCAGTTCCGGGCTCGGGGCGCTGAACAAGGTATCCAGTGCAGCATTGACCCGGGCCTGGCTGCTGGCCTGATACGCGCCGATCATTCAGGCTGTTCCGCGTCGAACGGTTCTTCGGTCAACTCGCCGTCGCGCTCGAGCAACAATTGCACCTTCTGCTCGGCCTGGGCCAATGCCGCCTGGCAGTCGCGAGTCAAGCCGATACCTTGCTCGAAAGCCGTCAGCGAGTCTTCCAGCGACAATTCGCCGTTCTCCAGCCGTTCGACCAGTGTTTGCAGGTCGGCCAGAGATTGTTCGAAATCCAGTGCAGCTTTTTTGCGGGCCATGGCGGCTATTCCGGTTGACTGTTAAACCGGCGCGACACTAGCAGACATGGGGTTTTCGGGCAAATCAGGGCGGGGTAACGCAGGCCGTGATCCAGTGCTTTTGTGGCGAGGGAGCTTGCTCCCGCTCAAGCGCGCAGCGGTCGCAAACTGGATCAACCCGGCGGGTTTGGGGCTGCTGCGCAGCCCAGCGGGAGCAAGCTCCCTCGCCACGGGATTTCGTCAGAAGTGACGTCGGGTTCCGTATTCGGCTCATTTCGTGAGCCGAATAAATTCTCTATTCGGCTCACGCCACGTTCGATACGTGATTTCCCACACAGAATCGCGCGTTTCCCGATTGTGAAAAAACTGTCAAATGGCTACTCTTCGCGCCATCTTCGGCCCCTTGTAACGGGGCCTTCAGACGAAACCCGAATAATGACAAACAGCGCCCCGGGAAGGGTGTCGGGTTGCGTCGTGCATGGCAGGAGGCTTACGTGCGTTTTCTTTCTTTATTGATCGTATTGCTCGGTGCGCCGCTGGCGTGGGCCGGGCCTTCGGCTGAAATGTCGGAGCCGGTCGGCGGCTGGCGCTACAGCGGCTTGCTCGATCGCACGGAAAACCCCCAGGTCGCCTATCCCACGCCGCCCATAGACCGCGGCATCCAGCGCAATCGCACGATGATCGAAGGCCGGATCAAGAACATGGGCACGGCGCGTCAGCCCCACAGCCTGTCGGTCAACGGCAACCCGCTGAATCTCTACACCGATGAAGAGGGGCGTTTCGCCCGGCCATACGCCTTTGGCGCTGGCTCCAACAGCGTCGAAGTGCGCAGCTCCGAAGGCCAGTCCCTCAAGCGCGTGCAATTCTACGAAGCCAATAACTTGCGCACCCCGGCGCAGATCCGCGTGGTGCTGGGCTGGGACGATCCAAACGCTGAACTCGACCTGCATATCGTTACACCCGACGGCCAACATGCCTTCTTTGGCCAGCCGGCCCTGAGCAACGGCGGCGGCCTCGACCCGGATGGGGTCGACGGTCCCGGTCCCGAAATGTTCACCATGACCGCGCCGATGCACGGCACCTACCTGGTCTACGTGAACTATTGGGGCAACTACGGCGACGGCGGCTACAACTTCGATGAAACGAGCAACCAGAACGAGGTGATTACCTCGCAGATCAACCTGGTGCTCAACGAAAACACCGTCGATGAAAAACGCGAGACCTTTGTCGTGCCCCTGCGCGCCATTGGCGATCTGTTGCTGGTCAAGACTTTCAACTACTAAGTATCCGCTCCACGGATGAACAGGCCCTTGTGAATATGAGCGACAACACTGCTTCCCCGACCACGCCGACACCTGTCGCCAAACCTGGACGCCGCTGGCCGGCGATTCTGCTCGGGCTGTGCCTGGTGGCCGGCGCGGCCGGCGGGTTGGGCTGGTTCATGACCAAGCCCAAGGCGCCGCCCATGGAGCTGGCGTTGGAAAAACTCGGCGTGAGTCGTCCCGACGGCTTGATCGAGGCCCATTCCCTGAGCCAGTTACCCAAGGATCTCCTGGCGGTGCCGTTCCTCAAGGCCACGCTCACCGAGGATTTCGTCTTCTATTACGAAGCCCACGCCGACCGCCTCGGCCTGATCGGCAGCCTGCGCCGGATCATCTATGAGCATGACCTCAAGCTGCAGGACAGCCTGATCGAGCAGCTTTTCGACCAGCCGGCGGACGTGGCGTTGTGGCGCGGGGCGGACGGTCGTCTCAAGGATTTCCTGCTGGTGATGGATCGCGGCGGGTTGGCCAAGGTCCTGGAGCCGCTGGCGAAAGTCGCCCTGGATGACACTCAGTTGAGCAAGCTGGGTGACTTGAAGGTGAGCGGCGATGAAGTCGCGCTCTACCAGCTCAGCTATAACGCGAGCAAATCCCTGGTCTTCGCCTCCCATGGCGACAAGTTGGTCGTGCTGTCCAACCCGACCAAGCTCTACGACCAAGGCCATGGCCCTACCGACGAACGTGGCATGGTCTCGACCCAGGCCCTCGAGGCGCTGCTGGCCGGCGAAAAACTCTTCCCCGAAGCCTTCGGCCTCACGGCCAAGGCCCCGGAGGTCAAGCAGCGCATCTCCGTCAACGCCAGCGTGCTCGCCATGGGCTACCAGCGGTTCATCCCGAACTTCGCCGGCTTGCGTTTCGACATGGACGACAAGGGCTGGCACAGCTTCCTGGCCATGGATGAATTGGAAAACCAGCCGGACTTCGACTTCAAGGCGATCTGGCAAGCCATGCCCATGGGCGCCAGCGCCTGCGTGGCCTTGCCCCTGGCCGCCGAGCAACAGAAACCGTTGCTGGTCAAACTCGGCGCCGAGGAAAAAGCCGCCCAGGCCATGGTCGACCACGTGGCGGGCGCGGCAGGCCTGTGCTGGTACGCCGATTCCCGGCTGTACACGCCGCTGCTGGTGGCGAGCCTGAACGAAGACGACGGCAAGCTCGATGCCGACCTGGGCAACCTGTTCGGTTCGATGGTCGGCGCCTATGAAAACAACGTTGCCGAACATGCATTTCCGGTGGTGGAGAAGCAAGAAGGTTCGACGCACCAATGGCAACGCCAGGTCAGTTCCAACTTCGGGCCTTATTCGGCCAAGGAAGCGCAGCAGCCCGAGGCGATTACCGGCAAGGCGTTCATGCGCGTCAGCCTGGCGCGCCACGGTTCGACCTTGCTGTTCTCCCTCGATGACAAGTTGGTCGACAAGGCCCTCGGCACCCTCGACAAACGCTTCCCGCCCATGGCTGACGTGGTGCCCAAGGATCTGCTGATGCCGGTCTACTTCGGCCCGGATTCCATGGCGCAACTGATGCAGCGCGAAACCCTGGACAGCCTGCCCCAGGACATGGAACCGGTGTTCTACAACGCCGCGCAAACCTACCTGATCCCGAAACTGCGCACCCTTGGCGGCTACGGCAAATACGCCCTGACGTTGCCAGCAGGCAGCGAGCCGGACGGCCATTGGCAGTGGCTGCCGCTGGAATGGAAAGCGCTGTGACAGGACAGATCCGCAACCGCGCGTATGGGTTGCTGCTGGCGTTGCTGCTCGGTGGGCCTGCGCTTGCCGTCGAGGCGCCGGCGCTGGACGCGCAGCAGTCCCAGGTATTCCGTGCCTGGTTCGTGCGCATCGCCCAGGAACAACTGACCAAAGGCCCGAGCCCACGCTGGTATCAGCAGGATTGCGCCGGGCTGGTGCGTTTCGCCGCCAACGAAGCACTGAAGGTCCACGATGAAAAATGGCTGCGCAGCAATGGCCTGTCCAATCGCTACCTGCCGCCGGAGCTGCCGCTCAGCGATGCACAACGCAGCCTCGCCCAGCAATGGCAGCAGGGCGGCGGCAAGGTCGGGCCCTACGTCAACGCGATCAAGCTGATCCAGTTCAACAGCCGCCTGGTGGGCCGGGATGTCACCCAGGCCCGGCCTGGCGACCTGATGTTCTTCGACCAGGGCGACGACCAGCACCTGATGATCTGGATGGGCCGCTACATCGCCTATCACACCGGCACGACCACCCCAACCGACAACGGCATGCGCTCCGCAAGCCTGCAACAACTCATGAACTGGAAGGACACCCGATGGATACCCGACGCAGCCAACCCCAACTTCATCGGCGTCTATCGACTCAACTTTCTCACCCAATGACCGGTGCCCGCATGCTGCGCTTGTGTTCAAAACTGCCCCTGCTGTTCGCCCTGTTGCTGGCGCCCCTGGTGAATGCCGAAGACACCGTGGAGCCCAGCGGTTATACGCCGGTGTCCGGTGAAAGCTTTTTCCTGCTGGCCGACAGCAGCTTCGCCAGCGACGAGCAAGCCATGGTCCGCCTCGAAGCACCGGGGCGCGACTACCGCCGGTTCCGCATGGAGCCCTACGGCGGCGCTGATATCCGCGTCTATCGGATCGAAAAACCGCTGGAGTTCCTCAAGCGCCAGAAGAACCTGCACCGCGTGGTCAGCGACGGCCAGTTCAAGGGCGAGGGCCTGTCGAACACCTTGGCGTACCTGTGGGACAACTGGTACCGCAAATCCCGTCGGGTGATGCAACGGGCGTTCTCCTACGAGTCCCGCCAGCAGGTCACCGAAGAAGTGCCGGAACTGAAGATCGGCGACGCCCTGGTTGCGCCGACGCCGTACGACGCGCCAGCGCAATTCGCCTTGATCCCCGGTTTGCCAGTGGTCAGCCAGTTCCGCTATCCGCTGTGGCAGGCCAAGCCGATCCAGCCGCCGGCGGGCGTCAACCTGGCCGGTTCGTCCAGCGAGTTCGTCAGCGTCGCGCCAGGCAACGTCTATGTGCCGCTGGGCCAGTTGAAGCCGGGCCTGTACCTGGTGGAAGCACTGATCGGCAAATACCGCGCGACCACCATGGTCTTCGTGTCCAACACCGTGGCCGTGAGCAAGATCGCCGGTGATGAATTGCTGGTCTGGGCCGCGCGCAAGCATGAAGGGCGCTCGGTGCCCAAGGTCAATGTGCTGTGGACTGACGGCCTGGGCGTGATGAGCAGCGGGGCCACCGATGAAGACGGCCTGCTGCGCCTCAAGCATGTCAGCCCGGAGCGTTCGTTCGTCATCGGCGAAGACGAGGAGGGCGGGGTATTCGTCTCCGAGAACTTCTATTACGACAGCGAGATCTACGACACCAAGCTCTACGCCTTCACCGACCGGCCGCTGTACCGGCCGGGGGATTGGGTGTCGCTGAAAATCGTCGGTCGCGAGTTCAAGAACGCCCGTGACTCGGTGCAGCCAGCGGCCGCCGACGTCAACGTCAGCGTGCTCGACGCTACCGGCACCGCGCTGCAAACCCTGGCCCTGAAGCTCGATTCCAAGGCCGGCACCCAAGGCCGTTTCCAACTGCCGGAAAACGCCGTGGCCGGTGGCTACGAGCTGCGCTTCAGCTACAAGGACCAGCTCTACAGCAGCGCCTTCCGCGTAGCCGAATACATCAAGCCGCACTTCGAGATCGCGCTGAACCTGGCCAAGCAGGACTACCGCACCGGCGAGCCGGTCAAGGGCAACCTGGTGCTGCTGTACCCGGACGGCAAGCCGGTGGCGAACGCCAAGGTCAGCCTGAGCCTGCGCGCCCAGCAACTGTCGATGGTCGATAACGAGCTGCAATACCTGGGGCAATTCCCGGTGGAGCTGACCAGCAGCGAAGTCACCACCGATGCCAAGGGCAACGCCAACCTCGACCTGCCGGCCGCTGACAAGCCGAGCCGCTACACCCTCACCGTGTTCGCCAGTGATGGCGCGGCGTATCGGGTCAAGACCACCAAGGAAATCCTCATCGACCGCGGCGCGGCGAATTTCCGCCTGGGCGCGCCCCGCCGTTTCAGCGCAGCCGGCGAGAAAGTCGCGTTCAGCTACGCCAACGAAGGCGGCAGCGAACAAAGCAAGGCCGTGACACCGGGCAGCTATGGCTGGGTCCGTCTGGAAGACCAGACCACCGGCGAAGGCAAACTGGCCGCCAAGGACAAAGGCTTCAGCCTGACCTTCGACCGCCCCGGCACTTACAACCTGACGCTCAAGGACGACCATGGCCGGGTCATCGGCGCGACCAGCCATGCGGTGACCGGCGAAGGCATCAAGGCCGTGCCGGGCACGGTCGAAATCGTCCTCGACAAAACCGAATACAAGACCGGTGACGAAGCCCTGGCGCTGATCACCTTCCCCGAGCCGGTCAGCGATGCGTTGCTGTCGCTTGAGCGGGACAAGGTCGAGGCCACCGCGATGCTCTCCAAGGGCGCCGACTGGCTGAAAATGGAGAAACTCAGCGACACCCAGTACCGCGCACGCATTGCCGTGAAGGATAATTTCGCGCCGAACCTGACCTTCTCCGTGCTGTACACCAAGGGCGGCCAATACAGCTTCCAGAACGCCGGCATCAAGGTCGTTGCGCCGCAGATCGACGTCGCGATCACCACCGATAAAGCCACCTATCGCCCGGGCGACACGGTGACCGTCGACCTGGGGACCCAGTTCGCCGGCAAGGCGATTCCCGCGCACCTGACCGTCAGCGTTGTCGATGAAATGGTCTACGCGCTGCAACCGGAAGTCGCACCGACCATCGACCAGTTCTTCTACCATCCGCGCCGCAACAACGTGCGCACCAGCGCCAGCCTGTCCTTCATCAGCTACGACGTGGCGCTGCCAGGCAGCCCCGGCGCGCCGGGCAAGGCCAACCGCAGCGAGCGTGGGGTCAAGGTGCTGGAACGGCCGCGTCGCGAAGACGTCGACACCGCCGCCTGGCAACCGGAGCTGGTCACCGATGCCAACGGCAAGGCGCGCTTTACCTTCAAGATGCCGGACTCGTTGACCCGCTGGCGTATCACCGCCAAGGCGATCGCCGACGATGGCCAAGTCGGCCAGAAGAAACAGTTCATCGCCTCGGAAAAACCGCTGTACCTGAAGTGGAGCGGCCCGACCCACTTCCGCACGGGCGACAAGCCGCAACTGGGCCTGTTCGCTTTCAGCCAGTCCGAGAAACCGTTGAAGGCCGAGTTGCTGATCCGTTACGCGGGCGCCGAACAGCGCGTGGTGGCGGACCTGAAGAACGGCATCAACTACGTCGCGCTGCCAGCCATGGCCTTGACCGACGGCGACCTGACCGTCCAGTTGCAGTTGAACGGTGAGACCCAGGACGCCCTGGCCATGCACCTCAATGCCAGCGGCAACGGTTGGCAAGTCACCCAGAGCCAACGCCTCGACGTGGCCAGCGGCGACACGCCACTGAACTTGCCGGCGGACGCCAGCGATATACGCCTGCGCCTGGATGACAGCCCGCAAGCGCTGTTCCGTTCGGCCCTGGACGACCTGCTCAGCTATCCGTATGGCGGCGTCGAGCAGACCGCCAGCCGCCTGCTGCCGTTGAGCATCGCGTATCCGACCCTGGCGTCGAACCCGCAGATCCGCGACCGTTTGCGGTTGATCATGCAAAACAGCCGCCTGCGCCTGGTGCAGATGGCCGGGCCTTCGGCGAGTTTCACCTGGTGGGGCCAGGACGGCGAGCCGGACGCGTTCCTCACTGCCTATGCCTATTACGCCGACTGGAACGCCAGCAAGGCCCTGGACCTGAACCTGCCGCCGGAACACTGGCAGCGGGTGCTGGAGGTCTATGCCAAGCAGGCCGGCGATACGCCGCTGTTGCAGCGCGCATTGATCCTGTCGTTCGCCAAACAGATGCAATTGCCGGTGAACACCTTGCTCAGTGGGCTGATGGATGACTTGGCCAAGGCCAGTGAAGACAGCACCGAGAGCGTGCTGGACAGCGGCGAGGACAGCCTGGTCATGTACGCGCCGGATTCGGCCCTTGGCCTGGCCAGCGCCCGTGTCCTGACCGCGTCCCTCGCCAAGCAGGCGAAAGTGCCGTTGCCGGCAGCGTTCAGCCGTCAGGCCGACGCCGCGCAACAGCAACTGGAACTCAGCTCCCAGCCGTTCGTCGAGGCTTTGTTGTTGTCGGTGCAAGGCTTCGATCAGGCTCGCGCCAGCGCATTGCTGGAGCGCGTGCTGCCGCAGCAGTCCACCCTGGAACGCGCACTGGCCCTGACCTGGTTGCAGCGCAGCATCGAACAGGCCGCGCCGGCCGTGGCCCTGGCGCCGGGCGAAGGCTGGAAAGCCAAGCAAGGCGCGACCGGCGAAACCTACTGGCAATGGCAGGGCGCGCAGCTTCCAACGCTACTGACCCTGACCGGCGCCCAGGAGCGTCCATTGCAAGCGGCGTTGAGCTTCCAGAGCCAGCAAGCCCCCGTGGCGCCGATGGCCGTGTCGATCACCCGTCGCCTGTCGCGCCTGGTGCCAGGCGACGAGGCGTTCACCTTCAAGCTCGAAGCCGTGGGCAACAAGCCGTTGTCCAGTGACGCCCTCTATCTGGATGAAGTGATCATCAACAGCAAGGCCGCGACGCCGCTGCGCTACGGCATGCTCGAAGTGCCGCTGCCGCCGGGCGCCGATGTGGAACGCACCACCTGGGGCATCCAATTGATGGGCAAGGCCGACAGCGAGCCGACGTCCCTGGAAAAGGCCCGCTTCGAGCCGGGCCAGATGGCTTACGCCGTGCCGGTGGATGCCCTTAGTGGCGAGCTGCGCCTGCGGCACTTGGTGCGTTTCTCCCAGAAGGGTCAGTTCACCCTGCCGCCGGTGCGCTTCACTCAGGTCTACGCGCCACAGAACCAGGCGCGCGAACAGAAACCGGCGCTCGGTCAGGTGACGGTCGACTGACATGCGCAGGCGTTGGGGCTGGTGGTGGTTGTGCTTGATTCCTGCGCTGGCGACAGCGCAGGAGGAGCCGCTGCGCCTGGCCTTCGACGGTCAACTGTTGCGCGTAAGCCAGACCCAGGTGCTGGACCGCCAGCCGTTGCCCGATTCGTTACAGGCACCGCTGGGCAGCTTGTGGAAACTCTTCGTCTACGCCTGGCTGGTGGACACCGATGCCCGCGAGCCGGCCTATGAATGCCGGGGCGAATCGAAAGAAGAAGTCTATTGCTGCAACGCCGGGCAGAGCATTGGTCGCGACCAGGCACTGGTGAAGTCCTGCGGCTTGTATTTCGAACCGCAACGGCTCGGACTTTCGGCGCCTGGCTGGCGGGATTACTGGCAAGCGCGGCAGACGCCGAAATGGTTGCAGGACCTGCCGGCCTTGCAGCCGCAAACCCAAGTGCCCGTGGCAGAGCTGCTCAAGGCGCTGGCGACGCTGCCGGCCCAGGATCAGGCTCGTCGGGTGTTGCTCGACGTAGTGCTTGGCGCGGCGGATGGTCGGTTGGTCGGTCAGTTGGGCGGTCGCCTGCGGGTCAAGACCTGGAGCTGGCTGGGCGATCAAGGGCCTTCGTCGCGCCAGGGCGGTTTCGCTGGTTGGCTGGTCGATGGCACGCCCGTCTGGGCCGGTGGACGCGGTACCAGCCAGCAGGTCTTGAAGAAATATGGCGATGGCTTGGCCATGGCACTGCCATCCCGTTGGCCGGCGGAAACCGGGCGTTGCGTGGAAGTGGGGTTGTTTGCTCGCTATCCCTTGCAACGAGTGATGTCCGGTGAACGTCCAGCCACGCCGGGACAACTGCGCGGCGACTACCGCGTCGAGTTCAGCAACGGCAACCAGCTGGATATCCACAGCGACGGCGAACTGTTCCTGCTGCCTGGCAAACTGGTCGCGCGGTTGGACCGGGAGGAATACGTCGCTCGGGTCCTGCAGCGCGAAGCCAAGGCCGAACCCGCCGAAGCGGCCAAGGCATTGGCCGTGGCGATCCGCACCTACCTGTTGCAAAACGCCCAGCGCAACGGCGATTGCCTGAGCATCGACGACAGCAGCCATCGCCAGCGCGTCGCGCCGCGTCCGGCGGCGCCTGAAACCCGAGCGATTGCCGCGTGGACCAGCGACCTGGTCCTGGGCGGCACCGATGTGACATATCACTCCGATCAACCCGGCCCGGACAAGTTGTCCTGGGCCCAGGCCGTCGAGCAAGCGAACGGCGGCCAGCGCTACGACGCGATCCTGTTGCACGCCTATCCACGTGCCAGTCTCAGCCGTTGGGACAATCCGGTGGCGTCCTGCGAAGCGCTGCCCGCCGCCCAGGAGTGGCTGCTGAAACAGCGGCGAGGCTGGCGCCAGCGCTTGGAAAGCGAAGTCGGCTACAACGAAATCAGCGCCTTCGCGGTCTGCCGCGTCTCTTTCGGCCGGCCTTATGTCGACCGCGAACGCCAGCGCATCTATGTGCGCGGCGTGTTGTCGCTGCAAGACCGCCTCGACCTGACCCATGAATATCTGCACCTGGCCTTTGAGGCTCACCCCAATGGCCAGGACGAAAACTATATCGAAGGGCTCGCCCGTCACCTTTTGCTGGAATAGACCATGACACTCCGTTATCCACAGGTCTTGCTGTTGCTCTGCGCCCTGACCGCGTTGCCCCCGACCATCGCCGCCGACGCCATCAAGCTGGAAACCCCCATTGGCGGCTGGCGCAGCGGTGCGCCGGGCGGCGAGGGCGAAAGCTTCAGCCAGACCGTCAACTACCCGGCCTCGTCGGTCAACACGCCCCCAGGCCAGGCCAACACCGCCCGCATCACCGGCCAGATCAAAGGCACGCCGAAGAGCAATGAGCCGGGCCAACTCATCGTCAACGGCGTGAGCTTGCCATTGAAGCTCGACGAGGAAGGTCGCTTTGATCGGCCGTTCTCGTTCCCCAATGGCAGCAACAGCGTTGAGGTGCGCAGCGCCGATGGCCAGCAGCGCCACCGCACGCAATTCCTCAACACCAGCGGCGGCGCCACCCCGGCCAAGTTGCGGGTGTTGCTGACCTGGGACAGCGACGGCACCGACCTGGACCTGCACCTCGTCACGCCTGATGGCGCGCACATCTGGTACGGCGACCGCGCCGTCGCCAACGGCGCTGCCCTCGATGTCGACGTCACCACCGGCTACGGCCCGGAAATCTTCGCCATGCCCGCGCCGATCAAGGGCCAATACCTGGTGTATGTGAACTACTACGGCGGCGGGTACCGCGGTGATGAGGATGAAGAGGGCGATGGCGAACCAGTGGAGCAAGCGCAACAAGCCCTGACCACGGCAAAAGTTACTGTCATCACCGAAGAAGGCACACCGAGCGAGAAGATGGAGACCTTCGTGGTGCCGATGCGGGCGGTGGGCGAGCTGACGTTGGTCAAGAGCTTTAGCTATCCGTAAGACCGCATGTGATGACCCCTGTGGCGAGGGAGCAAGCTCCCTCGCCACAAAAGCGGTCAGCCCACAGGGTTCGTCGGTGTTTGTGATTCAGAAAAATCTCACGCGTGAGCTATTGTGAGGCTTGGAAAGTACCTGTAGTGTTTCTCACGCGTGAGTTTTTCACAGTGGGGTCAGTACCATGTCAACCAGCTCTCCATCAGACCCGGATGACGGGTCTGTGACCGATTCAGCGAGCCGCACGGGAGAGCGCGCCAAACCCTCCGCGAAAAAGCCATCGAGCTTCTACATGAAGCAGATGCGCGCGGGCCTGAGTGCCGCCGGGTATGTGAAACACGAGACTTGGGTGCTTCCTGAAAACCGAAGCCTGCTCAAGCAAATGGAGAAACAGCTACGCCAACCGATTCTGGCTGGCCCATTCATGTCGGAGGATTACATGAGCGCAGGTAACAACTGGAACATCGATCGCCTCTACAGCGCCCTTCAGGCTCTGGATGAAGTGGTCGCGAACGACATCACCCTCTCCCTCGTCCAAGGCGCCGAGTCCAGCATCAAGCTGGAAATGAATGACTTCGGTGGCTTGCCGATCTACATCGCCGTGGTCGGCGACCAGATCATCGTCGATACCGTGCTGGTGGATGTCGAGTCGATCAACGACGTCGCGGCCTTCAACGACGCCGTGTTGCGCAGCCGGGAAATGTTCCCGCTGTCGTCCATCGGCATCGAGTCCATGCCCAACGGGCAGGTCGTCTACAACATGTTCGGCTCCCTGAGCGCAGGTTCCAGCCTGACCAACGTCGTCACCGAGGTCAAAACCCTCGTCGACAACGTCCAGCGCGCCAGCGAAGCCTTCGAACGCTTCTTCATTTAATTCGCCGAATAGGAACCCTCCCATGACCCAGTCCATCTGGAGCAAGTTGTTCACCGCACTGCGTGGCGGTGCCAACGAAGTCGGCGAATCGATCGTCGACCAACAGGCCCTGCGCATCCTCGACCAGGAAATCCGCGACGCCGACACCGCGCTGGCCAGTGCCAAGCGCGAGCTGGTCACCATCATGGCCAAGCACAAGCTGGCGACCGATCGCGTCGGCGAATACAACGCCAAGATCAAGGACCTGGAAGCCAAGGCCCTGGCCGCGATCCAGGCCAACCGCGAAGACCTGGCGCTGGAAGTGGCCGAAGCCATTTCGACCCTGACCAACGAACTGGACGCCGAGCAAAAGCACGCGACCGAGTTCGGTGGCTACGCGGACAACATGCGCAAGGACATCACCAAGGCCGAAAGCCGCATCAAGAGCCTGCGCCAGCAAGTGGACATGGCCAAGGCCCGGGAAAGCGTGCAGAAGGCCCAGGTCAGCGCCTCGATCGCCAGCGGCGGCGCCAATGGCAAGCTGGAAACCGCCGTCGGAACCCTCAACCGCCTGCAGGCCAAGCAACAGCAACGTGCCGCTGAACTGCAAGCCCAGGACGAGCTGGCCGAGGCTTCGACCGGCTCCGACCTGGAGCGCAAGCTGCGCGATGCCGGCATCACACCGAACGAAGGCAGCGCCAATGCGATCCTGGAACGCCTGAAGAAAAAATCGGCTGAGTAAGTCGTGCAGGTGCGCTCATCACCCTGAGCGCACTGAACCTGTGGCGAGGGGATTTATCCCCGCTGGGCTGCGAAGCAGCCCTAAAACCTGACACCTCGGTGTGTCAGTCAGGTAGCGTTCGCTACTTGGGGGCCGCTTCGCGGCCCAGCGGGGATAAATCCCCTCGCCACAAGGGCTGGGCCAGGCCTGCCTGCTCATCGGATTTATTGTCGCCAAGGTACTTCTATCCAAGCCCCGCAACAGGTTTAATGCTGTCCGGCCACTACGCTCGGGCACTCGGATGCCAGAGCGATTAGCCCGCCAGGAACCAAGCCCCACGGAGTCAGGGACGAAATGTCGATTTTCCTTCTGTTGCGCACCTACGCGTCGTCCTTCTTCCATCGCTTCGGTTGGGCGGGGCTGGCCATTGCGTTGGGCGTGCATTTGTCCATCGCCTGGATCGGCCTGGTGCTGCTGGGCGAGCAGCACCTCATCACCGCCGCCACGTTTATCTACTTCTATCTCACCACCACGCTCACCGTCGGCTATGGCGACCTGTTGCCGCAGACATCCGCCGGGCGAATTTTCGTGGCGACCTGGATCATGCTCGGGGGTATTGCCCTGTTGACGACGGTCATCGGCAAAACCACCAGCAGCGTCATCGATGTATGGAGAAAAGGCATGAAGGGCAAAGGCGATTTCACCGGTAAGAGCGGTCACACGGTTCTGATCGGTTGGGAAGGTGCTTCCAGCGAGCGGGTCATTGAACTGCTGCTGCAGGACGAAACGTCCAATGACAACCTGATCGTCATCTGCGATTGCGATCTCGAAGAAAACCCCATGCCCGGCAAGGCCACGTACATCAAGGGCGATAGCCTGTCTTCCGTCGCGTTGTTGCAACGTGCCGGCGTGCCGGGCGCCGAACGCGTGTTGGTGCGCACCCATTCCGACGACCTGACCCTGGCCACCGTGCTGGCGGTCAATCGTCTGGGACCGGTCGGGCATGTCGTCGCTCATTTCAATGACAGCGAGATTGCCGCCCTCGCCAGCGCCTACGCGCCGAGCCTGGAATGCACCTCGAGCATGGCGATCGAAATGCTGGTGCGTGCTTCCCAGGACCCGGGCTCGTCAGTGGTCATCAATGAATTGCTCTGTGTCGGCGAAGGCGCCACCCAGTACCTGATGAAACTGCCCGAGGCGTTCGAAGCGACGTTCGGCGACCTCTACACCCGCATGAAAGAGCAGCACAACGCTACGCTGATCGGTTACCGCGCAAAGGGCGCCCGACATCCATCGATCAACCCGCCTGGCGCCACCCGCGTCATGGGCGGCGAACTTTTCTACATCGCTTCCACGCGTCTCAAGGATATTTCCCATGGGGTGGTTTAAACAGTTGATGGGGCTTGAGGCCCCGAACGCGAACACGACAACCAGCACACCTGTCGTTGGGCCGCTGGGCCTGGCCTCTGGCAAGCAAGTCATGTTCGATGCGACGCTCAAGTTGTTGCTCGACGGCAACAGCGCCGTGGTGATCCCGGCCAACCAACAGATCTGGAGCCTGGGCATCGTCGACCTCGGGCAGTCGAACTGGCTGTCGCGCGCCTACATGAACGACGAGGACTACTGGTTGCAGGTGCACACCAGCGGTGACGTCGCCGGGCAGGTCGAGTCGGTGATCCTGTTCAACTACCTCAGCTACGTCACGATCAACAGTGAGGCCGAGTTGCGTCGCCTCGCCGGCCCCGAAAGCCTGATCGGCCTGCCGACCTACACCCACGACGGCGTCGAATACACCCGCGAATGGGGCACCGAGGCGGGACAGACGGAGCTGGTGGTGTTGAGCGAGCGCGTGAGCAATCCGGACGAGTCCTACAACGTCGAACACTGTTCGATGCTGTACGCCCGCGACACGGGCCTGACGGATCGCCGGGAGTTCCTGCTGTTCTCCGTCGAAGAGGACGCCGAAGGCACTGTCAGCCTGAGCACTTCGCTGGGTATTTCGCTGTACACCACTGACCTGAACACTTTTTGAATAAGGAAGAAGTCCATGCTTGAAGCGCTCTCCATTTCCCTGAACAAAGCCGCCGTGCTCGGCTTTGTCATGTACATCCTCGGCGCCGCCGTGCTGTTTGCGCTGTTCCAGTTCATCTACACCCGCGTCACACCGCACAAGGAATTCGAACTGATCCGTTCGGGCAACGTGGCCGCGGCCATCGCCCTGGGCGGTGCCGTCATCGGTTTCGCCATTCCGGCCAGCAACGTGATTGCCTACTCGATCAACATGCTGGACTTCGTCGTCTGGGCGGTGATCGCCGCGGTCGTCCAGTTGCTGGCGTTCCTGGTGACCAGCCTGGTACTCAAGGGCGCTTCCGCGCGCATCAAGAACGGTGAAATCGCCGCCGGTATCTACATTGCCGCCGTGGCCATCAGCGTCGGCATGTTGAACGCCGCGTGCATGACGCCTTCCACGAACTGATCGCGCCACGGAGATCCCGATGAAACGAAGCAAGTACGTCCAGCTTTCGCTGGCTGCATCGGTCGCCCTGGCGATATCCGGTTGCGGGCCAACGGAAAAAACCTACAAGTTGCAGAAGAAGTACAACTTCCAGTCCGTCCAGCAATGTGTCGATGAAAAGCTGCCGGTGGACATCTGCGCCGACGCCTACATGACCGCCATGGCCGAGCACCGTCGCATCGCGCCGACCTACGACAGCCAGGCTGATTGCGATGCCGACTTTGTCCCCGATTGGTGCCAGCAGGACTCGGCCGGCAAGTTCATCCCCAAGCTCGGTGGTTTCGAGCTGAGTGCCGATGGCGAAGTCACGCAGTCCCAGGTCGACGCCGCCCGGGCCCAATTGCCGGCGTCGGAAGCGAACGTCGGTGGTTCCGGCTTCGGCAACCTGCTGACCGGCATGCTGATCGGTAACATGTTGAGCAGCAACCGCAACAGCTATTACTCCGAACCGGTCTACCGCTACCGCGATGACCGTGGCGACTTCGGGTCTTCGACGCTCAGCCAGCGGGTGTCGAGAGGTTCGACCTTCAACAAGTCCAACCAGGCGCGGTACGGCAGCTACACCGACTCCATCAAGAGCAGCAAGGCGATGTCCGTCTCGTCCTCCACGTCCCGTGGTGGTTTCGGCAGCAGTTCCAGCGCCCGCAGCGGTTGGGGCGGTTCCAGCAGCTCCGGCGGTTGAGGAACCAGCGCCATGAAGAAGATCCAGTGCGCAGAACGTCCTGACTGGAAGCAGACCGCCGAGCAGCTCGGCTTTCTGTTCCACACCATCGACGACGAACCCTATTGGGACGAAAGCGCGTACTACCAGTTCACCCTCAAGCAGATCGAGGATGACCTGGAAGACCCGACCACCGAGCTCCATGAGATGTGCATGGACCTCGTGGCCCGGGTGGTCCGGAGCGAAGAATTGCTGGAGCGCCTGAGCATTCCCGCGCCGTTCTTCGACCTGGTGCGCACCTCATGGCTTGAAGGCCACCCGCACCTGTATGGGCGCATGGATTTCTCCTACAACGGCACGGGCCCGGCCAAGCTGCTGGAGCTCAACTACGACACGCCGACCAGCCTCTACGAGGCGGCGGCGTTCCAGTGGGGCTGGCTGGAACAGTGCATCGAGCGCGGCATGCTGCCGGCCCATGCCGACCAGTTCAACAGCATCGACACCAAGCTGCACCAGGCCTTTGCCCAGTTGCAGCTCACGGAGCCGTTCTATTTCGCCTCGATGAAAGGCTCGGTGGAGGACAAGGGCACCACGGATTACTTGCGCCTGATCGCGGAAAAAGTCGGCATTGAATCGCGGCACATCAATGTCGAAGACATCGGCCTCAACAGTGACGGGCGTTTTGTTGATTTGGAAGAGCGCTGGATTCCGCACCTGTTCAAGCTGCACGCCTGGGAGTTCATCTTCCACGAGCCGTTTGGTGAAGCGATTGCCCAGTGTGATACGCAGTTTTTCGAACCGGCCTGGAAGTCGATCATCTCCAACAAAGGCATCCTGCCCCTGCTGTGGGAATTCAACAAAGGCCACCCGAACCTGCTCGCGGCTCACCTCGACACCGACACCAGCAAAGCGGTGCCCAAGGGCTGGGTGCGCAAGCCGTTCTTTTCCCGGGAAGGCGCCAACATCGAGTTGCAGACCGCTGACGGCTTGATCGTCAAGGAAGACGGGCCCTACACCGACGCGCCGTTCATCCTCCAGGAATTCGCGCCACTGCCACGCTTCGGCGACAGCTACACGCTGATCGGTTCCTGGGTCATCGGCGACCAGGCGGCCGGCATTGGCGTGCGGGAAGACAACAGCCTGATCACCAAGGATTCGAGCCGGTTCCTGCCGCATCTGATCCTCGATTGATCCCCTGACACCGAACCCCTTGTGGGAGCGAGCTTGCTCGCGATAGCGGTGGACCAGTCGATATCCATGTGACTAACCGGCCGCCATCGCGAGCAAGCTCGCTCCCACAGGGTATCTTTTCCCGGGCATAGCCACCGCCTGTCGCCTTTGCGGAATTGCACCTGTCGCCTTCCTGTCGATTTCAAAGAGTCCATGAAAAAAACGGAAATCGACACGCCATTCGTGCAGGAGGCCTCCATGCATATCCACCACCTGAACTGCGGTTGCATGTGCCCGGTGGGCGGGAAGCTGTTCGACGGCTACAGCCGGGGGCTGACGGCGTGCCTGGTGTGTCATTGCCTGCTGATTGAAACCGACAGCAACGGCCTGGTCCTGGTGGACACCGGTTTTGGCCAGCGGGACGTGCAGACGCCCGAGCGATTGAGTCGATTTTTCCGGGCCTTCAACAACATCAAGTTCGAACATCGCCTGACGGCCCTGGATCAGGTGCGGCGCCTGGGTTTCGATGCCAACGACGTGCGGCATATCCTGCTGACGCATCTGGATTTCGATCACGCCGGCGGGCTGCAGGATTTTCCCCAGGCGCGGGTGCATGTCATGCGCGACGAAATGGCGGCGGCCCGCTCGGCTGACAGCTGGATCAGTCGGCGCCGGTTCCAGGCGCGCCAGTGGCAGGGCGTCGATAATTGGGAGTTCTATGCCCCGGACGGCGACACCTGGTTCGGTTTCGATTCGGTGCGTGCGTTGATCGGCGCCGAAGAAGAGGACATTTTCCTGGTGCCGCTGCAGGGCCATACCGCCGGCCATGCCGGGATCGCCCTGCGCACGCCTGACGGCTGGATGCTGCATGCCGGCGACGCGTATTTTTTTCACGATGAAGTCCATCAAGCCGAGCGCCGTTGCCCGCCGGGCCTGAAGTTCTATCAATACATGATGGACACCTGCCGCTCGGCACGGATGCGCAATCAGGATCGCCTGCGGGAACTGGCGCGGGTTCAGGACGGGCACGTCGAGATTTTTTGCAGCCACGATGCCAGGGAGTGGGAGAAGGCAATACTTCAGTCACGCACGGTCCGGGTGGACTCCACGGCAATGCCCTCGGCCGCCGGTAGACAATCCTCCTGACGCGGCCCTCGATATATCCGCTTTCCCTTTGCCCACGTCTCGTGGGCTTTTTTTTGCCAGCGATGCCGTTCGTCACCGTATCAGGATGTTTCTCTCAACTAAGGCGTGGGGGCCAATTCTAAAAATCGTGTACCCAACAACACTGCTGAAAGGAGAAGGCCATGCCTGCTTCTCACGATCTTTACCAGGATTTGAATTGCAGCAAAGAGGCGGTTCAACAGCGGCGCCAGCAAGACCCGGAACTTGATCGCTTGCTCGATGAATACACGGATGTGGATAACCAAGTGTTGGCGGCCGAATCGATTTCGGCGGGCAACGTCGAGGATGACGACCTCCGCGGGCTCAAGGAGCAGCGCCTGTCGATCAAGGACAAGATCGCGCGGCAACTGACAAACAACCCATAAGCGAAGCCCAAGACATGCGAACCCGACTGCCTTGTTACGTATCAAGGTTGTTGCTGGTCGGCGGGATGCTGTTGCTCGGCGGTTGCGACATGGTGTTGTTCAATCCCAAGGGACAGGTCGGCGTTGACCAACGCAACTTGATCATTCTCTCGACGCTGTTGATGTTGCTGGTGGTGATACCGGTGATTGTCATGGCGTTCATCTTTTCGGTGAAGTACCGGGCTTCTAACACGAAGGCGAAATACACGCCGGAGTGGGCGCACTCGCGCAAGATCGAAACCGTGGTCTGGGGTGTGCCGCTGGTGATCATCATCATTCTGGGGGTGGTCACTTGGAAGTCCACCCATGCGCTCGATCCTTATCGACCGCTGGATTCCGACGTCAAGCCGTTGGTGGTACAGGTGGTCGCCACCGATTGGAAGTGGCTGTTCATCTACCCGGAACTGGGCATCGCCTCGGTCAACGAACTGGCCATGCCGTTGGACACACCGGTGAACTTTCGCGTGACGTCCGACGGCGCCATGACCTCGTTCTTCATTCCTGCGTTGGGCGGGCAGATCTATGCCATGGCCGGCATGCAGACCCAACTGCACCTGATCGCCAACGAGGCGGGGGAATACCGAGGCATCGCCGCCAACTACAACGGCCCGGGTTTCTCCGACATGCACTTCCGGACCCTGGCCACCGATGCGGCGGGCTTCGACAAGTGGGTCGCCGGCGTACGGGCGGGGCAGGGGCGTTTGGACAAGGACAGTTATGCGCGACTCGCCCGGCCTACGGTCAAGCACCCGGTTGAACACTACGCCTCGATCCAGCCGGATTTGTTCCAGAGCATCATCGATAAGTACGAAGGCATGAACCGCTCCCGTGAAGTCGAGCATCGCATGGGGCACATGCAAGGCAGCATCGAATCACCCGTCGGGGCCCGGCAGCAAGGGCAGTAACACGATCTGGAGTAGAACAGCATGTTTGGAAAACTGACGCTTGAGGCGATCCCGACGGATGAGCCCATCATCATGTGGACCCTCGCCGTAGTGGCGCTGATCGCCTTGGCTGGCATCGCCGCCATCACCTACTACCGCAAGTGGGCCTACCTGTGGAACGAGTGGTTTACCTCGGTGGACCACAAGCGCATCGGCGTGATGTACATCGTCGTCGGCCTGGTAATGCTGCTGCGCGGCTTCTCCGACGCGATCATGATGCGCACGCAACAGGCGATGGCGTCCGACGGTTCGCCCGGCTACCTGCCGCCGGAGCACTACGACCAGATCTTCACCGCCCACGGCGTGATCATGATTTTCTTCATGGCGATGCCGCTGGTGGTGGGCTTGATGAACATCGTCGTGCCCTTGCAGATCGGCGCCCGGGACGTGGCGTTCCCGTTCCTCAACGCGTTGAGTTTCTGGTTGTTCGTCGCCGGGGCGATGTTGGTGAACGTCTCCCTGGCGGTCGGCGAATTCGCCCGCACGGGTTGGGTGGCTTATCCACCGCTGTCAGGGCTTTCCTACAGTCCCGGGGTCGGGGTGGACTATTACATCTGGTCCTTGCAGATATCCGGGGTCGGGACGTTGCTCACCGGGGTGAATTTCTTCGTCACGATCCTGAAAATGCGTACACCGGGCATGACCCTTTTCCGCATGCCGGTGTTCACCTGGACGGTGCTGTGCACGGCGGTGCTGATCCTCGCGTCGTTCCCGATCCTCACCGCCACGTTGTTCATGCTCAGCCTCGACCGCTACCTGGACATGCACTTCTTCACCAACGAGCTGGGCGGCAACCCGATGATGTACGTCAACCTCATCTGGGCCTGGGGCCATCCGGAGGTGTACATCCTGATCCTGCCGGCGTTCGGCATCTTTTCCGAGGTGGCGTCGACCTTCAGCCGCAAGCGCCTGTTCGGCTATCACTCGCTGGTGTGGGCGACGATCGTCATCACCATCCTGTCGTTCATCGTCTGGGTGCACCACTTCTTCACCATGGGCTCGGGGGCGAACGTCAACGCATTCTTCGGCATCATGACCATGATCATCGCCGTGCCCACCGGGGTGAAAATCTTCACCTGGCTGTTCACCATGTACCGCGGGCGGGTGCGCTTTGAAACGCCGATGCTGTGGACGGTGGGTTTTATCGTCACGTTCAGCATCGGCGGCATGACCGGCGTGCTGCTGGCGGTGCCCGGGGCGGATTTCCTGCTGCACAACAGCCTGTTCCTGATCGCCCACTTCCACAACGTGATCATTGGCGGTGCGGTGTTCGGCTATATGTGCGGCCTGACCTACTGGTTCCCCAAGGCGTTCGGCTTCAAGCTCCACGACCGCTTGGGCCGGGCGGCGTTCTGGTGCTGGATCATCGGGTTCTATTTCGCCTTCATGCCGTCTTACTTCCTTGGCTTCATGGGCATGACCCGGCGCCTGAACCACTTCAACGTGCCCGAATGGGAGCCATGGCTGCTGGCGGAGTTGCTGGGCGTGGGCATCATCCTTTGCGGGGTCAGCTGCCAGATCCTGCAGTTCTACTTCAGCATCCGCCAGCGCCACCAGAACCGCGACTTGACGGGGGATCCGTGGGACGGGCGCACACTGGAGTGGTCAACCGCCTCGCCGCCGCCGTTCTACAACTTCGCCCAGCAACCGGTGGTGGAGGGTATCGATGCCTATTGGGGCATGAAGGAGCGCGGTCAGAAAACCGCCGTCGAGGCCGATTTCCAGAACATCCACATGCCGCGCAACACCGCCATGGGCCTGGTCATCAGCCTGTTCAGCCTGATCATGTGCTTTGCCCTGGTCTGGCATATCTGGTGGCTGGCCATCGTCGGGCTCGTTGCCACCATCGGTGGCGTGATCTGGCGCAGCGCCGATGACGACATCGACTACTACGTGCCTGCCGAGGAGGTGGCGCGCATCGAAAATCAACGCATCAAGATGCTGGCGGAGGCTTGATCATGTCCAATCTCGTCCAGCCAAACGCCACCGCGCCGGAATCCGAACACGGGCATTCGGACGCAAGCTCCATGACCCTGTTCGGGTTCTGGATCTACCTGATGACCGACTGCATTTTGTTCGCAACGCTGTTTGCGACCTATGCGGTGCTCGGGCAGAGCGTGGCCGGTGGGCCTGGTGCCGCCGATATTTTCGAATTGCCCTACGTCCTCACGGAAACCTTCATCCTGCTGTTCAGCAGCATTACCTACGGTTTCGCCATGCTCGCGCTGAGCGCCGGGCAGAAGCAGAAGGTGCTGGCCTGGCTCGGCCTGACCTTCGTCCTCGGCCTGGCGTTTATCGGCATGGAGATCCATGAGTTCCAGAAGCTCATCGGCGAAGGCTACGGCCCCGACCGCAGCGCCTTTCTCACCGGGTTCTTCACGCTGGTGGGGACACACGGCCTGCACGTCACCGCCGGCCTGATCTGGATGGCGGTGGTGATGTTCCAGGTCCAACGCAACGGCCTGACCACGGTCAACGCCACGCGCATGGGCTGCCTGAGCCTGTTCTGGCACTTCCTCGACGTGGTGTGGATCTGCGTGTTTACCGTGGTCTATCTGTTTGGAGTGATGTAAATGAGCAACCTTCATGGCAGCGTCGACGCCAGTCACGGCAGCGTGAAATCCTACCTCACCGGGTTTGTGCTGTCGGTCATCCTCACCGTCATCCCGTTCGCCCTGGTGATGTATCCCACGCTGCCCAAGTCTGTGACGGCCGGCGTCGTGGCGATTTTTGCGGTGATCCAGGTTGTCGTGCACCTGATCTACTTCCTGCACCTCAACTTCTCACCGCATCAACGCTGGAACGTGACGGCGCTGGTGTTCTCCACCGTGGTAATTGCGCTGCTGGTGGGGCTGTCGCTATGGATCATGTACAGCGTGCATCACAATATGTTGGCGCATTGAACCGAGGGCAAGGTACCTGTTGGGTGGGTGCAAATGCCCCTGTGGCGAGGGGATTTATCCCCGCTGGAGCGCGAAGCGGTCCCAAGAGCAAGTAACTCGGTCAACCTGACGCACAGCATGCGCGGATTATGGGGCCGCTTCGCAGCCCAACGGGGATAAATCCCCTCGCCACAGGGGTAAGCGGTGTCTCAGGACAGGGTTATCTCAAGTCCACCAATACCGAACCAGGTGGAAGAAGATCGGCGCGGCGAAGCACACCGAGTCCAGGCGGTCGAGCATGCCGCCGTGGCCCTCGATCATGTGGCCCCAATCCTTGACCCCACGGTCGCGCTTGATCGCCGACATGACGATGCCGCCAGCAAACCCGAGCAGGTTGATCAACAGCGCGATGAGGAACGACTGCCACGGATTGAACGGCGTGATCCACCACAGCGCACCGCCGATCAGCGAGGCCAGGAAAATACCACCGGCAAAACCTTCCACGGTTTTCGAGGGCGACAGGTTGGGCGCGATCTTGCGTTTGCCGAACAACTTGCCGCAGACGTACTGCAACACATCCGAGAGCTGCACCACGATCACCAGGTAGGCGATCAGCAACAAGTTGCGTCCTTCAAAACCGGCGATGTCCAGGGTCAGCAGCGCCGGCACAAAGGAAATGCAGAACACCGCGATCATCAAGCCCCATTGCACTTTCGAAGCGCGTTCCAGGAAGTGCGTGCTGTCGCCGCCCAGCGACGCGAGGATCGGCAGCAGCAGGAACACGTACACCGGAATGAAGATCGAGAACAGCCCGTACCAGTCGTAGTAGATCAATAGGTATTGCAGCGGCAGCGCCAGGTAGAACGCCGCCACCAGGGCCGGGTAGTCACTGCGCCGGGTTGGGGTGAGGGTGAGGAATTCCCGCAGCGCGTAGAACGACACCGCGTAGAACAACAGGATCACCGCCGCGTTACCCAGCCAGAACGCGATGCCGATCACCAGCACCATGATCCACCAGGCGTTGATCCGCGCGTTGAGGTTCTCGATGACCGAGTTCGGCGCGCCTTTGGTCCGTAGCTTGAGGATGAAACCGACCAACGAGGCCAGCACCAGAATCGCGCCGATCCCGCCAAACAACATCAGGGTATATCGATCCATGTCAAACGTGCTCCGGGGCCAGTGCCAGCAGCGCGGCGCGGCTGCGTTCTAGAAATTGCTCTTTGCTTTCGCCTTCTTCGATGCACAGCGGTGCGCCGAAACTGGTCGTGCACAGCAGCGGCAACGGCAACACGCGGCCCTTGGGCATGACGCGGTTGAGGTTGGCGATCCACACCGGGATCACCTCCACTTCGGGGTGGCTTTTCATCAAGTGGTAGATCCCGCTCTTGAACGGCAGCAGGCCTTCGTCCGGGTTGCGCGTGCCCTCGGGGAAGATGATCAGCGAGTCACCGTTTTCCAGCGCGTCGAGCATTGGCTGCAAGGGGCTGTAGGAAGGATCCTTGCGCTCGCGGTCCACCAATACGCCGTTGAACACCCGGTTGATGATGTAGCGGCGCATCGGGCTGGTTTGCCAGTAATCAGCCCCGGCGACCGGGCGGGTGAGCTTGCGCAGCGCCGGCGGCAGCGAGGCCCAGAGCAACACGAAATCACCGTGGCTGCTGTGGTTGGCGAAATAGATCCGCTGCACGGGCTTGGGCGCGCAGCCGAGCCACAGGCTGCGAGCGCCGGTGACCATCCGTGCGGCGGAGGTGATGAGGTTGGCGACCACGGGTTCGAACATGAGGATTCCTTGTCCTGAGAAACATAAGTATCACTGTGGCGAGGGAGCTTGCTCCCGCTGGGCTGTGCAGCAGCCCCCAAGAGGCTGAATGCAACCAATCTGACACACCGCAGTGCTTGGTTTTGGGGCTGCTTCGCAACCCAGCGGGAGCAAGCTCCCTCGCCACAAAAACTTCCTAGATACCTGACGCTAGCCAGGGACTGGCCAGGATGAAGCCCAGCACCAGGACAACTTGTATCGCCAGCAACCGCGACTGCCGCCGCAGCAGCAATAACGCGCCGTGCCGCCTTTCGGTCCACAGGCGCCCGGCGCGTTCGGCGGGTTGCAGGCCCAACGCGGTCAGGGCTTGATCCAGTTCATAGGTGCGTTCGGCCAGGGAGTGGGTGCTGTCCGCCATGCGCTGGAACAGATCCGCGTCAAATGCCACGCGCAGCGCCCAGTATTTTTCCAGCACCCCGATAACCACAAGCGCAGCACTCAACAGCAGTAACCACGGATCGATCACGCCCACCAGCCATTGCCCCAACCCAAGCAGCGCCGCCAGCAACGTCAGCCCCGTGGACAGTTGATCCAACGAATGACCGCGGCGCAACAGGCTCGCCACGGTGTGGAGCTCCATATCACTGATCATGAGCATTCCCCAGCGCTGTGGATAACTGTTCCAGTGCCCGACGGTGCTCGGCGTGCAAGACGATGCGCGGTCGAGCGCGCTGGATTTGCACGATTGCGGCATCGACACTCGCCGCCCGGCCGCTGTGAAGCAACCACGCCGCCACGGCCGTGGCGCTGCGCGAATAACCCAAGGCACAGCAGACCAGCACCGGCCCGTGCTGGCGCAGTTGCTCGATTTTCTGTGCGGCCTCCAGGCATTGCTCGGCGGTCGGTGCGGTCAGGTCGAGTACTGGCACGGAGCGGTAGGCGATGGCCGTGGTGTCCATGGACAACTCGGCGCACAGGTCGAGCACCCCGCTGAACGGACTGCCCTTCAGCGCAGCCGACGTAGGAATCCGCCCGAGCCAGACGTCATCCATGATCTGATCCGGTTGCGGGTGTTTGCGCGTCCACAGGCGGGAATTGATCCATGCAGCCGCCAGATAAGGAGCCAGAATCCAGCGCACCGCCGGGCTCAGCCGACCGTCTTCGCGCTTCTGGAACCCACTCGCGCCGAACAGCAGATAATTCAGCGCCACCATCAGCACCGCCACTGCTGGCCAGATCAGCCAGAGCCATGTGCCACCGAAGGCAAACGCCGGGATGAACATCGCCGCCGCGCCCAAGCCATAACGCAAGGCCAAGCGCCGGCGGGCAGGATCTGTCGTCAGGCGCGCACTGAACAGCGGACTCGGTCGGTCCAGCGGCCACAACCAGACACACAACCACCCGGCCAGCGCGCCAGTCGGCACGTCGACAAAATGATGTTGATACGTGGTCAGCACCGACACGCCAATCAACGCGAACCAGCCGTGCATCAACCAACGCCAGACGCCTTGCAGGTGGCGCTCATAACAAACCCAGAGCACCACCAGCAGCGCGATGTGCAGCGACGGTGCCTGGTTGAACGGCTTGTCGAAGCCCGCCAGCACCTCGAATAACCAGCCAAACACACCGTCCATTTCCGGCCGGGGGAAGGTGAACGTCAGCGGCCAGAGCAGGAAGCAACTGACCGCGATCACCTGGGCCGTGAGCAGGCGCAAGGCGTGGCGCTTGAGTTCGTCGCGGCTGTTGGGCAGCAACAGGGACAAGCCGTACAGCAGGTCGATCGACCAGTACGGCACGATGGTCCAGGCCATGAACGGCATATGGCTTTCCCAGCCGAACACCAGGCTGCCGACGTCGTCACGCTGGGCCGTGACCCAGGTGGCGAAGCCGTACGTGGTGAAAAACAGCGGCGCCAGCAACAGCAGCCACAGCACCGCCGGTTTCAACAGCGCGGGTTCGCGGGCTGGAGCGATGACGGCGCTCATTACTGGACCCGCTGCGCCAGCGAAACGCTGAAAATGCCCCACTCATCGACCCGCAGGGTGATCTTGCGAAAGCCTGCTGCTTCGACCAATTGGTCCATTTCCGCCTGGGTGCGTCGACGCATTACCCACGCCTGGCCGGCGCGGTGGCTGGTCAGGGCGCGGGCGATCAGTTCCAGTTGCGGGTGCCATGGCTGGCCGGTGTAGACCAGGAAACCGCCGGGCTCCACGGCTTCAGCCAGGCCGGCGAGGGAGCCGCCGACCATCTGGTTGTCGGCGAACAATTCATACAGGCCGGAGACCACGGCGAGGGTCGGCTTCGGTTCGAGCGCTGCCAGGTCCTGGCGATCGAAGGCATCGCCCTTGACGAATCGAGCGATCTCGCCCAAACCTTTTTCCACGATCAGCGCACTGCCGTCGCGCACGTTGATGTCGCTGTAGTCGCGCAGCAGGATCGACTCCGGCAACGGACTCACGCCTTGCAGCGCTTCGAGAATGTACCGGCCATGGCCGGCGGCGATGTCGACGATGCGCACCTCGCGGTCCTGGGCGCGCAGCTCGGCCATCGCCAGGCGCAGCAGTTCTTCGACATGCACCTTGCGCTGGCGAATGCCGCGCCAGCCGATGGAGTTCAGATAGTTCTGGTCGATCATCTTGCCCAGCGCCGAGGTGCCGGTGGGGCGATTGCGATAGACGTAGTCCAGGGTGCTGCCGGAGTCGAACCCGGTGTCGAAGCCCAGCTTCACACCCGCAGACAACTTGCTGCCAAAGCGCATGCTGGCGCGGGTCATGCGCCAGTAAAGGTCACGCAGCGAGTTGTGCGGCAGCGGCGTCGCCAGGGTTTCGGCTTCGGCGCAGGTCACGCCGATGCGATCGGCGTCCAGCAGGGAAGGGCGCTCCAGCGGACGGGCAAAGTTTTGCAGGATGAAACGGCGGGCGCTGGCGATGGCGGGCGCACGGTTTTTCTCACCGAGGGTGTCGTGGAAGAAGCCCGGCAGGATGTGCTTTTCCTTGTGCAGGCTGCCCAGCCGCTCGAAGAATTGCTCCTGGGGTTTGCGATGCACCACGAAGTCGGAACCGGAAATCAACAGCTGCGTCGGCACCTGGATCGCCTGGGCATCGGCTACAACCCGGTCGGCGGCTTCGTACAGGCCCAGCAGCACGTTCACCGAAATGGCCTTGGTGATCAGCGGATCGCTGTCGTAGGACGCGACTCGTTCCGGGTCGTGGCTGAGGAACTTGGCCTTGACGTAGCTGTTGACGAAAAAGTTGCCACGGAACTTGCGCATCAGCGCCAGGCCCGGACGGGCGAACGGCACGTAGAGCTTGACCTTGAAGGCCGGCGACGCCAGCACCAGCGAGCGAATGCGCGGCGCGTAATCGTGGACCCAGGTGGACGCGATCACCGCGCCGACGCTTTGCGCGACCACGGCAATGTTCTGTTCGTCGATCTGATGCGTCGCGCCGATGTGATCGCAGAAGGTCTGCACGTCCCGGGCGCTGGTGGCAAAGCTCGGGCTGTCGCCGCGTTCGCCAGGCGACTGGCCGTGGCCGCGTGCGTCCCAGGCGAAAAACTCGAACTCGGGCAAATCCAGCTCATCCACCAGGTGCGCGATGCGCCCCGAGTGCTCATGGCCGCGGTGAAACAACAACACGGCCTGGCGGGGTTCACCCGCCGTGGCCTCGACAGCCGGCCAGTGCCGGTAGAACAACTCCACGCCATCATGGGTGGTGAACGTCAGTTCCTGGGCTTCGCGCATTGCAACTTCCTTATGCTGAGGGAGCGTTTTCCGTCACTTGGCTCAGGCCATGACGGACCCGATTGACCAAGGTATAAACCAGCAGGGCGGCAACCACCGCCATCACACCATCAACCCACAGCGCCCCGAGCCAACCCAGGGCAATACCGGTCGCCAGCACGCCAAACACAAAGGCGCGGTCACTCTTGCCCATCGGCCCGTCATAGCGCCGCGAAGCCCCGACCATCGCCCCGAGCACGCCGGCGTATTCGCTGAACAACGCCAACAGCGTGACCAACAACACGAGCAACAGGCTGGTATCGGGAAACAGGGCAAAAGGCAGGATCAAGGCAGCGTCGGCGATGATATCGCATAGCTCATTGAGGTAGGCGCCCAGATTCGATTGCTGGCCAAACTCCCGCGCCAACATGCCATCCACCGCGTTCAAGGCCATGCGCAGGAACATCCACACCGGCACCAGGATGAAAACCCACGGATGACTGGCGAACCACGCAATCACCGCCCCCACCAGCACGGAAACGACGCCCGCGAGCAAGGTCACCTGGTTGGCGGTGACGCCATTGTTGTAAAGGCGTTGTACGGTAGGGCGAAGCAGATTCTGGAAAGCGGGCTTGAGTTGATAGATGGAAGGCATATGGACTGGGATCTCGGCCGGATTCGGGGCAGGGCTTGTGCAGATGCGAGATTACGATAGGTTGGGGCGTTGCTGGTGGGTATTTGCTGGGAATGCGCGCGGGTAGGCATCTGCGTCGGTATTCGCGCTGGAAAAACGACTGCATAAGGACTGTTCACATGCTGCGAGTGGATTGGCTCGTCAACCACATGGATAAATGCAACCTGATGGCCGAATGGCTGTATCGGGAATTCACCTACGAATTCGCCCACCAATCACTCGGCCACTGGCAGCATGAATTCTCGACCGGGCAGCGCGATGGCCGCTGGAAATGCCTGGTCGCCCTGGAACACGACCAGCTACTGGGCGGCGCCTCGCTGGCAAACGACGACCTGCCCGAACGCCCCGACCTCGGCCCCTGGCTGGCCTGCGTATTCGTCCACCCGGACGCCCGACGCCGAGGCCTCGCCGCGCAATTGATCGAAGGCATCTGCAACGATGCCAAAGAGGCTGGCTTCGCGACGTTGTACCTGCACACCCACAGTGAACGGGACTACTACGCCAAGCTTGGTTGGGAAGTGCTGGAGCGCTTCGAGGCCTGGGGCAAGGAACAGTGGCTCATGTCGCGGCGTTTATAACGTCGGCAGGAGCCCTATCCACCAGCCCGCAACGGCCCACCGACCGGGACGTACTCGACCGGCGCTTCCCCGGGCAGGTTCTTTATGGGGTCTTCGGCGTAACCGTATCCTTCCTCCTTCAGATTGATCGAATGCACGCTGTGCTCACGGGCAGTGCTGTCGGTGAGCTTGGTAAACAGACGGTGATCGGCGGGCAGCGTGAAGCGATCGCCGGGGTGGAGTTGGGCGAAGGTGAGGGTCGGGTGGTTCATGGCGGCGGGCTCCGTCTCGGGTTGGTCTCTCTGGAATTGAGGGGGAGCGCTGGGATTGGGTTCCGTTTTTTTGATTGTCGACTCGGTTGCCGGCTCGAAGTACGGCTCCGGCCTTTAGGTGATCCCTTGTGGGAGCGAGCTTGCTCGCGATGGCGGTGTGTCAGCCGGGAGTTATCCAACTGATCTGACAGACCTATCTCCATAATCCACAGAGGTGACAGCTTGCCGACACCGCCTTGCGCCTTTGCCTACAACTACGCCAGAATCCGCCGGCTTGTGCGCCTGGGCCCACGCCGGTAGCTTGAATCCCGTCACTGCTCATCAGTGATCGGGTTTAGCAGCTCGTGGTGAAACAGGTTGTGCAAGGCGTCATCCAGTCAGGAATTCCTCATCCTGCACTTGATGGTGGCTGTGCGCAGGGCGTCCCCGGACGCGCCGGTTTCTTGTTTCCCCGGTCTGCTAACCTGCGTACGGCTGCCACCTTTAATCATTGCCAAGCTGGGAGGCATCAGTGTGAGTCATAACTTGCAGAATATGCTTTAACCACATTTCGCCGGACTCCCAATCCAACCAGTAGCAATAGTTGCATGGCATCTCACTCATAATAAGTTTTCTAATATTTTCGTTGCTAAGTTTAAGCTTTAATAGCGTCGAGATTTCATTTTTAACCATGAATATGGTTTCAGGTGTAGAGTCAGAAGCAAAGCTTCTTATTATGTCGTCAGGGTCTGGCGACTCGCACATCCAATCTTGATGGAAGTAGCATCCAAAAAACTGAAAGAGTTCGTGGTGTTTGATTTTCATTGTTGCTTAATAAGCTCTGTAGGTGCGCTAGGCTTCGAATTAAGACGCTTTTTTAATTGACGGGGCCCATTGACTAGACTGCTGCTGCGCGTTGCTGTTCTTTGTATTGAAAGAAAATGCAGTTTAACTTTTAAGTTTTTCTTAAGTGAGATTCAATCCACTCCTTGAAAAAAGCTTCTTGTTTGTCCGGGTCGCTTGCCAAATTGCTATCGTCATAATCAAATATATAAACCAAGTCATCGAGCGTTGGAGCGACGCCCATGCTCAGTTCATACGCTTTTAGCCCCTGCGACATCTGTGCTGACATTCCGGAGGGGTGAACATTCGTCTTCGCACCTTTACAGAAAAAAATCACATCCGGATTGTCTCGCCGGAGACTAGAAAAGCACCTATAAAAATTGCCGCCCGCATAAGTTTTTTCAATGCCGCCTGCTGTAGAAAAAGTTATTGCGATTTTTTCTGAGTCACACACAAGACGGGTTTTTTCTTTTGTTTTCCCTCTGGATATGTACACGTCGACTTTGGAGATCATTTTATTCTCCTATTGGGGTTGGGTATGGAGTACCCAAACTCTTTTCCATTTTCAAGTATTAAAGTTGCTCCGAGCACATCTTCATTTTTTATTCGGCCTGGAATTGCAATCTCTTGTTCGGCTCCAAACAAATATGCCGACCCTAGCTCTTTTTTCAGATCATGCCCCGGAATTTTCTGCAGTGTATACAAGTACCCTATTCTTGTGTGGTCGCCGGTGGCAAATCTCTTTCCTACATTTCTTGAAGAGGATGTACTAATGTAATAGCTAGGGGGCCAATCACTATCTATAGAGTGTAGAAACAAATCCTTGCTTTTACCTTTGCTTTTAAAGCCATTTTCAAAAACATCTTCGGGATCCCGCTCATCGCCGCGATACAGGAAATCCTCTTCCTTTTTAGGAATAGGTAACTTAGGTTCGGTTTGGCTAACTGCAACCTTAGCCGCCGGATCCTGCTCGCCAACCGCAGGCCTCTTACACCCGTCACCCCCAGGGCAATCCTCCAACCCCAACGGATCCACCCACCCCGTCGGGTTCAGGGTGTACCGATACCCGTTGAGACCACCCTTGAGCTTGCTCGGATCGAGCGTCAGATACCGCCCCGTCTCCGGATTGTAGTACCGGTGCCGGTTGTAATGCAGGCCGCTTTCCCGGTCGTGGTATTGGCCCTGGAAGCGCAGCGGTTGTTCCAGGCGCTTGCTGTTGCCGTGCCGCAGTTCGGTGAGTTTTCCGTAGCCGTTGTAGCGCGCGGCCCAGACGATTTCGCCTTGGTGGCTGGTCAGTTCCTGCGGCGTGCCGAGGTGGTCGTTGTGGTAGTGGAACGGCGTGGCGTTGTCCGGGCCTTCGCCTTCGAGCAGGGCGAGGGGGCGGAAGGTGCCGGGTTCGTAGACGTAGCTTTGGTAGTGGTCGCTGCTTTCGGCGATGACTTGATCGCCTTGCCAGATAAATTCCGTGGTCTGGCCGGCCACGGTCTTTTCGATGCGTCGGCCGAAGGCGTCGTAGCGGTAGGACGTTTCGTCGCCGTCCGGGCTGGTGACGCCGATGAGGCGGTGTTGGCTGTCGTAGCGGTAGTGCGTGACGAGGCACTGGGCTTTGCCGCGGCGTTCGCGGATGAGGTTGCCGTAGGCGTCGTAGTCGTAGTGGCGGTCACCCTCCATGAGCAGGCGGTTGGCCTTGAGGGTGGTCGGGCCGGGACGGTCTTGCAGCAAGAGGTTGCCGGCTGGGTCGTGGGCGAAGCGTTCGGGGCCTTGGCTGTGGGCATGGTCGATGCGGACCAGGCGATCTTGCGCGTCGTATTGGTAGCTGCGGCGGTTTCGATTGTCAGAAAGGGCGGCGAGGTTGCCGTTGGCGCTGTAGGAATAATCGCGCCAGAACAATTGGTGCTGCTGGGTCTGCCACACGGTTTGGGCCTTGAGGCGACCCTGTTCGTCGTAGCGGTAGTCGCTGAGCAGCAGGCCTTGCTGGCGTTGGGTTTCGCGGCCGCCCTTGAAGCGGTGTTCGGTCAGGCAGGTGCCGTTGAGGTCGATGGCAATCAGCGCGCCGCCGCGGGCGTGGCGATAGTCCAAGGTGCTGCGGTCGGGCAGTCGGCAGTGGATCAGGCGACCGACGCTGTCGTAGCGATAGCGCAGGGTGGCCCAGCCCTGGTGTTCGGCGACGAGACGGTCTTGGGCGTCGTACTCGTAGGCCAGCGGCCAATGGCCGTCGTCGACGCTGAGCAACCGTCCAAGGGCGTCGTAGCGGTAATCGACCGCCTCGCCATCTGGCAAGGTTTTTCGCAGCAGGCGGCCGGCGCTGTCGCGTTGGTAGGCGGTGATCCGCTGGCTGCCATCGGCGCCAAACTCGGTCTTTTCCAGCAGGTGGCCGTTGAGGTCGTAGGCATAACCGGTGCGCTGGCCATCGAAGCCGGTTTCCTGTCGGATCAGTCCGTTGGGCGTGTAGTCCAGCTGATAGTGTTCGCCGGATTCGTTCTCGATGTCGGTCAGCAACAGCCGCGCCGAGTCGTAGCGATATTTGAGTTCGCTGCCGTCGGGGTTGAGCCGACGGCTGATCAGGTGCAAATCGTCGGCGTATTCGTAGCGGGTGGTGCGGCCCAGTTCGTCCCGTTCGGCGATGACCTTGCCGTAGGCGTTGTAGCGCCAGGTGCGGGTGGCGCCACCGGGCAAGGTGGTTTGCAGCAAGCGGCCCACGGCGTCCCATTGGTAATGGGTGGTGGCGCCGTGTTCGTCCTGGCGGGTCAGCAAACGCCCTTGGGCGTCGTAGGAAAAACACCGCTGGCTGCCATCGGGCAGGGTTTCTTCCGTCAACTGGCCCAGGCGGTTGCGCACAAAATAATGGGCGCTGGCGTCCGGGTAGCTGATGGTTTTCAGTTGCCCTTGGACGTCGTAGTGGTACCAGGTGCTTTGGCCGTCCGGGTCGATGGCCTCGATGACGTCGCCCTGGTCATTGCGGCGGTAGGTCCACACGGCTTTGCCGCGTTGCCGAGCATGCAGGAAACCGTTGCGGTACTCGTAGGACGTGGGCTCGTCTTCAGGCGGAATCAGCGCCACCAGCCGTCCGACTTCGTCGTAGCGGTATTCAGTGACGGCGCCGAGCGGGTCTTGCTCGGCGATCAGCCGGCCCTGTTCGTCATAAGCCTTGAGGTGTTCGCCGCCGGCGGGGTCGACCTGGCGCACCAGTCGCGCGCGGTCGTCATGGACGTAGACTTCCTGGCTGCCATCGAGGTTGTGAACGGTGACGCTGCCGTCCTCGCCCCAGGTGTAGCGGCTGTCCATCTGCGCGAACGATGCCCAATGCCGCACGCAGCGCGCCGCCGGACCGGAGCCTTGCCACTCCCAGTAAAAACTCGCGCCGCCGGCCAGTTGCCGCTGGAGGATGACGTGCTGGTCGTCGTAGTCGTAGCGCTCGCTTTCGCCAGCCGCATTGGTCGCTTCGATGAGTCGGAAACGGCCGTCGTAGCGGTAGGAAACCAGCGTTTGTTCAGTGCGCCAACTTTCGTCGCGGGTCGGCGCCGGGTGAAAACTCTGATAGTCGATGGCGACCAGGTGGCGGTGTTCGTAGCGCAAGCGCAGGCAGCGTCCAGCGCCGTTGTCCAGGCGGCTGATGTCGCCGTAGATGTTGCGCTGGACGGTCAGGCGGTTGTCGTACCGATCGCTCAGGGCGATCAGACAACCGTCGCGAAAATGTAGGAAAGGGGCGTCTTCGCCGGGCTGGGCGATGATCAGTTCGTCCGGCTCATTGCTCAGGTAGATCGCCGCGCGGGCCAGGCTGTTGTGGATGGCCGGGCGTTGCAGGCTCGGGCGGGGGAAGGTGGTGCGGCGGTTTTCCTGGTCGAGCCAGATGACCTGCTCGCCTTCGATCACCAGGCGATGGGCCAGGGCATGGCTCCAACCACGGCCGAGGCCGATGTCCAGTTCGGCGGCGCTGGTGCGATAGAGCCGGGTGAAGGTAAACGGCAGGCGTCCGTCGAGGGTGCCGTCTTCCAGGGTCAGCAGTTCTTCGCCGGTGACCATCGACACCGGGCAGCCGTTGGTGCGGGTCTGGGCGGCGCTGTCGGCGGGGTCGCCGTTGGGGTTTGTCGATTGAGTGGAGGCGTCGTCGTGGTGTTCTTGTTTGCTCAGCCGAGTAGAGGGCTGGGATTTTTCCCGCACGACCGGGGCTGGATTGCTGACCGACAGTGGTGGGGAATCTCCTGCAGTGATCTGTAGCGGAGTGACAGGCGCGGGACCCACGGACGGGCCTCGGCCTGCGATCACCACCGGCTTGAGCACATCGGCATGAGCGTTAAGGCTGTCGCCACCGAGTTGGCCCAGGCGTTGGCTCGAGGCCTGCAGCCACGTCCGGACACGCTCCGAACGGACATGACGCAGCACCTTGCCGCTCATGCGCAGGCCGACGCCCAGTCCACCGGTAACCGCCGCCAACAGGAAGTTGATCAGCACCGACGCGCGCAACTCACCCATGACCTCGGCGCTGTACTGCGGCGGCATCATCCGCAGCCAACTGGTAAAGGCCGCCGTGTAGACGAAGAGCAAGGGCTCATCGCTGAGGATCATCAGGCCTTTGGCAATCGCTTCGGATGACGCTTCCAGCAGTTGCTCAAGCTCGGCTTCGGTAAGGTATTCCAACAGCTTTTCGCTGTTGGCTTGCAGGTCCGCCAGCAGCTTGAAAAGCTGTTTGACGCTGTCCCACAGTCCGTACACGGCTTTTTCAAAGCCGCGAAGCTCGGCTTGCTGGAGCACATTGAAGCGCTTCGCGAAGCCGCTGTCGGAGAACTCTTTCCACAGGGGGTGAAACTCGTCCCACTCGGCACTCAGCCAGCCTTCGAGCTCGCCAATCACCTTCTGGTAGGACGCGTACAGCGCCTCGACATGAGCAGTCGTTACATCAGGAAAAAAGGTGATGCGGTAGCGCTTTCCTCGGTCGCATTCGCTGACTTCCAGGATGCCGCTCGGCCCAATCTCGTGGCGGATCGGCTCGCCGAAAATTTCCTTCCCCGGCTCGCCCCCAATGATCGGTTCCAGCATCACGGGTGTGTTGCCAATCGGCACGAAGCGCGAGGACTGGAACATGTGCACGAGCGTCAGCGGGCCTTGGGCGGGGCAGGCCGCCACTACGGCGCTGACCTGCTTGCCGCCATTTTTCGCGGGTGCGAGCGACACCTCGTTGCCCACCTTGAACATCTGCTCGATGTCCAACGCCCGACCCGTCCAGAAACGTTCCGCCCAACTGTCGTAGTCGCTCAGGCAGTGGCGAAAGTCCTGCAACACCGCCTCGACATCCGGCTGGTCCGAGTCCATGAGCGCCATCACCAACGAACCAATGACGTTGCCCTGGGCAAGGATTTTGTCGTTGATGGACATGTAGGCCTCTCGCAACGCTGAAGTGGGCGCGAGACTTTGCCGGGGATGGCCGGAGAAATAAGTCAGGGAAGGAGGCAGTGTTTGTAGGGCAAATCTTTAATTGGTCCCGGATAGGCTGGAACCACACCAAATCCCTTGTGGGAGCGAGCTTGCTCGCGAAAGCGGTGGGTCAGTCAACATCTCTGCAGCAGACACATCCCAATCGCGAGCAAGCTCGCTCCCACAGATTTTTGTATTACCCACTTACTTGCTGGGCCTCATCCAGCCATTAAAAAAACCACCCCTTTGGCACCGATAACATCGTTTCTCGGCGGCGTGGCTTTTCCCTATATTGGCCCTCAGATTCCGGCGGATGGCTCAACGTCCACCCCCTCAGTGCGAGTAGTCACAATGAACAAAAAACCTGACAGCGCAGGGCTTATCAACGCAGGAGCGGGCACCCGGGCGGTGTGGGGCGGGGAGCAAGTCAGGCATCCTTACAACGCCACCCAGACCCCCATCGTCGTCAGCGCCGCGTACGGTTATGACGACATCGACGTCTGGTACGACGTCGCGTTGGGCAAGGCGCCGGGCTTTATCTACAGCCGCATGAGCAACCCGACCGTCGAGACCGTCGAAGCGAAGATCCGCGAACTGGAAATGGCCGAATCCGCCGTGGCCTTCAGCAGCGGCATGGCGGCGATCAGCAGCGTGCTCTACACCTTCCTCGCCAATGGCGATCGCGTGGTGTCGACCAAGGACAGCTACGGCGGCACCAACAAAATCTTCGAAGAATTCCTGCCGCGCACCGGCGTCGCGGTGACCTTGTGCGAGACCTTCGACCACGAGGAAATCGAGCGGGAAATCGCCAAGGGCTGCCAGGTCCTGTACCTGGAAACGCCAACCAACCCGACCCTGAAAATCCTCGACATCCCGCGCCTGGTTGCGGCGGCGAAACGCGTCGGCGCCCTGGTGGTAGCGGACAACACCTTCGCCACGCCGTTGAACCAGAACCCGCTGGCACTGGGTGTCGACGTGGTGATCCACAGCGCGACCAAATTCCTCAGCGGCCACGGCGATGTACTCGGCGGCCTGGTGTGCGGCAACGAAACCTTGATGGCGAAGGTGCGTCATTACCGTGAAATCAACGGCGCCACGCTCGACCCGTTCTCGGCCTACATGATCATCCGTGGCATGAAAACCCTGGCCCTGCGCATGCGCCAGCAACAGGCGAGCGCCCGTGCCCTGGCGGAGTTCCTGTGCACGGAACCGCTGGTGGAATCAGTCAACTATCCCGGCTTGCCGAGCCATCCGAACCACGCCGTGGCCTGCGCGCAAATGTCCGGGTTCGGCGCCATCGTCAGCTTTGTGCTCAAGGGCGGGATGGACACGGTCAAGGTGCTGTTGCCGCGTCTGCGATTTGCTCATTGCGCGGGCAATCTCGGTGCAGTCGAAACCATCTACGGCCCGGCCCGCACCACCAGTCACGTCGAGAACACCTTGGAAGAACGCCTGGCCCTGGGGATTTCCGAGGGGCTTGTGCGGGTGTCGGTCGGCATCGAAGACACCGACGACTTGTTGGACGACCTGAAACAGGCCTTCGCCTTCGCCAGGAAAACCCTCTACCCGCAACTCAATGAAGTGCTCACCGAGACCGCAAGCTGAAGTCAGCAAGTTGATAACCCCACGACAAGGCTGTCAGCGGGGCGTTCATGAATAGGAATAATAATAAAAGCTCAGCGGCGCTTGTCTGACTCGCGTAGACGTCGATGCGCGCCCTGACATTTCATGAGAAACAACCATGTCCCTAACAGAACAACAAAGCAGTACGCGGGCCGGCTTCAAGCAGGAAATGCAGACGCGCCATATCGTCATGCTCGCCTTGGGTGGCGTGATCGGCACCGGGCTGTTCCTGACTTCCGGCTACACCGTCAACCAGGCCGGGCCGATGGGCGCGGTCATTGCGTACGTCATCGGCGCGCTCATGGTCTACATGGTGATGATGTGCCTCGGTGAGCTGGCGGTGCAGATGCCGGAAACCGGCTCGTTCAGCACCTATGCAACACGCTTCCTCGGCCCCGGCACCGGCTACACCGTGGCGTGGCTGTACTGGCTGACATGGACGGTGGCGATCGGTTCCGAGTTCACTGCCGCCGGCATCCTCATGACCCGATGGTTTCCCGACACGCCGGTGTGGATCTGGAGTGCGCTGTTCGCCGGCGTGGTGTTCCTCACCAACGTAGTGTCGGTGCGTTTGTTCGCCGAGACCGAGTTCTGGCTGTCGTTGATCAAAGTGCTGACTGTGGTGGTGTTCCTGCTGATCGGCGGTGGTGCGATTCTCGGTTTGCTGAACATCGACCAGGCCCACAGCATCGGGTTAAGCAACTTCACTCGCGAAGGACTTTTTCCTACGGGCTTCATGCCGATTGCGATGACGCTGCTGGCAGTTTCCTTCGCCTTCTCCGGCACTGAACTGATCGGCATCGCTGCCGGGGAAACCAAGGATCCGCAACGCAACGTACCCCGCGCCATCCGCACCACGGTGCTGCGCCTGGCGGTGTTTTTTGTCGGGACCATTTTTGTCCTCGCGACGCTGTTGCCCCGCGAACAGGCTGGCCTGGTGGAAAGTCCGTTCGTCACCGTGTTCACCTACATCGGCATTCCGTACTCCGCCGACATCATGAACTTCGTGATCATCACCGCCCTGTTGTCGGCGGCCAACTCCGGGCTGTATGCCGCCTCGCGCATGCTCTGGACCCTCAGCGACCAAGGCCACCTGCCCAAGCAGTTCTCGGCCCTGACCCGCATGGGAACGCCGCTCAACGCGATCATCGTCAGCATGGCCGGCGGCGCCGCATCGTTGCTCAGCAGCGTGTTTGCCGCCGACACCATCTACCTGGCGTTGGTGTCGATCTCCGGCCTGGCCGTGGTGGTGGTGTGGATGAGCATCGCGGCGAGCCAGATCGGCTTCCGCCGCCACTACGTCGCCAACGGCGGCGACATTCGCGACCTCAAGTTCCGCGTTCGCGGTTATCCGTGGGTGCCGCTGGGCGCGTTGGTGTGCTGCAGCCTGGCGTGTGTCGGCATCGCCTTCGACCCTGAGCAGCGAGTGGCGCTGTACTTCGGCCTGCCGTTCATCGCCTGGTGTTACTTCGTGTATTACATTACCCGCAAAAGCCGCGAGCGACGCTTGTCGGTCGCCCTCGTGGCACAACCGTCCGACGCGTTCTAACCGCATCGACGGGGCGGGCAAGCGTGCCCGGTGCGTGGGGGTTAACGAGGTAAGACCATGAAGCAAAAAACGTTGCCCCCGTTGAACTGGCTGCGGGCGTTCGAAGTGTCCGCCCGCTGCCTGAACTTCACCCACGCCGCCGATGAATTGTTCCTGACCCAGGGCGCGGTCAGCCAGCAGATCCGCCAATTGGAAAGCCACCTCGGCGTGGCGCTGTTCAAGCGCTTGCCCCGTGGCCTCGGTCTGACGGAAGAAGGCCAGGCGTACCTGCCGGTGGTGCAGGACGCGATCACGCGGCTGGCTGTGGGCACCAACGAAATCTTCGGCCAGCACAAGCGCCGGCCGATCAAGGTGCGCGGCAGCCTGGCGTTTTTCGTGCACTGGCTGGCACCGAAACTGGTGGATTTCCGTCAGGCACATCCCCACGTCGATATCCGCTACATCAGCAACATCTGGGTCAAGGAGCTGGACGGCGAAGACGACATGGAGATTCGCTGGGGCCACGGCCAATGGCCCGGCCTGGTGTCGCAACGGCTGACCTGGGACACCTTGTTCCCGGTTTGCTCGCCGGCCCTGATGGCGACGCTGAAGGCGCCGGCGGACGTAGCCAAGCATCCGCTGCTGCACGTATTGGGCTACGAAGAAGGCTGGGGTTACTGGCTGAACAGGGTCGGCGTCGACAGCGTGGATTCTTCGACCGGCCTGCAATTCGACACCCTGGTCTGCACCTTGCGCATGGCCGAACTGGGGCAGGGCATCGCCCTGGCGCGGTCATCGATGGTCAGTGAATTGCTGGACGACGGACGCCTGGTCGAACCCTTCGCCCAGCGCATCGAAGCCAGCGAATCGTTCTACCTGGTGCGCAGTTCCGGGGCCGAGCAACACCCGGACGCGGCGCGGTTTTCCACCTGGCTGGTGGAGCAGGCGCATCGCTACAAATGAGCTGTTTTATCTGAGTTTGCGGAGTTGACCATGCGCTACGTGAGTACCCGAAATTCCGCCGTGCAGGTCGATTTCGAAAAAGTCGTGCTGTCGGCCATCGCCGAAGATGGTGGGCTGTTTGTCCCCGTGGAACTGCCGCAGTTCGAACCACAGGACATCGCCAACTGGTCGACCTTTTCCTACGATGAATTGGCCTACCGGGTAATGCGCCCATTCGTGGGCGAGGCGATCCCCGAGGTCGACTTCAAGCGCTTGCTCAAGGAGGCCGGCAGCCAGTTCAGCCATCGCTCCCTGGCGCCGTTGCATCAGGTGGATCGCAACGAATGGGTCCTGGAATTGTTCCATGGACCGACCCGCTCCTCGAAGGATTTTGCCGCGCAGTTGCAGGCGCGGCTGGTGCAGTACTTCCTGCGCAAACGCGGGCGTCGCGCCGTGGTGATCGGCGTGACCAACGGCGACACCGGCCTGGCCGCCATCGAGGCGTTCAAGCACTGCGACGAGACCGACGTGGTGGTGATTTATCCCGAGGCCGGCGTACCGCAAGACCAGCTTCACGACCTGCAAGCAACGGCGCATCCGCGGATTGATCAAGTCGCCGTGAATGGCAGTTTCGATGAGTGCCAAACCCTCGTCACGCAACTGTTCCGCCAGCATGAGGCGATCAGTTTCAACTCCAGCAACTGGGTCAGCGTCATGGCGCAGCTGGTGTTTTATTTTCACGCCGTGCTGCAGCTGGGCGGCGGTCAGCGGCCCATCGGTTTCAGCGTGCCGGCGGCGAGTTTTGCCGAAGTCTATGCCGGCTACATCGCGCAAAAGATGGGCTTGCCGATCACGCAGATGATCGTCGCCACCAACCAGAACGACGCGCTGCATCAGTTCTTTTTGAAGAACCATTACTCGCGGTTGCGCGCCAGCAAGACCCTGTCGCCGGCCATGGACCTGTCGATCTTTTCCAACCTGGAACGGTTTCTCTGGGAGCTCTATGGGCACGATGATCAAGCCGTCAGCGCGCTGATGCACACCTTCGAAACCGACGGTGAAATGAGCATTGGCAACGAGTTCTGGCTAAAGGCGCGGATGATCATCGACTCCTACGCAGTGAGTGATGAGCAGACGCTGAACGAGATCACGTCGCTGTACCGCGACACCGGTTATGTCATCGACCCACACACCGCCACCGGCGTGCTTGCGGCCCGCTTGTACCGCCGCAGCCTGGTGGCGCCGATGGTGACCCTGGGCGAGATCTCGCCGATCAAATCAGCGGTGTTGCTCGGTGAGCTGGGGATCCCCGTGGCGGCGCAACAACGCCCGATGTCCGAGCAGGGCCCGGCGCAGATCCATCGCATCCAGCCGGATGACCTCGCTGCCCTCCATCAACTGCTCGGCGCGCTATAACCGGAGGCCCCATGAAGCGAATACTCGACCCCCTCGACGAACGCATCATCGCCGAACTGCGCCTCAACGCCCGCGCCGCCCACGCCGAGCTGGCGGCCAAGGTCAACCTCTCGCGCAACGCCGTCCGCCAACGCATCGAACGCCTCGAACGCGACGGCGTGATCCAGGGCTACACCGTTCGCACGGGGGAGGGCGCGCAAGCGTCGTCGAACATCAACGCCGTGATCTTCGTCTACCGCTACGACCGCATGCGTGGCGCCGAAGTGTTGAAGGCATTGCAGGCGATGCCGGAAGTGCTGCAGTGCGATGTCATGAGCGGCGAGTTTGACTTGATGCTGAGGGTGGGGGCGGCGAACCCGGAGCGGGTGCACAAGGTGTGGAAAGAGATCTCGGCGCTGCCCGGGGTGGAGAACACCGTGACGTCGTTTGTGTTGTCGTCGGTGGTCTGAACCTTCACCACTGGACCCTAGGCGCAGAACTACCTGTGGCGAGGGGATTTATCCCCGCTGGGCTGCGAAGCAGCCCCAACCAGGTTGACCTCGATCCACCTGACCCACCGCGCTGAATGATTTGGGGCCGCTTCACGCCCAGCGGGGATAAATCCCCTCGCCACAAGAGCCGGCGCGGGTGCATGCTCTGCCACTAATAGACCAAACACTGAAGAAAACTGTGGGAGCGGGCTTGCTCGCGAAGCGGTACACCAGCCACCATCAATGTCGCCTGACCTGGCCCTATCGCGAGCAGACTCACTCCCACAGAGGCCTGTGTTCGGCCAGGCCCCGCCTACTCACTATCGCTAATGGTGTCCACAAATAAGCCGGCCACCACCAACCCCGTGGCGAGGGAGCTTGCTCCCGCTGGGCTGCAAAGCAGCCCCAACCAAGTTGACTCAATCAACCTGACCCACCGCGTTGAATGATTTGGGGCCGCTGCGCAGCCCAGCGGGAGCAAGAGCCGGCGGGTGCATGCTCTGCCGCTAATAGACCAAACACTGAAGAAAACTGTGGGAGCGGGCTTGCTCGCGAAGCGGTACACCAGCCACCATCAATGTCGCCTGACCTGGCCCTTTCGCGAGCAAGCCCGCTCCCACAGGGGAATGTGTTCAGCCAGGCCCCGCCTACTCACTACCGCTAATGGTGTTCACAAATAAGCCAGCCACCACAAACCCCGTGGCGAGGGAGCAAGCTCCCTCGCCACAAGAGCCGGCGCAGATGAATGCCCCGACTCCAATGGACCAAACACTGAAAAAAACTGTGGGAGCGAGCTTGCTCGCGATGGCGGTAGACCAGTCGACATCAATGTTGCCTGACCTGACCCCTTCGCGAGCAGACTCACTCCCACAGAGGCCTGTGTTCGGCCAGTCGATTCTGTCGGCTTTCCCCCCACCCACCACTTCGCCCACCCCCTGGTCAAAACGCCCAGAAAATAGAGCAAATTGGCATATTTCACTGCCCACCCCACACCCCTAACCTAGATCCCAACAACCTCATCACCCGGATCAAGGGACACAACAAAAATGACTGAATACAAACTGGCTCTAGTCGGCTTCGGCGGTGTAAACCGGGCATTGGCCCAACTGATTGCCGAGCGCAACCAGCAGTGGAAAACCGAACTCGGCTTCACCCTGAAAATCGTCGGCGTGACCGACCTGTTCCTCGGTTCGGTGATGAACCGCCACGGCCTCGACGCCGCCTCACTCGCCCGGCTGCCCGCCAGCAAAGGCGCCATGGCCCAACTCCCCGGCGGCACCGTCGACGCCCTCAACGAAGCCGTGATCAAAGACTGCGGCGCCGACATCATCGCCGAAGCCACCTTCACCAACCCGGTGGACGGCGAGCCCGCCACTTCGTTCTGCCGCTGGGCCCTGGAGCGCGGCAAAGACGTGGTCACCACCAACAAAGGCCCCATCGCCCTGCACGGCGCCGAACTCAAGGCCCTGGCCCGACGCAACAACGTCGCTTTTGAATACGAAGGCTCAGTGATGAGCGGCACCCCGGTCATCCGCCTCGCCAAACAAGCCCTGGCCGGCAGTTCGATCACTGGTTTCGAAGGCATCCTCAACGGCACCTCCAACTTCGTCCTCACCGCCATGGAAGGCGGCCTCGGGTTCGCCGAAGCCGTCAGCCAGGCCCAAGCCCTGGGCTACGCCGAAGCCGACCCAACCGCCGACGTCGAAGGCCACGACGTCCGTCTCAAAGTCGTCATCCTCGCCAACGAACTGCTCGACGCCAAACTCACCGTCAACGACGTCAGTTGCAAAGGCATCTCCGCCCTCAGCCTCGACGACATCGAAAAAGCCCGCCGCGACGGCGCCCGCTGGAAACTCATCGGCGCCGCCACCCGCAATGCCGACGGCTCCATCAGCGCCAGCGTCGAACCGCGCCTGCTCAGCAACGACCACCCGCTGGCGAGCATCAGCAGCGCCACCAACGCCGTGTCGTTCACCAGCGAACTGCTCGGTGCCGTCACCGTCTCCGGCCCAGGCGCAGGCCGCACCGAAACCGCCTTCGCACTGCTGTCCGACATCATCCACATCCACCAATCGGCAACCCGCAAACAGGAGCACACCCTGTGAACGTATCGCGCCTGGCCCTGGCGGTCGTCGAACCGCACATCGAAGTTCTCAACCCGTTTGACGGCAGCGTCGTCGGCACCGTCGCCGACCTCAAAGCCTCGGAAGTCCCACACCTGCTCGAAACCGCACGCAGCGGCGCAAAAACCTGCGCCGCACTGCCGCGCCATCGCCGCGCAAGCATCCTCGAACACGCCGCCCTGAACATCGAACGCGACGCCAAAACCTTCGCCCGACTCATCGTCGACGAAGCCGGCAAGACCCTCAAACAGGCGGAAAAAGAAGTCAAACGCTGCGTCAACACCCTCAAACTCTCCGCCGAAGAAGCCAAGCGCAACGCCGGCGAAATCGTACCGTTCGACGCCTACGAAGGCGCCGAATCCCGTCAGGGCTGGTTCACCCGCGAACCCCTGGGCCTGATCGTCGCCATCACCCCCTACAACGACCCGCTGAACCTGGTCGCCCACAAACTCGGCCCGGCCATCGCCGGCGGCAACGCGGTGATTCTCAAACCGTCCGAGCTGGCGCCGTTGTCAGCCCTCAAACTGGTGTCGTACCTGGTCGAAGCCGGCCTCCCCGAAACCGTGGTCACCGTCGCCACCGGCGGCGCCGAACTGGGCAAAGCCCTGGTCGCCGCCCGCGACGTGCGGATGATCTCCTTCACCGGCGGCTTCGTCACCGGCGAACAAATCGCCCGCACCGCCGGCCTGAAAAAACTCGCCATGGACCTCGGCGGCAACGCCCCCGTCATCGTCATGAGCGACTGCAACCTCGACGCCGCCGTCGACAGCTGCGTCTCCGGCGCCTTCTGGGCCGCCGGGCAAAACTGCATCGGCACCCAACGCCTGCTCATCCACGCACCGATCTACGAAGCCTTCCGCGAACGCTTCGTCAACCAGGCCCAAGCCCTCGTCGTCGGCAACCCGCTGCTCGCCAATACCGACATCGGGCCGATGATCACCCAGCAAGCTGCGCAGAACGCCGAACAGATGGTGAACGAAGCGCTGCAACAAGGCGCCACGTTGCTCTGTGGCCACCGTCGTCAGGGCAATTGCTATGCGGCTACGGTGTTGGAAAATGTCGATCATTCCAGCCGGCTCTGGTGCAACGAAGCGTTTGCGCCGGTGGTGGTTTTGCAGGTGTTCGAGACGTTTGATGAGGCGATTGCGTTGGCTAACGAGCCTGAGTACGCGTTGCACGCTGGGATTTTCACCAATGATCTGTCCACGGCGATGAGCGCTGCGCGGCGGATCGAGGCGGGGGGCGTGATGATCAATGACTCGTCGGATTTCCGGTTCGATGCGATGCCGTTTGGCGGCTCCAAGTACGGCAGCTTGGGCAGGGAAGGGGTGCGGTTTGCGTACGAGGAAATGACCCAGCCTAAGGTGGTTTGTTTGAATGCGTTGGGGTGAGGGGCTGGTCAGGCCCGAGGAGTCGCTTTACCTGTCATGTCGCTAAAACGCCGTTTTGACGACACGTTTTGTTCTCATGTCGTCGGCAGCGACATGAGGAGGGAACGTGTCGCAGAAATCGCAAAACAGCGACACGTTATCCTCTCGTGATGGGGTGGGGCGACGCGGTGTTTATTGGACGCTTGGAATCCAGGGCGCGACTGACGTTTTCTTGCGTCATTGCCTACAACTACGCCAGAATCCGCCGGCTTGTGCGTTTTGGGGGCCGTCGGTAGTTTGAGTCTTGTCACTGAGCATCAGTGATCGGGTTTCGCAGCCCGGACTCTATAGGCGCACAACGTCACCTTCGAAAGCAGATCGTCCTATGTCTGTGATTTCGTCAGAGGTGGCTGTGCGTGGGAGACCCCATGGGTCTGCCGGTCCCTAGAGTCCCGGTCTGCGAACCCGCGTACAGCTGCCACCCCAACTTCGTTTCGCAGCGAATGGTGGTAGCTCCAACAGACTCTAGGAGCTTTACCATGGCTAAAATTACACCGAACCCGCCTGCTACAGATGAGCATGTGTCGCGCGCTCAGACTGCTCGTAACAAGAAGCTTGATGATGCTGCCAACCGGGCATTGGATTTTTATCTGAAGCCTACTCCGAAGAAAGAAACGTCTGACAATCCCAACAGCATCTTCCGTATCGCACCGGATGTTGATTCGGAGTGTCTGCTTGCCAGCCTCAGCGAAAACCTGGCTTCGGCGAATGCCATGATCAGTGATTTGGCGTTTGATCTGGATGGATCGCGACGGCGTGTTGCGATGGGGATCTTGCAGGTGATTGAGGTGAGTGAGCTGCTGGCGAATCGGGCTTTGGATATTGTTTAGGTGAGGTAATAAGGGGGAGTCGCTGCCCCAGGAAAAAGGTCTTGCATGGCAAGACCTTTTTTATGACCAGCGCGTACCTTCTACATTCCACGCTAATGCCTGCTGCTCACGCAACAGATGCCATATTCCACCGTTTAAACGATACATGAACATGTCTTTAAAGATCCGAGTAGAGCTGCCTTCGAACTCCACAAGTGATACCAGCAGCGGCACGTCAGCGCGCCATTTGCTGGCGATATACCCCAACTGCCGTTCAATTGTTCCTACCGGCGCATAGCTGAACAGGAAGCAGAACAATGGTCGCTCCTTGAGGGCCGCATTGGAGAGCTTTTCGGGTTCGTTGATCCTGTTCTCGTAGGGACTTTGCCATTCCCATTCGGCGAAAACAATGGGGCCTCGCTGGGTGTCGCGTATCACCGCGTCAGTACGATTGCCAGACTCGAAGTGTGCGAAATAACCCATTAGATCTGCGACGCGTCGCACAGTGTATCCGGTATGGACGTTCCAATCTGAGAGCGAGCCGATGTCACGGCTATAACCATCCATGGGGAAGTCTCGATACCAGCTGTAGGCGAACAAAGTGGAGAAGTCCTGCAACAGATCTTGATCACGCATATGCCGTCTCGTTCGGAAGGGCGCACCCGACAAATATGTCGAATTTACCAAGAGGTATCGGACTTTATTGTCGGGGCTTGAGGTGCCGGTCAGTATTCTACAAAGTAATCGCTATCCAGCTGCTTGACCTCGTAGATCTGCTTCACATTGCAACCCAAATTATTCTCTACCATCAGTTGTGCCAGCTCCAACCCGTCGATCAACACCACTTTGATATCCAGACTCATGGCGGCCTCGCGGGCCCCGTTGGAAAAGTCCGAAGTGGTAATGAACACACCCTTACGGGCGCGTTGGCGGGTGAGGGCGCCGATGAACTTGTCGATTTCCGGGCGGTGTACGGTGTTGGTCCAACGCTTGGCTTGCAGGTAGATGACGTCCAGGCCGAGCTTGTCTTCCTTGATGATGCCGTCGATGCCGTCGTCGTTGGTTTGCTGCGTTGCTCGACCTGCTTCCTTGCGTGAGCCACCGTAGCCCATGGCGATCATCAGATCGACCACCAGTTGCTCGAAAAAAGTGGGTGAAGCTGCACGCACCAGGGCCAGCAGTTCATCCGCCAACGATTGTGTCAGCGCCTGGTGTGCTGCGGCCAACTGCTCGTCGGGAGTCGCCTGTTCGACCGGTTCGCTCTGCAGAGCTAACGCTGGGTCATCGGCGGGACTGGTCGTATGGAACGCGGCGAATTCAGGGTATTGCTTGAGCCACCTAACGGTAATACGTGCCGGCCCGCTGTTCAGCGCCTCTCGACCGCGATCGGTGATTTGCACCAGCCCCTTTGCCGGAATGCTCAGCAGCCCCGCCTTATTCAGATAGGTCCGCGCCCAACCGACTCGATTGTTAATGACTGTTTGCTTGCCGGAAGGCAGGCGTTCGCTGCGTTCCTCCTCGCTGAGCTGAAACTCGTTGGCGATGCGCTCGCGAAGTTCGCTTAGGGCTAGCGGAGTATTGTCGGCGACAGTGGCCAGTATCGGTCGCATGACGCTCTGAAAGTCCGGGATGGGCATGAGTAACTTCCTGTTCAGTTGCCGAGGCCTATTAAAGCAGGTGCGAATCCTGGTTGTCGTGCGCCAGACCTTCAGCCTAAATAGTGACTGGGGTGGCTGGGCCGGAGATTTACTGATATCGAGCATCTGCAATATCAGTGGATACCTGCCTGATCTGCGCAAGGTGTGTTCCCCAACCGCTTTGTGGTGGCGCGATCGACCTTAAGCCTGGAGTTCGAAAGGTCACGAGCAAGAGAAGAGCTTCAGACTCCTTCTACTTCGATCCCATGTTCTGCCAACCATGTCTTGCGCTGTGCGTAGTCAGGCATGACGCGCTCCAGGCGGAGCCAAAATTCTGGGGTGTGATGTGGCTCTTGCAAGTGCACCATCTCATGCACCACCACATATTCCGCAATGGGCTTGGGCAGCAGGATTGTTTTCCAGTGAAAGTAGAGCTGTGCGCCTTTGCCACAGGAGCCCCAGCGATAGCCCAGATCCTGCACACGCACACCGCTGGGGATCAGGTCCATGCGGGCTTGGTGGTTCTTGACGCGTAAGGCCAGCCAGCTGCGAGCATGTTCGCTGTACCAACGGATAAAATGTTCGCGGGCTCGTGGCAGTTCGCTACGCAGCAGGCGGAAGCGACCGGCAGAAAGTTTCAGTGGCACATCCTGCTCATCAACCAGTTTGAGGCGATAACTTCGACCCAAATACAGAAACCCCTCTCCGTCGACGTATTCCTTGGTGGGGATTGAGCGCTGCAGGCGTTCCTTTTCGGCAAGCCGCGAGTAAATCCAGAAGCTCTTTTCCGCTACGAATTGCCGCAGCGCGTGCTCCTCAACCTCTGGCGGGGCAGAAAGGATAAGTGCGCCGTCGCGCTCGACAGTGATCTGTAGCGTCTTGCGCCGCGCGCTGCGGCGTAGCGTCAATTGCAGATCGTTTACGGTGAGGGTTTGATTGTTCACAGCTGCATCAACCGATCATGGCTGGCTCTCGCTTGATCCATCAGGCGGTCAGACAGCACCCCCGCCGTATCGCTATCCACCAAGGGCGGACGCAGTCGCATCAGATAATCGAATAGCTGCCCAGCCAGCTCTTCCTGTGCCGCTCGCTTGCGCGGGCTCCAGATATCGCGGTGGCTTTGGAGTTCGCCCACCAACAGATCGACCAGTTCCACTGTCACATCCTTCAAACGCAGCAGCTCGGCGGGCTTTGGATTGGCGTCGGCACACACCACATCCAGCAGGGTGCGCAGGAAGGGGGCATAGTGCTCGGGCAAGTCCAGGGGGCTGTAGTCATCGCTCATTTGACCGCTGCGCAGCTCGTTGATGATCTTCTGCATCTGCTCAACCAACTGATCCCACTGCTCGCCCAGCGACTTGAGCAGCTCGTTCAGGCGTTCGGATAGCTTGCGATAAAGCACCGGATCTTCATCAGTATGCTTGCGTACATGCGAGCGAATGGCGTGCTCCATCTCTGAGGCCTTGGCGCGGTCGTTGACGCTACGCGACAACTGCTTCTCGAAGTCTGCATCGGTGAGCTGGATTGGCGGAATCTTCGGGTCGATACCCAGCGAAATAACATGATCGTCGATCAGCTTGCGCACCTTGGCGCCGACATCCTTGCCCAGTTGCGGCAGGTCCTTGTAACGCCCGCGCGCACGTGCATGGATATAGGCTAGGCGCTTGGCATCCTTGACGAAGGGGAGACCCTCGGGGCGTGGCAGTACGGTGTCCAATGAGTCGAGGAACGCTTTGAGCTTTACCGCAAATTCGGCGCGCACCTTTTCCGATTCCAGTGCGGCAATGCAGGCTTCGGCATCTTCCAGCGACTCGATGCCCTGGCGACGCAGCACATCCACCACGCGAAGATGACGATCGCGCAGCACCGGCACCTCGTCCTTGATGCTGCTCAGTGCACCTTCGATATCCTCGTCGGCATAGGCTGCCAGCGCTTCGCGCAGGTGGTTGGCGACCCCGTAGTAGTCGACCACGATGCCGCAGCGTTTGCCGAAACCAGTACGGTTGACCCGTGCAATGGCTTGCAGCAGCTCGGCTTCCTTGATTGGCCGGTCAAGGTACATGACCCCTTCGATGGGGGCGTCAAAGCCGGTGAGCAACATAGATTTAACGATCAGGAAAGCCAACGGGTCGGCCTTGCCTGGCTGCTCATGATTCAGGGGCTTCTTGAAACGCTGGATTAGCAGTTCGTGCTTGCTGCCCTCCGTCCAGGTTTTCCACTCGGCCGGATCGTTGTTTGTGCCTGAAATAATCGGTGCGAACTCCAGGCAGCGTAGCCTGTCGCGATAGCGCCACGCCTGCACGCGCGCCTGCAGCTTAGGTGGACGCTGACACAGTGCTTCATCGTCGAGGTCTTTGTCGGCTGCTGGCAACGCTTCGGCCTCGGCCAGCAACTGATCGCGGGCGGCCTGCAGCGCCTGGAAATAGCGGATTGCCGCAATCCGGCTATAGGCTACAACCTGTGCCTTGTAGCCATTGGGCAGGATATTGGTGACGTAATGTCTGAGGATGTCACGCGCCTTATCAGCGATCAGCGCGGGGGCATCAAAGATATGGCCTTTGGTGGCGTATTTTTTCTTGATCAGCTCCAGCTCGTCCTGACTGTGCTCGCGGAACAAATCCTCGAACAGTTCATCCAGGCTCGCTCCATCTTTTAATGCGCCCTGGGCAGTGCGTCCTTCGTAAAGCACCGGCACTGTAGCGCCATCTGCCTCGGCTTCCTTGATGGTGTATTTGTCGATGAACGCGCCGAAAATTTCGTGGGTGCGTTTCTTATCGCCCATGATGATCGGTGTACCGGTAAAGCCGATGCGCACGCAGTTGGGCAGGCCCGCCAGCAGGTTTGCCTGCAGATCGCCGGCCTGGGTGCGGTGCGCCTCATCGATCAATACCAGAATGCTTTCGTCGTGGTTGAGCACCTCGAATGGTTTGCTTACCAGATAGGGCGCGCGCTTTTCGGCGGCTTTGAGGGATGTCGTAGCTTGCGCAGGGATCAGCGCCTCCCCATCCTCCTCCTGTTCGGGATTGCGATACTTTTGGATGGTGGCGAATACCAGACCGGGGCCCTGGCGACGTGCCAAGGCTTTAACACCCTCGATATTGGAGGCCACCTCCGGCAGTTCACCGCTCAGCGTGGCGGTGGCGGCGAGCTGGCTTTGAAGGTCTTTACGGTCAGTGACCACGATGATTTTGAAGCGGCGCAGCTGTGTGTCCGTGCGCATCTTGCGCACCAGAAATACCATGGTCAGGCTCTTGCCCGAACCCTGGGTGTGCCAAACGATGCCGCCGCGCTGGTCGCTCTCGCCATGCTCAAGGCGCGTCTGCCCGCGTTTCATGCGGATCACCGTGCGGTTCACCGCGCGGTACTGCTGGTAGCGGCAGACCGTCTTGATGGTCTGCCCGCCAACCTGCATGAACAGCATGAAATGCCGGATCAGATCGAGCAGGTGGGCCGGCGTCAGCATGCCTGCCACCAGGCGCTCCTGCTCGGACAGTTTGGCTTTGCCTAGCTGCTCGGCTACTGACTGCTCGCTGCCGCTACCTTCCGGGCCAACCACGGTTTTCCATTGGGAGAAATGCCCGAAGCCGGCCCCAATGCAGCCCACTCGTGCTTCGTCGTAGCTACTGGCGACCAGCAGCTGCACGCTAGCGAACAGTGTTTCGTTGCCCTCGTTGTCCTCGACTTCGAAGGCTGCCTTGCGCTGGTTGCTGTAGCGGCGCAATTGATCGACAGCTTCGGCCAGCGGTTCTGGAATGGAGGGGCTCTTGCATTCCACCACTACCAGCGGGATGCCGTTCACCAGCAACACCAGATCCGGGACGATAAATTTCTTGCCGCTGCTGTACCCCGGTGGGCAATCCACTCGGAACTGGTTGATCACGCTGAAGTGGTTATTGGCCGGGGTGGCCCAGTCGATGTACTGGATGGTCTGGCCACGCCCGCCTTCCCAGCCCTGGAGGCCGTCGACAGTGATGCCTTTGAGCAGCAGTTCAGTGACTGCCTGGTTGGCTTCCATCAGCTTGCCGGCGCCCACGCGGGTAATGGCCGCCAGTGCTTCGGCAACGCGCTGCTCATCTAGCCAGGGCTGACCGTCGCGCAGGTTGATGGCACGCAAGCGCTCGGCCAGCGCGGCCCGCTGAATCACTTCACTGAAACTGCTGCGGCCAGTGATGGCCGGGTCGTCGAGGCTGCCCTCGATATGCTTCCAGTTCAGCCCCTGTAACTGAGCCACAAAGGGTTTTTCGACGTCATCCAATTCCCAGCCCACGGTTACTCCTTTAATCCAGTTCAGGCGTGTATGGGCTCATACAGGCTCATAAGCGGCTCATAGCGGCTCATAGAATTTTTTAGCCGAGCTTATAGACCGACCAGCGTCGTTCACCTTGCTGTAACAGTGTGCCCTTGTCTTTCATGCGCTTGAGCAGTTTTGCCGCTTGATCAGGCGAGAGCCGACAAAGATCCATTACTTCAGCGCGCTGAATCTGCCCATGCTGCTGCACGTAGTTCAACACCATCTGCTCATGTTGAATGGGTGTGAAGCCTGCCTGGCGGGTATAACCGGCCTTGTCGCCCACGGCCTGGTACAGACTGGCTGACAGAGTGTAGCTGCGCCCTCGGGTAGAACCGTGGGCCTCGACCAAGCCGGCTTCGGTCAGGGCTTCCAGGGTGCGTTTGGCACTGGCGGTGTCGCGCTGGATCTGTACGGCCAATTCGTCGGCCGTGACGCGCTTAGTTTCACGCAGGGCGGCCAGGGCGATCAGGCTGTCGATGGGCAGCTCGGCGTGGGTGGCGCGCTCGTGTTCGACTACCAGTCGGCGGAAGTCCAGGTCGGCCTCGGCTGTGGGCAGGCGCAGCACTACGCTTTGGGCGGTGGTGTAACTGTAGTCCGGGGCCGGCCGGCCGAACTTAAGCAAGCCGCGGAAAATCTTGTCCACGCCCCGGCCGGATCGTTCGACCACGCCGACACGCTTCATGGCGTCGGCCAGGGCCGGGTTGCGCGGGCGCGGTTCGGTCACCAGCAGGTTGGCCAGGGTCACGCCATCGACCAAGCCTCCGGGGTTGCTGACCACCAGGGCATCGTCCTCCAGGCGCACATGCACCGCGCCTCTGCCGTGGTAATCGCGATGCACCAAGGCATTGGCTACGGCTTCGCGGAAGGCGCCGAGGTCAACCTTGGGCACTGGCACGCGGAACAGGCCGACCTGCAGTTCTTCCTCTGGGTTGTAGGGACGGAAGTTGGTTTCCAGCCAGTCCAGTGCCTTGAGCAATGGGAAGCGGCGAAACTCGTTGAAGCGCACTGCCTGCTGGGCCAGTACCTGGAAAGCGAACTCGTGGGTGGGCACCAGTTGGCGCAGGGAGGTTTCTCGGCCGATCAGGAGCAGGCCGGTGAGGGTTGGCACACGCGAACCATCGGACTGGCGCGCGGTGAGCAGCAGCGCACCGTCGAGGGCTTCGTCGTCCAGCTCCAGCAGCACGCGGTCACCGCCGTATTGCTGAACTGCCTGGCGTAGACGTTCACGCTCCAGCGGGTCGAGATCGGAAAGGGTGGCGCCGGCTACTGGCTGGGCGGAGACATCTAGGAGGCCGAAGTTGCTTGCGCGGCTATTGCGCTCATGGGGCAGCATGGCTACGCATTCGGGAGTGCCGTCGTGTTTCAAGCGGCGGCGCAGGTAGACGCCGCTGGTGGTGGCCACCTCGCCCTGGGCTTTGGGTACATGGATACGCGCTACGGTCACGCCATCCAGGTCGAGCGCCTCGGCCTTTACGTGCAGCGACGGCGAGGTGCGCGCTGCGACCATGCCGGTCAGGCCCTCCAGCAGGCGATGCTCGGCATGCAGACCGGTGGGCGTGCCGTCGTCCTCGACGCCCAGCCATAGCTCGCCGCCCTCGGCGTTGGCCAGGCAGACCAGCGCCTCGATTAATTCGCGGTCGGGGAGCTTGCTGCGGTCGCTCTTGAACTCGACGGTGAGGGATTCGCGAGGTGGAAGACACTGGTGCATATCAGGCTCCCGGTTGTCCTGCAGGCTGGTGGACGATTGGCGCAGCAGTCTCCAGCAGCAGGTTACTGCGCACGCGACCGGTCAGCAGGTCGTCCATCAGACCTTTTTTTGCAGCAAGTAGCTTCTGATGCTGAGCCTCTTCCATAGCGATCTTTCTTTCAGAGGACTCAACTCTTTCAATGATTTGATCTTGCTCCTCAGGCATAGGCCAAGGGAAACGAAGAGCCATCAGAACCGCACTATTAGCCACATCCCTACCGGCTGAATTCACAGTCATCCTGATCTGCTTGCGCACCAGAATGCTGGATGCCAATAGAAGCTGAAGCAGTCGTGGTCGCGCTTTTTCACTATCGACTGAAATTCGCATGAAGTTAGACGACATGATCCAGCCGCGTTGCTCCTCGGTTATAACAACGGATCGGCCAACATCTGCAACGCGAGAAAAGGCGATATCTCCAGGACACAGCTCAAAGTCCACCAGATGCTCCGCTGTCTTTTCATCAATAAAAAGCAGCTCGCTTTCTATGAAAGCCCCATCGCCAAGTGATCCAATCGTTACAACCGGGCGTCCGCTTTCACGCCAATGTTCCCCTTTTAGGGAAGAGCCGAACGGGCCTGTTCGGATTACAGAGCGGTCCTTTTGGACAGCAAAAGCGAGCCCTGCCACCGTCCACTCTTGGGGAACCCAGCCCAGCGGCGACTCCTTGTAAAGCTGCGGCGCTTCGCTCTGTGGTGGGCGCAGTTGTCCGTTGACGTCGATACCGCGGGTCAGCAGGTCGTGCAGCAGACCCTGTTTGACGGCCTTGAGCTTGTCGATCAGCGTCTCGGTTTCGCGGATGGCGGTGTCGAGGGTGTCGAGGATTTGGGCGATGGCTCGCTGTTCACTCACGGGCGGAAGAGGAACCTCTCGGGCTCGCACAGCGGCACCGTTGATGTTCGCCTGTGTGGTCTGCCCAGAAAACCTCAACCAGTCCGGTCTGATAAAGTCGAGATGCTGATAGAGGTAGTCTCTATCGCAAGTGAATGGCGGAATCAGTGCGCACAACGCCTGATTGGCCGCCAGCTCGCAAGCTGTGATTTTTGTGAGTCCAATCGTCCCGTACATGGAGACCAAGATGGTTCCAATCGGGTACTTTTTGGCAGCAGACTCTCGCAGTGCCGCCTCTGTCACATACAGCTCACAGTCATCCAGAAACTTGGACTTAGCCCGTGTCAGGTCCTCAGTTTTGGCGAAAGGAAGCCCACCGGTCTCAGAGTAATAGCGGGGACTTCCAGATGTTGGCGTACCACCACTGGTGATGTGGCTGGCAAGCTCTTCTAGCGAACTTACTCGCCAGTCCAGTGGCCACTCAGACATAACCCAACCCCTTCAGGAACCCCTGCAACGCTTCTGCCGCCTTATCGCGCTTCTGTTCGATCTCATTGAGCGTCATCCGGTACTTGTTCCACCAGTTCTCAACGGCAGCGACAATCTGCTTGCGTTGCGCGGCGATATAGCGCTCGACAATGGCCTGCATATCGTTGTGCAGAATGGTCAGCAGCAGTTCGGCGGCTTGCTGCTCGCCTAACCCGTCGACGGCCAGATTTAGGTGGTTGGCGAAGTTTTTCTGCTGGATTTTAAGCTGCGTTTTCACCTTGGTCAGCTCTGCCTTCCAGGCTTTGAGCTGGGCTTCGTCGATGGAGTTTTCCTCGCCGTCGGCATCAGCCTCGCTCTCGGCCTCGTCGGAATCTTCCCCCTTGGTTGGCGATGCGGCTTTAAGCTGGATGTCCAGTTCTGCCTTTTTCGCTTCCAGCTCGGCCAGCCCGGCTACAAAATCTCCGAGCAGGAACTTCACCAGCTTGTGCTCCAGCGGGTTTTGCTTGCTGGCCTTGTCTTCCAGGGAGGTGATGATGCTGGTGCGCCAGGCGTCGATCACGCCCCGGCTGCCACGGGCCATCAGACCGAGGAAGTCGTATTTGCTCTGGTACCAGAAGCCGGCGACGATGCCCCGTACTTGGAAGGGATCTAGCAGGCCAATGCCTTCCAGCGTCTGGCTAAAACTAGCCAGCAATTTGCCGCGCAACTCGACCAACGCGGCGCTGTTATCGAGCTTCCCAGCCAGTGCGGTGATACGTGGGCTGTGTTCGTGCCACCAGCGCTCGAAGGCCTCACGGAGGGCGGCTTCCTTGACCCGCAGGCCTGCGTTGCCTTCGATGGCCGGCTTGAGGTCGGTGCGGCGGGTTAGCTCACTGCGAAAGTCGAGATATTGTGCGTCGCGCGCCACGAAGAGGTCCTGCGGGTCGAGGCCGTGGGCGGAGAATAGCGGAGCTTTCGCTTCGACTTCTGCCTTGGGCACACCACCCAGCAGGTGGGCACGCACATCATGCGGCTCGGGCGGCGGTGCGTTGTCCACGTAGCGACGGATATTCAGGTTGTAATCGTTGTCGCGCAGGGTGGCGATATCCACCACGTCGCTAAGACCATCGATCCGGCGAAATTCGTCAAAGGCGGTGGTGATCTTCTCGATATGCTCGGGCAGCAAATAGTTCTGCGCACGGCCCTCGAAGTACTCGCGGTCGGCGTTGATAAACAGCACTTTCCCCTGGCGCTCGGCAGGCTTGGCGCTGACACGGTTGGCGCCTTCCTGCTTTTGTTGGCGCAGAATGAGGATGCATGCCGGAATACCGGTGCCATAGAACAGGTTGGCCGGCAGGCCGATCACGGCCTCGAGCAGGTCGTTCTCGATAATGCCGGCGCGGATGCCGCGTTCCTCTCCGCCCCGGAACAGTACGCCATGGGGCAGTACGGTGGCGATCATGCCCTCGTCGCGAGTCACGGCGAGCATGTGCTGGAGGAACATCAGGTCGGCTTTTTTCGAGCCCAACGGCACTTCGCCGAAGCGGAAACGCTGCTCGCGGAATGTCGGGTTCCAGGCCAGGCTGCCATCCGGGCTTTTCTCGGTATGGCCCCAGTTGATGGAGAACGGCGGGTTGGTGAGAATTCGGTCGAAGCGGCGTAACTCACCGCCTTCGACATGCCGAGGGTTGGCCAAGGTGTCTTCGTTCTCCAGCCCGGTGCCGCTGATGCCATGCAACAGCATGTTCATCCGTGCGATGGACCAGACGGTACCGTTGAATTCCTGGCCGAACAGGTTGGCCTTGCGACCGTCTTCTCCGTGCTCGTCAATGTATTCCTTGGCAGCAATCAACATGCCGCCCGAGCCGCAACACGGGTCATAGATATCGTGTTCGAGGCGTGGCTTGAGCAGGTGAACCATCAACCGTACCACCGCACGCGGTGTATAAAATTCGCCGCCCTTCTTGCCGGCCGAGTCGGCGAACTCGCCGATCAGGTACTCGTAGGCGGCGCCGAGCAGGTCGGGGAACTCGAAGTCGCTATTGCGCAGACGCACTTCACCGAAGTGGGTGATGAGCTGGCGCAGCTTCTGATCGGGAATCTTTCCCTGGCCGACCTTGCGGGTAAAGTCGATATGCTCCAGCACCCCTTCCAAGTCCGCATTGTTTCCCTCGATGCCGGCCAGCGCCTTGTTCAATAGATCGCCGACATTGATGTGTGCTTCGTTGAGCACGTACCAGAATCGAGAATGGATGGGCACCCAGAAATTGCCATGGAGCTTGTACCAGCGCGGATTTTCCGCCAGGGCACATGCCTCGGATCTACTCTTGCCAGCATCTATCTGATCGGCAACGACCTGCTCATAGCGCTCCTCGAATACGTCGGAGCAGCGCTTGAGGAACAGCATGCCAAAAATGTATTCCTTGAACTCCGAAGCATCCATCTTGCCGCGCAGAATATCGGCAGCCTTGAATAGATGGCGTTCCAGTTGTTGCAGCGTGAGGGGCATTGCGGAATCTCTTGTGGGCACTCAGGAGCGGATGCCGATCCTGATGGTATTAAATGCCGGGGATTGTATCCCAATCCAAGCTTGGCACTGAGCAGTCTCGGTTGTACGGACTCAGGTTGGGTGGCGCAAGACAGGATGCCCGGATGCTTACGCTTAAATGCCGTCGCTGCGAAGGTAAGTACAGATTTCAGACATTAAAAAGCCGGCTTATGGCCGGCTTCTCGTTGACTGATTCAGCTCGTTTTTGACAAACCTTACCAGCCTTCAAAACGTACATCCGGCTCTTGCGGCCGGCTGTGGGACTTGGTCAGAAAGTGATCTGCCTTGTCGGTGCGAGGCGTGGGCTCGCAAATGTGGGGCGGAGGATACGCGGGTTTGCTTTGGAATCCCAGTGGTAAGTGGTGTGGAATCATTGGGTTAGGGGGGATTTAGGGGGAAAGCAGGGGGCTGCTGCGCAGCCCAGCGGGGATAAATCCCCTCGCCACAAAAGCTCCCTGCCATAGTTTCTGGTTTTGGGTGGCATCAATCGAACACCGGCGGTCTCTGTTTGTTGAGGGTTGACCACCAGAACACCCAGCCGATCACGTGGATGTGTTGTTTGTCGATCTGTTCTGCGCTGAAGACTTCGTCGGGATACGCAGCGCTGTTGTGGCTGCGCAGGCGCAGGCGGTTGCCGGGGATGCGGTGGAGGTATTTGATGCGGAGCATGCCGTCGTGTTCGAGGGCGTAGATTTGGCCGTCGACGATTTGGGTCAGGCCGCGGTCGATGGCGAGGGTGGAGCCGTCTTCTATACGTTCGGCCATGCTGTCGCCGACCATGGTGGTGCAGATGGCGTCGCTGGGGTCGATTTCGAGGGATTCGAGGTGGCTGCGGGGCAGGCGGATGGATTGGTCGGGGATTTCGGTGATGTGGGTTTTGGTTTCGCCGGGGGCGATGGGGACTTCCTTGTAGAAAGGCAGTTCGATGTCCGTGGGTTCCGCCACGCTGTAGACGCCGTCGTTTTCGGCGGCTTCATAGGTGGTGCCGGGGCCGAGGCCCAATGGGGTTTGCGGGCCTTCGCCGCGGGCGAGCCATTCCGGGCTGACGGTCAGCAGGCTGGCGATGGAGTGGATGCGCCCGGGCGGGATGCCACGGTTGAACCAGTTGTTCACGTGTTGGGATTTCACGCCGTATAACTTCGCGAAGTCGGCGGATCGGATGTTCGCTTCTCTGAGAAGGGCTCTGAAGCGGTCGCCACTGGAAAGTATTTTCATAAACGGAAGTTTAGAGGCGACTGTGGTTTGGGCAATAAACATGTCGTGCAAATTTATAAGACGATCTTTCCGTTTGCGGGAATCGAAACTGGCGATATAAACGTAGGTAAACGTTGCTAATACGAAGTTGTATTAACTTTGGCGCACGCATAAAAAACCCCGGTATTAACCGGGGTTCTTTTTAAGTTCGATTTCAGCCTTTGTAGGCGGCAACCGACTTGGTGATCGCTTCGCGGGCGGCGTCTGCGCCGGCCCAGCCTTCGATCTTGACCCACTTGCCTTTTTCGAGGTCTTTGTAGTTCGCGAAGAAGTGCTCGATCTGCTGGATCAGCAGCGGTGGCAGGTCGGTGTATTCCTTCACGTCGACGTACAGTTGCGACAGTTTGTCGTGTGGCACTGCGATGACTTTGGCATCGCCGCCGCCGTCGTCGGTCATGTTCAGGATGCCGACTGGACGGGCGCGGATGACCGAGCCCGGGGCCACTGGGTATGGAGTCACGACGAGTACGTCGAGGGGGTCGCCGTCGTCGGCCAGGGTGTTGGGGATGTAACCGTAGTTGGCCGGGTAGAACATCGGGGTGGCCATGAAACGGTCAACGAACAGGCAATCGCTGTCTTTGTCGATTTCGTATTTGATCGGGGCGTGGTTGGCCGGGATTTCGATCGCGACGTAGATGTCGTTCGGCAGGTCTTTGCCAGCCGGAATCTTGCTGTAGCTCATTGGGCGGTGCCCCCGTTAGTTGACCAGATGACTGGTCGGATTGACCAAAAAGTGGCGGCGATTATAGGCATATTCGTCCGCTGATGCCACGTTCCCAAGGTCTTAGAGACCTTGGTATGACGCCTGATAGACCGGATCTTCGGCCTGAAGTTGCCGCAGCCGGGCCAACGGATCCTGGCGGTAGAACGCCTTGAGCTGTTCGTACACCTTGGGATAGGCCTGGTGCAGCAGGTCCGGGGCGCTGAAGAAGTATTCGCTGGTGACGGCGAAGAATTCGGCCGGGTTTTCGGCGGCGTAGGGGTCGATGGCGGTTTCTGCGTCGGGGTTGTGGTCGAGTTGGCGGTCGAGGTCGTCGAAGGCTTGCTGCATGGCCTCGGCCCAGTCGCTGACGCGCATGTCGGCGTGCAGCGGTGGCAGGCCGTTGGCGTCGCCGTTGAGCATGTCGAGTTTGTGCGCCAGTTCGTGGATCACCAGGTTGTAGCCGTCCCAGCCGCCGCTGGCCATGACGCCGTCCCAGGCCAGGATGATCGGGCCTTGGGGCCAGGCTTCGCCGCTGTGTTCGCCGTCCCATTCGTGTTCGATGCCGCTGGCGTCGCGGTAGCGCTGGGGGCTGAGGAAGTCGTCGGGGTAGAGGACGATTTCGTGGAAGCCTTGGTACCAGTTCAGTTCGCCGAGGTGCATCAGCGGCAACTGGGCCTGGGCGGCGAGCAGCAGGCGTTGTTCCTGGTGCAGTTCGACGCCGGGCAGGGCGGTGAGGTGTTTATCGTGGAGGAACAGGACGCAGGCTTCCCGCAGCCATTGGTCCTCGGCGGCGCTGATGCCGTCGAGGAAGCTCAATTGTTGGCGCACCCGTTGCCAGGTGTCCTCGGCGATGGGGTGTTTGGCGAGGGTGCGTCGGCGGCGCCAGTTGCTCAGGGACCACATGGGCGATCAGCGTGTTTCGGCTTTCGAGGCGCGCTGGCTCATTTTGCTGCGCACCAGGCTGATGATCATCGGCAGCAGCGACAGCAGGATGATGCCGACGACCAGCAGCGACAGGTTTTGCTTGATGAACGGCACGTTGCCGAAGAAGTAGCCGAGGGTCACCAGGCCGCCGACCCAGAGGACGGTGCCGAGGACGCTGAAGCCGAGGAAGCGCAGGTAGTTCATCTTGCCGACGCCGGCGACGAAGGGCGCGAAGGTGCGGATGATCGGCAGGAAGCGCGCCAGGGTCACGGTTTTGCCGCCGTGTTTGTCGTAGAAGTCGTGAGTTTGCTGCAGGTAGTCGCGGCGGAAGATTTTCGAGTTGGGGTTGCTGAAGAGTTTTTCGCCAGCGGTGCGGCCGATGAGGTAGTTGGTGCTGTCGCCGAGGATGGCCGCGAGCATCAACAGGCCGCCCAGCAGGACGGGGTCCATGGCGCCACCGGCGGCGACGGCGCCGGCGATGAACAGCAGGGAGTCGCCGGGCAGGAACGGCATGACCACCAGGCCGGTTTCACAGAAGATCACCAGGAACAGGATGGCGTAGACCCACGTCCCGTAGTTGGTCACCAGCATGTCGAGGTAGACGTCGAGATGCAGGATAAGGTCGAGGGGGTTGAAATCCATGTGTAGCACCTTGGTGGCGGCCCGGCTCGGCGGGCTGGTGGGTCTGGCTTTTTGAGTATGACTACAGGGTGTGTAGCTTTTTCTTACAAGCTGGGACGAGCGGCATTATACGGTGGCGCGGGGGGCATGCGGGGGGAGTTTGTAGCTGGGGATTTCGAGGTGGGGCAAATGGCTTGCGGCGAGACGAGCACCTGTGGCGAGGGGATTCATCCCCGCTGGGCTGCGCAGCAGCCCCAAAACCTGAGCGCGCGGTGTGTCAGGCTGAACGAGTTGGCTGATTTGGGACCGCTTCGCGCTCCAGCGGGGATAAATCCCCTCGCCACGAGGGTTTCACTCAGCCACAAGGGTTTCATCAGCCACAGAGGCTTCATCTAGCCGCAGGGGTCAGAGCCCTTCGCTGATTGGCAGCACGTAGTTCTTGAACTCGGTGTCTTCCTTGAAGCCGATCGATTCGTAGGTTTTCTGCGCGACTTCGTTGTTGCTGCTGGTGGAGACGCGCATGCGCACGGCGTTGGTTTCCTTGGCCATTTTTTTTGCGGTGCGGATCAGGTTGTCGGCGACGAGTTGGCGGCGGGCGTCTTCGGCGACGTAGATGTCGTTGAGGATCCACACGCGCTTGAGCGACAGCGACGAGAAGCTGGGATAGAGCTGGCAGAAGCCGAGCAATTTGCTGTCGTCGTCATCCGGCAGGGCCAGGTAGATGACCGATTCCTTGCGGCGCAGGCGCTTTTCGAGGAAGGCTCGGGACGAGTCCGGGTAGGGCAGTGAACCGTAGAATTCCCGGTATTTGACGAACAATGGGGTCAGCAGGTCCAGGTGTTCCAGGGTCGCTTGGATAATCCGCATGGTAGGTCTCGTCTGCAAAGGTCGACAGATATTCAGACAACAATGTCGCGCTGCCGTGCTTTTGATGCTGCCTGAAAGCGGATCAAAAACGCAATCGGATAAACGGATCAGTTGCGGGGCGGTGCCAGTAGGAAATTACCTTTCATATCGGCAGGATTTTCCGACTCTAGGGTATGAACCTGGGCTTCGTCCTTCAGATTGACCCCCGAAAGCTGACGACGGCAGGCCTCGCGCATCAGGTAGATCAGGCGATGGGCCGCCATCCCGTAGCTCAAGCCTTCGAGGCGGACGTTGGAGATGCAGTTGCGATAGGCATCGGTCAGGCCGACCTTGGGGTTGTAGGTGAAATACAGCCCGAGGCTGTCGGGGGAGCTGAGGCCGGGGCGTTCGCCGATCAGGATCACCGACATTTTCGCGCCGAGCCGCTGCGCCACTTCATCCGCCACGGCGACGCGACCCTGTTCCACCAGGACCACCGGCGAAACGGACCAGCCTTCGGCGGTGATCTGTTCTTCCAGTCGCGCCAGGAACGGCAAGGTATGGCGATGCACCGCCAGCGCTGACAGGCCGTCAGCCACCACGATAGCCAAATCCACGCCGCCGGGATGGGCCGCCGCGTACTCGTCCAGGATTTGCGCGGATGCCTCATCGAGCCGCCGGCCCAGGTCCGGGCGCTGTAGATAGCTATGGCGGTCGGCTGCGGCACTGTGGAGCAACAGGCTTTCACGGCCGCGCTCAGTCAGTTGTGCGCGAATGCCCTGGTGATCAAACGCCAGGTGCACCGCATCGCGCGCCTGGGCGTGGGCGAATTGGAAATCCAGTTGCGCCGAGGTCGGCAGGCTGGTGCCGGTGCGGCCCAGGGCAATGCGCGCCGGGGTGAGGTTGCGCAGGTTCAGCCAAGGGTTTTGCGAATCGACAGGTTTTTTATCCATGGGCAACTCACTCATAAAAATGCGGCTTATCCCAAATGCGCAAGGGCCTGGCGAAACGCCGGTGGCAGGTTGTCGCCGAACCGCACCCGGCCATCGGCCTGGGTGAAGATGCCCATGTTCGCCAACCACGTTTCGAATTCCGGCGCCGGCTTCAGGCCCAGGGTCTGACGGGCGTAGAGGGCGTCGTGGAACGAGGTGGTCTGGTAGTTGAGCATGATGTCGTCGGAGCCGGGGATGCCCATGATGAAGTTGATCCCGGCCACGCCCAGCAGGGTCAGCAGGGTGTCCATGTCGTCCTGGTCGGCTTCGGCGTGGTTGGTGTAGCAGATGTCGCAGCCCATCGGCACGCCCAGCAACTTGCCGCAGAAGTGGTCTTCGAGGCCGGCGCGGATGATTTGTTTACCGTTGTAGAGGTATTCCGGGCCGATGAAGCCTACAACCGTGTTCACCAAAAACGGGTTGAAATGTCGCGCCACGGCGTAGGCCCGGGTCTCGCAGGTCTGTTGATCGACGCCGTGGTGGGCGTTGGCCGACAGCGCGCTGCCCTGGCCGGTTTCGAAATACATCAGGTTGTTGCCGAGGGTGCCGCGATTCAGGCTGAGGCCGGCGTCGTAGCCTTCTTTCAAGATGTTCAGGCTGATGCCAAAACTGGCGTTGGCCGCTTCGGTGCCGGCGATAGACTGGAACACCAGGTCCAGGGGCACGCCACGGTTCGCCGCTTCGATGGAGGTGGTGACGTGGGTCAGCACGCAGCCCTGGGTGGGAATGTCGTAGCGCTGGATGATGGCGTCGAGCATTTCCAGCATGGCGCAGATCGAGGCGGTGCTGTCGGTGGCCGGATTGATGCCGATCATGGCGTCGCCGTTGCCGAAGAGCAGGCCGTCGAGGATGCTCGCGGCGATCCCGGCAGGTTCGTCGGTGGGGTGGTTGGGTTGCAGGCGGGTGGACAGTCGTCCGCGCAGGCCGAGGGTGCCGCGGAATTTGGTGACCACGCGGATTTTCTGCGCCACCAGCACCAGGTCTTGCACACGCATGATCTTCGACACGGCGGCGACCATTTCCGGCGTCAGGCCCGGGGCCAGCGCCCGCAGGCTCTGTTCATCGGCGGCGTCGCTGAGCAGCCAATCGCGAAAACCGCCGACAGTGAGGTGACTGACGGTGGCGAAAGCTTGTTTATCGTGAGTGTCGACGATCAGCCGGGTGACTTCGTCGACCTCGTAAGGAATCAGCATTTCTTGCAGGAAATGGCTGAGGGGCAAGTCAGCCAACGCCATTTGCGCGGCCACGCGCTCACCATCGTTGAGCGCCGCGACTTCGGCGAGGAAATCCCCGGAGCGCGCCGGGCTGGCCTTGGCCATCAGGTCTTTGAGGCTGTCGAAGCGGTAGGTCTGGGCGCCGACGGAATGGGCGAATGCGGCCATGGGCGGTGTCCTCCTGGTTCTCTAAATACTCAAATACAACCCGTAACCCTGTGGGAGCGAGCTTGCTCGCGATAGCGGAGTATCAGCAAAAATACTTGTCGACTGATACACAGCTATCGCGAGCAAGCTCGCTCCCACAGGGGACGGTGTGCACTTTTAAATAGCAGGCACCGGACCTCGGGCCCGGTGCCGGTGCAACTTCAGATACCTGTGAGCATAGCGTCCGCCGGCGCGTCGGAGCGTTGCTTGGCGGTCAGTTGGAAATACAGGTAGCCGACAATCATGAAACCGAGGAACACCAGGCCGATCAGGGTGTTGAACCACGCCATCGCCACCAGGCACACCACCGCCAGGAACAGCGCGATGCCCGGCACGAGCGGGTAGCCCGGCGCGCGGAAGGTGCGTTCCAGGTTCGGTTCGGTCTTACGCAGCCTGAACAGGCTGAGCATGCTGATGATGTACATCACGATGGCGCCGAACACCGACATGGTGATCATCGCCGCCGTCAGGCTCATGCCCTGCAGGTTGACCAGGCCATCGCTGTAGATCGCCGCGATGCCGATGACGCCGCCGGCCAGGATCGCCCGGTGCGGAGTCTGGAAACGCGAGAGTTTTGCCAGGCCGCGAGGCAGGTAGCCGGCCCGGGCCAGGGCGAAGAACTGCCGCGAGTAGCCGAGGATGATCCCGTGGAAACTCGCCACCAGGCCGAACAGGCCGATCCACACCAGCATGTGCATCCACGTCGAGTTGTTGCCGACCACGGCCTTCATGGCCTGGGGCAGCGGGTCGTTGATGTTCGACAGCTGGCGCCAGTCGCCGACGCCGCCGGCCATGATCATCACGCCGATGGCCAGGAACACCAGGGTCAGGATGCCGCTGACATAGGCGCGGGGGATCGTGCGTTTCGGGTCCTTGGCTTCTTCGGCGGCCATGGCCGCGCCTTCGATGGCGAGGAAGAACCAGATGGCGAAGGGGATCGCCGCGAATATGCCCGGGATCGAGGCGAGGGTGAACTCATTGGAACCCGACCAGCCGTTGAGCACGAAGTTACTGAAGCTGAAGCCCGGCGCAACCACGCCCATGAACACCAGCAACTCGGCGACCGCCAGCACGGTGACCACCAGCTCGAAGGCGGCGGCGATGCTGACGCCGAGGATGTTCAGGGTCATGAACACGATGTACGCGCCCACCGCCGCGAGCTTCGGATCGAGCTCGGGAAATTGCACGTTGAGATAGGCGCCGATGGCCATGGCGATGGCCGGCGGCGCGAAGACGAATTCGATCAGGGTGGCGATCCCGGCGATCAACCCGCCTTTCTCACCAAAAGCCCGTCGGCTGTAGGCAAAAGGCCCGCCGGCGTGGGGAATTGCGGTGGTCAGTTCGGTGAAACTGAAGATGAAGCAGGTGTACATCAACGCCACCATCAGGGCGGTGACGAGAAACCCCAGGGTTCCTGCGGTGCCCCAGCCGTAGCTCCAGCCGAAGTATTCGCCGGAAATCACCAGGCCGACGGCAATGCCCCATAAATGCAGGGTGCCGAGTGTGGGTTTGAGTTGGGTGGTAGAAGTCATAAGTCCTCTCTGTCTTTTTTATTGTTTGATCTGTTGGACTTTCGGGTTTGCTGTGGAGCGGGCACGCAAGGCTCATGCCAGAGCGGTGGGGCATTGATTCTGTGTGTGAGTGAGGGCGCCATCGTCGGATCGCCGCCCGGAGCAAGCTCGCTCCCACAGTGGATCTATGCCAACCCTGGAGGCGAGTTATCCACAAATCCCTGTGGGAGCGAGCTTGCTCGCGAAGGCGATCTAAAGGGCCAGGCAGAATGACCTGCCTGGCCCAAGGGCTTAGAAGAACCCCAACGGATTGATGTCGTAGCTCACCAGCAGGTTCTTGGTCTGCTGGTAGTGGTCGAGCATCATCTTGTGCGTCTCACGCCCGACGCCGGACTTCTTGTAGCCACCGAACGCAGCATGCGCCGGGTACAGGTGGTAGCAATTGGTCCAGACGCGACCGGCCTTGATCGCCCGGCCCATGCGATAGGCGCGGTTGATGTCGCGGGTCCACAGGCCGGCGCCAAGGCCGAACTCGGTGTCGTTGGCGATCGCCAGGGCTTCGGCTTCGTCCTTGAAGGTGGTGATGCTCACCACCGGGCCGAAAATTTCTTCTTGGAACACGCGCATTTTGTTGGTGCCCTTGAGCAGGGTCGGCTGGATGTAATACCCGGTCGCCAGGTTGCCCTCGAGTTTTTCCACCTTGCCGCCGGTCAACAGCTCGGCGCCTTCGCCCTTGGCGATTTCCAGGTACGAAAGAATCTTGTCGAATTGCTGCTCGGACGCCTGGGCGCCGACCATGGTGTCGGTGTCCAGCGGGTCGCCGCGTTTGATCTGCAGGACTTTCTTCATCACCACTTGCATGAATTCGTCGTAGATCGACTCCTGCACCAGGGCGCGGGATGGGCAGGTGCAGACTTCGCCCTGGTTGAAGAACGCCAGCACCAGGCCTTCGGCGGCTTTTTCGATGAAGCTTGGCTCGGCCTGCATGATGTCTTCGAAGAAGATGTTTGGCGACTTGCCGCCCAGTTCAACGGTGGACGGGATGATGTTCTCGGCGGCGCATTTCATGATGTGCGAGCCGACCGGGGTCGAGCCGGTAAAGGCGATCTTGGCGATGCGCTTGCTGGTGGCGAGGGCTTCGCCAGCTTCCTTGCCGAAACCTTGCACCACGTTCAGCACGCCCGGTGGCAGCAGGTCGCCGATCAGCTCCATGAGCACGCAGATGCCCAGCGGGGTTTGCTCGGCCGGCTTGAGCACCACGCAGTTACCGGCGGCGAGGGCCGGGGCGAGTTTCCAGGCGGCCATCAGCAGCGGGAAGTTCCACGGGATGATCTGCCCGACCACGCCCAGCGGTTCGTGGATGTGGTAGGCCACGGTGTTGCCGTCGATCTCGGCGGCGCTGCCTTCCTGGGCCCGCAGGCAGCCGGCGAAGTAGCGGAAGTGGTCGGCAGCGAGGGGGATGTCGGCGTTGAGGGTTTCGCGCACGGCCTTGCCGTTGTCCCAGGATTCGGTGATCGCCAGGGTTTCGAGGTTGGCTTCGATGCGGTCGGCGATTTTCAGCAGGATCAGCGAACGGGCCTGGACCGAGGTGGCACCCCAGGCATCGGCGGCAGCGTGGGCGGCGTCCAGGGCTTTGTCGATGTCTTCGGCTGTGGAGCGCGGGAATTCGGCGATGGGCTGGCCATTGACCGGGGATGTGTTGGTGAAGTACTGACCTTTGACAGGCGCGACGAACTCGCCGCCGATGTAGTTACCGTATTTAGCCTTGAACGAAACGATAGCGCCTTCAGTACCGGGGTGAGCGTAACGCATGATGAGTTCTCCTTGGCTTTTGTGCTTATTAGGGAGCCGCGCAAATTCGCGCTGGTACTTAAGCCTAGAGCAAAGGTCGGGCCACTGCCTTGCGGGGCCCGGAAATCAAGACTTTAGGAGGAGTTGGTCGGACAAACGGAGGGGCTGTGTCACGGTTGCGATACGCGGGGTGTGACAGTTTGTGCCATGGGTGAGACAGTCTGTGACCGGCAGGTCGCGCCAGCATTGCAAAGGTCGATGGGCTGGAGGATGCTGGGCCTCACCAAATTGGCCTGCCCAGCAATGTTGTGGCGAGGGGATTTATCTGTGGCGAGGGGATTTATCCCCGCTGGGCTGCGAAGCAGCCCCCAAAGCAGCCAACTCGATCAACCTGATGCACCGCACTCTCAGGTTTTGGGGCTGCTGCGCAGCCCAGCGGGGACAAATCCCCTCGCCACAGGGGTGAGTGTCAAGCACAGGTCTAAGTGTCAAACACAGGTTAAGTGTTAAACAGTTGCTCCAGTAAGGCCGTTACCTTCGGGGAGAACAATAAGAAAATGCACAGCAACCACTTGAGTCGCCATGCCCAGCAAGTCCTGACGGTCACCCAGGGCAAGGCCCATTTGCAGGGCCCTGGCAGCGATCCGTCGATTGCCCGTTCCTGGCTGCGTTGCCTCGAGGACTATCACCTCGACCCGGCCCAGAACCTGGCGCCGACGGTGCTCGAGCACGGTCGGGTGCTGGAAAGCCGCGAACGCTTGCAACAGGTGCTGCACATCGCCGGCACGGAAATGACCAGCCTGCATCAACAACTCTCCGGCGCCGGCCACGCGGTGCTGCTGACCGACGCCCGGGGCGTGATCCTCAATTGCGTCACCGCTCCCAGCGAACGGAAGATTTTCGAGCGGGCCGGCCTCTGGCTCGGCGCCGACTGGAGCGAAGCCTGCGAAGGCACCAACGGCATCGGCACCTGCCTGGTGGAGCGCCAGGCCCTGACCATCCACCAGGAAGAACATTTCCGCGGCCGCCACACCGGCCTGACCTGCTCGGCCAGCCCGGTGTTCGATCCCCAGGGCGAACTGCTGGCGGTGCTCGACGTGTCCTCGGCCCGGCCGGACGTGTCGCGCCAGAGCCAATTCCACACCATGGCCCTGGTCAACCTCTCGGCGAAGATGATCGAGAGCTGCTATTTCCTGCGTTGCTTCGACAATCAATGGCTGCTGCGCTTTCATTTGCAGGCCGAGTCCGTGGGGCTGTTCAGTGAAGGGCTGATGGCGTTCGGCGGCGAAGGGCGAATTTGCGCGGTGAACCAGAGCGCGCTGAACCTGCTCGGGCATATTCGCGGTGGCTTGCTGGGTCAGCGGGTCGAGGATTTTTTCGATTGTTCCCTGGATGAATTGATGGGCCGGGCCAGTGCCCAGGCCAGCGCCAGTTGGCCGCTGCGCACCCGCGATGGCCGGCACCTGTTCGCCGTGTTGCGCGGCCAGCCGCGTAGCGTGCCGGTGCCGGTCGCGCCGGCCTTCAAGGTTATCGAGCCGGCCCGTCTGCCGGGGATCTGCTTGGGGGATGCGGCGTTGCAGGAGCATTTTCGCAAGGCGCTGCGGGTGTTCGAGCGCGATGTGCCGCTGCTGATCCACGGCGAAACCGGCTCGGGCAAGGAGGCGTTCGCCAAGGCCGTGCACCACGCCAGCCAGCGCGCCGGGAAAAATTTTGTCGCCCTCAATTGTGCGGCCATTCCGGAAAGCTTGATCGAGAGCGAGCTGTTCGGTTATCGCGGCGGCAGTTTCACTGGCGCGCGCAAGGAGGGCATGCGCGGCAAGCTGCAACAGGCTGACGGCGGCACGCTGTTCCTCGATGAAATCGGCGACATGCCCCTGGCTTTGCAGACCCGGTTACTGCGGGTGCTGGAGGATCGCCAGGTGGTGCCCATCGGCGGCGAGCCCGAGGCGGTGAACGTGCGCATCATCAGCGCCACTCACCGACAGTTGCTCGATCGGGTGCGGGATGGCAGCTTCCGTGAGGATTTGTACTACCGCCTCAATGGCTTGGAAATCCCGCTGCCGGCGTTGCGCGAACGCAGCGATAAGTCGCAGTTGCTGGATTTTCTGTTGGCTGAAGAGAGCGGGGCCGAGACGGTGTCCATCGACGAACCGGCGCGGCAGGCGTTGCTGGGGTTCGACTGGCCCGGCAACGTGCGGCAACTGCGCAACGTGCTGCGGACCCTTGCCGCGCTGTGCGATGGCGGGCGGATCGGGCTGGAGGACTTGCCGGCGATGATCCGCCAGCGCTCGGTTGTGATGGTTGAAGCCCCGACTGAACACCCATTGGAAGATGCCGAGCGCCTGGCATTGCTCGATGCACTGGAGCGCCAGCGCTGGCACATGACCCACACGGCGGAACAACTGGGGATCAGCCGCAATACCCTTTACCGCAAGCTGCGTAAACACGCGATTGCCCGATAAAGCACTGACTGCCTTTGTGGCGAGGGGATTTATCCCCGCTGGGCTGCGCAGCAGCCCTAAAGCAGTGAACTCAATCTTACTGGCACGCCGAGTTACCTGGTTTAGGGGCCGCTGCGCAGCCCAACGGGGATAAATCCCCTCGCCACAAAAGCCAGCTTGTACATTCATTTGTGGGAGCGAGCTTGCTCGCGATGACGTCGGCACATTCAATATCGCCGCAAGCTGACCCACCGCTATCGCGAGCAAGCTCGCTCCCACAGAAGGCCGCCTGTGCGCCGAGGTTCAAACACAAGGTGCGATTTCCCCCTCCCTACGCTAACCTGCGGCCATGTTTACGAGGTCGACTATGCACATCCATATTCTCGGTATTTGCGGCACTTTCATGGGTTCGATGGCGGTCCTGGCCAAGGAGCTGGGCCATCATGTGACCGGTTCCGACGCCAACGTCTACCCGCCGATGAGCACTCAACTGGAAGCCCAGGGCATCGAGCTGACCCAAGGCTATGACCCGGCGCAACTGGACCCGGCGCCGGACCTGGTGGTCATCGGCAACGCCATGTCCCGTGGCAACCCGGCGGTGGAATACGTGCTCAACAAAGGCCTGCCGTACGTGTCCGGGCCGCAGTGGCTGGCCGATCACGTGTTGCAGGGCCGTTGGGTCCTGGCCGTGGCCGGCACCCACGGCAAGACCACCACCAGCAGCATGCTCGCCTGGGTCCTGGAGCACGCCGGCATGAGTCCGGGTTTCCTGATCGGTGGCGTGCCGCAGAACTTCTCCGTGTCGGCTCGCCTGGGCGGCACGCCGTTCTTCGTGATCGAAGCCGACGAATACGACAGCGCGTTTTTCGACAAACGCTCGAAATTTGTCCACTACCGTCCACGCACGGCGATCCTCAACAACCTTGAGTTCGATCACGCCGACATTTTCCCCGATCTGCCGGCCATCGAGCGGCAATTCCACCATTTGGTGCGCACCATTCCCAGCGAAGGCCTGGTGATCCATCCGACCACCGAGCCGGCGTTGCAGCGCGTCATCGAGATGGGCTGCTGGACCCCGGTACAAACCACCGGCGCGGGCGGGCAGTGGCAAGTGAAGTTGCTCAAGGATGACGGTTCTGAGTTCGAAGTGATGTTCGAGGGCCAGTCCCAAGGCATAGTCGAATGGGACATGACCGGCCAGCACAACGTGGCCAACGCCCTGGCGACCCTGGCGGCGGCCCGTCATGTCGGCGTGGTGCCGTCCATGGGCATCGCCGCGTTGAGCGCGTTCAAGAGCGTGAAGCGGCGGATGGAGAAAGTCGCCGAGGTACGCGGCATCACCATTTACGACGATTTCGCCCATCACCCAACTGCCATTGCCACCACCCTCGACGGCTTGCGCAAGCGCATCGGCGATGCGCCGCTGATCGCGATCATCGAGCCGCGCTCCAACTCCATGAAACTCGGCGCCCACCGTGACGGCCTGCCGGAAAGCGTGGCCGATGCCGACCAGGTGATCTGGTACGCACCGGCCAACCTGGGTTGGGACCTCGCTGCCACCGCCGCGCTGTGCACGGTGCCGTCGATTGTCAGCGACTCCCTGGAAGGCATCATCGAGCGCGTGAAGAGCCAGGCCCAGCCCGGCACTCACGTGGTGATCATGAGCAACGGCGGCTTCGGCGGCCTGCACGGCAAACTGGCCGAGGCGCTGAAATGAGCAACGGCCCGGAACGCATCACGCTGGCGATGACCGGTGCGTCCGGCGCCCAGTACGGCTTGCGCCTGCTCGATTGCCTGGTGCGCGAGGACCGCGAGGTGCACTTCCTCATCTCCAAGGCCGCGCAACTGGTGATGGCCACCGAGACTGACGTGACCCTACCGGCCAAGACCCAGTTGATGCAGGCGTTCCTCACCGAATACACCGGTGCGGCGGCGGGGCAGATCCGCGTGTATGGCAAGGAAGACTGGATGTCGCCGGTGGCCTCGGGCTCCGGTGCGCCAGCGGCGATGGTGGTGGTGCCGTGTTCCACCGGCACGCTGTCGGCGATTGCCACCGGGGCCTGCAACAACCTGATCGAAAGGGCGGCGGACGTCACGCTCAAGGAGCGCCGCCAGTTGATCCTGGTGCCGCGGGAAGCGCCATATTCGAGCATCCACCTGGAGCACATGCTCAAGCTGTCGAACATGGGCGTGACCATCCTGCCGGCGTCGCCGGGTTTCTATCACCAGCCGCAGACCATCGATGACCTGATCGATTTCGTGGTCGCGCGGATTTTAAATTTGCTGAACATTCCCCAGGACATGTTGCCGCGCTGGGGCGAGCACCATTTGAGCAGTGATGAATAAGCTGCTGATCGTGCTGCTGGCGGTGCAACTGACCGGCTGCGCCACCGCTCGCACCCTCGACGCCGCGAAGCCGGGGGCGCCGGTGGTGTATGCGGGGACGCGCCTGGATTTGTATGCACTGAACGGTGGCTGCTGCGCCAAGGACCGTTTTGGGGCTGAAGCGCCGAGCTATCCAGGGCTCGATCTGCCGGGGAGTGCGCTCCTCGATACTGTGTTGCTGCCGTTGTCGTTGTTCACGGCGTTGGGTGTGGGGTTTCAGGCCACTGGCGGTTTGTAACGCCCAACGTGAGTGCAGGTGTGCTAGGGATCATTTGTGGCGAGGGGATTTATCCCCGTTGGACTGCGAAGCAGGCCCCTGAGATCGGATCATTCTTCCTTAGCAACTGCATGGACACACGAACAATTGGGGCCGCTTCGCGGCCCAGCGGGGATAAATCCCCTCGCCACAATGATCGCGCTGTCCCAGGTGTCACTTTATTTACCAAGCTTGCGCAACTCATCCGACTCCACCACCCGCACCCCGTCCTGCTCTTCCAGCGCAAGCCGCCACATGGCCCGGGCCAACTGACAGGCTTCGATGCCGTGATATTTGCCTGGAATCAGCTTGGACAAGGGCCCGGCCAGTTGCTCGGCCAAACGCGGCTCTACTCGGTCTCCCAGCAACAGCGAGGGCCGGCAGAGGGTCAGTTGCGGCCAGTCCTGGGCCTTGAGGACCGCCTCCATTTCACCTTTGACCCGGTTGTAGAAAATCGAGGACTTGGCATCGGCCCCCAGCGCGCTGATCACGATCAGATGCCGTGCGCCCAGCTCCCTGGCGCGTTTGGCAAAGGCCACCACCAGGTCCAGGTCCACTGCGCGGAATGCCTGTTCGGAGCCGGCTTTCTTGATGGTGGTGCCGAGGCAGCAGAAGGCGATGTCCACCGGGCCTTCCAGCCGCTGCAGCAACTCGGCCGGTTCCCCGACCGGATTTTCCAGGTGCGGATGCTCGGCCAGTGGCCGGCGGGACGGCGCGAGGACCCGGGTGATGGTCGGCTCGTTGAGCAGCCGGTCCAACAGGTGTTCCCCGGTCAACCCGGTCGCGCCGGCGAGCAAAACATGCTGAGGCGTCAAGTACATAGTGTTTCCCCCTTGATACGGTTCAGCTTAGTTGCTCTTTTTGGCCTCGTCGTTCAGTGCAGCACTTTGCAATGCTTTTCGCGCCTGCTGTTTGCGGAGCAGTTGCCAGTGGGACAGGACGGTGCGAGGGGCCCAGATCTGCGGTTCCGAGGCTTCGAAGTTGTCCGCCTGTTCCCGTTCGGCGACGATGCCCTTGGCGCGCTTGAAGGCTTGTTCCAGATCATCGGTCTGGTTCAGCGCCTGGGCGAACAGAGCGTCGCCAAAGTACGTGAAGTTGGCCTCTTCCGAGCAGCCGAAGGACACCCGGTCGGCCCGCGAAGCGGTCATCACCAGGGTCCGTTCATCCTTGAGCGCCGGGATGAAACCGCCGGAATAGCAGGCGGAAATCACCACGATCTTGTCGCGATTCTTCAGCGGCGCCAGCACAGCGGCCAGCTCGTCGGCCGGTAGGTCGGCCAGTTCCATGCGCGGTTGGTCGAGGACCAGTTCGTGCTCGCTGGTGCCGTGGCTGGTCAGGTAAATGAACACCAGGTCTTCCGGGCCGCTGCGCTCGGCCAGGGTGGCGACGGCGCGGCGCAGACTTTCGCGAGTGGCCATGGGACGGTCGCCGAGGTGGTCGCGGTGGTTCACCAGGCGGACCTGGCCGAAGGCGCCGAAACGGCTGGCGAGCATGTTGGCGACATAGTCGGATTCGCGCAGGAACACGCTTTGCTTGCCGTCGCCGCCCAGGGTCAGGCTGTACAGCTCCACCGCTGGCGTCGAGGCCGGGATGTTGGCGAGGGCGTCGTCCAGCAGGCGGCCTTGGGCCAGGATGCCGAGTTCGAGCACATCCGGCAGCAGCCTGCCATCGGCGTCGCGTATCCGCTGGCCCTTCGCCCAGGTGCCGCTCTGCACGGTGCCGTCCGTCAGCACCAGGGTGCCGCGGCCGTGGTAGCTGTCGCTTTCGAACTGGCCGGTGTAGAAGCTGCCATCGGGCAGGTTCAGGCGACCCTCGCCGGTGAAGCGCCAATCGTTGAAATGGCCGAGGTAATGGCTGCCGTCGGCGCCGATCAATTCACCCTTGCCGGTCAGTGCGCCATCCTTGAACTGGCCGATCCAGACATCGCCGTCGGCGTTTTCGTAGCGGCCTCGGCCATTGAGCTGGTTGTTCCTGAAACCGCCGATGTAGACATCGCCATCGGCGCTGTTGAAGGTGCCCTTGCCTTGGAGTTGGCCGTCGACGAAATGCCCGGTGAACTGGTTGCCGCTGGCGTCGAAGCGCTGGCCTTCGCCATTCGGCTTGCCGTTGACGAACGGGCCCTGGTACTGGCTGCCGTCGTCGAGTTCGAGGCGGCCGAGACCGGAATAACGGTCGGCCTTGAACTCGCCCCGGTAGGTCATGCCATTTTCCTTGAGCGTCCCTTCGCCGTCCCGCCGGCCCTGCTTGAAGCCACCGGTGTAGCTGCTGGTCGGCGTGGTCAGGCTGCCTTGGCCGTGGAACAGCCCATGCTCGAATTGGCCGCGATAAACCTCGCCATTGCTGCCGTGCCATTCGCCGGCGCCGTGCCACTGGCCTTTGTCGAACTGTCCGGCGTACCAACTGCCGTTGGGGTAATCGATGCGCCCCTGGCCTTGCAGCAGGCCGTCCACCAGGTCGCCGCGATAGCGCCCACCGTCGGGCAGGCGGGCATCGGGAGGCAACGGCGATTCGCCGTCGCCGCAAGCGGTAAGCAGGAGGGCCAGGGTCAGGGGGACAAGTGCGCGCATAACGGGATCCAAGTAATCAGGCGACGAGTATGCCGCAGCTATGCGCGTTGAAGCGATGCGAAACTGCATGAGCGGTTTCGCGACCGCAAGGGTCTACACGAAGCAGAGCGACAGTGGCTCGGCGATGTAGGCCGGTTTTTCCGACCCTTCGATTTCCAGGGTAGCGGTCGCCTTGAGCAGCCACTGGCCGGGTTTTTTCTCGGTGACGTCCACCAGTTCAACCTTGAGCCGGACCTTTGAATCGACTTTTACCGGCTGGATGAAGCGCACGCTGTCCAGCCCGTAGTTGACGACCATCTTCACACCCTCGGGCAAAATCAGGATGTCTTCCATCAGTTTGGGCATCAGCGACAGCGACAGGAAACCGTGGGCAATGGTGCTGCCGAACGGCGTCTGCGCGGCCTTCACCGGATCGACATGGATGAATTGGAAGTCGCCAGTGGCTTCGGCGAACAGGTTGATGCGGTCCTGATCGATGGTCAGCCAATCGGAACATCCCAGTTCCTTGCCGACATAATCCTTGAGCGCTGTAACGGGAACGTAGGGCATTGAGACTCTCCTTGGTTCATCTGTCCTGCTTTTATGGAACGGGGATCTGCGCCCCCGAGAACCACTGTAGATCAACATGGCGCGCCGGGAAGGTCATCGACCATGCTTTTTACGAATGCCGAACCATAGCGCGGGCGTGCTTATAATGCCGGCGCATTCTTTGCAATTCGGTTCTTTCAACGTGCGTGTTTGATTCCGTGGCGAGGGAGCTTGCTCCCGCTGGGCTGCGCAGCGGCCCCATTTTATGAGCGCTTCGCACTCAAGCGGGAGCAAGCTCCCTCGCCACGGAATCATGCCGTGAACCGAATTGGCGCGTTCATTGGGTCTGTTGTAGAGGGAGAAAGCGGATGTTGCTAAGGGGCCTGACCTGGCTGGTGCTGTTCCAATTGCTGGGCACCGCCATCAATCATTTGTTCCTGCCGATCCTGCCAGGGCCGATCGTGGGCCTGCTGCTGATGCTGGGCTACCTGATCGCTCGCGGCGAAGTCAGCGAACCATTGAACCTCGCCGCCAGCAGCCTGTTGCGCTACCTGCCGTTGCTGCTGGTGCCGCCGGCGGTGGGCGTCATGGTCTACGCCCGGGCGATCGCCGCAGACTTCTGGGCGATTGTCGGCGCGCTGGTGCTGTCGCTGGTCCTTTCCGTGATGCTGACGGGCGTGCTGATGCAGCGCCTGGCCCGGCGCCATACCGTCGAGCCGGAGGACGCGCCATGATGTTCGATTGGCAGGGCGCCTGGACCTCAGTCATCCACCATCCGCTGTTTGGCATCGGCATCACCCTGGGCGCCTATCAATTGGTGCTGGCGGCGTTCGAAAAGACCCGCTGGGTGTTCCTCCAGCCCGTATTGATGTCGATGCTGGTGCTGATCGCCGTGCTGGTCGGCTGCGGCATCAGCTACGCCGAATACCGCAAGAGCACGGAAATCCTCAGCATCCTGCTGGGGCCGGCAACCGTGGCGCTGGCGGTGCCGCTGTACTTGAACCTGCGGCGAATCCGTCAATTGTTCTGGCCGATTTTTACTACGCTGGTGATAGGCGGGGTGTTTGCCACCGGTTCCGCCGTGGTGCTGGGCTGGGCGTTTGGCGCCGAGCACATGATTCTCATGACGATGGCACCCAAGTCCGTGACTTCGCCCATTGCGATGCTGGTGGCCGAGCAGATCGGTGGCGTGGCGGCGATGGCGGCGGTGTTCGTGTTGATCACCGGCGTGCTCGGGGCGATCCTCGGCCCGAGCATTCTGACCCGGTTGGGTGTCCACAGTCCCGAGGCCCGTGGCATGGCCCTGGGCCTGACGGCCCATGCGGTGGGTACGTCGGTGGCGTTGCAGGAAAGCGAGGAAACCGGTGCCTTCGCGGCGCTGGCGATGAGTCTGATGGGCGTGGCCACGGCGGTGCTGCTGCCGCTGGTGGTGTCGATGACGGTTTAAGGAACGAGTTATGAGCTTGCCGCTGTTTCCGCTGAACACCGTGTTGTTCCCCGGTTGCATTCTCGATCTGCAGATTTTCGAGGCACGTTACCTCGACATGATCGGACGCTGCATGAAAAAGGGCGAAGGCTTCGGGGTGGTGTGCATCCTCGATGGCGAGGAGGTCGGCATCGCGCCTGACGGCTATGCGCGGGTCGGCTGTGAAGCGCTGATCACCGATTTTTCCCAGCAGGAGAACGGCCTGCTGGGCATTCGGGTGCAGGGCGGCCGGCGTTTTCTCGTGCACAGCAGCAGCGTCCAGGCCGATCAGCTCACCGTGGCTGAAGTCGAATGGCTGGAAGACGAGCCGGAACAACCGCTGCAGGACGAGGACGCCGACCTGGTGGCGCTGCTCAAGGCCCTGGCCGAACATCCGATGGTCGAGGCGCTGAACATGGGCACCGAAGCCACCGGCCAACAGTCCCTCGCCAATCAACTGGCCTATCTGCTGCCGTTCAACGAACTGGACAAGCTCGACCTGTTGCAACTCGACGATCCGCAACAGCGGCTGGATGCGATCCAGGCGTTGCTTGATGAGTTGCAAGGCGAACTGTTTGCCTGAGGTACATCCATCGAACAACACCGGTCCCCGGTGGGAGCGAGCTTGCTCGCGATAGCGGCGGGTCAGCTTGCATCAGTATTGAATGTACAGCCGCCTTCGCGAGCAAGCTCGCTCCCACAGGGAAACACTGTGTCTCGGGATTAGTAGGCATACCGCAACATCGCATGCGGCAAATGCCGCAAGGCGAAGAAGCTGAACACCGCCACCAGCGCCGGCAGAATCAGCCACCAGATTTTCGGCGGCATGGCGCGCAGCGGCTCCTGGCGTTGGCTCAACCACAGCACGGCGGCGCAGACGCTGGCGGCGAGCATGGCGCCGGCAACGACGTCGCTTGGCCAGTGCGCGCCGAGGTAGACCCGCGACAGGGCAATGGCCAACGCCGGCAACGAACCAAGCAACAGCCAGGTCAGGCGCAGGCGTGGTGGTTGGCCGCGACCGGCCAGCACGGCGAGGCTCAGGAACAGGGCAAATGCGCCTGAGGCGTGGCCGCTGGGCATGCTGTAGCTGGTCAAGGGGTCGGTGAGGATTTCCGGGCGCACGCGGGCGAAGAAGTGCTTGGTGCCGGTGTTCGCCAGGGCAGTGAGCAACATGGTAGCCCCGGCAAAGATCGCCTGCCGCCACTGGCGCGCCAATAACAGCAGTCCGGTCAGCAGGGCGCTGAAGATCAGCATGTTGCGAAATTCACCGATCAGCGTGAAGGTCACGGCGATTTCATCCAGCGTCGCGCTGCGATGTTCCTGCACCAGCGCCATCAAGCCCTGGTCGAAGGCGGCCAGGTAGCGGAAGCCGATGAACAGACTGATCAGGATCGCCAGGCCAACACTGGCGATGATTGCCGAGGCATGGCGATGACGACGCAGGCTGCTGTTGACGCTCAGGCCGAGCATCAACGCGATGCTGCCGATGACAACGCCGGCCTGCGGCCAGAAGCCTTCGGGCAATGGCAGGCGGAACGCCGCGCCGGTGGCCCAACCCGGCAGCAAATAGGCGACGGTCCAGCCTGACGCGGCCACCAGGCTGACGACGGCAAAACGTGGGAACGGCATGTCGCACATCCCCGCAACCATCGGCAGCATCGGTCGCAACGGGCCGATAAAGCGTCCCACCAGCAGGCTGGCGATGCCGTAGCGATGGAAATAGCCTTCTGCAGCGCTCATCCATTCCGGATGATGCCGCAGCCCCGGCAGGCGCCGGATGTTCTGGTGGAAATGCCGACCAAGGAAGTACGACACCAGATCCCCCAGCAATCCGCCGAGAAGGCCCAGCAACAAGGTTTCGCCCAGGGACAACGCGCCACTGCCGGCCAGTACTGTGATCGCGAACAACAGCACGGTGCCCGGCACGATCAACCCGGCGATGGCCAGGCATTCAACGCACGCGACGACAAACACCGCCACCGCCAGCCATTGCGGGTTGACGGTCAGCCAGCCGGTGATGCTATCGAGCCATGGGCCCATAAGAACAACTCCATTCAATAGTGATGGGCATGCAATTTTTGCTGTGTGAACGAAAACTCAAGATCACTGAAGCTTCAAACTGTGGGAGCGAGCTTGCTCGCGATAGCGGTGTGTCAGTCGCCATTTATTTCACAGGCCTGGCGCCATCGCGAGCAAGCTCGCTCCCACAAGGGGCCACAGGCTCATGCAGTGTTTATGTTCAGGACAGCAAAAAATAATCCCGGCCCTCGACCTGTCCGCGCCGCAGCGGGTTGCGGGTGCACCACGGGGCGTAGGCGGCATCGACGAAGCGGTAGGGCAGGTGTTCGTCCCGCCCGAGCGGAATGCCCAGGCGGGTGGTCTGGATCACATTGACCGTTGGTACACCGACGTCTTCCACCAATAACCGTTCCGGGTCGAAGCGCTTGGCGTCCCAATCCGGCACTTTCAGGCCCAGAGCCTTGCACAGCAAGGTCTGGCCGGCACAGAGTTTTTGCGGTGTGCGCGGCCGGCCCTGGGCGTCGGGGTTGTTCAGGAGCATCTGCGCCAGGCTCGCCGGCCCGCTGATGCTGTCCACCCACGGGTACGCGGACTTGATCAAGACCGCGTTGCCGGGGCCTTGGGCACTGAAGTTCAGGGAATCGCCGCCCCGGGCGTAGTACATATAGATGTGCCCGCCGTCCAGAAACAAAGCCTTGCGCTTTTCCGTGTAGCCCAGCGAGGCGTGGCTGCCTTTTTCGGCGAAGTAATACGCTTCGGTCTCGATGATCCGCGCGCTGAGCCACAGGTCACCGACCTTGTGGCGGATGACTTTGCCCAGCAGGTCCTGGGCGAGTACCTGGGCGTCGCGGTCAAAAAAAGCGTGGGGCAGGGCGCTGGGCGTTGGAGGCGAATCGGTCATGGCAGTGGACGAGGTCAGGCCAAAGATAGCGCGATGATAACAACGGATAGCTTAATTACCGCTGAACAGTGAACGGAATGTCGGCGGTTTATGCCTGTTTTCAATCTCCGCCGGTCACTGCTGTGAGACCGCGCTGTTAGTCGAGGGTTACGACAGCTATAATCTGCCGCTTTCCTCTTTGCCAAGACCACACAGACCATGACTGAGTCCGTTCTTGACTACATGACCCGCCTGGGTCGCGCCGCCCGCGAAGCGTCGCGCATCATCGGCCGTGCCAGCACCGCGCAGAAGAACCGCGCCCTGCAGGCCGCCGCCAATGCGCTGGACGCCGCTCGCGCCGAGTTGTCCGCCGCCAACGAACTGGACCTGGCCGCTGGCCGGGCCAATGGGCTTGAGCCGGCCATGCTCGAACGCCTGGCGCTGACCCCGGCACGCATCGACGGCATGATCGTCGGTCTGCGTCAGGTCGCGGCACTGCCGGACCCGGTCGGGGCGATCCGCGACATGAGCTATCGGCCGTCGGGTATCCAGGTCGGCAAGATGCGCGTGCCCCTGGGCGTGGTCGGGATCATCTACGAGTCGCGGCCGAACGTCACCATCGACGCCGCGAGCCTGTGCCTGAAGTCCGGTAACGCGACCATCCTGCGTGGCGGTTCCGAGGCGATCCACTCCAACCGCGCCATTGCCGCCTGCATCCAGCGCGGCCTGGCCGAAGCCAACCTGCCGGCCGCCGTCGTGCAAGTGGTGGAAACCACCGATCGCGCGGCGGTCGGCGCGCTGATCACCATGCCCGAGTTCGTCGACGTCATCGTGCCCCGTGGCGGCAAGGGGCTGATCGAGCGCGTCAGTCGCGACGCTCGCGTGCCGGTGATCAAGCACCTGGACGGCATCTGCCACGTCTACGTCAGCGCCCATGCCGAATTGCCGAAGGCCCAGCGCATCGCCTTCAACGCCAAGACCTACCGCTACGGTATCTGCGGTGCGATGGAAACCTTGCTGGTGGATCAGGCGGTTGCCGAGCATTTCCTGCCGTCGATGGCGGCCCAGTTCCGCGAAAAAGGCGTCGAACTGCGCGGTTGCGAACGCACCCGGGCGATCATCGAGGCCGCGGTGGCGACCGAGGAAGACTGGAACACCGAATACCTGGCGCCGATCCTGTCGATCCGCGTCGTGGACGGGCTGGACGAGGCCATCGAGCACATCAACCGCCACGGCTCCCAGCACACCGATGCCATCGTCAGCGAACACCAGGGCGAAACCCGGCGTTTCGTGACCGAAGTGGACTCGGCGTCGGTGATGATCAACGCACCGACCTGCTTTGCCGATGGCTTTGAATACGGATTGGGCGCCGAGATCGGCATTTCTACTGATAAGCTGCACGCCCGTGGCCCGGTGGGCCTCGAAGGTCTGACCTGCGAGAAGTACATCGTGGTCGGCGACGGCCAGTTGCGCGGGCAGGAGCCGGTCTGACTTGGGCGACCTCGACCCACTGGCCCCTGTGACTAAGCCCGCTGTGACGGCGACCGCGCCAAAGCGCATCGGTATCCTGGGCGGCACATTCGACCCGGTGCACATCGGCCATTTGCGCGGTGCGCTGGAAGTTGCCGACGCCCTGGCCCTCGATGAGCTGCGCCTGACGCCCAGCGCCCGGCCGCCTCATCGGGACACGCCGCAGGTGTCGGCCCGGGATCGCCTGGCGATGGTCGAGTGCGCGGTGGCCGGTGTGGCGCCGTTGGTGGTGGATGCCCGCGAATTGCAGCGGGACAAACCGTCCTACACCATTGATACCCTGGAGCTGATGCGCGCCGAACTGGCCGCCGAAGCCCAGGTTTTCCTGCTTCTGGGCTGGGACGCATTTTGCGGCCTGCCCACTTGGCATCGCTGGGAAGAGTTGCTCCAGCATTGCCACATCCTGGTGCTGCAACGCCCGGATGCCGACAGCGAGCCGCCGGATGCCTTGCGCAACCTGCTGGCGGCGCGCTCGGTGAGCGACCCGCTGGCCCTGAAGGGGCCGAGCGGACAGATTGCATTCGTCTGGCAGACGCCGCTCGCGGTATCCGCCACCCAGATCCGTCAACTGCTGGCCAGCGGTAAGTCGGTACGTTTCCTGGTGCCCGACGCGGTCCTGGCCTACATCGATGCGCACGGTCTGTACCGTGCGTCGAACTGAACAAGGCGCGCTCCGCCGACACGGATCAACGTGTACCGAGCGCCCGAACACATGAGCAAAACGAGTTTTTTATGACTGACAAAGACCTGAACAAAGTAAAGCGCAAGGGCACCTTCAAGAGCGCCCCGCTGCCGGTAGAAGCACACACCGGCGTGGCGCTGGCCGGCGAAGAGCTGGTCAAGGTGGCCGTGGCGGCCCTGGAAGACGTCAAGGCCCAGGATATCCAAGTGATCGACGTTCGCGAGAAGCAGAGCATCACTGACTACATGATCATCGCCACCGGTACCTCCAACCGCCAGATCGGCGCGATGCTGGACAAGGTCCGCGAAGCGGTCAAGGCACAGGGCGTCAAGCCGCTGGGCGAAGAAGGCAAGGGCGACAGCGATTGGGTCCTGTTGGACATGGACGACGTCATCGTGCACATGATGACCGCGTCGGCGCGCCAGTTCTATGACCTGGAGCGCCTGTGGGCCGGTGCCGAGCAGAGCCGTTCGGCCAGCGCCGCGCACCACAGCCCGGAAAACACCCATGAGCACTTCACCAAGCTCAACAAAGACCAGCAATAAGGGATCGCTGTGCGACTGCGCCTGATCGCCGTCGGTTCTCGCATGCCCAAGTGGGTGGAAGAAGGCTGGCATGAATATGCCAAGCGTCTTCCGTCCGAGCTGGCCCTGGAACTGGTGGAAATTCCGCTCAACACCCGTGGCAAGAATGCCGACGTGGCGCGCTTTATCCGCCAGGAAGGCGAAGCCATGCTGGCCAAGGTCGGGCCGAACGAGCGCGTCGTCACCCTGGAAGTCCACGGCAAGCCCTGGAGTACCGAGCAACTGGCGGTCGAACTCGATCGCTGGCGGCTGGACTCGCGCACGGTCAATTTCATGGTCGGTGGCCCGGAAGGGCTGGCGCCGGAAGTCTGTGCCCGGGCCGACCAGCGCTGGTCGTTATCGCCGTTGACGTTGCCGCACCCGCTGGTGCGGATCCTGATCGGTGAACAGTTGTATCGTGCCTGGACAGTCTTGTCCGGGCACCCTTACCACAAGTAATCCTGCTCTCATGCCCCAGCCGATCCGCATCAAGGACCACGAAAAAGACGCCCGCCTGGTGCGGGGCCGCGTCGTGTTCGGCGCCATTACCGTGGTGACGCTGATCGGCGTGCTGATTGCGCGGTTGTATTTTCTCCAGGTCATCCAGTACGAGTACCACTCGACCCTGTCGGAAAGTAACCGGGTGCATGTGCAACCCATTCCGCCGACCCGTGGGCTGATCTTCGACCGCAACGGCGTGGTGGTGGCGGACAACCGGCCCAGCTTCAGCCTGAGCATGACCCGCGAACGTTCCGGCGACTGGCAGAAAGTCCTCGACGTGATCGTCGAAGTGCTGCAACTGACGCCCGAGGACCGGGTCATCTTCGAGAAACGCATGCGTCAGGGCCGGCGCCCCTTCGAGCCGGTGCCGATCATGTTCGAGCTGACCGAAGAGCAGATCGCCCTGATCGCCGTGAACCAGTTCCGCCTGCCCGGCGTGGAAGTGGTGGCGCAACTGGTGCGGCATTACCCCCAAGGGCCGCATTTCGCCCACTCGGTCGGCTACATGGGCCGGATCAACGAAAAAGAGCTCAAGACCCTCGACCCGGTCAACTACAGCGGCACCCACCATATCGGCAAGACCGGCATCGAGCGATTCTACGAGGCCGAGCTGCACGGCCAGGTGGGTTACGAGGAAGTCGAGACCAACGCCCGGGGCCGGGTGCTGCGGGTGCTCAAGCGTACCGACCCGATTCCCGGCAAGGACATCGTCCTGAGCCTGGACATCAAGTTGCAGGAAGCCGCCGAGGCGGCGCTGGGCGGGCGGCGTGGTGCCGTGGTTGCGCTGGACCCGAACACCGGCGAGGTCCTGGCGATGGTCAGCCAGCCGAGCTTCGACCCGAACCTGTTCGTCACCGGCATCAGTTTCAGGGCCTATGCCGAGCTGCGCGATTCCATCGACCGGCCGTTGTTCAACCGCGTGCTGCGCGGGCTCTATCCGCCGGGTTCGACCATCAAGCCGGCCGTGGCGATTGCCGGGCTGGACTCCGGCGTGGTGACCGCATCGACCCGGGTCTACGATCCGGGCTATTACATGCTGCCCAACTACGACCACAAGTATCGCAACTGGAACCGCACCGGCGATGGCTACGTAGACCTGGAAACGGCGATCATGCGTTCCAACGACACCTATTTCTATGACCTGGCCCACAAGCTGGGGATCGATCGGTTGTCGTCCTACATGAACAAGTTCGGCATCGGTCAGAAAGTCTCCCTGGACATGTTCGAAGAATCCCCAGGCCTGATGCCCTCCCGCGAATGGAAACGGGCGACGCGCCGCCAGGCCTGGTTCCCCGGCGAAACCCTGATCCTCGGGATCGGCCAGGGCTACATGCAGGCGACGCCGCTGCAATTGGCCCAGGCCACGGCATTGGTGGCGAGCAAGGGCAAGTGGTATCGCCCGCACCTGGCCAAGACCATCGAAGGCGAGAAGCCGGTGGACCCGGACCCGATGCCGGACATCATCCTGCGCAACCCGTCGGACTGGCAGAAGGTCAACAACGGCATGCAGCAGGTAATGCACGGCGCCCGGGGTACCGCGCGCAAGGCCGCCATCGGCTCGCCGTATCGGATTGCCGGCAAGAGCGGTACCGCCCAGGTGGTGGCGATCAAGCAGGGCGAGAAGTACGACCGCTCCAAGGTCCAGGAGCGCCATCGCGACCACGCCTTGTTCGTCGGTTTCGCACCGGCCGACAACCCGAAGATCGTCGTCTCGGTGATGGTCGAGAACGGTGAGTCCGGTTCCGGCGTCGCCGCCCCGGTGGTGCGCCAGGTCATGGACGCCTGGCTGCTGGACGAGCACGGCCAGCTCAAGCCCGAATTCGCAAGCCCCATCAGCGCGGAGGCTACGGCCCGTGAAGAATAATTTCGACCGCATCCTCTCCAGCGAAGATGTGATGCGCCGTCGCGCCACCTTGCTGCAGCGCATGCACATCGACGGGCCGTTGCTGATCCTGCTGCTGACATTGGCGGCCGGCAGCCTGTTCGTGCTGTATTCGGCCAGCGGCAAGAGCTGGGACCTGCTGGCCAAGCAGGCCACCTCGTTCGGCATCGGCCTGGTGTCGATGATCGTCATCGCCCAGCTCGAACCGCGCTTCATGGCGCGCTGGGTGCCGCTGGCCTATGTGGTGGGCGTAGGCTTGCTGGTGGTGGTGGACGTGATGGGCCACAACGCCATGGGCGCCACCCGCTGGATCAACATCCCCGGGGTGATCCGCTTCCAGCCCTCGGAATTCCTCAAGATCATCATGCCGGCGACCATCGCCTGGTACCTGTCCAAGCGCACCTTGCCGCCGCAGCTCAAGCACGTGTGCATCAGCCTGTTGCTGATCGGCATCCCGTTCATCCTCATAGTGCGCCAGCCGGACCTCGGCACCTCGCTGCTGATCCTGGCTGGCGGCGCCTTCGTGCTGTTCATGGGCGGGTTGCGCTGGCGCTGGATCCTCAGCGTGATCGCCATCGCCGTGCCGGTGTCGGTGGCGATGTGGTACTTCGTGATGCACGACTACCAGAAGCAGCGGATCCTGACGTTCCTCGATCCGGAGAGCGATCCGCTGGGCACCGGCTGGAACATCATCCAGTCCAAGGCCGCCATCGGTTCCGGCGGCGTGTTCGGCAAGGGTTGGCTGATGGGTACCCAGTCGCACCTGGACTTTCTGCCGGAAAGCCACACCGACTTCATCATCGCGGTGATGGGCGAGGAGTTCGGCCTGGTGGGCATCTGCGTGCTGCTGTTGATCTACCTGTTGTTGATCGGCCGGGGCCTGGTGATCACGGCCCAGGCGCAAACGCTGTTCGGAAAATTGCTCGCGGGCAGCCTGACGATGACGTTTTTTGTTTATGTTTTCGTCAACATCGGTATGGTCAGTGGCCTGCTGCCGGTCGTGGGGGTGCCGTTGCCATTCATTAGCTACGGAGGAACTTCGCTGGTGACACTACTGTCAGCGTTTGGGGTTTTGATGTCGATCCATACCCATCGCAAGTGGATCGCTCAGGTTTGAATAAGGTGAAGAGTTCAATGCAAGCAATGCGTGGCTGGTCGACGCGATATGCGCCGTGGGTCGGCCTGGTCGGCTTCCTGGGCTGTGCGCCGCATGCCGTGGCAGGCGAATATGAAGGCTCGCCGCAAGTGGCCGAGTTTGTCGGTGAAATGACCCGCGACTACGGTTTTGCCGGCGAACAGCTGATGGGGGTGTTCCGCGAGGCCGAGCGCAAGCAGTCGATTCTCGACGCGATCTCCCGGCCCGCCGAGCGCGTCAAGCAGTGGAGCGAATACCGGCCGATGTTCATCACCGAGGCGCGGATCGCCCGGGGCGTGGATTTCTGGCGCCAGCACGAGGCCGCGCTGGCCCGCGCCGAGCAGGAGTATGGCGTGCCGGCCCAGGTCATCGTGTCGATCATCGGCGTCGAGACCTTCTTTGGCCGCAATACCGGCAATTTCCGGGTGATCGACGCGCTGTCGACCCTGGGTTTCGATTACCCGCCCCGCGGCGAGTTCTTCCGCAAGGAACTGCGCGAGTTCCTGTTGCTGGCTCGCGAAGAACAAGTTGATCCAATGACCCTCAAGGGTTCCTACGCCGGGGCGATGGGCCTGCCGCAATTCATGCCAAGCAGTTTCCGCGCCTATGCTGTGGATTTCGACGGCGACGGCCACATCAATATCTGGACCAATCCGACGGATGCCATCGGCAGTGTTGCCAGCTATTTCAAGCGCCATGGCTGGGAGGCCGGCGAACCGGTGGTCAGCCGTGCCGATGTGCGTGGCGAGCAGGTGGACGAGGGCCTGACCGAGGGCATCGAGCCGACGAAAACCGTCGGGGAGTTGCGAGCGCTGGGCTGGTCGAGTCATGATGCGCTGCGTGATGACATGCCAGTCACCGCAATGCGCCTGGAAGGCGAGCAGGGCCCCGAATATTGGATGGGCCTGAAGAATTTCTACGCGATTACGCGTTATAACCGCAGCGTGATGTACGCCATGGCCGTATATCAACTGTCTGAAGAGCTGGTCAAAGCACGGGGCGTCAAATAATGCGGGCAATGCCTACCTATCAACCCCTGAAAGCCAGGCCCCTCAAGCTGGTGGCATTGGCTGCGCTGTCGCTGTTGGTCGTCAGTTGTTCAACCAGCCGCGCACCGACCCAGAAGAACAGCAACGTCGTGAAAGCCACGCCGGGCCTGGACATCAACCGGGCCCACAAGGACGGCGCGCCGTGGTGGGACGTGGATGTCTCGCGCATCCCCGACGCAACGCCGACCCTGCACACCGGCCCCTACAAGGCCAACCCGTATACGGTGCTGGGCAAGACCTATTTCCCAATGGCTGATTCCAAGCGCTATGTGGCCTCGGGCACGGCGTCCTGGTACGGCACCAAGTTTCATGGCCAGAACACCGCCAATGGCGAGGTCTACGACCTTTATGGCATGAGCGCTGCCCACAAGACCTTGCCGCTGCCCAGCTATGTGCGGGTGACCAACCTGGACAACAACAAGAGCGTGATCCTGCGGGTCAACGACCGTGGGCCGTTCTATTCCGACCGGATCATCGACTTGTCGTATGCGGCGGCGAAAAAGCTCGGTTACGCTGAAATCGGCACTGCGCGGGTCAAGGTCGAAGGCATTGATCCGCAGGAATGGTGGGCCCAGCGCGGCCGTCCGGCGCCTTTGATGCTCAACGAGCCGAAAGTGGCGCAAAATGCCGCGCCGACCGTGACGGCTTCCACCGGTACGGTCGAGCAATGGACCCCACCGCCGCAGCAACATGCGGCGGCCGTGGTGCCCGTGCAGATCGACCCAAAAAAAAACGCTTCTGCAACAGCGTCTGGCCAGTATCTGCAAGTGGGCGCGTTCGCCAACCCGGACGCTGCCGAGCTGTTGAGGTCGAAGCTGAGCTCGATGGTCAGCGCGCCGGTGTTCATCAGCTCGATCGTGCGCAACCAGCAGACACTGCATCGGGTGCGCCTGGGGCCGATCGGTTCTCCGGGTGAAGTCCAGCAGGTGCAGAACAGTGTGCGCCTGGCCAATCTCGGTTCGCCGAGCCTGGTCACGGCTGAGTAGATTTGAAAGGCCCGCTTGCGGTTTGGGCGGGTCAGGTTGTTGGCTCCATGAATAACAAAAGCCCGGCAAGGGTTGTGAGTGAGCAACTTAAATACGCGGCGGCCCGTTAAGAGGCTGCCTGTTTAGTTCTGCCTTCGGGCAGTCCCATTAGCGATTTCGAGAGACGGATGAACATCACCACCTTTGCCAAACGCCTTTGCCTGCTAGTCCCGCTGCTTCTCTCTCCGGCCGCATTCGCGGTCGAGATGATGCCTTCGCCTCCACAACTGGCGGCCAAGGCCTATGTCCTCATGGATGCCAGCAGCGGCAATGTGCTGGTGGAGAACAATGGTGACCAGCGCCTGCCACCGGCCAGCCTGACCAAGCTGATGACCGCCTACATCGCCACGCTGGAGATTCGTCGTGGCCAGATTGGCGAGAACGATCCGGTCACCGTCAGCGAGAATGCCTGGCGCACCGGCGGTTCGCGGATGTTCATCAAGGTCGGCTCGCAAGTGACCGTCAGCGACCTGCTGCACGGCATCATCATCCAGTCCGGCAACGACGCCAGCGTCGCCCTGGCCGAGCACATCGCCGGCAGCGAAGATGCGTTCGCCGACATGATGAACAAAACCGTGGCCGACCTGGGCATGACCAACAGCCACTTCATGAACCCGACCGGCCTGCCGAACCCGGAGCACTACTCGTCGGCTCACGACATGGCGGTGCTGGCTCGTGCAATCATCCACGAAGACCCGGCGCACTACGCCATCTACTCCCAGAAGGAGTTCTTCTGGAACGGCATCAAGCAACCTAACCGCAACCTGCTGCTGTGGCGCGACAAGACCGTCGATGGCCTGAAGACCGGTCACACCGACGAAGCGGGCTATTGCATGGTGTCTTCGGCCGTGCGCGACGGCATGCGCCTGATCGCCGTGGTCTTCGGCACCAGCAGCGAAGTGGCTCGTGCCGCTGAAACCCAGAAGCTGCTGACCTACGGTTTCCGTTTCTTCGAGACCCAGACCTTCTACCAGAAGGGCACCGAACTGGCCCAGGCCCAGGTCTGGAAAGGTTCCACCAACCAGGTGAAGGCCGGCCTGGCCCAGGACCTGACCATGACCCTGCCGAAAGGCCAGCTCAAGAAGCTCGCCGCCAGCATGACCATGAATCCGCAACTGACCGCGCCGATCGCCAAGGGTGACGTCATCGGCAAGGTCGAAGTCAAACTGGAAGACAAGGTGGTGCACAGCGCCGACCTGATCGCGCTGGACGCGGTCGAGGAAGGTGGTATCTTCCGCCGCATGTGGGATAGCATCCGTCTATTCTTCTACGGCTTGTTCAACTGATTCCGAGTGTTGACCTGCATGGCCCCGTTCCTTTCCGGCGCGGGGCCATGTTCGTTACCACGCCTTGCGAGGCCGTTACGCCATGACAGACTCTGAAGTAAAGGCGCCAAAGATCGAATTTCCCTGCGCGGATTACCCGATCAAAGTAATCGGCGACACCGGTGTGGGCTTCAAGGACAAGATCGTCGCGATCCTTGAGAAACACGCCACCGTTGACCTCAAGACCCTGGCCGAGCGCCAGAGTACCAACGGCAAGTACACGACGATCCAGTTGCACATCATTGCCACCGGCCAGGAACAGCTCTACGACATCAACAGCGAGCTGCGAGCGACCGGTTTCGTGCACATGGTGTTGTGATGCCGGGCACGCTGGGCTTTCGCGAGCTGGGCACGATGGCTTACGAGCCGGTCTGGCATGCCATGCAGCGCTTCACCAATGAACGCGGTGACGCGGCGGCTGATGAAGTCTGGCTGGTCGAACACCCACCGGTGTTCACCCAGGGCCAGGCGGGCAAGGCCGAGCATCTATTGCTGCCGGGTGATATCCCGGTGGTGAAGGTCGACCGGGGCGGGCAGGTGACTTACCATGGTCCCGGCCAACTGGTGGCCTACCTGCTGCTGGATGTGCGCAAGCTGGGATTCGGCGTGCGCGAGCTGGTCACGCGCATGGAGACGTGCCTGATCGAGCTGCTCGCCAGCTACGGTGTGGCCGCGGCGGCCAAGCCCGATGCACCGGGCGTGTACGTCGACGGGGCGAAGATCGCCTCCCTTGGTCTGCGGATCCGCCATGGTTGTTCGTTCCACGGCCTGGCGTTGAACGTGGACATGAATCTTGAACCGTTCCGACGGATTAATCCCTGTGGCTACGCAGGGCTGGCGATGACCCAGCTGCGCGATCACACAGGATCGATTGAATTTGCCGAGGTAAGTGCCCGGCTGCGCGCGCAGCTCGTCAAACACCTCGACTATGCTGAGCAGACGACCCTCACGGGCGGAATCGACTGATATGACTACTGATGCAGTGCAAACCATGATCCCGACGCAGGACGTCACCGAGCGTCCGGCCCCGCGTGCCAAGGTAGAGGCCGGCGTCAAGCTGCGCGGCGCCGAGAAGGTTGCACGCATTCCGGTCAAGATCATCCCCACCACCGAACTGCCGAAGAAACCCGACTGGATCCGCGTGCGCATCCCGGTTTCCCCGGAAGTCGACCGCATCAAGGCGCTGCTGCGCAAGCACAAGCTGCACAGCGTCTGCGAAGAAGCCTCCTGCCCGAACCTGGGAGAATGCTTCTCCGGCGGTACCGCGACGTTCATGATCATGGGCGACATCTGCACCCGTCGCTGCCCATTCTGCGACGTCGGCCACGGTCGTCCGAAGCCATTGGACGTCAACGAGCCGGAAAGCCTGGCGATCGCCATTGCCGACCTGAAGCTCAAGTACGTGGTCATCACCTCGGTGGACCGCGACGACCTGCGTGACGGTGGTGCCCAGCACTTCGCCGACTGCATTCGCGAAATCCGCAAGCTGTCGCCGAACGTGCAGCTGGAAACCCTGGTGCCGGACTACCGCGGCCGCATGGACATCGCCCTGGAAATCACCGCTGCCGAGCCGCCAGATGTGTTCAACCACAACCTGGAAACCGTGCCACGCCTGTACAAGGCCGCGCGTCCGGGCTCGGACTACCAGTGGTCGTTGACCTTGCTGCAGCGCTTCAAGCAGATGATGCCGCATATTCCGACCAAGTCTGGCTTGATGCTGGGCCTGGGTGAGACCGATGAGGAAGTTATCGAGGTCATGAAGCGCATGCGTGAGCATGACATCGATATGTTGACTCTCGGCCAGTACCTGCAGCCTTCGCGTAGCCACTTGCCGGTGCAGCGTTTTGTACACCCGGATACTTTTGCCTGGTTTGCCGAGGAGGGGTACAAGATGGGGTTCAAGAACGTGGCTTCGGGGCCGTTGGTGCGGTCTTCGTATCATGCTGATGAGCAGGCTAAGTTGGTCAAGGCTGAGTTGCTTGGGGGCTGATTTTTTAGGTGGGGTGTATATCCGTTTTTTGCGTAACGGCGGCTGATGGTTCCGCCCTTACGGCGGGTCACTTTTTTCAGACGCCAAAAAAGTAACCAAAAAGGCTTTGCCCCACCACTCGGTGCCTCGCCTAGGCTCGGCATGCCTGAACGAAGGCATCGCTCCGTGGGCCGCCGCGAAGGGCCATCCATGGCCCAGCGCGGCTAACCCGGCATCCATGCCGGGTTACCCACTGCGCAATACCTTCGTTCAGCCATCGTGGTTAACGGGGCGCTTCAGATCAAAAGCAAAAGCAAAAGCAAAAGCAAAAGCAAAAGCAAAAGCGAGGCGGCCTTAAGGGTCGACCTGGTTTCTGGTGGATTGCATATCTCCTATGGGAGCGAGCCTGCTCGCGAAGGCGGTGTGTCAGTTTGCGCTGATGTTGGGTGTACCGGCCTCTTCGCGAGCAAGCTCGCTCCCACAGGGTTTTGCGGCGTATGTGCATTGGGTGGCTGCCGAAAATCCAATGTGGGAGCGAGCTTGCTCGCGAAAGCGGTGGTTCAGCCAAATGAATCCTGGCTGATGCCCGCTCTTGCTCTTGCTCTTGCTTTGGATCTTGATCTTGATCTTGGCGCCCCGTTAAACCACGCTGGCCGAACGCAGGCATTGTGGAGTGGGCATCCCGGCATGGATGCCGGGATAGCCGCGCAGGGCCATGGATGGCCCATCGCGGCGGGCCCACGGAGCAATGCCGGAGTGAGGGCACACCGAGCCTAGGCGAGGTGCCGAGTGGTGGGGC